>NZ_BAAJLR010000004.1:0-327603 GCF_057542855.1 Alteromonas sp. 4NS20-0143
GTCCACATTAATTCCCCAATTACATTCAGCGCATCCAACTCAATATTTAGGGTCAGATCCCTATTTATCATTATCCACAAAGCTTACAGCGGGCAAAGGATCAAGGTATGTGGTTCTTAACCAAATTATCGATTTATCGTCGGAATAATGCGGATCTGACCCCATTTATTACATCCAATCTAGCCAACATAAACCAGGGTCAGAACCGCATTAATCACCGACTACATTCATTACATGCAACTTAACAAATATAAATTGAGGCAGCATAATAGAGGGTCAGAATAGTATTGTTAATATTCATAGCGCTTAGATCTGGCTATCGAACACAAAAAAGGGGCCAGAACCCCATATTGCTAATATTATAGTGTTTAAACTAGAATAGTAGGCAAATAATGTGGATCTGACCCCATTTATTGCTTATTCAGTTTCTATTTGCTCGAAGTATGCACGGTATTCCATTCTGGTTATCTCTTCATCACCATCGGTATCCATATCTGAAATATTGCCTTCGACTTCGCTAGCTTCTAGTTCCTTCATAGAGAGCGAGCCGTTACTGTCCATATCGAGATCTGTGAATCTGCTATCTGCTGTAGCTGACATCTCTGTACGAAGCTCTTTATTCTTCTCTGAGATCATTTCACCATCTTCTAATGCTGACATCTTCTTTTGTTCTGACATTAAAGGTTGTGTAGCAGTTAGCGTATTTGCTGATGTAATAATATCGTCGCTAAACATGCTAGGTTTCTCTTCAACAAAGTTATTAAACTCTGTACGACTTACTTTGTTATCGCCATCAGTGTCCATTTTCGCAAGTAGTTTGGGGTTTACTGTATCTTTAGCTTCGGCTTTAGTAACAAATCCGCTGCCGTCCATATCGAGTGCGCTAAAGCTTTTCTCGATCTTAGTTTCGTGATGGCCTGCAAAAGCTGATGTTGAAAGTACAGTTCCTATTACTACGGTAAGCGTGGCAATTTTCATAATATAAATCCTTCTATGTCCATAGTGTCTCGATTTACAGAGTTGCCCATTAATGAGCTAACCTACGACATACAAATTATCAGTACCTCTATAAATCTTAGTTGCGTTTAAAGCTTTCACTTTTAACTTTCCAATTCTTCACATAATGTTATTCACGACTTATGCCAAAAACCTAACCTGCTGTTTTTATTGTTAATTGAGTAAAATCATCATTATTTTTTATGTTTGTGATTGTTAAAAGGAAACAGTTTTTGAAAATGCTGCATAGCGGGCATAGCGGGCATAGCGGGCATAGCGGGCACAGCGGGTATAGCGGGCATAGCGGGCATATCGGGCATAGCGGGCATAGCAGGCATAGCGGGCATAGCGGGCACAGCGGGAATAGCAGGAATAGCAGTTAGGATAAATTGATTGGTAGTAGAGCTTAATATACGGTGTTGTGATGAAATGTGCTTAGCGCAAAGAACACGACCATTGGGCTAAGCACACGTTATTTTGATTTAAAAATGATAAGCGTAGGATAGGTTGAGAAAGTCTAGTCCTGGGTTGTCACTATTAAATCCACCATTTGAAAAGTGCATGTATCTTACGGCAACGTGCTGGCTTTCATCTAACTCAACGAAGATACCGAGTCGGTCTTCAAACTGATAGTTAGAGCCAATGTCTTTACCCGCTACTTCTTGATCGCCGATATAGCTAGCGCCAATGCCTGCCTCTATGTATAGAGGGTACTGGTTGGCAATGGTCGTAATCTGCTTCATAAAAACAGGGGTTAAAGAAACCGCATAGCTTGTGCTTCTGGTGTTACTTTCACCGTATTCCCACACAACAGCGCTAGCTTCCCAATAGAGCTTTATATCACCAAACCACTGCGTAGTAATATCTTGTGTAAATGGACGGTAGGCAAACCTCAATCCATCAATACCATCAAACCCGTGCATGTAATCAGCACTTACAGTTTGTTTAGCCGACAGTGAATTGGTGGTAAATAGTAATGAAGGGAAAAGCAAAATGTAAAATAAAAGTGTAAAACGGTTCATGTGTACTCCTTAATGATAAGGAGTCTTAGCAAAAACGTGACCAAGTAATATAAGTTATTAAAAACAGTAGTTTAAAGATTTTTAGGATGAAAATTCAAGACATCAGTAGAGAGATTTACCCAGCGATGAGAAGTTTTTACAAAGCAGAAAAGTGTCAGTCATTTATAACCTTATTCTGCGCTGGGCATGCTCTTTGTCCAAACTTCATTCGGTGCTAATTGCTGCTCACTTACCAGAGTATCGAAAAGTTCAGAGAGGGGGGTTATTGCATACCTAGCCCTTATCTCATTTATGAGCTCAGGGTTTGATGTAATAAACCCGTTTAGTTCATCAATAATGCCCTGATGCGCTAAAGTGGAAATGCAAAATGAGACTTCATTGTGCGGCAAAGTAAGGTCTAAAGTAACATCGTCGTATTGCGGTAATGTTGCAGTTGAGTATTGGGCCACATGGTATTCTAAATCTAAAGCATCAACTTTTTCTTGTTGAAGTAAGGCAAATCCCTGCGGTACATCTTTTACTGAGGTGAGTAAGGTGTCGCCATTATTGACTCTCTCTTGCCAGTTTACAGGGGTAAAACCAAGCGGCATGGCAAGGTTCTTTATCGCCGTTAAGCCTTTACCTGCTTTCTTTTTCTTTACGATAGTACCCGTTACCGCATGGGTGAGCGGAAGAGAAAAGCTTTTATCTTTGGTTTTTGTAATACTGTTGTACCATCTATCGTTGTCAGGGTAGACGAAATCCACATTACCTTTCATTAACTCCATCTGAAGTCGCCTTATGGGTAAGTCTACATAGATAAACTCGTGACCTGACACATCTGAAAATGCTTCAAGTATTGCCCACCCAACGCCTTTATCAACATCTGACTCAAAGTCGTAATGGGGAAAATAAGATAAATTTTGCGCGCCCACAATAAAACGTTCAGCTATGGCATTAGCACTACCCAAAATACCAAACACTGCAAAAGTACACGCTACTGCCCAATGCTTCACTTTATACTCCAAAACGATAATGCATTTACGTTACGCTAGCCCTTATGAAGATAACATAAATTATCTCAATGAAAATCGCGAGATGGAATAATAATCGATTCTAGCCAAGGGGTTCTATCAATCAGTTTACCTGCAATAACGTGTACAACTCCTTCTTTAGAATGTTCAACAATGCCGTTAACTTGAAGCAGTTTGGCTTTCAAAAATACTTTCTGCTGAGCTCTAGCAGTGGCTTGCCACACTACAACATTCACATTACCCGTATCATCTTCCAAGGTAAGGAAAGTAACGCCAGACGCTGTACCAGGTGCCTGCCTACCTGTTACAGCACCAAGTATGCTCACCACTGAACGGTTTGGTTTATGAAAAAGGGTATGTGCCCAGCTAATCTTCTTAAGGTTTTTATGTTGTTTGAGCAATGAGATAGGGTGATTATCAACAGATAGCCCAGTGGCTGCATAATCTTCAAGCAAGTTTTGGGCTGCTGAGGGAGCATTACACAAAGGTTGAGAAGGTAGAGAAGATTGAGAAGGTAGAGAGTGCAGCGGCTCAGCGTCTTTTGCCCTTTTATTGTCAGCATTATGGTTTGATATAACCTCTTCAAAGAGGGGAAGGTTGGCTTGGCTATCCATCATTTGCCACCGAGTTTCATACCGATTGCCAGAAATTAACTTAAAAGCATCGGCACTTGCGAGCGCCTCTAATTCGTTACTACGTAGCTTTATTTGCCTAACCTGATTTACACTGCTAAAGCCATTTTTAGGGCGCTGACTAACGACGGCATCAGCGCCTTCTTTACTAAGCCCTTTAATGAGAGATAACCCTAAACGCAGCAGCTTTTGTTCGCCATCTATTACCATTATATGTTCTACATTGGAATTATTAACGCAAGGCGGTAATACTTTAATACTGTGTCGTTTAGCATCTTGAACTAATTGTGATGGCGTATAAAAACCCATAGGCCAACTGTTGAGTAACGCCACGTAAAACTCCACCGGGAAATAAAATTTTAGCCAGCAAGACACATAGGCTAATACTGCAAATGATGCAGAATGAGACTCAGGAAACCCATAACCCGCAAAGCCTTTAATCTGCTCAAATAGGTTGTGCGCAAAAGTACTGTCATAGCCTTTATCCGTCATTCCCTTAATTAATTTATCTCTGAATTCAAATATGCGACCGTCTTTTTTCCAACTAGCCATTGCCCTTCGCAGCTGATCAGCTTCGCCGCCGCTAAACCCTGCCGCCACCATGGCAAGCTGGATGACTTGCTCTTGAAAAATGGGTACACCCATTGTGCGAGATAATACGTTTTCAACTTCCTTGGAAGGATAGGTCACTGTTTCATTACCATGACGTCGAATAAGATAGGGATGTACCATATCGCCTTGAATTGGACCTGGCCTTACTATGGCGATTTGCACAACAAGGTCGTAATATTTACGGGGCTTAAGGCGCGGTAACATCGTCATTTGAGCCCGTGACTCTATTTGAAAAACGCCTACAGTATCGGCTTGGCAAATCATATCAAAGACTTGTTTGTCATCGCCTAGCTTAGTAATAAAGGGAATGCTCACGTCTACTGGAAACTGCTTATTGATGAGTTCAAATGTTCGGCGTATTGCGCTCAGCATACCAAGGGCCAGAACATCCACTTTAAGTAAGCCAAGGGTTTCTATATCGTCTTTATCCCATTGAATAATAGTACGTTCTGGCATTGCTGCATTCTCAACAGGAACCAGCTCGTATAGTGGCCCTGCACTTACTACAAAACCTCCCACGTGTTGTGAAAGGTGCCGAGGTGTGCCTAATAACTGCTCTGTTAAATCAATAAGAAGACTCACCCTTTTATTACTAGGGTCTAAACCAAGGTCGGCTAACTGAGACTTCCAAGGAATTACCTTGTCCCGTCGATTAATTTGCTTTATGACGAAGTCGAGTTGAGATTCACTGAATCCTAGTGCTTTACCCACGTCTTTGAAGGCCGACTTAAAACGGTAGCAGATAACAGTAGCCGCAATAGCAGTCCGCTCTCTGCCGTACTTTTTGAAAATGTACTGAATGATTTCTTCGCGTCGTTGATGTTCAAAATCTACATCGATATCGGGAGGCTCGTTGCGTTCTTTTGAGATAAACCGTTCAAAAAGAACATTAATTTGGCGAGGATCTACAGCGGTTATTTCAAGGCAATAACACACGACAGAATTAGCAGCTGAGCCTCGGCCTTGATATAAAATACCCTGCTGTTTAGCAAACTGCACAATATCGTAAATAGTGAGAAAGAAGTATTCGTACTCTTGCTCTTTAATGAGTACTAGCTCTTTTTCTATAATTTGCCTTATCTCAGGCTGTAAGCCTTCAGGAAAGCGCAGTTTAATTCCACGTTCAACACACGCCCGTAAATATGAGGTAGGTGTGTAGCCCGAAGGCACCAATTCTGCTGGATATTGGTAGCGTAATTCGCTCAGTGAAAAATGACATTGTGAGGCCAGTTTATTGGTATTAGCAACCCACTTCTCAGGATACAGTTTTTTAATTTTCTGCGTGGTTCGTAAGCTTCTTTCTGCATTACTCAGCGCGGCGCGCCCTATTTCATCTACAGGCTTATGTGTTCGTGTGGCGTGCAACACATGCTGAAGTGGTAAACAGTCACTATGGTGCATAAGTACGCCGGTACAGGCTATAACTGGATAGCCATAGGTTGCGTGAAGATAGTTATAGTTTTCAAACCTATGGTGATCTAATCCATCGAGTAGTCGCTGCGCACCAATATAAACCTGAATCGCCGGCTGCTTTGCTAGCCAGCTTGCCCAGTGGTCGTCGTACTCCTTTTTACCGGACGGCAGCCATATAAACTGGCAATGCTTAATGGTGCGCAAATCCCACTCTGCCAGTTTGTATTCGCCTTTTTCAGAGCGCCGACGGGCATTAGTAATAATTCGGCATAACTCGCTGTATGCTTCTTTACTTGGACATAGCAATACAAAAGAAAGAGACTCATCAAATACAAAATAGCTACCTATAATAAGTTTTATCGGTAAACGCTGATGAGTTATCTCATCAAATGCGCGTACCACCCCCGCCACCGAGCATTCGTCGGTTATAGCAATAGATTGGTAACCTAAAAACGAAGCGGTAGTCACTAACTCGGCAGGGGAAGATGCACCCGTTAGAAAGCTATAATGACTTTGACAAAAAAGCTCGCTGTAATTCATAACAACCCTAACTGAAAAGACCCTGTGCCCACCACAGTTTCTCTTCGTCTTTAAATATCAGCAGGCGCACTCCATATTCAGTTTGCGCAATAAAATAGTCACGTTTTCGAGGTGTTTCATGCCACCACTCACTGTGTAATCTCACGGGGCCGAAACAGACTTTCGTTGATTGAGTGAGTGGTTTGGGGCTGTCGAACAGAAAAGTGGGAACAATGTCTGAAGTAAATGTTGATGCAGGCGTGCTAGATGAAATTTCAGCATTCGACATAGTCTCAAACTGATGTGTATCTGACACTTTTGGTTGAAAAGTGCACTCTTCCCCTAATTTTGCGTTCAACCTTCCAATTAATTGTTTCTGAGCTACCTCGTTAAAGCGATTGCTGAAGAAGTCACCATTACTGCCTTCAATTTTTTCGACGTTGTCGCAGCGCAGGGTTATTGAAACAGCTGGCTCAGGTAACACTTCGTTCTCAATACGCAGTGTGAGTAACGACAGCCAGCTGTCGACGGTGCTTTGTGGTAGCGCTGACTTTATTTCTAACTGCGTTGATGGGTGCTCTCGAAAATCAATTTGAAAACAGAGTGTGGACGTTTGTAAATTTCTGGCGCGTAAGTAGTGGGCAAGGTAGCCCAGCAGCTTTTCCATAAAAGGAGTGAGATGTTGCGTGTTTTCAACATCAAAAGGGAGAAGCGTAAAGTGCTCAAAGTGCTCTGCAGGCCGAAAAAGGGTGACATGAGGAAATGTTTCTCCCCGCAGGGCAGTGAGGTATGAAATGGTGTTGTTATCGAATCGTCTGCCAAGTTCATGTACAGGCATGGCAAGTAGTTGATGAACATGACGTATGCCCACACGAGTCAGCGCTTCTTTTGTTTTTTTATCCAACGAGGTTAATGATAGCGAGCATTGCGATAACCTATGTTTAATGTTGTCACAATCGCACTCATAGTTATCAACGCCATTTAAAGCCAGTATTCGTGCGGCTTCAATAGACCAAGCGGTAGCGAAGTGGTAGCTCACTTTTGATAATTTAAGTTCATGGGTGATAGTGCTCCACAGCTCTTTGTGACCGCCATAGTAATGCACTAAATTATCAAGTCGTATAGCCAGTGTATTATGGGTGTCCAAGACAATATCGGAAACAAATGGATAAAGTTGGTGGGCTAGTTGTACAAGAGTGAGGCGTTCATTGTCTTCACTAAAAGGAATAATGCAGATTTGAGGACATAATGCGGCAGCCTGAGCAAGCCCGTGGCCTATCTCTATACCTTGCTGAAGTGCCCCGTTATTTCGCTGAACAATGCGATTTGTTTTTTCGCAATAAACAATAACAGCCGGTATTTGTGTTTTGCCCGGTTGGTGTAGCCCATTCGCCGATTCACCTGTTCTTTTATGTCGTACTTCTTTTTGCGTGTTGTATTGAGGGCTATTGCCCGTACTCAAACTCGCCTTTTCATGCGTATCCAAGGTAATTTGATGAAAATACAGGTAGGCCCACAACATCATTAACTCACTGAGTGAAGTACATGACGTTTTACTTTGTTATGTTCAACTGCCCACTTGATTGCTCGGTTGTTCGCAGTCCAGTCGTTATGTATGGCAATATTATCTTTTGGCCAGCCATGGCGCTGCTTTAGCACGCTGACTTCCAACGCATGTTGTCGATAGTTAAGGCATAAATCTAGAGAGATAGGTAATGTCTGCAGTGCTGCGCTGTTGCGCATACTACTTCTGTTAGGACGGGTGAAAAGAAGACAAAGTGCATCGTTATGTGTTGCTGCTACTTGTAGACGCCTGGCTTCCTTTGTATTTACCCCATTACTCCACAAAATAACGCAATGGCAGGCCGTACTCTTCAAACACTGTTCAGTTGCCCACAGTGACTCCTTTTCAGTACTGGGCTTTATAATTAAAACCTGTTTAACATCAATTCCAAATGTTGCTAACCAAGGGGTTTGAATATCTCCTGGCGGGTTTACAAATACAATCATCTTATGCGAGCGTTGCTTGCTGATGACTTGTTTGAATAGAGAGAGCTCGCCAATGCCAGTTAGTGTGCGTATACGAACCACGCCAGAGGTTGAAACGCCGCCGTTTAGCGCTTCATCTAGCTGATCAAAACCCAACGAAAATCGCTCTTCTTGCTGACTCTGCTCTCTAGCCCGCCAAATATGCGGGTGGTTTTCTAACGTAGATAATGACTTATTCATAACACCAACAAATACTGTATATATGTACAGTATTATAGTGAGAGGTGAAGTCTTTTCAAGATAAACCGGCGCCTTTCTACTTCGTAGTTTGCTAACGTACTGATTATTTTAAAAAGGAAAGACATTAAATTTCACTTCACACTTTTTATGAGCGAGAAGCTGATAATAAAGATAGATATAAAAATTGCTCGATGAATGTGGCAATAAAAAAGTAATAAGAAAAAACAAAGATGGAGACTTTAAAAGCACCAATAACCAAAGCTGCCTGTAACAGCAGCTTTCAATTAATCCGTACTAGTTAAGTGACTTATACCTAGTGATACCGAGGCTCAGTTATGACGACAATTGGTTATGCCGAGAGTAGGTTATGCCGAATAATCTGGGCCGTTAGGATGCCTTTTTAGCTTGTGCTGCGTCTTGAGAGTCGCTGCTGCTTTTTACCGACGTAACAGCTTGGCAAAATGCTATAAATCCATCGGCTGTGTTTTTAGACCACAACATTCTAAGATTACTGGGTAAGTCTTTTACAACTAACTGTATTCCTTCTAAAGAAATCTCTTCGTTACTTAAGGCTTTTTTAAGTGACTCTTCCAGCGAATCGCCTTTTTCGCAGCAGTTCATCACAATGGTTGAAAAGTACGTCATCAAGGGTAACAAAGCATTATACTGGTCTTGATTAATAAGCCTGCTTTTATACAGGCTCTGCAAACGCTGCGTCAGGTTTTTTTCCAAAGCATCAGTCACTAATACCAAGTTGCGCTGAGCGTAATTGACTTTGCTGTTGTTCTGCTTATTGGCAGAGCGGGAAAGTATTAATTCTTTCTGCAAGTTTTGCGCGCGTAGCACGAAATAAATCAAAAGAAGAATGAGTACCCCGATAACACCAAATGCAACAATCATAGCTCTTTAGCCTTTTGTTCCTTTATAAACGTATTAATACGCTGTTCCAAGATGAAAAGTGGAACTGAGCCATTTTCTAATACAGCTCGGTGGAATTTTCGAACGTCAAAGTGTTCGCCTAATTCAGTTTCTGCTTTTTCACGTAGCGCTTTTATTTTTATTTCGCCTATTTTGTACGACAGCGCCTGAGCAGGCCATGATATATAACGGTCAATCTCGGTGTTAACGTTGTGCTCAGACAGTGCAGTATTTTCCATCATGTAGTCTACCGCTTGTTGGCGACTCCAGCCCATAGTATGCATACCTGTATCCACGACTAAGCGGCATGCACGCCACATTTCATAACTTAAACGGCCAAAGTTATCGTAAGGGTCTTCATAAATGCCTGCTTCAATACCAAGAAATTCTGAATATAATCCCCAGCCCTCGCCAAATGCCGAAATATATGTATTGCGGCGAACCATGGGTAGATCCTCAAGCTCTGCTGCTAATGATATTTGTAAGTGATGCCCCGGCACAGCTTCATGAAGGGTTAATGCAGGTAGTGCATACAAGGGGCGCTTATCAAGAGCATAGGTATTTACCCAGTAGTAACCTGGCTGATCGTCTCTACTTGGATGAATGTAGCGGCCGGTGGTGTACTTAGGCGCAATGGCATCTGGCACTGGAGCAACACCGTAGGGGGTTCTAGGCAGGTATTCAAACAATTCCGGCAGTTTGGCATCCATTTTTTTAGCGATAAAAGACGCCTCTTTCAGCAGCTCTTCCGCGCTGGTGGCATAAAACTGAGGGTCTTCCCGTAAAAATGTAATGAATTCGTTTATTGAGCCATCAAACGCTAAGTCATCAACAATCTGCTGCATTTGCGCGCGAATTCTCGCTACCTCAGATAAGCCCAGTTCATGGATCTCTTTTGGGCTCATATCTGTGGTTGTGTAATGTTTAGCTCTGTTTGCGTAATAGTTAACCCCATCAGGCCATTTCTCTGCGGCTATGTCATCCCGAGCGCCAGGAATATAGTCATTCACCATAAAGTCATAAAACGCTTGGTAAGCCGGTAGTACAAAATTGCGTACTGCTTGCTGGCCTTGTTTTTTCAATGCTGCTTTTTCTGTGTCGCTAAAATAGTCTGGAAAACGAGTAAAGGGCCCGTAGAAGCTGCTTTCTTTCACGTCGTTCACTAAATACGTTGAAATAGAATCTTCGAAACCGTTAAGTACAGCGCTAGGTTGGGTATATCCCTCTGCTAATGCCTGTTTCATATAGTCAATTTGCTGCTCGAAATAGGGTTTTAGCGCCTGTAAGCGACTGATATACGCCTCGTAATCTGCTACGCGCTTAAACGTAGACAGGTTTGGCAAAGACGCCATGGCGCTGTGAAAACCGTATTCTGAGTTAATGGGAACAAGGTAAGAGCGATACGTGTACTGGTCTATATAGTTTGCCAACCTGTATCGCTGCATCAATAAAGCAATAAACGCATCTTGCGATAAATTGCTTCTTTCATAATGCGCCAGTTGGTTTTGGAACTTAAGCCAATTTTTATGCTGACCACTCAGCCCTTCAGGAGATATGTCAGGCAGTGCATGCGCAAGGTCTGTATTACCTTGGCGAGAGGCAAGCAGTGGAGATACAGACATTTCATACTGCCAAATGTTATCGAGCAGTGTATACAGACTTTTATCATCATAGCTTTTGGCTGATAAGCCGAGGCTGCAAAGTAAAAGCGTAGCGGCAAGAAGCAAGCGATACATAAGGGTCTCCGGTAACCTTAACCGGAAAACCCCGGCGCGTTACTCTTTAGTTGGTGTATAAATTGGACTAGGAAATTGAGTTACTTTATCAGATTTGTTTTCTAATTGAGTAATTTTGGCAGAACCTTTTTTCTTTACAGCGTCAATGCGCAAGACATTGTGCATAGGAATATAGGTTTTTGTGACTTCTGCAAATTCAGATTTTAACTTTTCATGGCTAGGGTCGAGTACAACGCTGGTATGCGTATCCCAGACAAAATCCCCAATTTCAACAAAGCCAAATAGACTTCCTTGCATGAGAGTTTTTACATATAGCTCGTATCGCTCACCATTGCTGATGAATTGAATACGATATAACAACGCTTCGTTAGACATGTGCCACTCTTATCATTTAAAAAATTACGAGTGAATTTTATAACGACCCTACTATGCGAGCAATGGCAGAAAACCCGTGTTAAACAAAATGGGTTGCATAGCAATGCCCCTATGAACTGAGTTAACATGTTACTTACAGCGACAAGCATGTAATAAACATTTTTGCGTAATAAAAACTTGGTGAATTAAAATGATAAAAAAACTACTACTAGGTAGTGCAATAACGGCAATGACTTTCGCCGCGAGTGCACACAATCATTCAACGACAGAACATTCCTCAAAAGCCCATGCATCAACTGAGGGGGCATTTAGCCCAGATACTCAGCGAATTAAATCTCACCTTTTCTTTTTAGCTGACGATTTACTAGAGGGACGTGATACCGGCTCTCGTGGGCACGATATTGCTGCGCTTTATATTGCAACAGAGTTTGCCAAATATGGTTTAACGCCGGCCGGCACTGACGGGTTTATTCAAGATGTATCATTTCGCAAAGCAAACTTAGTTCAAGAATCTCCTCAGTTTACGTTGACGAAAAACGGCAATACCGTAGATTTCGCCTATCCAAAACAATACCTTGCTGGTCCTAGCTTATTGAACGTAGATGCGAAGTTAAGTGGTGAAATGGTCTTCGTGGGCTACGGAATTGTTGCCGACGAACTGTCGCACAACGATTATGAAGGCGTAGATGTAGACGGAAAAATTGTTGTTGCGCTAGCGGGTAAGCCGAGTGATTTCCCATCAGAAGAAGGGGCGCATTTTGCATCGGGTTATCAAAAGCAAAAGTATGCTGTAGACAATGGTGCCATTGGCATGATCACTATTACTACCCCGAAAAATGAAAAAGTGCGTCCTTATCAAAGCCGTTTAAGTTACATCCATACACCACGCATGGCATGGCTAAACGATGACAATGAGCCGGCAAACAGTTTTCCTCAGCTTAAAGGCGGCGCTTACATGAGTGAAGGGGCTGCTCGCACGTTATTTGAAGGCGCTGAGCGCAGTTTAGACGACGTTTATGCTGACCTTGAGGCTGACAAAGTACCAAAAGGTTTTGCGTTACAAGGCACCGTGGATATCAGTAAAAAGAGTGTGCATGACACCATCACAAGTCCTAACGTAGTTGGGATGTTAGAAGGTTCAGATCCGAAGTTAAAAGATGAATACGTCGTATTTTCTGCTCACTCTGACCACATAGGCTTTGCGAAAACCGTTAAAAAAGACAACATCAATAACGGCGCGATGGACAATGCCTCAGGCACCTCAGTGATGCTAGAAACGGCTCGCCTTTTCAGTGAGATGAGTGAAAAGCCTAAGCGTTCTATCTTGTTCGTTTCTGTAACTGGTGAGGAAAAGGGACTGCTAGGTGCCGACTATTTCGCACGCAACCCTACGGTACCAGTAACGTCTATGGTGGCTAATGTGAACCTAGATATGCCTATTCTTACCTATGAGTTTGCGGATGTTATTGCATTTGGTGCAAACCACAGCGATTTGCAGCAATCGGTGGAAAAAGCGGCGGCAAATGCTGATATTGAACTAAGCCCAGATCCATGGCCTGAACAAGCCCTGTTTACGCGCTCAGATCACTACGCGTTTGTTAAGCAAGGTGTTCCTTCGGTGTTTATGGTGCCAGGTCTTAAATCAAAAGATCCAAGTGTAGATGGCAGCAAAGTGTTTGGGCAGTTTTTGTCGACTCACTATCACAAGCCTAGCGATGATATTAACCAACCATTTAATTGGAAAGCGGCTGAAACCTTTACCAAGGTGAATGCTCAAATAGGTTGGACGTTAGCAAATCAAGAAGATAAGCCTCAGTGGAATGAAGGTGACTTTTTTGGGGATACCTTTAGCAAATAATATTGCCATTCATTAACGAAAAAACGGTGCTTATTGCACCGTTTTTTGTTGTGGCTTCTACATTTTTTAGAGTTTTGTCAGCGCGCCTTTAAAAAGCAGGCACGCGTCTTGGTAGAAAAACTGGACGTTATCAATACTATGCAACAAACATTTGTTTGAAGGCTGCCCACTGCTCGTTGAACTGCTCGGTAGGTTTGCGTGTGAATCCGCTTCTGATAAATAAGTTTATGCGTCCATCAGTGTAACAAATTAGCATGTTTGCAATAATGGCCTCATCGGCAGAAAGGGTTTTACCCTCTCTGAGTTTTCTCTCTCTAAGCACTTGCTTTAACTGAGTTTCTAGGCGCTCAAAAAGTTTTGCGATACGGGCTCGTAACCTATCTTGTTCGCCCATTAACGCATCGCCATTAAGAATACGGGTTATACCCGGGTTTTTTTCTGCAAAACCAAGGATAAGATGCAAAATCATTTGGCAACGAGTTAACGAGTCTTTCTCTTCGTTTACAATCTTGTTAATACGCGTAAACAAGGTTTCTTCTATAAACTCAATAAGACCCTCGAACATACGAGCCTTACTTGGAAAGTGACGATAAAGGGCGGCTTCAGAAACCCCCACTTTTTCCGCTAATTTTGCTGTAGTTATACGCTGACCTGGGTTGGTTTCTAGCATTCCAGCAAGTGCTTGCAGAATTTGCGCTCTGCGATTTGTTTTTTTGACTGCAGGCATGACGAAATGACTTCCTCCGCAACCGAGTAAGTTCTACCCGGGTTCCTTGTTAAGTTGGCTAATGCCAAAACGTTATCGTTTTATTGTTATTATTTATCAAGCCTACCACTTTCTTTTGTGGCAGCTTTCTTAAACCGTGTTTCTATTAATCAGCATGTTGAGTTGCTGTTATCGACACATTAAAGGTGTCGTTTAGTTTTTTTCGATTTCACTAAGCCGTGTTGTAATCAGCGATATTAATTGATGTGCTAATTCACTTTTGCTGGTGGCGGGTAACTTTTTATCGCCTCCCTTCCACAAAACATGAAGTGCGTTGTTGTCGCTATTAAAGCCCAAGCCGTCTGCTGTTATGTCGTTGGCCGCTATCATATCAAGCTTTTTATTGGTCAGCTTCTGGCGGGCATATTGCTCAACATCTTGGCTTTCAGCCGCAAAGCCTACGCAAAATGGCCTGTTATCTTTACGTGAAATTGTAGCTAGAATATCAGGGTTTTTTGTAAAAGTAAGTGTTAACTCATTATCTGATTTTTTGATTTTATTTTCAGCCACACTTACCGCTTTATAATCGGCTACCGCCGCTGTACTGATGAAAATATCTGCTTTGTGCGCGAATTGTTCACAAGCATCTAGCATATCATCTGCCGTAGTAACATCTATACGCTCGCATCCTCGCGGTGTTTGAAGCGAAACTGGGCCTGCCACCAAGGTGACTTCAGCACCCGCGTTCACGGCAGCTTCGGCAATAGCGAACCCCATTTTTCCAGAGCTATGGTTGGATATATATCGCACGGGGTCCAAAGGCTCTCTTGTTGGCCCTGCTGTAATTAAAACGTGTTTGCCACGAAGCTCAGCAACGGCATGCCGGTTGACTGTTTGACTTACAATAGAGGCAATTTCTACTGGCTCCACCATCCTTCCTGCGCCCAAATCTCCACAGGCCTGCTCGCCGCTTGCTGGACCAATAAAATTAACTCCGTACTGGGCTAATCGTTCTACATTATCCAGTGTCGCGGGCGCTTTCCACATTTGTTGGTTCATTGCGGGTGCAATAAACACGCTGGCTGTGGTGGCAAGATACAGTGTAGTTAATAAATCATCCGCCATACCAATGGCTAATTTGGCCAATACGTTCGCTGTGGCCGGGGCAATAAGTAATATGTCTGCCCATTTCGCCAGTTCGATATGCCCCATTGCTGCTTCTGCTGCGGGGTCTAGCAAATGTTGGTGAACTGGATTACCCGATACAGCTTGAAGAGATAACGGACTGACAAATTCTGTTGCCGAGCCTGTAAGTACAACGCGTACGTTAGCGCCTAAAGCGGTAAGTTTGCGTACAAGATCGGGTGTCTTATACGCTGCAATGCCGCCAGTAACGCCAAGCAGTACATTTTTATTTGCAAGAGACATAGTCATATAAATACGGATTGAAACGAATAGTAGTGATACACGCATACTAAACTATCATGAAGCTAAAATCTGGGATAGGTAAACAAAAGTAGGTGTGTAGGTTTCACTAATAAACCCGCCTTGAAGACAGTCGCTGTTGATTTGAGTTTTCGATATAACATGCTTTCACGTTAACTAGAGTAAGAAAATGACGATTAAAGCATGGCCATTTGGTGAGAGACCAAGAGAAAAGTTGCTAACTTCGGGGGCACAGAGTCTCAGTGATGCTGAGTTAATTGCGGTGCTATTTGGCAAAGGAGTAAAAGGAAAGTCAGCAGTAGAGCTTGCCCACGACATGTTAAACGAGCTTGGTACATTACGAGAGGTTGTCACTGTTTCAGAAGAGCGCTTTACATCGTTAAAAGGTATTGGCCGCTGCAGCTATGCGCAATTTCAAGCCGCATTTGAGATTTTTCGTCGCAACTTAGAAATACAGCTAACGCGCCAAGATGCATTTCATAATGTCGATGACACAAAACAATATTTACAAGCTAAGCTTAGAGATTGCGAGCAAGAAAAGTTTGCTCTTTTAATGCTCAACAGTCAGCATCAACTTATCGCATTTAGAGTGATGTTTACTGGCACGATAAATAGTGCAGCGGTGTACCCCAGAGAACTGATAAAGCAAGTGATGAAAGACAATGCTGCCGCTGTGATCCTGGTACATAATCACCCTTCTGGTATAGCAGAACCAAGCCATGCAGACATTCGATTAACAAGCGAGATCAAAAGTGCAATGGGAATGATCGACGTGCCTGTTCTAGATCATTTTGTTGTTGGCGACAAAGAAACTATTTCTTTTGCACAAAGGGGCTTGTTATCATAGCAACTTAAGTCATTTTTTTTGATTATATTCTAGTCAAAGCGTTCAGAATGATTTAACATAGGATATTAGTGGGTATTTTTATTAAAGGACTGTTATGAAAAAGTCGATTATCGCATTATTTGCAGCCGCAACAATGGTGGCTGGTGTTAACGCGCAAGACAATGAAGGTGGTAGTGGAGCTACTGGCGCTGGTCTGACTACAGGTCAGATCTTAGGTTCGGTAGTAGTTGTTGGAGCTATCGGTGTTGGTGTTGCAGGCAATTCAAATGCTGACGCACCGACAGTAGTAGATCCAAATCCAGCGGTTCCGACTTGTGAAGGTACAGATCCGCTAGTAGACGGTGTATGTGTTGGTACAACTAACACAGTAACGGTAACTACATCTGGTACAACAACAGCAACAACTACAGTCACTGTTCCAGTGACGTTTACTTACTCTCCGACAGTACAGTAAATAAAACGTATTTTTTAAAAGCCGCTTTAATTAGCGGCTTTTTTATTGCTAAAACGTTATAAAAAACAGTTAAAACAGATATACCTAATTTCCCTTTCGTCGGCGCATTCAAATGAAACCATATTTTTCCTTGGCCACTGTTGGCTTTTTTATGCTCGCTATTTCTGGTTGTTCAACAACCACGCTTGCTTACTACAACACATTAAAATTAGCGCTAAAAGACAGAACGGTAACCTATACCGTTGAAGAGATCGCGAATAACAAAGCCGATCTTATGCAAATTAAAGCAGGCGATCGTGATAATGCCTCGTTGGCGTTAGCCTATATAGATGGCGATCGCTATCGCTGGGTTTCGGCTGATAAAGTCATCTTCACTATGCATCACGGTATTATTATTAAAACAGAAGGGTTAGATAACGACATCTTCTATACGGGTAACCTTCAACACAATCCATTGGGTGGAAACGATACGCTTAATTTTAACTGGAAGCGTAAAGTTGATGTGTCTGAGGTCGGTTTTGGACTGGCTGTGAATTCAGCATGGCGTGTAGAAGGTGAAACAAGCCGCACCTACTTTGACCACTCAGTTCCCCTTATCAAAATAGTAGAGACAGTGTCGTTCCCTGAATATACGCCTTTTATTGATGTAGGCTTGTCGTGGGAAAACACGTATTTTCTGCATAAATCCACTAAAGAGCTTTTGGCTTCAACACAGAAGTTTAGCCCTATTGGGGATACCTACGAAATGGTGTACTTAAGCCGCATTGTTCGTCAGATGAATAAGGCAGGAGCAGAAATACAATGAAAGGGCTAAATTACATTCTATTTTCTGCTATCGCGCAGTTTTTAATTATGACTTTTTCGCAGGCTGCAGTGGCTCAAAGCGATCTGGTTACAATAATGATCAACAAGCAAACCTATCAATTTGATAGAACCATTAGGCTATCGAGCGCACTGTCCATTGTTGCGGACAACGGGCAATGGTATTGGCCGACTGCTGCCGCATTTGATTTGACCAACCCTAAAGCAGAGCATGAAAAAGAAGTGGTGTTGTCTAGCATTAGGGAGTTGTTAACTCACTTCGATAAAACCAGCAACACACATAAAGCGCTGAGCAACTTATACGGGCAAGTGGCACAGTGGACGGTGTCTACCCGTCTAGATATGTCTATATCCTATAACCGCTCCCGTTTATTTTTTGAAGATAACCCTATGTTTCAGCCCGGCAAGTATTGGTTGAGACTGAATGGTCGGCCCAATGTGCTTCATTTTTCTGGTGCAGTTGTAAAGCCCGGGGCATACCAACATCAAAGCGATACGTCTGTTTATACAGCGTCGCACAAAGTGGCTAAACTTGATGATGCAGACAAGAGTATTGTTTACGTTATACACCCAAATGGTGAAGTTGAGTCCAAAGGCGTTGCCTATTGGAATCTTGATTTTTCACAGCTGATGCCGGGCAGTCAGGTTTACGTACCTGTTTCATCAGAGCTATTCAGTAATAAAATAAATCAGCTTAATCAGCGGGTTGCCGCTTTAGCAGTACACAGGGTTCTTCCTCAATGAGTGCGTATTTTCCTTCAAAAAGAACAACACTAGCGCTGGTTGTGGGCAGTGTGTTATCGACAACAACGCAAGCAGACACGCAAATAAAAGTAACGCCTTCACAAATGGTGCAAGGTGGTAACGGTCTTATACAAACGCCAACGGCTCGTATGCGCGAGCAAGGCGGCATGGCTATAAATTACACGGACAACGGAGAATATCGTTTTTGGTCTGTGAATATACAGCTCTATGATTGGATGGAGGCGACTGCTCGTTATACCGATGTGCGTACACAGCTCTATAGCCCAGTTGAATCATTTAGCGGAGACCAAACGCTCAAAGACAAAGGCTTAGACGTTAAGTTTAGATTGTGGAAAGAGAGCTATTACTTACCGGATATTAGTGTTGGCTTTAGAGATTTTGGTGGCACCGGCTTTTTTGAAAGTGAATATATCAACGCCAGTAAATCTGTAGGCCCGTTTGATTTTCATTTAGGCTTGGGATGGGGTTATCTCGGTACTGCTGATGACATTACCAACCCGTTTTGTGAGCTAAGAGACAGTTTCTGCGAACGCCCTGGAGGCTTTTCCGGCAGAGGCGGAAAAGTAGATTACGATCAGTTCTTCAAAGGTACAGCCTCATTTTTTGGTGGTATTGAATATCAAACGCCTTGGGAACCGCTCACGTTAAAGCTAGAGTTTGAAGGGAATGATTATTCCGAAGACCGGGCTGGTGAGCTTGAACAAGATTCTCGATGGAATATTGGTGCGGTTTATCGATACAAAGACGTCGACTTTTCTTTTAATTATCAGCGTGGCAACACCATTGGTTTTGGCTTAACGTATCGCTTCAATATGAATACAGCCTCGCAGCTGAAATTCGATAAAGAGCCGCGGTCGTTAATGGCAAGGCGCCCGCCTAAAAAGATTGAAGACGTTAATAAATCAGCGTTGTACAACGACATGTTTCGCGATGCCGGCTTTGTACTTTCTGATGCAGAGTTAACCGAGAATGAAGCAACGTTTTATGGCACACAAGTGAGCTATCGCGATCAAGACGAAGCAATAGAGCGAATTGGTCGTGTGGCGGCCTCTGAGCTGCCAGATACGGTAAAAACCTATCATATTGTAGATAGTCGTGGCGGTCAGCCAATGGTAGATACTCAGGTAGATGCTGAAGCCTTTATTGCGGCTGCGCGTTATGAGTCTGTGGATGCTGATATTAAGCAAACCTATATAAGAACTGACCCCTCTCAAGAAGTATTAGACGCTTATGAACCTGAAAATACCAAAGGGTTATTTTATAGCGCAGACTTTTTCTTTACTCAGTCTTTTGGTAACCCAGAAGATTTCTACCTCTACCAAACTGGTTTTTTGCTAGGCGGTGGATATGCGTTTGACGAGAAGTTTTCAGTACGAGGTAGCGCTCGTGTAACGTTGCTTGATAATTTCGATAAGTTTAATTACCTGGTCGATAATGAAGAAGTCGCCTTGCCTAGAGTAAGAACGCGGGTAAGAGAGTATGTTTCTGAAAATGACGTATGGCTAGATACTGCTATTTTGCATTACAAAGATAGACTATCTGAAAATCTATTTGGGCAGGCTTATGCGGGTTATCTAGAAACCATGTTTGCTGGTGTCGGCGGCGAAATAATGTATCGCGAAGTGGATAGTAATATCGCCTACGGCTTAGATATTAACTACGTAAAGCAGCGCGACCCGTTAAAACAAATGGCGTTGGAAGACTACGATGCTATCACCGGACACGCGAGTGTGTATTGGAAGCCCGAATTTTTAGATGACACCCAAATAACCGTGAGTGCAGGGCAATTTCTTGCAAAAGATAAAGGCGTGAATATCGATTACGCCAAACGTTTTGACAGCGGAATTATTGTGGGGGCATTTGCAGCTTTCACGGATGTATCGTCAGAAGAGTATGGGGAAGGGAGTTTTACGAAAGGCTTCTACATCTCGATTCCAACTGACTTATTTTTGCTGCAGCCTTCAAAAGGGCGTGGATTCTTCCCTTGGGTACCAATATCTCGAGATGGCGGTCAAATGTTACAGCGACCTGCAAGGTTAATTAATCAGACCGAGATAAGAGCGCCGTTTTACGATTAAAAAAGGGAGCATTTGCTCCCTTTTTATAACTCTGACCGTATTTAACGCGTAAAAGTGTACTTAACGCTTCACTTCCAATAGCCAAATCTTTTCCGTAATTTGAAATTACGAAAAAGGTTTTTGGGTTTCGCTATATTTTCTTTGCGTGGATAATTTTCAATTTCTTCAATTGTAGCCGCGAGCACTCGTTGTGCAGACTGCCCATCGGTGAAAGGGTGCATTTTTAGGCTGTAGTTTTTAATACTCTCTTTTAAAGCCTCGTCCATTGCGAGGGCTTTTTTTACCGCGTCTCCGAGGTTTTTAGCATCATCAATATCAATAAGCATAGGCTCAGGTTGGGCATTTTTAAAAGTGACAACGGGCTTTCCAAGTAGCAAAAATTCAGTGATGGCTGAGGAAGTATCTGAAACCATCACATCACTTTCTACTAGAAGAGGAATAATGCTATCAGAGTCGATAACTTCAAAATTCTCATGCTGCGCTCGTTTAAACGCTTCTATTGTCTCTTTATCCATTTTGGGGTGGAACTTCACTTTCCATTTCCAAGATTTCTTTTTGCTAAGCGCTAATATTTCGTTGAAAAGAGAATTAGCCGAGGTGAAGCTAGGCGAGAACGTTGGTGCATAAAGAATTACTGGAGGCTTGTTTTGTGAGGTGCTTTCTCTTGAGCGTTGAAACAAGGTATCTAGCTTCGTCCAGCCAGTTTCTCTTACAGTGAAATGAGGGTGCTTTGCCCGAAGCTGTTCAAACTCCTTGGTAAAAAATGGCCCTTGTGTACAGTACAAATCAAAGCAGCCTCGAATTCTGAAATGCCCTTTCTTTTTCCATTCAAAGCCGTGAAATAACTGTACTTTCAATCCTGGGATAAATGAAGGGACAACGTTTCCAGGCAGAAATGATGCATCGGGCTGAAAACTTATTGCCTCCGATATAGTAGATAAAACAATATCATCAGGTTGAAATTGCGACTTGTTTACCTCGCTGCCCTCTACGAACCATCTTACGTCATGTCCTTCTTTGTGCATTAGTGAACAAAGCGGGCGCAGAATCTCAAAAGAGTAATTCTGTGATAGGTAGAGTAAAAACTTCATCCGTTAACATCTCTAATTATTTCGATGATTTCGGTTGTAGAAATAGAGGGGGTTCTTGGCAAATAAACAACGTCACAAACGTCGCGAAATTCGTCAAATTTACCTTCCCAATCATTACCCATCACTAGCACATCTGCTTTGTGTTGAAGAATATAATCTCGCTTCTTTTCAAGGGATTCCTCCATGAAAACAGTATCAACAAAGCGCATAGAACTCAGCAGTTCCGATCTACTAGAAAAGGGATAAATAGGATTTCTGCCTTTTTTACTAAAATTCAATTCGTCAGAAGACAAACCCACTGTAAGGTGATCGCCGTGGGCTTTTGCTCGCTCCAAAATACGTACGTGACCAATGTGAAGCACATCAAATGTGCCAAATGTAATTACTCTTCGCAATGTTGCACCTTTTTATTTTGTTAGGTATTTAGCAATACGTTGACTGCATAGCCCATCTCTCTTACCGACCATTTTGTTGGTAATAGTTTGACGAATTTTACTTTTTGCATGTGGTGAAACTACACATTGCTCAATAAGCTCATTCGCAAGATTAGGGGACGTTGCTCTGTGTGCTATATCGTGGAATAAAGAGAGATCTGAGTCGAGTCGCTTTTTCAATCTGAACTTAAACAGGCCAGAGTAACTCCATCTTGTTTTTGAAAAATCACACCACACAACAGGTCTGTTCATAGCAGCAAATTCAAATATGGCGGACGATGCATCTGACAACATCACATCGGCGATCTGCATAAACGAAACAAGGCAAAATTCGTGTTTTTGGGCCACATAAACATTATCAAAAGATGCCCACCGTACTATTTTTTCTTTCTGTTTAACGTATTTCTTTTTAGTCATACTAAAAAAGTGAGGCTTTATAATAATGTTATATTTTTTAAGTGTTAGCGGCCAATCGTTTTTAAACTTTTCTATGCTGCTTGGGAAAAAAGTAGGTGCGTAGAGTATAGTGGGTTTGCCTTTTTCAAGTCCCAATTGTTCGATTGTTCTCGGTGGCTCTGTTCCATCAAAAATAGGGTCCAATTTAGCGTAGCCAGTATCAACAAAAGTTCTTGTAGGAAAAAGAGCTTGAAGGCGGGATAAACGGCTTTCACCTTCTACAAAGCGAACATCGAAAGGGAACTCTGATACGTTGTAATAACAAGCTTTAGGTCCAATTCCATGTTGCATAAGTGCAAGTTTGGGGCTGATTGTGGATTTTTCATCCGCTGAAAACGGAGGTATATTCCCAAAAATAATCCAGTCTACATTTTGTGATTGATAAAAAGACAGTACGCTACTGCCATCTGGAATAAATTGATGGTTAAACCCTTTTTTGCTCAGTGTGGAAGTCTTAACCTCGTCGTATCCGGGTTCTTGGTGCAAAACGAAGTCTACTTTCACACCTAACTCCCTAAGCGCACATGCAACAGGAAGATACTGAGGCAAATAGTAAAGATGTTGAACATCAAAAATTACAGAATTTGTCATTTGGAGAGAAACCTATTTTTGCATAGTTGCTTTTTATTTTAGTGACGCGCCCGAGCGTGCGTGGTATGTTTGCGCCCACTTTATTTGTGGCTTTTGTTGAGCCGACTGCTCAATGTAAATTAGCACAAAAATAATCGGGTGTGGGTTGCGGTTATTAATTAAAGTACGGTAATTAGTAGTAGAAATGCCGAGATCGTAGAAAAAGCAGTTAAAAATTGAGCTTTTTTTACTTTTTTATTGAAATGATCCTGCCTTTGCTGTATAAAATGCGCCCTCTAATTTATAGTAATACGCCTTTTGACCCAACGACTATTTGAGTGGTGGGAACGACTGGCGCGACAGTTATCGTTGTTCTGGAGACAAATACAATGTCAAGAGTATGCCAAGTAACAGGTAAGCGTCCAACGGTTGGTAATAACCGTTCACACGCAAGAAATGCGACTCGTCGTCGCTTTTTGCCAAACCTTCAAACTCACCGTTTTTGGGTTGAGAGCGAAAGCCGTTTTGTTAAACTACGTTTGTCTGCGAAAGGCATGCGTATCATCGATAAGAAAGGTATTGACTCAGTATTAGCTGACGTTCGTGCCCGTGGTGAGAAAATCTAAGGAAGCCGACAATGCGCGATAAAATTAAACTAGTTTCTTCAGCAGGTACAGGTTTCTTCTACACTACTGATAAGAACAAACGTAACATGCCAGGCAAAATGGAGATCAAAAAGTTTGATCCTGTTGTGCGTAAGCACGTTATGTTCAAAGAGGCAAAAATCAAGTAAAGCCCTTTTAGAAAGAGCACTTGCTTTTGTCTCCACGAAAACCCGGCCTTTGCCGGGTTTTTTGCGTTTATTCGGTCACTCGTTCTCAGTACTGATCGTTTCTTCATCTTTCAAGGCACAACAAATCGTAGTCGCACGTTGAGAGAAGAGCAGAAGCCGCGAGATCGTGGTGAGATCCTTGTACACTAGGCCTACAGGACTGTTTCGCGTTTAAAAAGCTTCCATTTAGCCCAAAACTTGTACAACAAGGATCAACACGCCCTAGTATCTTAAGAATTGAGGCTTTACTATATCTGCTCTTTTTCTCCTTTTTCATTGTAACGGGCATCGGCAATGGCAAAACTTTCACAGCGGGCAATGAATAACGTGGTCATCGTTGCCATGTTGATCATGATTGCTTTGTTTAACATCGATAGCTTACGTCCTCAAAAAGATATTGCTGAAGTACGCAGCTTGTTGCCGCAAAACGCCTATGTGTTAAAAATAGAGCATGACGATAACCAGCTTGTTAGAAGTGGTCAGCAGTGGCGTCAACGCAGTACTGAGGGCAAGCTTTCAATCAGTCCAGATGCACAAATAGGCGGATGGCAAGAAGCGCGTCTTCGTTATCTTACTTCCCTTAAAAACGATATATCGAACATAGAGCCCCTTGTTGTTGTGGTGTGGCTTGCGGGTGAAACAAACGGTCGGGTTTACGCCTTTTACCCCACGTCTTCTGTCACCGTAGTGAAAGTAGACAATAATTGGTATGCATTAGACAATGTGTCCCTAAGTACATTGCTCCCATGGATATAACCAATGCCTGAGTTACCAGAAGTTGAAGTGAGCCGTTTAGGTGTATCACCGCATTTAATCAACAACACTATCGCAAACGTCATTGTTCGCGAAAGAAGGATGCGCTGGCCTATACCTGAAGAGGTTTCATTAGTGGTAGGGCACAAAGTTAACAATGTTACGCGCAGAGCTAAGTACCTGTTAATTGAAACCGCCGTGGGAAGTTTGGTTTTACATCTTGGCATGTCTGGCAAACTACGGGTAATTGATGCGTCAACACCGCTAATAAAGCACGACCATGTTGATATTGTCTTAAACACTGGGCAATGCTTGCGTCTTAACGACCCTAGGCGCTTTGGTGCGGTGTTATTTCAAGCACCTGATACACGACTTGGTCTATTAGATAATTTAGGCCCAGAGCCGCTTACTGAGGCCTTTGATGAAAATCGTCTCTATACATTATCTCGCGGTAGAAAAAGTCCTGTGAAAAGTTTCATTATGGATAATGCGGTTGTGGTCGGCGTGGGCAATATTTATGCAAATGAAGCGTTGTTTTTAAGTGGTATCGACCCCCGTAGGCAAGCAGGTCGCATAGGTGCAGAGCGTTATAAGTGTTTAACCCACAATATTAAACAGGTATTAGCGAAAGCAATCGCGCAAGGTGGAACCACCCTAAAAGACTTCGCGCAAACCGATGGTAAGCCGGGCTACTTCGCGCAGCATCTTAATGTTTACGGCAGAAAGGGCGAAGACTGTGAGGTGTGCGGTAGCCCAATTCAAAGTAAAGTCATCGGGCAGCGAAACACCTTTTTCTGTATTCACTGCCAGCGATAACCGCTCTTGCGGTCTCATGCATCAGCAGCCTCTGCGCAAGCAGTCTCAAGCGATTAGCAGAGCTATTTTTTCTTGCCTAATCGCTCTTGCAGGGCAGCCTCTACAACAGGGTGACAAAATCCGCTCACGGCACCGCGGTGAAGGGCAACTTCTTTGACTAACGTAGACGAGATAAACGAATTTTCTTCAGCAGGAGTGAGAAAGACACTTTCTAATTTAGGATTGAGGCGTCTATTCATATTCGCTAGCTGAAATTCATACTCAAAATCAGATACTGCTCGCAAGCCACGAATCAGTATGGTGGCGTTTTGCTCATCAGCAAAATCTGCAAGTAGCCCAGTAAAGCCCACCACTTCAACGTTAGGAAGGTCGGCGGTAACTTGCTTAATCATTTCCACGCGCTCTTCTAGCGTGAACAATGGCTTCTTACTTGGATTTGATGCAATAGCTACAATCACGCGAGAAAATAATTGTGATGCTCGTTCAATAAGGTCGGCGTGTCCGTTTGTAATCGGATCGAAAGTACCTGGATAAAGTGCTCTAGTATGCATGTTGTCGAATCTTTTTAGTTATAAAATGAGTGTAGAGTGACGTTGTAGGGTAATTACTCAATATGTCAGCGCCATCAATGTAACACAGTTGAATCATAGTTAGGCGCTATTCCCATTGCTCTTATTCTTGAAGTTATATTGGCCGCTATGTGCGTCGTTATGCTGTTTTTGCTATTGACGAATAGCCGTTAATACAATGCTGCCACTCCTCCATTGACCAATGAAAAGTGGCGTTTTTCTCTTTTTCTTTTAGCAGTGAGCGCAGTAATCTGTCGAGGTTACCGGTTTTCCACTGGTGTCCTTGCCGTTTGCGACAGCGGTCAAAATCAATGAGCCAAATGGCTTGCTTGTCATCCATCATAATATTGCGAATATTGGCATCGTGATGGTACACCTGACAGTTGTGCATTGCCGCAAGTGCGCGCCCAACGGCGTGCCACTGACTTTCACTCAGTGGCTCATGGCACAATACTTGGTGTAAGTCTTGGCTACCTGGTATTCTCTGTGTGATGAGATCGCCGCGATAAATCACTCCCCTGCGGTGAATGTTAGCAGCAACCGGCACCGGAACATTCAGCCCTTCTTTACGCATTTCAGCAAGTAGTCTGAATTCTTCAAAAGGGCGAGACGATTCGACACCCAAGAACAAGTACTGATCACTTAACAGTTTGCCAACTAAGCCACCGCGCTGGAAGTGCCGAAGTACCCAACTGTGCTGCTCATGTTCAATAAACAGCGTTGTTCCTCTTCCTTTTGCATGGCCAGTGATTTTGTTTTGAAACTGCCAATGCTCATGGGTGAACATATCAATACTTGGCTCACCGATTATGGCGTCATCGTATAGAAAGTGGTGCCCGGCACCTAAGTCTCGTCGTATTGTCGCCATGTTTCTCACAACTTATGGTAAATTTAACATTCTAACGGTTTATTAAAGTTTTTCAGCAACAGTTTTTCAGCAAAAAGTGAGCGCTAAGTGGGAAAAAAGATTTGTATAATGCGTTTATCTGCTATCGGCGACGTGTGTCATGCAGTTGCCATGGTCACTCGAATTCAAACTCAGTGGCCCGATGCCGAAATAACCTGGGTGATAGGAAAAGTTGAGCATCAGCTCGTTAAACTAATGCCCAATATACGCTTTATCATTTTTGATAAAAAGCGCGGTAAAGCGGCAGTAAAAGACCTTAAGCAGGCGTTAAAAGGCGAGGTGTTTGATGCCTTATTAATGATGCAGGTGGCTTTGCGAGCAAACTTAGTGTCTCGCGTTATAAAAGCAAAGCAGCGTATAGGGTTTGATTGGGCTCGTAGTAAAGAGTTGCACTGGCTGTTTGCTAATAAACGCATATCGGCAAATCAGCATGCTCACGTACTTGATGGGTTTATGGATTTTGCAGATGCATTAGGCGTACCTAGTGTAGACAAACCAGCTTGGCGTATCCCTGTTTCCAATGAAGATAGCGAATGGGGGGTACAACAGGCAAAAACCCTTGGTAAGTATGTAGTTATTGCCCCTGCCGCAAGTAAAGCTGAGCGAAATTGGTTGCCAGAACAATACGCGCGTATTGCCGAATATATTCAAAACAACAATGTGAACGTGATATTGTGCGGAGGTCCGGGGAGTTTAGACCGTGAAACTGCAGATGCAATAAAGCAAAGAGCAGGTGTAACCTTGCAAGATTTTACGGGGAAAACGTCGCTGCATCAGTTGCTTATGTTGCTTAAACACGCCGCGCTCGTCATTGCGCCAGACACAGGCCCCGCACACATGGCGACCACTGTTGATACGCCGGTTGTGGGTCTTTACGCTCATTCAAACCCGCTGCGAACCGGGCCTTATAATAATCTTAACGATGTCGCATCGGTTTACGATGAATGCATTAAAGAGCAAAAAGGCAAGCCGTGGCAAGAATTGCCTTGGGGCGTACGAGCGAAAGGCGATACCCTCATGCAAAGAATTTCTTTCGAGCAAGTAAAAGAAAAAGTTCATCCATATATCGCTTAGCTTACTTTTTACTGGGTAAATTGTTCAGCTTTTATCTACACTGTAGTTAACTAACCATACATTGCTTTGTGCTTTTGTTTAAAAACAGGGAGCTGTTACTGAATGAAAACGCCCTCGATAAGGCGGCTCTTAGAGTCTTTATCTCAAATTTCTTATCGTACATTTCTTATTGTTGTGTCTTTTGTTGCGACATCTTCTTTTTCATACGCCGGTGACTTGAAGGTTATGGCGCACGAGAGCGTCTCCATATCTCAATTGAATCGCTCTGAGCTTCGTCAAATTTTTACAGGCCACCGCCAACACTGGCAAAACGGTAAAAAAATTACCGTTTTTGTATTACAAGATAACGACGAATTACATAAGCAGTTTTGCCGTGACATACTGCAGATGTTTCCTTATCAGCTATCTCGCTTATGGGATCAGCTAACCTATTCAGGGCAAGGTGTTACGCCCGTAAGAGTGTCGTCATACAACGCTTTAATTGAAGCACTAGAGTCAACAGAGGGAGCTATCGGCTATGGTGATAAAGACGATATCGTTAAGCTGCGCCGTATTGAGGTAGAAGAAAAATGAAAGGATTAATCTATTTTTCGTTGTTAGTGAGCAGCTTCGCTGTTTTTTCAGCAGAGTCGGATTTCGCATGGCATGGGTACGCTTCCCAGGGGGTCACTCAGTCTAATAACAGTAGCTTTATAACAGATAGCGATGCTGTTACTGGTGAGCTTACCGAAATTGGCATTAACGGGCTTTACAGATTGTCCGAAAATTTATCGATTGCAGGGCAAATTAATTATCTAGACGGCGGGAACCGGTTTGAACAAGGGGCACGTCTTGATTACTTATTTGTTGACTGGAAGCTTCCAAATTTAGGGAACGGGTGGCAAGCTCATATTCACGCCGGGCGGTTTAAAAACAGACATTGGCTTTACTCTGTTACCCGTGATGTGCCGCAAACTCGTTACACTGCAGTATTGCCTCAATCCGTTTATTTTGATGGTTTTCGCGATATTGCGCTTGGCAGCAACGGCATATTGACCAGTTTTACCCACTATGGACAAAACAATATTTGGGAATTGAACTGGAGCTATGGGCGCTCTAATATCAATTCGTCACAACGAGACTTTTTGTTAGGTGAAGAGGCGAAAGGCGAAGCGAAGCAAGATTTTGTTCACCAAGCGAGTGTATTTTGGCAGCCTGCGTCTATGGCGTGGAAAGTTGGCGTCAGCTGGCTTAACTCCGACTTTAGCTATACCCCATCACAACAGGACAATCGTTTAGCAGGCGAGGCTAATGTGGAGCGCTTTATGCTTTCAACACAATACTTCGCTGAGCATTGGGAAGTGTCGATGGAGCTGCTTTCAGAATCCCAGCATAGCAGGGGCTTATTTGCGCCAGATTTTAACGATAAGCGTCGCGGTGACGGTGGCTTTGTCCAGTTTAGGTATTTGTTCAATAGTCAGTTTAGCGGGCTAATAGGTTACGACACCTACGTCAATGATGTTAACGACAGGGACGGAAAACGTCTGGAGCAATTATCTAATGGTGCCGTACCTGCGTACTTTGGTTACCAAGACTCTACTACCTTGGGCTTGCGTTGGGATATTGCGCCAAAATGGCGTTTGCAGGGGGAATACCATTGGGTTGAAGGCGCAACGCGGGTAGTGAGTTTGCTAGACCGCAACGTGGCCGAGCAAGCAGATAAAAACTGGCAAATGTGGTCGCTACAACTGATGTATTGGTGGTAATAAGTAATATGAAGGTGCAGGTATCATTCACCACTAAAACGATTGCTATATTAATGGCGATGGTGCTGACCGTCACCGTAGTGATCTCGGTGGTGCTGATACAAGAGTCGGAAGCGAGTTTGCTTTTGCAGCAAAAAGAAAACCAGATAAGTCACCAGCGGCGTATCCGGCTTTTCGAGGAGGTGCTGCATAACCGCATGATAAACCTTATTGACATTGTAAGTCAGCAGCGGGATTTACAAAGCAAAGATCTCGATGAGCTTCAACGTACACTTCAAAACCTTTCAGAATACTTCACCCTTAACTTCCAAGTAGAAGAGCTTTTGTTGTTTGATGAGTCTGGTGTCGTGGGCACCAACATGAGCCACTCTCGTGAAGCAGTCGCCCAATTAGTCAGCTCAACCCGAACCAGCTTCGAAAGCCGTTCAACGATTGTCTGCGACAAAGTTTGTACTCACTATATGTCGATTCCTATTATGAGCGGCAGCGATACCGTACCTGTTGTAGTGGTATCTACTTCAATGCGCGAGCTGCTTTACCTATTTAATCGCGCAGCGGGAGTACACAAAGTTGCGATTGTGCAAATTACGCAATCATTACCATCCTGGCAATCAGCGCCAACCAACGCAGAAAATGCTAACAAGGCAGGCACACCCTCGTTGACGCTATCCAGTCAATTGTCTGCAGCGAATCGAGAGTATTTACAGCAGGTTTTTGCTGGGCTACCTGCTGACTGGTCGGTGAATCGCTTAGTCACAAGGGGCAGCAATATAACCCTGAATAAAGAGCAGCTGCTTGTTAGCTTGCTACCATTTTCAAAAGGCAACGCCAACCGTCCTTATCTGCTACTTGTGCAAGACGTCACTGCAGCCGTTCAGCAAGCCAATCAATATCAAGCCATCGTTGTTGGCTCGGCCGTTATTTTGTTTGTTATCTTTTCAATATTGCTTTACCTATTTTTGAATGGATACAACCAGCGTTTGCTGTCTATCAGCGAGCGTCTTCCCATGTTGGCAGAGCACAAATTTACTGAATTTCATGCTAACGCCGCCAAACAGCGAAATGTGTCGAGTTTAAAGTTAGTAGATGAATTAGACGTTGTAGAAAGCGCGGCGAATAACCTGGCAAAGCAGCTTGAAGACTTTGATGGTCAAATGGCAATTAATACCGCCAAGCTAGAAAAAATGGCCATGTTCGATGTGCTGACTGGCTTGCCCAATCGGAACATGCTGACGTTTCAAATTGAAAAGCAGTTAGCCCGTTCATTTCGCGATGAAAAGCTTGTTGCTCTCATGTTCATGGACCTAGATGATTTTAAGAAAGTTAACGATAGCCACGGTCACGATGTAGGTGATGCGCTGTTAAGAGCCGCGGCCATGCGGATATCACGGCCTATTCGGGAAACAGACATTGCCTCTCGCTTTGGTGGCGATGAGTTTGTGGTATTGCTTTCAGATATTGAGAGTCGTTCTCAGGTCGATCTTATTGCTAATAAACTGCTCAATGAATTTGCCGAACCCATTGTCATCAATGGTCAGAAATTCTATATCTCTGTGAGCATAGGTATTGCCATTACAAGCCATGCTCAAGCCACACCCGTCGAGCTATTGCGACACGCTGATATTGCGATGTATGCAGCAAAGTCAAAGCAAGGTGCAGCCTACCGAGTGTATGAAGCGAAAATGAATTTAGCGGTAATGCAAAAGGTGGAGCTAGAATCTGAGGCCCGCGAAGCACTGAGAGGTAATCAGTTTAGTCTTGCCTTGCAACCTCAAATAGAAATGCATACGGGTAAACTCATTGGCTTTGAGGCTCTGCTTCGTTGGTTCCACCCGACCAAAGGTGCAATTTCGCCTGCCGATTTCATACCGCTATTAGAAAATACCACTTTTATGCTTGAGTTAGACTACTGGGTTATCGCTAGAGCTTGCTCTCTTACTCAAGAGCTCGGTCATAGCGGTTATCGCCATATGAAACTGGCCATTAATGTGTCGGCAGGGCAATTTATCGATCCTAGCTTACCCGATTATCTACAGCAGCAAATACAGCGCAATGAATTAGCGCCTGAGCAGATATGCTTAGAGCTTACAGAAACGGTGTTAGTCTCTGATATCAAAAGAGCCCGCGCTATTATGAACACCATTCATGAAATGGGTTGCATGTTGGCTATTGATGACTTTGGCACCGGTTATTCTTCACTGAGTTATCTCAAATCTTTGCCTGCAGATTTTATTAAAATCGATCGCTCTTTTGTTTCAAATATTACCGACGATGCCGACGATAGAAATATTGTGAACTCCACAGTATCTATGGTGCGTAACATGGGGATGCAGGTGGTTGCCGAGGGCATAGAGACACAGGCGCAGTACGATTTGCTATGCGAATTTGATTGCGACTACGGACAAGGCTATATGATAAGTAAACCTATTCCAGAGCAACATATTTGGCGCGTACTAAGCACAAATGTTGAAAATGGTTATTGGAAACCACCTCAAGCGTAACGCCTAAAAGCTAGCGTATTTGGCAAGGTGTGCTAAATAATTTACACACTTCATCGGCTTTCCTATTAAATAGAGCGCATCACTGTATACCCACCTGTAGGCTTTTACTAAAATATCCTTTTACGAATTTCGGAGAACGGCATGTCAGCGGCATTTATTTCCCATTTGCAATCGCAAATTGAAGCCACCAAACAAGATGGTTTATATAAAAAAGAACGCGTGATCACATCTCAGCAGCAAGCTGATATCGATGTGGCTAACGGTGACCATGTCGTTAACTTCTGCGCCAATAACTATCTTGGGCTAGCAAATAATGAAAGCCTCATTAAGGCAGCTAAGGACGGCCTGGACTCTCACGGGTTCGGCGTAGCTTCCGTACGATTTATTTGCGGCACGCAGGATATTCACAAGCAGCTTGAATCGTCTATCAGCGAATTCTTAGGCACAGAAGACACCATTCTTTACCCGTCTTGTTTTGACGCAAACGGTGGGTTGTTTGAAACCATTCTTGGTCCTGAAGATGCCATTATTTCAGATGCCCTTAATCATGCGAGCATCATTGATGGCGTTCGCTTAAGTAAGGCAAGGCGCTACCGCTATGCAAATAACGACATGGCAGCATTAGAAGAGCAGCTCATCAAGGCAAACGAAGAAGGCGCACGCTTTAAAGTTATTGCTACCGATGGCGTATTTTCTATGGACGGTGTTATTGCCGATTTAGCCTCTATCTGTGACCTTGCAGATAAATACGATGCCATGGTAATGATTGACGATTGCCATGCTACCGGTTTTCTCGGGGAAAACGGTCGCGGAAGCCACGAATATTGTGGCGTTTTAGACCGCGTAGATATTATTACCGGTACACTGGGTAAAGCACTTGGTGGAGCATCTGGCGGTTATACGTCGGGTAAAAAAGAAGTGGTTGAGTGGTTGCGTCAGCGTTCACGCCCTTACTTGTTTTCAAACTCAGTAGCGCCTCCTATTGTGGCAGCGTCGCTGAAAGTATTTGAGATGATGAAAGAGGGCGATGAGCTGCGAGCTAAACTATGGCGCAACGCAGAACATTTCCGCAGTCGTATGGAAGATGCTGGCTTTACGCTATCAGGTAAAGACCACGCTATTATCCCGGTTATGCTTGGCGATGCCCGTTTAGCGAGTGACATGGCAGACAAGCTGTTAGAGAAAGGTATTTACGTGATTGGGTTCTCTTACCCAGTGGTACCAAAAGGGCAGGCGCGAATTCGCACCCAAATGTCTGCGGGGCACTCTATTGAGCACGTAGACAAAGCCATTGACGCGTTCATTGAAATTGGCCGCGAAATGGGAGTGATTTCATGAAGTCATTGGTAAAAGCAAAAGCCGAGCGCGGCATTTGGTTAGAAGACTCGCCAAAGCCCGAGGTGGGGCACAACGACCTGTTAATAAAAATTCGTAAAACCGCTATCTGCGGCACCGATATGCATATTTACAACTGGGATGAATGGTCACAAAACACTATTCCCGTGCCTATGGTTGTGGGTCATGAATATGTGGGTGAAGTGGTTGGAATGGGTCAAGAAGTTAAAGGCTTCGAAATAGGCGACAGAGTGTCTGGTGAAGGTCATATTACCTGTGGGCATTGCCGTAACTGCAGAGCGGGTCGCAGACACCTTTGTCGCAACACCGAAGGGGTAGGCGTTAATCGTCCTGGCGCCTTTGCTGAGTTTCTCGTTATTCCTGCTTTTAACGCGTTTAAGATACCTCATAATATCAGCGATGAACTTGCGTCAATTTTCGACCCGTTCGGCAATGCCGTGCACACCGCGCTCAGTTTTGACCTTGTTGGTGAAGACGTACTGATTACCGGCGCGGGACCCATTGGTATTATGGCAGCAGCGGTTGCAAAGCACGTGGGCGCACGTCACGTTGTCATTACAGACATCAATCCATATCGTCTAGCCCTTGCTGAAAAAATGGGCGCTACCCGTGCTGTCGATGTGTCTAAAGAAGACCTGAAAGATGTCATGAACGACTTGGGGATGACAGAAGGCTTTGATGTGGGGCTTGAAATGTCGGGCGTGCCCGTTGCGCTTCGCGATATGCTAAATAAAATGAATCACGGCGGTAAGGTTGCCATGCTAGGTATTCCACCTAGTGATGTGGCTATCGATTGGAATCAGGTTATCTTCAAAGGACTCGTGATCAAAGGCATTTACGGTCGCGAAATGTTCGAAACCTGGTACAAGATGGCAAGCCTGCTTCAAAGCGGTTTAGACCTTACCCCAATCATTACTCATACTTATAGCGTAGATGACTTTCAGAAAGGGTTTGATACCATGGGGTCAGGGCAATCAGGTAAAGTTATTTTGGACTGGCAATAATGAGCACATTTTCTCATATCAGCGTGCAAGACGTTGCTGATTTTTCGGGCACGGTATCTATTGTTGATATTCGCGATCCACAATCTTACGCGAACGGGCACATGCCTAACGCAGCGCCGCTGAACAATGACAATTTCGCTACGTTTGTAGAGCAAACGCCAAAAGACACGCCAGTTGTTGTGGTGTGTTATCACGGTGTGAGCAGTCAGCAAGCTGCCCAAGTTATCGCGCAGCAAGGTTTTGAAACGGTATACAGCATGGATGGGGGCTTTGAGGCCTGGCGTTTAGCTAACCCAGTAGAAACCGAGTAAACCAGCTAACTAGTTAGAAGCTTAATGAAGGTGCTCATTTCAACACGCCCTAGGGTGTGATGAGATGAGCACCTTTATTTTTATCCTTTCCCTCATAACGCTTTATCAATACACTTGTTCAATAGATAGACTGGTTTACCGTGTTATTTTCCTTTTTACACCCATGTTTATTGTATTCATATTTATTAGATTCGGTATTTCGAGTCATGTGTTTTGGAGCTACCTCAGCCTATGGGCCAACCATTAATCGCGTTCAATCAGCAAAGTGCTGCGCACCTTCTCGCCAATTATCTCAATAGCCAAGGGGTTACCGCTTCTGTTAAACAACAGGCTTCACCACAGCAGTCTGCATCGTCAGAGTTTGTTGTATTTATAGATGATGCTGAGCACACCGCGCAAGCAGAGCTTATCGCTAAAGACTTTATTGCAAACCCTGGTCACCCAAAATATCAACAGGCAGCATGGGACAATGGTCAAAATGTTCAGCTAGCAGCGTCGCCCAGCGGGTTTTCCATTAAACACATTGCCGCAAATGCTATTTCAGCGCCATTTACGTCTTTGGTGTTTATTTTGTGCTTATTGGTATACGGCTTATCTTTGCTAGGACTATTTGCGCCTATTGCACAACATTTGCTGATGCAGCCTTTTGGCCTGCTGGCAGAAAACCATCAGTGGTGGCGGCTATTAGGCCCGGCATTTATACATTTTAGTGTGTTGCACATTGTGTTTAATTTATTGTGGTGGAGTATGCTTGGCGCCAAAATAGAGCGTACTTTTGGTATTACTATGCTCATCATTGTTTTTATAGTGTCAGCGGTGGTATCTAATGCTGCTCAGGCGCTATTTAGTGAGCCAGTGCAGGCTAACCTATTTCTATTTGGTGGCCTTTCTGGTGTTGTATATGCCGTTATGGGATTCGTGTGGTGGCTAGGTTGGCTGCGTCCCAGTTGGGGACTATCTCTACCCAATTCTATTGTCGGCTTTATGTTGGTGTGGCTAGTACTTGGCTTTGCGGACATATTGTGGGTAAACATGGCAAACGCAGCGCATACGGCGGGTTTGATCACCGGATGCTTACTGGCTGCGATGCTGAGCTTAGGTTCCAAAAAGCCTGGGTAAGAACGCTAGCGTGCAGTCGGTTTTGTATAGATTAATCGCCTTGATATAGATACTTGGTAAATATCACGTTTTTGATCACTTCGCCGCCAGTCTCTTCTTTCATGTGCTCTTTTAATGCTTTTAAAAGCGCTAATCGAATGTCTTCACGGCCCGTAAGAGACTTCACTTTTTCAGCGGGCTGTTGACCAAATATTTCGATAGCAGTAGAGCGTAAAAGCGGCATGTGATGCTCCGCAATTTCCAGCTGCTCTATGTCGTATACCATGAGTTCAACCTGTACACGAACATAACCAAGCTTACGCGCACTGTCGCTAATGTAGTTAGTGACGATTTCTGGCTCTAAGCCAATATAGGCAAAGTTGGCTTTCTCTTGTGCTTGAGCGCTAAACGAAGCGCTCAGTAAAAGCGCAGTTATTGCTAAACAATGTAAAATTAAAGACTTAAGCATGGTAAGAACCGAAAAAAGGATAAGTTAAGATCAACCTTATTGTAGCAAAGCTGAGGTTAAACGCACTACTGCAAAAGTAGTACGCATCTTAATAAACCTGAATCCTGTTTAAGAAACGGCGCTCAGCACCACTAGAAACGCGAATTACTGCGTTGCAAAAGTAAGTAATAGAACAACTATTACGTGACTTTTGCGCCTTGCACTTCGCATTTCTAGCAGTACTGAGTTTGAAATTTTAATTTATATTTTATAGAACAAATGCTTGCACCATTCTTTAAACAGGATTCAGGTTAATAAGCACAAAATGTCTGCCAAAGGCTTACAATCAAAGTGATGGAAATATAGAGTTTAGCTTTTCCTGAAGATTACAGCGCAAAAATAAATGTTATGATGTTGCCAGTTCAGAAGCTGTGTGAATAGCGCCAGCAGTGAGTTTTTTCTAGTAGGTTTTGTAAAGTGAGTCTTTGTAAATGGGTGCTTTAAAGTGAGTCTTACCGCCGACTTTCCCGTTGGTCTTGCCGTTGATTGGCTTTCCTTAGCAGAAGCAAACATACCTGAACCAACGTTAAAAGACTGGTTGTTAGATACTGGCTCTCTAACCGAGAGGGTGCAATCGGCCTGCAGTGAATTTTCGCTTCAGCTGTTAGGCCAGCAAGCGTTAGAGCCTCACAGAACTGAGTTATCTCTGTTACAAGCGAACGGCCAAACAGCCTATCAAATACGAGAAATTGTATTGTGTGGTGATGAACAGCCTTGGGTATTTGCTCGCTCAGTCATTCCTCAAGCTATTATCGAAGCAGAGCTATCTAACCTAGGCAGTGAGCCATTAGGCAAACGATTGTTCAACGACAAGCGGTTTGTACGCTCTGAGTTTCAAGTGTGTACGCTACCTTTTGAGCAGTTTTCTCAGCACCTCGCTGAGCAATCAGGCGTGCAATCAAACTCGCAATCAGGCATGCAATCAAACTCGCAGTTAAAAAACGATACAAAGCAAAACTTGTGGGGTAGGCGCTCTGTGTTTACCTTTGAGTCGCATCACTTAATTGTTGCAGAAGTGTTCCTTCCTGGCTCTCCGGCCTACACGCAAAATGAAGGGCAGAAACAAGTGATAAAAAGAGAAACGTGAATATGACACAGCACAACTGGGGCGCTTATGCCCGCCTGATGCGCCTAGACAAACCCATCGGGTTTTACCTTTTACTGTGGCCCACATTATGGGCACTGCTTATTGCCTCACAAGGTATGCCAACGCTTGATATAGCCGCTATTTTTATTGCTGGTGTTGTTGTTATGCGCTGTGCGGGATGCGTTATTAACGACTATGCAGATAGAAAAGTTGATGGCAGTGTTAAGCGCACTGCTACACGCCCTCTTGCTACTGGTGAGGTAACTGCTAAGCAAGCATTGCAGCTGTTTGCGCTATTAATAGGCATCGCGTTTGTGCTCGTGTTATTTCTCAATTGGCAGACTATCGCACTGTCGGTTGTGGCGCTGCTGCTGGCCGCATCATACCCATTTATGAAACGCTACACACACCTGCCTCAGGTGGTACTGGGTGCTGCATTTGGCTGGGCTATTCCAATGGCATTTATGGCGGTTTTAGAAACTGTACCCGCTTATGGCTGGTGGTTATTTATCGCAAATCTTACCTGGACAGTGGCCTACGACACTATGTATGCCATGGTCGATAGAGATGACGACCTTAAGATAGGCGTAAAGTCTTCCGCCATATTGTTCGGTCAGTACGATGTTGTGATTGTGATGGCGCTGCAGGTTTTTACACTGGTGACTTTATGGTGTGTTGGCTTAACCATTGAGGCGGCTTGGCCTTATTTTGTAGCGGTGTTATTTGCAGCGCTTCTGTGTGTTAGGCAGTATCAACTTATTAAGCGAAAACAACGAGAAGGCTGCTTTACCGCGTTTTTAGAAAACCATTTAGTGGGCTTATCAATTACCGTAGGGTTGGCAGTTAACTACCTGCTTTATTAGCTAAAGTCAGTGAACTATAAAAAAGGCACTAAAAAGTGCCTTTGTGTACATCGAGATTATTGGCTGTCTAGGCTATTAGCCATTAAGCTTGGTTTCAAGCTCTGCAATACGAGCTTCCATCGCCTCTAGCTTTTCGCGAGTTCTAATCAGTACCTGGCTTTGAATATCAAACTCTTCACGAGTTACCAAATCGAGTTTAGAGAGCTGAGACTGCAACACAGTTTTAACTCGTGTTTCTGCGCCTTCGGCCATATTTTTTACGCCCGGTGGAACGGCATCAGCAATCTGTTTAGCCAAATCTTCGAGTTTTTTCGGATCCAACATGGATTTCCCTTATAATACGCAGCTCAAATTAGTGTCACTATTCTATCGGTATCGACACGACATGCAATCAAAACTGTGAACTATGCATTTACTGCCTGTTAACCCTGTTTTAGGAAAAAAATGAAACTAAATGAAGCTCAAGAGTCTGCCGTTACATTCGTATCGGGCCCATGCTTAGTGTTAGCCGGGGCAGGCAGTGGTAAAACTCGTGTAATCACCAATAAGATAGCTCATTTAGTTAGAAACTGTGACATGCCTGCTCGATATATCGCAGCAGTAACCTTTACCAATAAAGCAGCACGAGAGATGAAAGAGCGTGTGGCGCAAACCTTAGGCAAACCAGAAGCGCGAGGGCTTAAGGTTTCAACGTTTCACACCCTTGGTCTAAATATTATTAAATCTCACGTGAAAGACTTAGGGCTAAAGCCAGGCTTTTCCTTATTCGATGACAAAGACTCTCTTTCTCTTCTTACCGACCTTACCGCCGACACCTTAGACGGTGACAAAGACCAGTTGAAGCTACTGCAAAGCTGTATTTCAAATTGGAAAAACGATTTGGTACTGCCAGATGCCTTATTAAAGCAAGCTCAGAGCACTGGCGAGCAAGAGTTTGCGCAGGCCTACAGACGCTACCAAGACAATTTAAAAGCCTATAATGCCTTAGACTTTGACGATCTTATTTTATTACCTACCTTGTTATTAAAAACAAACGAGGAGGTTCGAGCCAAGTGGCAAAACAAAATACGTTACCTACTGGTTGATGAGTATCAAGATACCAACACCAGTCAGTATGAATTGGTGAAGCTACTTGTTGGTGAGCGCTCTCGTTTTACCGTGGTAGGCGATGACGACCAATCTATTTACTCTTGGCGTGGGGCCAAGCCACAAAACCTGAATTTATTGCAAAAAGACTTTCCCCGTTTAAACGTTATTAAGCTGCAGCAAAACTATCGCTCTTCGGGGCGTATACTGCATTGCGCGAATATCTTAATTCAGAACAACCCCCATTTATTTGATAAAACCCTGTTTTCAGAGCTTCACTACGGTGAAACGTTAAAAGTTATTGAAGCCAAAAACGAAGAGCATGAAGCTGAGCGGGTGATAGCAGAGCTACTAGCGCATAAGTTCATGAACCGAACCAAGTTCAAAGATTACGCTATTTTATACCGCGGTAACCACCAAAGTCGTTTGTTCGAAAAGCTACTAATGAGCAACCGCATTCCTTACAAAATAAGTGGAGGCATGTCGTTCTTTGGGCGTACCGAAGTGAAAGACATCATGGCCTACTTGAGGCTGTTGGTGAATCAAGACGATGACAATGCACTGCTGCGTATTATCAACACTCCGGGGCGCGGTATTGGCCGAGCCACACTGGAAAAACTCGGCAATTTTGCAAATAGCCTGGGTGTGTCCATGTTTGAGGCTGCAACACACAACAACCTAAACAGCGTATTGCCCGATAAAGCGTTTCATTCGGTGTCTGGGTTTGCCCGATGGGTCGTAGAGCTATCTGATAATGCAGAGCGCGGCAATACGGCAGATGCAGTAAGAAGTATGATACGTACGATGGGTTATGAAGAGTGGCTTTACGAATCGAGCGCAAGCCCTAAAGCTGCTGAAATGGCCATGGCCAATGTAAGTACACTTTTTGGCTGGGTTACCGATATGCTTGAGGGTAACGACCTTGATGCTCCGATGACCCTCACCGAGGTAGTAAATCGTCTCATACTTCGCGATATGATGGAGCGTGGCGAAGAAGATGGTGAAAGCGACCAAGTTCAGCTAATGACGCTTCACGCCTCAAAAGGACTAGAGTTTCCTATTGTGTTTCTTGTGGGAATGGAAGAGGGGTTGTTACCCCATCAAAGCAGTGTAGATGAAGACAATGTAGAAGAAGAGCGACGTTTAGCTTACGTAGGCATAACGCGGGCGCAACGAGAGTTAATATTTAGTTTAGCAAAGGAGCGCAGGCAGTTTGGTGAGGTGATTCAGCCAGAGCCCAGCCGGTTCTTGTTCGAACTACCGCCAGATGATGTTCAATGGGAAAATCAAAAGCCCAAAGCGTCTAAAGAAGAGCGACAACAAAAGGCTCAGGTGGGTATTGCAAACCTAAGAGATATTTTGGGCAAAAAGTAGTGTAATGTGGGCGCTTACTAACTTTTTGGGGCTCAGTCAGTTGCTTTAGTCATATCTAAAACAACGGCGCGCTGCAGTGTTTTACCTTGGCCATATACACATTCAATGTCGTTTAATGCACTAAGCTGAGAGGGAGAGTCTACGCCTTCTGCAATCACATTAAACTTCAAGTGTTCTGAAATTAACATTACCGACTGAATCAGCTTAAGGTTACGCTGAGACCTTGGTAACGATTTCACGAATCGATGGTCAATTTTAATAAAGTCGAAGGGGTAGGCAAATAGGTAGCTCAGCGAGGCTAAACCACTACCAAAGTTATCGAGTACCAGCGTTACGCCAGCACGTTTTAACTTTTTAATGGCCGGCAGTATAAACTGCGAGCGACGATTCAAATCATTCTCATCGAACTCAAACACTAATCGATTTGGTTTAATACCCGAGTCAGCAATAACCTCGGTCATTTGATTCACCATTGAAGGTTGTAGCAAATGATTGATAGATACGTTAACGGCAATGCGCTCAATCGCTTCGTCGGTGTCTTCAAAGCGCTTTATTAGCTCACATGCCTTAGCTAACTGGAAGAGATCTAAATCGATAGTTAATCCACTATGATCTGCTACTTGTCTAAATTGCTCTCTCGCAATCTTACCGTAAGTAGGATGCGACCAGCGTACGTACATTTCCTTATACAAAATGCTGTTGTCGATAAGGTTGATGACGGGTTGTAAGAAAAAATCAAACTCTTCGTCTCTAAGAGCACGTCTGAATTCGTTTTCTAGTTCAAGCTCTTCAATTAAGCGTTCCCGCATGCTCTTATCGAACATAACAAAGCGTCCGCGGCCAAGTGTTTTAGCTTGGTACATAGCGGCATCGGCGTCGCGCAGTACTTCATCAGCACTATTGTAATAAGGCTCAAGATGAGCAATGCCAATACTTGCGCCGGAATACATTTCACGGCCATCAAGTAGAAAAGGTTCTGATATTGACGAGATAATACGACTTGCTACTTCTTCAACATCTGCGTTTTCATCAAAGTTATCCAGTAGCACAACAAATTCATCGCCGCCTAATCGAGCCAGTAAATCGTGGCCTCGAATACACAGTGCAATGCGCTTAGATACTTCAATTAAAAATTCATCGCCAGCATGGTGACCAAGGGTATCGTTAATCACTTTAAACCGATCGAGGTCGATAAATAAAACGGCAAACATGTTTTCGGTATAACGCTGCTTGCTTGCTACCGCAAGTTCTAGGCGGCTGGTAAACATTGCTCGGTTTGGCAAGTCGGTTAGCGAATCGTGGTGGGCATCGTGAATGAGTTTAAGCTCAATTTCTTTACGTTCGTCTATTTGTTGCTGTAAAAACGAGTTGGCGCGATTAAGCTCAGCGGTGCGCTCTTTTACTCGCTCTTCAAGTTGCGTGTTGTACTGCTGAATCGCTTCCGTATTACTTTTGCGCTCCATGGCCACCGCAATATGGTGGGATACAAAGCGTAAAAGCTCTTGATCACGAGCGGTGTACTTGGCGTGCTTTCCATAGGTTTGAACGGCAATTACACCAGCTATTTCACCATCTACCACAAGTGGAGAGCCCAGCCAGGAGTTCGCGCTTTTCAGCATTTTCTGCGCCACAGTCACGTCAAGCTCACCACTTTCAGCAAGCTGCAGCACCCGAGGTGGGTTAATTAGCTCTGCCTGTCCGGTGCGAAGCACAAACTCTGTTAATCCTAGACTTAGCGGTCTAGGGTCAATGGTTGCTTGGTTGATGTCACTAAAATACGGGAACTCAAGTTTATTTTGAGCCTTATCCACAATCGCTATATAGCAGTTTGGTGCGCTTATCAGCCTTGCAAGGATCTCATGCAAACTTGAATAAAACACGTTCATGTCGCCTTCAAGATTAGCGGCGAGCTCGGATATCTCAAACAATGCTTGTTGTAACGATTCTACCTTTTGGCGTTCAAGAATTTCTTCTTGTAAGTCATCGTTAGTTCTTCGTAGCTGACGGGTTCTATCACGAATGGTGCGTTCGGTTAGCTCACGGTTTTTAACACGGTCAACAGTGGTAACAATATGCTGTGATACAAATAGCAGTACTTCTAAATCTTCTTGGTTGTAGTGCACACCTTCATCGTAAGTTTGCACAACCATAGCCCCAATAACTTGGCTGCCGCGCTTAAGCGGAACGCCACATAATTCATAAGGGGGAGAGCCGACTAACTTAAAGCCAAGTTCTTCAGCAAACTTATGTTCTTCGTCACGCTTGTAAAAAAGATGATTACCCGACTTAAGAATATAACCGGTCATGCCGTCCATTAACGATTCGGCAGGAAGCTGGCGCACTGTCTGCTCGTCAAATTCATCAACGAAATAGGAAAAATCGACAATGTTGCTTTCAGGGTCGTAAAAAGCGACGTAAAAGTTATCGGCATTCATAAAATCACCAATGATTTCATGAATAGATGTGTAGAGGTGGTTAAGGTTACTTACTGAACTGGCGAGTTCGGAAATGTCAAAAAGGGCTTTCTGAACACGTTCAGCACGCCTATACTTATCTGTAAGCTGTTGAAGCTGCGGAATAAGTTCCCGCAGCTCTTCTTCAGACAGCTCAGATTGAGTCGAATTTGATGACATTGTGCTCGCCAATGTAAAATTAACATTTGATTTAGCGGATTAACTTACCCCATCCGCGGAAAAAACGCTAATTTTTCAAACAACTTAAACTATCAATTAATAGTTTAAATACCTTCAATCATATACTCGATTGCGGCTTTAATATCGTCTTCTGAACAGTTTCCACACGTACCCATTGGAGGCATTGCGTTAATACCGTTAATTGCGTTTTGCCATACGCCGTCAAGACCGCGGTCGTCTAGGCGAGGTTGCCAATCAGCGGCTACCTGAAATTTAGGAGCACCAAGAACGCCTGCGCTGTGACACGCTACGCATGCAGAGTTGTAAATATCTTCGCCAGATTTTGCTCCGCCTGCAGCAGCGGTATCGCCTTGTGCAGCTGCACCGGCAACGTGCACTTTACCAAGTGGCTTAATACGATCTGCAATTTCATCGTTACTCATTTCTTGCGCTTGAGCCGCAAAGATAGTTAGCGCCGTAGCAGCAACAGTTAACCAAGTCTTTAATTTCACATCTGTCTCCAGGCAATGATGAATTTGTTTAAAATATAACTGGCCAGATTATAACGGTAAATGGCGGCTGAACAACTATTAGAATCCAATTACCTATAAAAAGTAAGGATTTTTAACAATCGAACATCGATTAGATAGAAAGAAAAGAACAAACTAGTTGATGCCTGCCCATGGCCTAAGTATCATTACGGCGCGTTTGCTAATGTGTTTATTAACATTCATTAATTTCTACAAACGTTATTTTTAGCACCTGTAGCTCAGCTGGATAGAGTGTCGGCCTCCGAAGCCGAAGGTCGCGCGTTCGAATCGCGCCAGGTGCGCCATCTCCTCATAGCTCCGTATTTTTCGCCCACTATCAAATTCATCATTACCATTTAAGAGTGGTTATAGCGTTTACAACATAAATCTTTATTGTTATGTTATAACATAATTTGATGGTGGCGAATGAGTAGTCTCAATGCAAAGTTCTCCGCTGACTCACTATTAGAATTTACTCTTTGGGCTCTAACGTAGGCTAAAAGCATGATGCAAAAAAAGTTACCAGTAACGGTGCTATCTGGATTTCTAGGTGCAGGCAAAACCACCGTGTTAAACCATATTCTTAATAATAAAGATGGGTTAAAAGTTGCGGTTATTGTTAACGATATGAGCGAAATCAACATTGATGCAGCAGTGGTGCAAAATGAAATAAGTTTCAACCGCGCTGAAGAGAAGCTTGTTGAAATGAGCAATGGGTGTATATGCTGCACGCTTCGCGAAGATTTACTGGAAGAAATTAATCGTTTAGCCGCAGAAAATAAGTACGACTACCTTGTTATTGAGTCCACGGGGATCTCTGAACCCCTGCCAGTAGCAGAAACCTTCACCTTTGCTGATGAAGGGGGTGAAAGCCTCTCAGACGTTGCAACGCTAGACACCATGGTGACTGTTGTTGATGCGCTAAACTTTCTAAAAGATTATGACGAAGCGAAATCACTTCAAGAAGTGGGTGAAAGTTTAGGTGAAGACGACGATCGCAGTATTGCCGATTTACTGGTCGAGCAGGTTGAGTTTGCAGATGTCATCTTGATTAGCAAAACGGATTTGGTATCAGAGCAGGAGCTCAAACGCTTACAAAGCATTTTGAGTACGCTTAATACTGAAGCCCGACAAATACCCACAAAAAACGGCAATGTGCCCGTAGCAAAAGTATTGGCGACGGGCAGGTTCAGTTTTGAAAAGGCGCAGTTGGCACCTGGCTGGCTCAAAGAAATGCGTGGAGAACATGTCCCTGAAACTGAAGAGTTCGGTATCAGTAGTTTTGTGTTTCAAGCAAGACGCCCTTTCTACCCCCAAAAATTTTATGATTTTATCCACAGCAAAGAAATAGCGGGAAAGCTTATCCGCTCCAAAGGTTTCTTTTGGCTAGCAACACGCCCACATTTGGCGGGCAGCTGGAGCCAAGCTGGCGGAATGGCGCGCTATGGAGCAGCCGGCCTTTTCTGGAAAGCGGTACCGAAAGAGGAGTGGCCGGATGATCCCGAGTACCTCGAATCTATACAGCAGCAATGGGAAGAGCCCTTTGGCGATATGCGACAAGAACTGGTGTTCATTGGCCAGGGGCTCAATAAGCAAGACATTATCAATCGTTTGAATGATTGCTTGCTGAGCGAAAGCGACCTGTTAAAAGGAAGAGCAGAATGGTCAACACTTCCCGATCCATTTCCATCTTGGGGGCACTAACATGCTTGCATTGAAAGAAAATACTTCATGCTCTTGGAGCAGTGGACAGTCTCCTATCGTACTTGGCGATATTATCTGCGATACAAAAAGCGTCACCATTTGGGAGCGAGAGAAAAATAATACTATCACTCGCTACTTTGAGGCGGTTTTTACATCGTTAGGGTTAGGCCTAAAAGGTGTGTTTGAGGTTAATACCCTTAAGCAGCAGCTAGACATTATGCTGCCTAAGCACGATGGCAAAGCTGAAGTTATCGATGATATTTTTTTACTGACCGATATGCTTACATGTTTGTTCGATTGCAAATAAGTGGGTCTTCGGCTAGTGCCGCTTACCTCAGCAATGTGTCCTAGCTTTCATCGGGACAATATACCCGTGCGCCTTGTTAACACCTACATTGGAGCTGGCACTCAGTGGCTTCCGCTAGAGCAATTGCGGCCAAAGCCTTTTGCTGAAAGTCAGCAGCACGTTTCTCAAACGAATTTTGGTATGTACTACAAACACGACGATATTCAAACAATGAATGCGTTTGAGGTAGGTATGCTAAAAGGTGAGGCTTGGCATGAGTCGTTAGGAGCCGTGCATCGTTCATGTCCTGTTGCAAAAGGCGAAAAAAGAGTGTTACTCACATTAGATCCAATGTGAGCATTCTATTGCATTTAATTGAATCAAATTGAAAGTTTACTCTCCCACTTGATGAATTGGGTCCGTTGGACTCAATTCATTTTTTTACTTCCTCGTTTTTACATCTCCTTCTTTTTATAAGCACCAAACCAGCATTAAAACTGCTTTTTCCTTGTTAATGTTGGCACGTTGTCCTCGTATCGTTACTACATAACCGGAGGGCTATAAAAATGAGCGTCTGCAACTAACTATTCCCGTTTTCACTGAAATAACGCAGAAGTGTGGAGGTTCATCGTTAAACTTGTGCGAAGCGATATGTTTAGCCATAGGATATTGTCTGTCCAAATCCCTTGCCCTTAACACTATGGAGGTGATGTTATGCATCGCACTTTATCAACGCTTATGGTCTTCAGCTTACTGAGTACGCCTTTATTTGCTGCAATGAAAGAAGATGGTAATTCACCTTCAGTAGCTCCTGCTAAAGAAAAAAGACTCATTGAAGCGATAGTGCCCATTGAAACTTATCCCAATGGAAGTGTACCAATGCCTCGCTTTTCTGTGGATGCTAACTGGCCTACGCTGCCAGATACATGGTTGCTCGGACAGGTAAGTGGACTATCCATTGATAAATACGACCACGTATGGATTTTGCAGCGTCCTAACTCCCTCGGCAAATTCGATACAGGCTTAGCTGCCACGCCACAAACGGCGTTGTGCTGCGAGCCTGCACCTCACGTTATTCGTTTTACGCCACAAGGTGAGGTCGCCACCGCGTGGGGCGGGGCGTCGCATGCGCCCACAGTGGATGGCGTTAATCAGTGGCCGGTAAATGTGCATGGTTTATATGTCGATCCTAACGATTCAGTCTGGATTGCTGGAAACGGTGAAGGCGATCACGTGGTGGCTAACTTCAACTTCGATGGCAAGTTCATCCAGCAATTTGGTGAGCGAGGAAAAACAGCCGGTAACGCCGATGATGCAACGCTAGGCAATCCGTCTGATGTTTTTTATGACCCCAATGCCAATGAGGTGGTTATTTCTGACGGCTATATTAATGCCCGTATGGTGGCTTTTGATGCTGAAGACAAAAAAGCGGCACATATCTGGGGGGCTTACGGCAATAAGCCAACAGGGCCAACTCGCGAAGGCGCTTTTGATCAGTCTCAAGCAGCGCAGCCGCAGGCCCAAGGCGTCGATGTTGAAAACTCGCTGTTTGGCAATATTGTGCACTGCGTTAATCAGTCATCAGACGGCTTAATTTATGTTTGCGACAGACGCAACAATCGCGTTCAAATCTTTAAACGAGAAAAAAGCGGTGATATTTCGTTTGAACACAACCTCGTGGTAGCCGCAACTACCGGCGGCGTAGGTTCGGCAACCGACGTGGCATTTTCACCTGATGAAACTTACCTTTATGTGGCCGACATGATGAATGGTCGCATATGGATTTATGAGCGCGAGTCGCTCACGCTTTTAGGTTCAATAGGCAGAAATGGTCGCTATCCAGGGCAGTTCACTTGGCTTCACAGTATTGATACCGATAGCGATGGTAACCTGTACACCACAGAAGTTAATACCGGACGCCGAGTGCAAAAGTTGATTTTTGAAGGCGTAAAATAATGACCCTATTGTCAGCTGATACGCTATGGTTATTTATTGCCATGTTGTCAGCTGGCGCCTGTGCAGGCTTTACTGCAGGCCTCTTTGGTATTGGCGGAGGCTTTGTTGTTGTGCCTGTTCTACTTATCATTTTTAACAAGATGGGCGTGGCGGATGATGTTGCCGTGCATTTGGCCATTGGCACTTCCCTTGCCACTATTATCACCACCAGCCTGCGAGCGGCTCGTTCTCATTCAAAGCGCAACGCTGTAGATTTTACTGTGGTAAAAAGCTGGGCACCTTGGATTATATTGGGCGTTGTTGTGGGCTTAGTGATTGCCTCAGACGCCAACGCGTCGCTGTTAGTGGGAGTATTTGGTGCGGGTGTTCTGCTGCTATCGGTACACTTTTTATTTCCCAATTGGCTTGCCCACAAGCGACTAAATAAAACCATGCCAGAGGGGCGCGCCAAAGCAACGCTTGCCACATTTTTAGGTGGTATATCAGCACTGCTTGGCATTGGTGGCGGCACCATCACTGTGTTAACCATGACATTATCTAACCGGCCTATTCATCAGGCCATAGGAACCGCTTCTGCTTTTGGCGCGCTAATAGCCATACCCGGTACACTGGGGTTTATTATTATCGGTTGGAGCAAAACGGGCTTACCGCTGGGCTCCTTAGGATACGTAAATACCATCGGTTGGATTGCTATAAGTGCTGTTTCACTACTTACCGCTCCATTAGGCGCAAAGCTTGCCCACAACCTCAACCCCAATATGTTAAAACGCGCATTCGGCATTTACCTCGTAGTAACAGGCAGCTTTATGCTGCAAAAGAGTGTGATGTCAACGTCTTCTAACTCGGTATCAGGCAATAGCGATGCCGTGGTATCTATCCAAGCTTTTCTTTATTAGTTAGGCATGTCTTTTTTAGTTTTTCTCTGCTTCGCGTTGCTCGTTTTGCAATATGATTCTCAAAAAGAAAAAGCCTTTTCATTTATTGATGGTTAAGCGTCGTTCACCAGCCATTTAATAACGTTGCCTATGGCGAAAGTGGAGTGATAGTTGGAGCAAATGGTATAGCCACGGCCTGGCGACGTTAAGCTGGGGCCAAGTGGAATGAGCTTTCCCTCTTCGATAAATGAGGTAATTAAGCCTTTCCAACCAAGGCACAAACCTTGCCCAGCCACAGCGGCCTCAACAATTAATGGGAAATTGTTATAACGAAACACAATAGGGTTGGTGGAAGGCTTTATTTTTACGCCCTTCGACCAGCTTTTCCAATTAGGCCAGCGAGGGTCGTCAACATCCTTGTGAAGCAAGGGTATATTGCTTAAATCAGTCAGGTTTTGTCCAGCTTTAAGGCCCAGCTTGTTTGCAAGTTCAGGTGAGCACACAGGAAAAACCTCTTCCTCAATCATCATATGTTCGTATTCATATTTACCCGCCAAGCTTGAGTAGTGAAAAACAATGTCTGCTTGTGAAGCGAGAAGATCAGATAAGCTGTTTGTTGGCTGAATTTCAAATAGGTAATCGGGAAAGGCTTGCTGTAAACGCTGCAGCCTTGGCATTAACCAATGAAACGCAAACCCAAAATAGGCGCTAATAGAAATTTTGGTTCTGAAATCGTTAAAGTCAGTTTTTGCGCTGTCTGTGGCTCGCTGAATAGTGGCAAGGGCCTTTTCTATTTCATTATAGTATTTCATGCCGGCCATGGTGGGAGACGTAGGTTTGTGTTCCCTATTAACCAATACACCGCCAAGCACCTCTTCCAATGCCCGTATTCGCTGCGACACTAAGGGCTGGCTAATGCCTAACTCTTCAGCAGCAAGAGTCATCGAACCGTGCTTTACGGTAGCATCAAACGCAATAAGGCTATTCAGTGTTGGTGGTTCGTTGCGCTGCTTCATAATGAATTTGCATGTTTCCTATAAGTCGTAGCTACTGTGTTGCTAGGTAATTTTGCTTGATACTCGCAGCCTGACATTTCACAGAGGAAAAATCAAAAGTGCAACAGGTGCAAACACTCAATTACCGCATAGATGAACAACAAGCTCGCGTACTGGCCTCCATTGATGGCAAAGAAATTTCATTACCAGCGCTGTGGCTAAGAGAGCGTTGCCAGGATACGGAAAACGTGGATAAGACAACCAAACATCGCTTGTTCGATCCGCATCAGCTAGATACCGATTTAGCACTCACACGGGTGGAAAAGAGAAGTGAGCTGCGCGCCAGCTTAACCTTCAGCGATGGGTACAGCGGTGAGTATGACCTCAGCGAGTTTAACGCCGATTTCGATCATCTTGATGGCGCTCCAGCCCCACGTCCTTGGAAAAGTGATATCGATAAGTCGGTTTTTCATGTGGAATATCATTCGCTGCATTCCGATAAAGGGCTTATTGCAGGAATTGAAAAGTTTCTTACCTATGGCGTTATCATTGTTGATAACGTGCCGCAGAATCTTGAGGCCACCATTGAGGTTGCCGAGATTTTTGGCCACGTAAGGGAAACCAATTTTGGTAAATCTTTTGAAGTTTATTCCCGCCCTAATTCAAGCGACTTAGCGTATCGCTCTGTGCCACTTGGGCCGCACACCGACAATCCGTATCGCGACCCGATGCCAGGAATTCAACTACTGCATTGCTTACAAAACCAGGCGGGTGAGGGCTTATCAACGCTGGTGGACAGTTTATCTGTATTAGAGCAGCTAAAGAAAGAGCAGCCAGAGGGCTACAAAATGCTTAGCGAAGTGCCGGTGCGTTTTCGTCATTTCGATAGCGAAGTCGATTTGGTTGAGCGTCGCACCATTATTGAATCTGATGCGACCGGAAAAGTAACCGGCATTGCCTACAGCCCGCGTTTAGACAATTTACCCTTGTTAAGCGATGACGACCTTATTACTTTTCACAATGCCCGTAAGCGCTTGGGTCAGCTACTGAGTTCGCCAGAGTTTGAGTGGAAATTCTGCTTACAGCCTGGTCAGCTTCAAATGTTTCACAATACCCGCGTGTTACACGGCAGAACAGGCTTCGATCCAAACAAAGGATTGCGTCACCTGCACGGCGCTTATATCGATTACGATGCACCGAAAGGGCGTTATAAGTTGTTAAAGCAAAAAATGAGTGGTCAATAAGGGGCGCTGTATGGAAACCGTAGCATTCAAACAAATGAAAGACGGCACGAAAGAAGAGTTCCAATTTCTTGATAAGCACGAAGAAGAGTTTGCCAAAGGGCTGCCCGATAGAATTTTAAAGGCGCTAGCGCAATTAGAGCATACGCTTTCTGGCTATCAGGTGTCGCGATTAGAGCACTCGCTGCAATCGGCGACGCGGGCAGAAGAAGACGGGGCAGATGATGAGATGATCCTTGCTGCCCTTATTCACGATTTAGGCGATGATTTAGCGCCGCACAACCACTCTCAGTTTGCGGCCTCTATTTTACGTCCTTACGTGCGCCCTGAAGTGACGTGGGTCATTAATCAGCACGGCTTGTTTCAAAATTTCTATTACGCCCATTATTTAGGTGGCGACAGAAATGAACGTGACTACTTAAAAGACCACCCGTGGTATCAGTCGTGCGTAGATTTTTGTGAGAAATGGGATCAGGCGTCTTTCGACCCAGACTATCCCACCAAGCCACTGTCGCACTTCGAGCCTTTAGTTCGCCGTATTTTTACTCGTACTGCGTTCGACCCGCAATATGTTGGCAATCAAACCATGGGAAAAAGTGCGGTAGACATTGCTATGTCTGGGGTAGAGCAATCATAGGGTTTGCGTGGCTACTCTGTGATTGAGTTTTTTTAGACACGATGTGTAAATACTAAAAGGTCGTCGTTAGTCCCGTATCTCTATGAGCACTTCTTCGGGGCTAGCGCTGACATTTGCTAAAACGTACTTATCAACGAGGCGCTATAAACGAGCGGCGGGCAGTGTAATAGTAAAGCAAGTGCCTTCGCCCACCTGACTTTCAATACTTATTTTGCCGTTGTGGCTTTCAATAATACCGTGGCTTATGGCAAGGCCTAGCCCGGTACCAGTGCCAATTTCTTTGGTGGTAAAAAACGGTTGAAAGAGTTTGCCGAGGTTCTCCGGTGGAATGCCGCAACCGTTGTCTTTCACGCTCACCACAACGTTTTTATCAGTAGCCTCAATATTTATTTCAATCGCTCCGTTTTCACTAATAGCATGTACTGCATTTACCAACAGGTTTACAAATACCTGGCTGAGTTCGGTTAAATTACCGGTAACATAAAAGTCGTCACCTGGTTCATAGTGAAGCACGGCATTGTATTTTAATTCGTTTCGAACCAATGATATGGCAAGGTCGATAGCCGATTGAATAGAGAGCTGTTCCTGCTTCGAGTCAGAAGGGTGGGCAAAACTGCGTAATCCAGATACCGTTTTGCTCACGCGTTGAGCGCCTTCTACACTCTCTTGAATGAGAGGGGAGATATCCTCAGCCATAAACGCCAAGTCGTTCCAATTAATATTGGTTTGCGAGAGGTTTTCTATGTGTTTTTTGTCAGCCTCAGATAAATTAGACAATGCCGTGACTAATGGAACAACACTTTGCATGTACTCATCAAGGCTAGATAGGTTGCTCAGCAAAAAGCCAATAGGGTTATTAATTTCATGGGCAACACCAGCTGCAAGGGTACCTACAGAGGCCATTTTTTCAGATTGAAGCAGCTCCTTGGTTCGTTGGTCTACTAACGACTCTAAATGCTCGGCGCTGGCTTTTAGTTCACTATTTAATTCTTTAACGTGCCTGTACAGGCTTTCCTTAAGCTGAAGAGTACCGATATAAAAGTTGATAGGGTCGTGATTAACAAAGTCGTTAAGCGACAGACTCATGGCTTCAAGCTGCGCCATATCGGTAAGCTGAGGGTAACCGATAAAATAATATCCAGTAGGAATTTGATAAAACACCCCACCAAAAACAAAGTCTTTTTTGTCGCACGGGCAAATAGTCACTAATTGCCCGTTAAACATAGTAAGGAACTGCTTACTTACCGGAATTTTTGGCGTTATTAATTCAAACGCACTCAACAAGGGCATATCTTCATGCAATTGCTCGCAAATTTTGCCAAAGGCCGGCGAAAAACTTTTGATGTTGAGCTGTTGGTCTAGCTCAAACTGAAAGGTATGAATTTGCAAAGTGCTTCCTAAACAAAGTTAATACGAAACGTGCTAAACGGTGTATCTTCAGTTTTCGCCTCTACAAACGTGATAGTGGCTGGCTCATTAAAGTAGTTGCACACGCCTAAAAGCAGCCCCTCTACAAACGGCTCTAATCCGTCTCGTGTAGAGTAATAATGAATAGTAATACTGCCGTCATCATTTTTTTGACATAGAAACGACGGCGGCACGAGCTCTTTTAGCTGTGCAGAAATCACTTGATGCATGTTGTTCAAATTAGATAGAAATTCAAATGCACCGCCAGACACCAGAGCATACATAGAGCGATAACTACCTTGAGAGGTCTCTTTCACCCAATCCTCACCCATCTGACGTAAAAACGTTGCTGCATCAACATTTAAATGAGTTACACAGGCACCCACCAGGTTAAAGGTTACGTCATCGCTGTAAGGCTGCATTTCAACGAACGACGATTCATAGTCTTCAAGAGATTGATTAATGTCTTTCCAGTCCTGCTCGCTGTAGCGGTTTATTACCGTGGTAGATATGAATTTGTTTACCATGCCGTACATAAAAAACTCCCACACATTCCTCTTACAAAACATAGCACAACACTCAAAAAAAGAACGTAATTCAAAAGTAGCGTTTTTTATATCTATAGAGTTTATATCTATAGAGAATGCTGCTTGTGCTAGTTTCTGTGTGTTAGCTAAGTTAGCGGGGTAAGCAAGAAATTATTGTTAGTCTTATCAAACAATGGTGTTATACGTTTTATTGCTGATTATTATTGAAAATATGGTTTCTGCGGTGAGTGATTTTTCAACACCTATTAGGTTGCTTGCACCGTCATCTTCTTTTCTGCGGGTGTACCAGCATAAATTCCAATGTTTCACTGCGAATGAGTGAAGCCTTAAAGCACTGAAAAAACAGAGAGAAAGGAATGTCTGCACTATCTATTTTATTGTTTACAGCGGCGCTGGCCGTGGCTCAATCAAGCGTTGCTGAAACGCCTTCTAACGCAGCGGTTACCTCACCCGCTACAGCTACTTTCACTTCAACATCTACATGCGAAAAAGCCGATTTAGTGCTGCACAATACCACTGTTTATACGGCAAATGACTCACAGTGGAAGGCGCAAGCGGTGGCGAGCTTAGGTAGTAAAATAGTGTTTGTAGGCTCAAACGAAGCGGCCAAAAAGTACATGTGCGGTAATGCCAACAGTATTGATATGGCCGGGAAAACGGTATTTGCAGGCTTTACCGACAGTCACCAACATTTAGAAGGCGTAGGTAAACGCACAAAAACCTTAAGCTTATTTGGGGTGCCCACGCTAAAACAAACCGTAAAAGAAATAGAAAATTGGGCAAGCAGCGTACCTGATAACAATTGGGTATTAGGTCGCGGGTGGATAGAGCGCGAATGGACCGATGAACAGCGCTTTTTAAGTCGCCATGATGTAGATGGCTTTACCGCAAATAAGCCGTTATTTATGCCCCGTGCTGACGGTGTGTCTGCGCTGGTAAACAGCAAGGCGTTGGAACTGGCTGGCGTAACTCGCCATACGCCAGACCCTGAAGGCGGCAAGTTTGAGCGCGACGAGTCAGGCGAGCTGACGGGTTACGTGCTAGCCAACGCCATGAACGTATTTCGCGATATTATTCCCAAAGATACCGATGCCTATTTAAAAGATAACTTATTAAGAGGCTTGCAGGCCAATGTGGCTATGGGCTGGACCCAAACTCAAGACGCCGGCATGCCGTATCGCTTAGTCGATTTAATGCAGCAAATTCATCAACAAGGCGACATGTTGCACAGAGTGTACGCGTCAATTCCCGTTTTACAGGCCGAGCAGTTATTCACCCGGGGGCGTGAAAAAACCGCCGATGATATGTTTGATGTAAGAGGCATCAAGGTATTTATCGACGGTACATTAGGCTCGCGAGGTGCTGCACTATTAGAAAACTATTCTGATGCACCGCACAATGGGTTTATGAACCGCATTACTCAAGAAGCCCTAGTGCCCATATTGCACAAAGCACTGCAACATGGTGCGCAAGTACAAACCCATGTTATTGGCGATAGAGCAGTACGCTCGCTGCTGAATTGGTACGAAGAGGCGTATAACACAGTGCCTAAAGAAGAGTGGGCACACCAAGATTTACGCTGGCGTATGGAACACGCTCAAATAATAACGCCACACGATCAGCAGCGCTTTGTAGATTTAAACGTTATTCCCTCAATGCAGCCTAGTCACGGCATCGGCGATTTAAACTTTGCTGGGGCTAGATTAGGCCAAGCGCGCCTAGCCTATGCTTATCCATGGAAGTCGCTAGTTGATAAAGGCTTAAAAGTGGTAGCAGGCTCAGACGCGCCGGTAGAAGTGGGCGATCCACGGATAGAGTTTTACGCTGCGGTAGCCCGAAAGCGACTGGATGGTACCTCGGGCGAAGGTTGGCATCCAGAGCAAGCGGTTTCAAGAGAGACCGCCCTTAAAATGCTGACTATTTGGCCTGCCTACGGGGCATTTCAAGAGCACCTGCGCGGCTCTATAGAGGTGGGTAAATACGCCGATTTTACAATATTTAATCGCGACTTAATGACAATAGACGAAGCTGATATTCTCAAAGCAGACGTAGCCATGACTGTCGTCAATGGGCAGGTGGTTTACAGGAGAGAAAACTAACTCTCACTGCTGCTAAAGCGCAGTAAAACCACCTTCTATCATCAACTGATGACCCAACAAAAACGACGATTGATTAGAGCTTAAGTACATTACGCCGTTGGCGATATCCTGCGCTTCGCCTAGACGGCCGATGGGGTGTGCACGCGTTGCTAGCTGAGCAGTTTTAGGATCTTTTTCAAAAGCTCGTGTTGTCATGTCAGTATTAATAACACCGGGGCATACAGAATTCACGCGAATGCCTTTTCTACCGTACTCTACGGCGGCGGTTTTCGTTAACCCAACTACAGCGTGCTTTGTTGCGCCATATATTCCCATTTTAGGCGCAGATACCACTCCGCCTATAGAGGCGGTATTCACAATTACGCCGCCACCTTGCTTCATCATTTGCGCAATTTCGTATTTCAAACAAAGCCATACGCCTTTCACGTTGACCGCCATTAGCTTATCGAACATATCTTCTTCGGCGTCCGCTAGGTAGGTGTGATCTAAGTCGATACCTGCATTGTTAAAGGCAATGTCTAAGCAACCATAGTGCGCTACTACCGCATCAACCATGGCTTTTACATCTGCAGACTTAGAAACGTCTGCCTTTATAACTATTGCCTCGCCACCAAGAGAACGCACCTCTTCAGCTACCGCGTGTGCGCCAGCTTCGTCTATATCAGCAATAGCCACTTTGGCCTTATTTTTGGCGTATTCTAAAATAGTGGTGCGGCCAATGCCAAAGCTACCGCCGGTGACTAATGCTACTTTGCCTTCTAAATCTTGATACATATTTTATCCTTATAAAACATTACTTAATACGAATCAACCCTTCTTGTGCGACCGACGCCACCAGCTCACCAGATTGAGTAAAAATACTGCCGCGGTTAAGCCCTCGGCCATTGCCCGTCCAAGGCGTATCCATCAAATAGAGTAACCATTGATCTACTTTAATGTCGTTGGCGTGAAACCATACGGTGTGGTCTATACTTGCAGTCGCTACATTCTCATCCATCCATAGCATTTCGTGTGGACGGCCACTAGTGCTCAATAGGGTTAAGTCGGTGGCGTAAGCCAATATGGCGCGGTGTAATGCGGTATTGCTCGGCAGCGCCTCTTTTGCTCTAAACCAGGTAGCCTGACTCAGTTTTTTGTCGCTTCTTAAAAAGTGAGCTTCTTCGTTAATAGGTCTCACCTCAACGCTGCGGTAGCGGTTAAGCATGTCATACATATGCTCTGGCAGTGAGGCTTTATGTTTTTCAGCCAATGCATTTTCGTTTAACAAGCTATCTGGCGGTGGAATATCAACTGGCATGTCAATTTGATGTTGGTACCCGTCGCTTGTACCTTGAAATGAGGCAATTAAATTAAAAATAGGTTTATTGTGTTGAAGAGCAACCACCCTTCGGTTGCTAAAATTACGGCCATCGAGGTCGCGGTGTACCTTGAAAACGATGTCTTCCTCGCAGTCACCTGGGCGAATGAAGTAGTTATGGCAAGAGTGCACACGTTTATCGGCTGATACCGTTTTCGACGCTGCCATTAACGCTTGTGCTAATACTTGACCACCAAATACTCGGCCGGTAGACGACGCTAGTCTATGCCCTAAAAATTCGTCATTTTCTAATGCTTTAACATCCAGCAGCTCAGTTAATAAGTAGGTTGGTGACAATCTTTCATATAGCTCCTTCATGTTATTCCTCGATGGTTAGCCAAAGTGATTGCTTGCAAAGCGATGGCTTACATTCATCACACGCTGTAAATCAGCTTCTGTGAAATGTAGAAGATGCCATTACTATAAAGTGAAACGCTTTTTATATGTGGTAATTTTCAAGGAATTCTCATCATAAATTTGATTACTTAACTATAAGTTGGTGAGCGATCGTTATCCCAAACTTGCGCTCCAATTTTCAAGAAAAAATAAAACTATCCCCTCACGTTATTTTCGGGTCCAGGCAATTTTAAGCGCATTGCAAGGTCGATTTTTATACCTTCGGCACTATCTGTGTTTCTCGACTTCGTACATTTTTGTCACATCTTAAATTTTCACATCCCTAAATCAATATTGTGTTAACAAAATAACTATATGAAAAATAATAAATAAATGAAAAATTTGTTAATTCTGTAAATTTTTTTGTTAACGAAAGGTTGACCTTAAATGATTATAATGGTCATATGCTCACGTGCTGGGCATATGACAACTTGCGAAGTGAGTATCGCATTAGTGGTTACATTTGTGATGTGCGCACACAAGGTTTGGGAAACACATTTACGGGTAGAACCCACGCGTTCTTCAGTTTTATTCACAAAAAGAATCAAGATAGAGAGTCGTCATGTTGGAAAGATTAGGTCGTTTTAAAAAGAGCAGTTCAAACAAGGTAAACGCAATGAAGCTAAGCGGTATTGCATCAGCCATTATCGCAAGTGCATTCTCAGCGGGCCTTAACGCCGAAGAGTTAAGTGCTAAAAAACCCATGTATATTCCGCCAAACGAACCTAACGAATTTTTAGACGGTCGTGTCCAAGTTAACTTCTTAGCAATGCAAAATTATCAGGCTATTCAAGCTGAAGACGGTGCTTTTCGTCCTGAAGATGAATTGCAGTCAGATGGCTTTGGTCGTTTACGCGTCAACCTTATGTTCAAATTCAAAATTACTGAAAACATTACGGCAGATATCGACATAGCAGAAGAGCCAAACGACTTCGGTAATAACGGCGATCGTGACTTTTCATTCCACCAAGATTTTGCCGGTATTGAGTTTGACCTGCTAGGGCTCACCAATACTGAAAAGCATTCAAATAACCTTACCTTACGCGTAGGTAACATTGGCGCAGCAGCGTTCCAGTTTAAAGGCTTCCAAGATGGGGCAGACAACCAAGGGAACGCGCTTATTGGTAACGGTATTACCGATTACGCCACCGCAGAAAACGGTATTCAATTAAGCTACAGCCAGTCGTACGAAAATGGGCTTATTCGCGCATACAATGTTGCCGGCCACATGACTACGTCTAGCTTTGGCGAAGCATTCCAAGATGACAGAGGCTATAACTATCGCCTGCAGGGAACGCTCGAGTTTGAAGGCGGTTTTAAAGCGGGCTTAAACTATTTTTCGGCCAATCAGGGCGACCAATTAGTGTTTGAAAACGGCACGGCGAGCTTGGCCGGCGTTACCACTACCAACTACCGTTTTGGTGATGGCGAAAACTATAACTTTTCTGCTTCAGCATCGAGCGAACGTGATACTCACGTTGGCGCATTGCCAGGCTTAAACCAATCTATTCTTCAGCTTAACTTGGCGTACCAGCCTACCGACCAAACAAGCGTTATCGTGATGCTAGGTAGAGCTTCCGACGATTACACCTTTGCAGATGCCGATGGCAACGCGGTTGCGGGTATTACCTACTTTGGCACCGACGGTGTGCAAGACCCATTAGGAACCACTTTCGACTCTACTCAAGTAGTAGAAGCCGATGCGTCTGTCGATTACTGGGTTGTGGAAGCGCAGCAGTATATTTTGCCAGAAAAGTTCTATGTAGCGGCTCGATATGCATCAGCTGAGAACACCTCAGACCTCATCACGCAGCAAGATAATGAAGTGACTCGCTTACAGGTGTCTGCGGGCTACTGGATAAATAATAGAACACTTTGGAAAGTGGAATACGTTGACCAAGACGAAGGCGTAAATTCTGGTGGTCAAATTGGGCAGGGCTTCAGCGGATTAACCTCCGAAATCTCAGTGAAGTTCTAAAAACAACAGATAGGCGCTTACTCACACTGCTAGATAAGCGCCCGAACAAAATTACAAAGGGGACCACCTGATGTTGAAAAAATTATCTTTAATGCTGTGCGGTGCACTTGCGATGAACGCGGCAGCAACGGCTGAAACCATCACAATTGCCACGGTAAATAATGGTGACATGATCACCATGAAAGAGCTAAGCAGCGATTTTGAAAAGCAATACCCTGACATTTCTCTTAAGTGGGTAACGCTAGAAGAAAACATTTTAAGACAGCGTGTTACTACCGATGTAGCGACACGCGGCGGCCAGTACGATGTGATGACCATTGGTACTTATGAAGTGCCTATTTGGGGTAAGCAAAATTGGCTGACCGAGCTAGACAACTTAGGCGAGTCGTATGATGTAGACGACCTCTTACCCGCTATTCGCGGCGGTTTATCGGTAAACGACAAACTGTACGCAGCTCCGTTTTATGGAGAAAGCTCAATGGTCATGTACCGCACCGACTTAATGAAAAAAGCAGGCTTAGAAATGCCTAAAGCCCCCACATGGGAGTTTATCCGAACGGCTGCAGCGGCAATGACAGATAAAGAAGAAGGCGTTTACGGTATTTGCTTACGCGGTAAAGCAGGATGGGGTGAAAACATTGCGCTGCTTACTTCCATGTCGAATTCTTTCGGTGCCCGTTGGTTTGATGAAAATTGGAAACCTCAGTTTGACTCAAAAGCATGGAAAGACACGCTAGATTACTACGTGGATGTAATGGAAAAGTATGGCCCTCCTGGCGCTTCTGCAAATGGCTTTAACGAAAATTTAGCATTATTCCAAACAGGCAAATGCGGCATCTGGATTGATGCAACGGTTGCGGGTGGCTTTGTCACTAACGAAAAAGACTCTGAAGTGGCTGACAAAGTTGGGTTCGCGCTAGCGCCAGACAACGGGCTAGGGAAGCGAGGCAACTGGCTGTGGGCATGGACCTTAGCTATTCCTTCAAGCAGTAAGAAAACCGACGCTGCCATGAAGTTTATCAGCTGGGCCACGTCTAAAGAGTACTCTGCGTTAGTGGCTGAAAAGAAAGGGTGGGCTAACGTACCTCCCGGTACTCGCGCTTCACTTTATGAGAATCAAGAATACTTAGATGCTGCGCCATTTGCTCAAATTACCCTTGAATCAATCAACGCTGCCGATCCTAAAAACCCTACTGTAAAGCCAGTACCTTACGTTGGTGTTCAGTTTGTTGCCATTCCAGAATTCCAAGGAATTGGTACTGCGGTAGGACAGCAATTTAGTGCAGCGCTTACCAAACGCATGACTGTCGACCAAGCGCTACAAAGCTCACAACGCCTTGTTGAAAGAGCCATGCGCAAAGCGCGTTATCCAAAGTAATAGGCGGTAAATCGAGGGGGGAGTGCACCGCACTTACCCCGTTTTTTCGTTTGTAAGGGGCCTAGGTAATGGCAACAACTCAATCTCGTACACTGGCCAAAGTAATGCTCGCACCCTCAGTTGCGTTGTTACTGATATGGATGGTCGTTCCGCTTTGCATGACGTTATATTTCTCATTTTTAGACTATAACCTGCTCATACCTGGCGACAATGAATTCATTGGCTTCTTAAATTACGAATTCTTCTTAACCGATCCTGCGTTTATAGAATCCTTTTTTAATACCTTGCTACTAGTGGGTGAGGTGCTGCTTATCACCATCTGTGGGGGCATTGGTTTAGCTATTTTGTTAGATCAAGACATTTGGGGCACAGGCTATGTTCGAATTATGGTGCTAGCGCCGTTTTTCGTTATGCCCACTGTATCTGCACTGGTATGGAAAAACATGCTGATGAACCCAGTAAACGGGCTATTTGCTCACTTGGCCGAGTTTTTTGGCGCAGCGCCAATCGACTTCTTCGCCGAGTTGCCTTTGCTGTCTATCATCATCATTGTGTCTTGGCAGTGGCTTCCCTTTGCAGCACTTATTTTACTAACTGCTATTCAGTCGCTAGACCGAGAGCAGCTAGAGGCCGCCGACCTAGATGGCGCAGGGCCTTTCAGTAAGTTCTTTTATATTGTATTGCCGCATTTATCGCGGGCGATTACAGCGGTCATACTGATAGAAACTATTTTCTTACTTTCGGTGTTTGCTGAAATATTGGTGACTACCAGCGGTGGCCCGGGGTATTCATCAACCAATATAACGTACCTAATTTACACTCAATCTCTATTGCAGTTTGATGTTGGGGGCGGTTCAGCTGGCGGTATTGTGGCGGTTATCATTGCCAACATTGTTGCCATTTTCTTGATGCGTCTTATCGGCAAAAACTTAGAGGGCTAAGGTAATGGCAATGAATTCGAGTAAAAAATCAAAGGTCATTTATACGTTAGTTGCCTGGTGTGTCAGTGGGTTAATCTTTTTTCCCATTTTATGGACACTGCTCACTAGCTTTAAAACAGAGGCTGAAGCTATTTCAGCGTCTCCCAGCTTGTTTATGTTCCAGTGGACACTAGAAAACTATTCCGACGTACTATCTCGTTCGCCGTATTTCACTCACTTTTGGAACTCGGTGGTTATCTCTGTTGGCGCAAGCTTGTTAGGCCTTCTTATTGCGGTGCCTGCGGCGTGGTCTATGGCGTTTGTTCAAACCAAGCGTACCAAAAACCTCCTTATGTGGATGCTATCTACCAAGATGCTGCCGCCAGTAGGTGTATTAATTCCAATTTACCTATTGTTTCGCGATTTCGGCCTGCTCGATACCAAATTAGGGCTAGTGATAGTGATGACGCTGATCAATCTGCCAATTATGGTGTGGATGCTATATACGTATTTCCGCGAAATTCCACACGAGATATTAGAAGCGGCACGTATGGATGGCGCTGGAATTAAAGAAGAAATCTTCCATGTGTTGTTGCCTATTGCTTTACCGGGCATAGCGTCGACATTGCTGTTAAACGTTATTCTGGCGTGGAATGAAGCATTTTGGACACTCATATTAACCGCTGCCAACGCAGCTCCGTTAACCGCGTTTATCGCGAGTTATTCAAGTCCTGAAGGGTTATTTTACGCAAAATTATCAGCAGCCTCAGTAATGGCCATTGTGCCTATTCTTATCCTTGGCTGGTTTAGTCAAAAACAATTAGTGCGCGGCTTGAGCTTTGGCGCGGTTAAGTAGGAGATATTCAAATGGGTAGCATTACTTTAAAACAGGTAACGAAAAGTTTCGGTGACGTAAACGTTATCAAACCCCTCGATTTACATATCCGCGACGGCGAGTTTATTGTGTTTGTTGGGCCATCTGGCTGCGGTAAATCTACGCTGCTTAGAATGATTGCAGGGCTTGAGGACACTAGCAGCGGCACTATCGAGATTGATGGTAACGATGCCACTAGCACACCGCCAGCGAAGCGTGGATTAGCCATGGTGTTTCAGTCTTATGCGCTTTATCCGCATATGTCAGTGCGCAATAACATCGCGTTCCCGCTTAAAAGAGCGAAAGTAGCGCCTAACGTTATTGAAGAGAAAATATCGTCTGCGGCAAAAATGCTGAATTTGACTGATTATCTCGATCGTAAGCCAGGCCAACTATCGGGCGGTCAGCGCCAGCGTGTTGCCATAGGCCGTGCTATTGTGCGCCAGCCATCCGCATTCTTATTCGACGAGCCGCTATCAAACTTAGATGCGTCGCTTCGCGTGAACATGCGCCTTGAAATATCAGAGCTTCATCAACGATTAGATACCACAATGATTTACGTTACTCACGATCAGGTGGAAGCGATGACCATGGCCGATCGTATAGCGGTATTTAACGGCGGTATTATTGAGCAAGTTGGTACGCCGCTAGAGCTTTACCAAACCCCAGTTAACCGCTTTGTTGCTGGCTTTATCGGTTCGCCTAAAATGAACTTTATAGATGTTAAAGCACAGCCTAACGACGCAACAAGAAGCATTGGCGTACGTCCCGAGCATTTAAAAATTACTGGTGAGAAAGGGCGCTGGTCTGGAAAAGTGGGCGTGGCTGAGCACTTGGGCTCAGAAACCTTCTTGCATGTACATTTAGACAATGGCGATACGCTAACAGTGAAAGCGGATGGCGACTGCGCGTTATCTCATGGCGATGTGGTAAACCTAACCGCGGCTGAAGATAAAATAATGCGCTTTGATGAAAAAGGTATCACCATTTATGAAAATGCAGCAGGTGGTAGCGAAGCTAAAACGGCCTAAAGCAGCCTAACCTGAGCTAACGTAATCTTAAGTTAGCTTTACGTTAGCTCAGGCCGGCTAGTTCACGCTAGCTAAAAAACGACAACGCGGGTGGCATAGTGCCCCCGCGTTATGGTTGTTAGCGTCATAAATTATAAAGGCGCTATACACTCAATAGCTACTCAACAGCCATAAACCCAACAGCTATAAACTCAATAGCCTGCTGGCGGTATATTCGTTAGTGATTAGGCCCGTTATTAAGCCAGACAGTAGCGCGCCGTTAATGGCACCCACTTTATCTTCGCCTGCGGCAATACCAATCACGGCGTTTTGTTTTATATCGGTAATAGGCACGCTGGTTACGCGCTTATTCACGTTGCAATCAATAATGTTGCCGTTGCTATCGTAAATCCAACTAATGATCTCGCCAGCTGCCCCTTGCTTTTGCAAGGTGGACAATTCGGTATCACCAATAAATCCGTCATCGTGAAGGGGCGACACAATACCTAAATTACCAATACCCACAAAGGCGACGTTTGCCTGCAGTGCCAACGCTTGTACGTTGCGCACATGAGGAAGTGCATGCCATTGTTCTTTGTTCTCTACTGAGTCTGCAATAACCGGTAGCGGCATAGGAAAGTGGGCCGCACCAATGCGATCGGCAACGTGAATAGCCACATCGTAACGGCTGGCAGAGCCATCGCCCGCAATATTACCTACTAAAGACACAATGCGGTGCTGCGGGCAGTGCATAGTGGCAATTTCATCTGCGCACGAACGCAACACGCGGCCTGTACCTAACGCAATAACTTGGGGTGAGGCAAGTTTTAAATGCCGTTCTATTTCTGCCGCACCTGCTTGAGCAAGGCCTGCGGTAGACGTGGGGCTTTCATCGTCGCTTGGCACTACTTCGCAGTGATTAATACCAAACTTTTCCTGAAGCTTGCTGGCAAGGTCCATACATTTGCGAATAGGGTGTTCTACCCTTACTTTTATCAATCCTTCCGATATTGCTAACGCCACTAAACGCTGAGCAGACTGCCTTGATGTGTGCAGCTGCTTAGCTATTTCATCTTGGGTTTTTCCTGCAACGTAATACAACCAACCCGCTCGGGCGGCGTCTTCAAGTTTTCGTTGCTCGCTTGCTGGCAATGTAGGCATAGTACTTCTATTCGCTTTATTTCAATAACTGTGGGAATTGTACGGCAAACTGCTTCCAATCAGAAAGCGTTTCTTTGTGGCTGCTAGCACTAGAACGAAAGTGACTGCCGCCCACATAATGACGCCACTGCATACCGGCGGCTTTAGCGGCTTTTAAGCCAGGGGCTGAGTCTTCTATTACCAAGCAGTGCTCAGGGTCCACGGCATTTTCTTTGGCAGTGAGTAAAAACAAATCTGGAGCGGGTTTACCGTGTTTCACCATCGACGCTGTAAACACATTTTGCTGATTAAAATGCGCATCTAACCCCGTTACCGACAGCGCCATTTTTGTGCGCTCCGGGCTGCTGCTGGTGGCGAGTGAAAACGGCACGTTTATCTGCGGTAAAACATCAAGCAAGAAAGGGGTTGTGACAAGGCTTTTGGTAAACTCAACTTTTAAGTTGTCTGCAAACTCATCGGCGATGGCTTGGGTAACTTCCATCGTAAAATCGCGATAAACCTGGGCTTTTACATGATCGAAGCTGCGGCCTAAAAAGTGTTGGTTAAAGTAATTCTCATCTATTTGCACACCATAGCTGGCAAGTAAATCAACCCATACCTGCATGCTGAGCACTTCGCTATCGATTAAAACGCCATCGCAATCAAAAATAACATGTTTTATATCCGTCACGCCTTTGCCTCTCCCTAAGTTAGCCCCACATTGATAGCCCCACATTGTTAGCCCCACATTGTTAGTACTCCCAGTGTGAGTACTGTCGATGCTACAACTGCACTGCTTTGCATACAAGTCATGTAAACCCACATTGTGAGCAAAAAATCACAATATTAGCGAAATCTCACCGTAAAGATTAATTGTTAACAGCCTATCATTATGTAAAACGGCGAAATTTACATAACTCCTTAATAATTAGCGCTATTTATTTTGTCTCTTAACATTTGTTCAAAAGCCCTTAAAAATTCACAGGTCGTTTTGTTAATGAAGTGTTGACATGAAGCGTCGTTGTTGGGAATATGCTCCAAAATTGGCAAATGCCAATAGTGTGGGTGAATGCCCAAAAGCGTGAAATACTCATTAACGCCGTACCGACTGCACATTGCGTTGTTAGTATGGAACAAACGATAAACTTTTAAGTGGACATAAAATTATGCACAACCCTAATGTAGCACTTAGTCAGGTTGAGGAAGAGCAGCTTCCCGTCCCGAAGCACAAACTTAAAGGCTGGCGTCATTTTTTAGGGCTTTATGCGGGTGAACACGTTGCAGCCACCGAATTTGTATTTGGCGCTACGTTCGTAGCACTTGGCGCTACCATGACCGACATTCTTCTGGGTCTATTAATTGGTAATATATTAGCGGTACTTAGCTGGACGCTTATTACTACGCCTATTGCAGTTGAAACGCGCCTAAGCCTGTACACCTATCTTCAAAAAATTGCTGGTAGCTCAATGACCCGGTTATACAACTGGGCAAACGTGATTATATTTACCGTGATATCCGCAGCCATGATTACGGTGTCTGCTACGGCGGTACGTTTTGCGCTAAATATACCGGCGCAGCTTAATTGGTACCCCACCAATGCGTGGTTTGTACTTGTGGTGCTTGCCGTAGGCATTATCGTTGTTTTTGTTGCCATGTATGGCTTTAACGCGGTGTCTAATTTCTCCAGAATTTGTGCCCCTTGGCTATTTACCATGTTTGTGTGCGGGCCATTGGTGCTTATGCCTGAATTATCAAACGCGGTATTAGGGCAAACCGGTATTTCTAGCTGGTCTGAGTTTATGCATATTGGTAGCGTGTCGGTATGGACGGGCCTTGACGCAAATGGCGAGCCGGGCATTGGTCTATTAGAAGTTATCGGTTTCTCTTGGGCTGCAAACACTATTACCCACTTCGGCCTAATCGATATGGCCTTGCTACGCTACGCGAAAAAGCGCAGATATGGCCTGTGTACCTCTGCGGGTATGTTGTTTGGTCACTACGTGGCGTGGATCTCTGCCGGCATCATGGGTGCAGGTACTGCGGTACTGGTGCAAAAGTCTATCGTTGAACTGGACCCTGGCGACGTGGCATTCCACGCGTTAGGCCTATCGGGGTTAGTCATTGTTATTGTTGCAGGTTGGACAACAGCAAATGCAAACTTGTACCGGGCAGGACTAGCGGCGCAGGCTATTTTTGAAAATCACTCGCGCAATCGCACTACCTTTATTGTGGGCTTAGTCACCATTGTTATTGCTTGCTTCCCGTTTGTATTCACCAAACTATTACCACTCCTAACTTATGCTGGTTTGTTGGTTGTTCCGGTAGGGGGCATTGTATTTGCCGAGCATTTCCTCTTTAAAAAGTTGGGCCTAACGCGCTATTGGTTAAGCTACAAAAAGCTATCGCACAGCAAGCCAGCCATTACGGCATGGGCAGTAGGGCTACTATTTGGCTTTGGCTTAAACGCGCTCGATGTCATCTCTTTTTACTACCTGTTTATACCAACGTGGATAGTCACTATTGCTATCTATACGTTGCTGGCTAAAAAGCATGGTGCTGCAGAGCCGTACCATGAAGAAAAAGCAGAAATGGAAGCATTTGATAATCGCGTTGAGGCGTATCACGAAGAGCTAGCGCTTAAAGAGCCTGTTATCGAAGACGATAAAACCGTGCTTACTTTTGCCCTTACTATGATTTCGGTAATTAGCTTAGGCGTAAGCATACTTACCGCTATTAATGCCATGTTCTTTTCCGCAGACATGATTGCTTATGAAAGCAATAAAACCATGTTCTTTAACACCGGCTTTGCGTGCACAGTCATCTATTTTGTTACTGCCTACTGGGCAATGCAGCGCAAAAAGCAAGTTGTCACTTATTCAGATCAGGAGCTTGAGAATGCAGCAGCCTCGAGTACTAAATAACCAAACGGTAGCGAACTTACCCGCTACCATTCTTAAGCCTTCGTACGATCGTTCTGAACTAACGTCGGGCATTGTGCATGTTGGGGTGGGCGGCTTTCACCGCTCTCATGAAGCGTTTTATACCGAAACCTACATGAATAAAACCAAAGACACTCGGTGGGGAATTTGCGGCATAGGATTGCGTGAAGGCGACCGTAAAATGCAAGAGATCCTTGCTGAACAAGACTACCTTTATACGCTAATGGTGAAGCAGCCTGACGGACAGTCGGCAGTTCAAGTTATTGGGTGTGTTACCGACTTTATTCTAGGGTGCGATTCGCCATTAGCGGTTATCGATAAAATGGCCCACAACGATACGCAAATAGTGTCGTTAACCATTACCGAGGGCGGGTACAACTTTAACCCTGCTACTGGGGCGTTCGATTTTACCAACCCTGATGTGCAGCACGACCTAGCGAATCCAGATTCGCCCAGGTTAGTTTTTGGATATCTTGCCGCCGCGCTTAAACGCAGAATGGACAGTGGCGAAACACCGTTTACTGTGCAGTCTTGCGACAATATTCAGCACAACGGCAACATGACGCGCCGCATGTTGTTAGCCTACATTAATGCCTTCGACGATGTATTAGCCACGTGGGTAGCAGACAACGTAGCATTTCCTAATGCCATGGTAGACCGTATTACACCCGCTACCACAGCTGCCGATATTGCTGATGTTGAAGCGCTTACTGGGGTGCAAGATAAGTGGCCGGTAACCTGCGAGCCGTTTACTCAGTGGGTTATTGAAGATACGTTTAGCAGCGAACGCCCCCGTTGGGAATTCTGCGGCGCCCAGTTTGTTAGCGACGTAACGCCCTACGAAACCATGAAAATTCGCTTATTAAATGCCAGTCATACTGTGCTGGGTATCTTAGGCTCGTTAGCTGGTTTTAACACCATCAACGAATCCATTGATGACCCTTTATTCTGCGCCACTATTTGTGCGTTTATGGACAAGGAAGTTACCCCCGTTTTAGCCCCGGTTGAAGGCATAAATTTAGATACTTACAAAGAAACGCTAATAAGTAGGTTTGGTAATCCGAACATAAAAGACAGCCTGGCGCGAATATGCTCTGAAAGCTCATCGAAAGTGGCTACGTTCTTAGTCCCTACCATTCAAGAGAATGTGGCAAACAAAGGCAGCTACGACATTGGTGCATTAGTAGCCGCTGCGTGGTGTTATTACAGTGACACACACAAATCTCATGAAGGAAAGCCGTTAGAGGTTATTGATGTGCAGGCCGAGCAGCTACAGCAGGCCGCAGTAATGACAAAGCAAGACGGGCTAGCCTTTATCAAACAAACTGAGATATTTGGTAACTTGGCTGAGCAAGTTGCATTTACTGAGCGTTATGAAAGCTACGTGAGCCAGCTTTATGCGGGTACGCACGTTACCGAGTTGATGCGACATATTGTTGAGGCAGAAGCTCTGCTTACCGCTTCTTCAACACACGATTAGTTCAGATAAAAAAGGCGTGCACAGCAGTTGCACGCTGTTTTATCCTAAAGTCTAGATATGCCCATGTGAAATGACAGGCGATATCATATAACGCATAGGGCTATGGGTGCTAATATCTTGTAGCGCATTGATGATCGCATTGGTGTCGTCATTACTATGCAGAATATCAAGCTTCCAAAGCTGTCGCCCGCCAGCCACCTGTTCAGCAAGGTCTAGTTTGGCGTTGTCACGACTGTAACCAAAGCATGGCGATATCGAAAAGCCAGAAATACAAGTGAGCGGCAATAAACAATCTATTACGTCCTCTTTGCGCTTTTGTTCTACATAAACAGTAAGGTTAACCGTTTCAGGCATGTTTTCTTCGCTCCCAGTAATAGTAGCCAATGGGCAATAAATACAGTGTTATAAACGTAGAGGTAATTAACCCGCCAATAACCACAATAGCTAAGGGCCTTTGTATTTCCGCGCCAGGGCCACTGGCAAATGCAAGGGGAAGCAGGCCAAACATCGCCGTTGTTGCCGTCATCAAAATAGGCCGTAATCTTGCTACCGCTCCGCTTTTTACTAATTCGTAAAGCGGCATCGCTTTACCTTTTAAATCTTCATAATACGAAATCATCACTACGCCATTGAGCACGGCTACACCTAACAGCGCGATAAACCCAACCGAGGCGGGCACCGACAGGTATTCACCGGTAACAAACAACCCAAATACACCACCCATCAAAGCAAAGGGTACGTTAGCCAGAATAAGTAACGCTAACGACCACCTTCCGAATATGGTAAATAGAATAAGAATAATGATGACTATAACGATGGGAATAACGGTCATCAGATTATTGCTGGCCCGTATTTGATTTTCAAATTCACCACCATATTCCACGGAATAGCCTGCAGGCAGATTGATGTCGCGATCAATAGCGTTGCGCACTGAATCGACAAAACCGACTAAGTCGCGGCCCTCAACATTCGATGTAACCACTGAGAAACGAAGTGCTTTTTCACGTTCTATAATGGCAGGGCCTTGGGTGCGCTGAATATCGGCAAGGGCAGATAAAGGCAGCATTTCATTATTTGGCATTAGTATCATCAGGTCGTTTAATTGCGCTGACGACGTGAGCAACGCCTCTCCCTGTTCAAGGTCGCCAAAATAAATAGGTGTTCTCACACGCCCCTGAATAACATCCCCTACGTGCAGCCCTGATATTTGCATCTTTACATATTGCGACAAAGAGGAAGTATTCATGCCATAGGTTAATGCAACCCCTGGTTTGGGGATTACGCTAAGAAAGTCACCGCCTTCAATAAGCGTAGCGTTTACGTCTACGGCGCCATCTTGGTCGCGAACTACGTCGGCAATGTCGTTGGCTATGGTCGATAATTGGGTAAAATTGTTACCGAAGATTTTAATTGCCAGCGTGCCTGTTGTGCCGGTAAGCATTTCTGACACGCGCATTTGTATGGGTTGGGTAAACCCAATATTCATACCAGGAAAATGCGCAAGCGTATCGCGAATAGCTGCTTCTAACGCACTCTTGTTGTCAAAACGCCACGTGTCGGGTGATGACAGCTGCAGAAATATATCGGTTTCATTCAGCCCCATTGGATCTAACCCCAATTCGTCAGACCCTGTTCTTGCTACTATATGCTGTATCTCCGGAAATTCAGACAATAAAGCGAGTTCTACCTGTTTATCTAACGCTAATGATGAAGCTAGTGAGATGGTGGGCGATTTTTCCAATTGCACAATAATGTCGCCTTCATCCATTACCGGCATAAAGGTTTTACCTAAGTAGCTGAACAATACGCCACTCAATAACAAAAGGCACAGCACAGCGCCTACCAGTAATTTACTACGAGTCAGCAGTATGCCTAGCGAATGGCGGTAATATGCCTGAAGTTTAGTTAAGTAACCCGGCGTAGCGCCGTCTTTATTGGTAAGCACAAAAGACGCAACAACAGGAATAAGCGTTAACGCAGTGAATACTGACGCAAGCATTGCATATACGATAGTCATTGCTACAGGAGAGAACAGCTTTCCTTCTAATCCGGTAAGAGTGAGCAAAGGCACAAATACAACAATAACAATAGCTGTGCCTGCTATTACCGGAATAGCAACTGCCCGTGTTGCTCTATAAATGAGGTGTAAGCGGGGTAAATGTTGTGCCTTACCAAGCTGAGATACTGTATTTTCGACAACTACCACAGCGCCATCCACCAGCATTCCGATGGCAATAACCAGCCCGCCTAGGCTCATTAAGTTTGCGGTTAGCCCTGTTACTTTCATGGCCAAAAAAGTGAGGAGTACCACTACGGGAATAACGAGTGCAACAACAAAGGAAGCACGTACGTTGCCTAAGAACAGCCCAAGAACTAACACAACGATAATGACCGCCTGTCCAAGCGCGCTAGTAATTGTGCCTACCGCGGTATCAATCAGGTTTTTGCGATTGTAAAAAACGTCAAGCGTTGTGCCTTCAGGTAAGGTTTTTTCAATAGCCTCTAACTTCGTCATTACATCGCTTACAACATCGGCGGTATTGCTGTCTTTCAAAGCAACAATAAGGGCTTGCGTTGTCTCTTTTCCGTCGCGTGTTACGCCACCGTACCGAGTTAAACTACCCAGTGAAATGGTACCTAACTGCTTAAGGGCAATAGGTTCATTCTGATAGGTGCCGACCACTATATTTCCTAATGTGTCGATAGACGTAGCGCGCCCCTCGGTGCGTATCACCAGAGAATCTACGCCTGCCTTTATTCGTCCGACACTGCCATTTATATTGGCTTGTCGTAGTGCACTTGAGAGCTGGTCAATATCAAGTTCGAAAGCGTTTAGTTTGGCAATATCGGGAGCAAACTGAAACGTTCTGGTGTAACCACCTAGCACATTAACGTCTGCGACACCGGCTACAGTGCGAAGTGCCGGCCTTATCTCCCAATCAAGTATCGATTTACGCTCTTGCAAAGACAGCGATGGGTTTTCAATGGTAAACATGAACATTTCAGATAGTGGAGTGCTCATTGGCGCTAGGCCGCCTTCTACAATGCTGGGCAATATTGAGCTAACAGCGGCTAGCCGAGCGCTCACTTGCTGTCTAGCCCAGTAAATATCCGTGCCTTCTTCAAAATCTAAGGTAATAGAAGTAATGGCATACTTCGTTGTTGAGCGCAGGATGGTTTGATGAGGTATACCCAATAGCTCCACTTCAATAGGTTGAGTAATTTGCGCTTCCATTTCCTCGGCAGTCATGCCATCGGCTTTCATGATCACTTTCACTTGAGTCGGTGATATATCCGGGAATGCGTCTACCGGTAGCGTTTGCCAAGCGCGATAGCCAAAGAGGACTAACGCTAAAAATACACACAATATGAAAAGTCGTTGAACAAGGGCAAACTGAACAATGCGGCCTATCATTCAATACCCCCAAGGCCAAGTAGAATACCTTGCACAGCGCTTATTGAGGAAGTGAGTACTTCGTCGCCATTGGTTAAGCTCGGCGCTTTAAAAACAGCGCTATCTTTATCAGCGTTACCGATAAGAGTGATGGGTATCGCTTCAAGTACGTTTGCGCGGCGCACAAATATGGAAGCTTGACCTTGTAAATAGAATACACTGTCAGCGGGAACGGTAAGTGCAGAGACTGAAAGCTGCACTCGCGTATTAACGTGCGCGCCAAGCTGCAGTGCACAGCCCTCAGGCAGTGGCGCTGACCATACGCGCACAAAAAAGCGATGGTTAATTTCTTCTACCCTTTCAATGTTAACACTGCATGAGTCTGTGTTAATAGCTTCAACAAAGTCGCTGTCTAGCGCGTTAACCAGTGTACTAAGGCGAATATCGTTAGGACTTACAACGGCACCTAATTGAGTTTCTGCATCAGTAGGTGCTTGCTCAGGAAGCATAAATACACCTTCTGTTGGCGCTAATAGATAGCCCATATCGTCATCTGCATGGGGCTCAAACATTTCAGCGAAATGATTTAGATGTCCCCACGTAAGTTGCGCATCGTAATACTGCTGAGCAATATTAAGCCACTTGTCTTGAGGTATCGCATTGACCGATACAAGCTCGCGGTTTTTATTAAAACGCGATGTAGCTATCTCTAAAAGTGCCGTCTTAGCTGCTAAGTTGTCACGAAAGTGGTGAACTTCACTGCCGCTCAATACGGCAATGCGCTGGTGCTGAGTCACGCTTTCGCCGTGGGCCACTAAATAATCTATTTTTTGCGGGCTCATGGGTGACATTATGCGAAGTGGCGAGCCGGGCAATACTTTGACCATGCCAGTGGACGCCGGTTTTTCTATCGCACTAATTGCGTTTACTGAAGAATAAGAAAGCGTCAGCTCACCTAATTTATCTAGAGACACTGAGCTGCTTGCATTTACACAACAAGAAAACATCATTGAAAATAAAACCAATACATGACGAAAAAGGGCGTGCTTCACAGTGCAACTCCTGCAACCTGATTGAGTTTAGATGCCGCTTCCGCGCGGCGTACTTTCATTTTTTCTAGCGTTAAAATTGTATCTTGCTGTGCAAGTAACTGCTCTAGCCACACTACTTTAGGTAAGCTGCTAGCCTGCTTCGAATATAAAGTGACAATCTCTTCACCCAGCGCTACTTGTTTTGATAAGACCTTTTCAGCTTCTTTTGCATATTCGAAGTTAGCGGTGGTTTCGCTACGTTGTTGCTGTATACGAGCATAAGTTGTAGCAAGTGCTCCGTTTAATGCGTTGCTAGCGTTTTGCCAAAGTGCGTAGTCGTTAACCGAGGTGGTATCGCTTCCACTAAGCGGAATATTCACACTCACGCCAAGTAAATTATTGTTGCCAGTGGGCCCTTTTAACTGGCGGGCAATTATGCCCAGTGTCCAGGGCGAGAGCGACTGATCGGCCAAGTCGTAATTCATGTTCAGCTGTTGTTGACTGAGTAAAAGTACAGAGAGCTCGGGATGTGTTTGAATTGCGCTATCAATATTCACGACTACCGTTTCTTCAGGTGAACTAGGAAGATCTTGGGTTCCTGTAATTTCTCGATAGCGTTGCTGTACATTGCTTAGCGTAATTCTCGCTTGCGATAGTGTGAGTTGATGAGACAGTTTTTCTTGCTCCCATCGCAATAGCGTAGCGCGGTCAAGTTCACCGCTATTCGCCTGCTTTTGTATGGTGGTGTCTAACGATTCAATCCACTGCTGTTTTTTCTCTAATCCTTTAAATTCGGTTTGAGCCATCACTAGTCGCCATAGCGCCTCTCTCAGCAGACCGCTTACTAATAATGAGAATCGCTTTTCCCGTGCCTCAGTAAATCGCTGAGTCAATTCGGTTTGCTGCTTATCAAGAGCGCGGCCTGCAGGAGACCTAAAGGGCAAAAATACGCCAACTTCGTATTCGTCCTCGCCGTTACTGGTAATACTTGGTAGTGCAACAAGTTGCAGCGATGCCGGCCCTTGTAGCCAATGATTTACCGCTTTTGCTTCACGCTCTATGTGTTCGGGATTATTTTGATAGAGTTGGGTGAGTCGCGCATGAGCTTCGCTATAGATATCTGGTAAGGTTTTCGCAATACCGTTGCCACTTGCTAACAGTAGAACTGACAAAATGAGGAATGTTGAGTAGTGAGTCATAAGTTCTCATTGTTGAAATACACCGACTATATTTCGGGTGCATTCATATTCACAGACGCTTATGACAATACGGTAAACAAGTTAGAAAAGATATCGGACATAACACCTAATAGCCTAGGTCAAACCACCTATAAAAGATTTAAAGTTATGATTTAAATCAAATTTTCAAAAAATAGTGCTGCTAGCTCATGCCGGCCTTTGCAATCCGCTTTGCGGTAAATAGCTGAAGCATGGTGGCGTATTGTTTTCTCTGAAGTACTCCGTATTTCTGCAATTTCTAACAGCGTTAAGCCTCGCAACAAAAACATGGCCACTTCTTTCTCACTCGGTGTTAAGCCCCAAACATCAAATTGCGCTTGAATCGCTTTTAAAAAGTGCATTTTCGATTGCTGTAGTTCGGCGGTTACTTTTTGTTCTCTCTCAGACGAGGCGGCAAGCTCTGCCTTTAATGCTTTTGCGTCATTTGACCGTTGGCGAATATCAAATATAAGAAAGAGAAACAGTGCAGAAGAAATCAAAATTAAAATAGATTCTTGAATGAGATGGGTAACGCTCGCGTCATCGGAAACATCTGCACTTAAATCTGCAATTTTAAGCACAATAATACAAATTAGCGTAATGGAGAGTATCTTATCTTTCATTTATCAGCCCTAGCACAACAGTTATATCGCAATGGCAGCATACATAATAAAAACCTTATATCAAGGGTGGCGAGCTGCAAAGTAAATCATAATAGTAAACCTATACGTTCTCATTGACCTACTCTAAGTTTTCACGCCAACGATTAAACAATGAAATTTTTTCTCGAAATGTCGTGTCTAGTGAGTTAATACGTTAAACACATCGATTCTGTTAATAGTGTCGATAGCAAGGAGAGCAAAAAAATGCACCTCTTTTTAAAACGCTTCCTTAGTGCTTCAATTGTGGTAGGGCTAGTCTTGAATGCCTCAACTGCTCTCTCAGGGCAGGTAACCTCATCAAAAACGGTGACGGCTCAAGATTTTGTGAATTTGCAACAGGGCAACCAGCCACATAAAGGATATCGACGGGCACATGCTAAAGGAATTTGTGTGACTGGCGAGTTTATCTCAAATGGTCAGTTAGCTGAATTCACAATTGCTTCATTATTTGCATCAGGGAAGACGCCCTTCATTGGTCGTTTTTCTATAGCTGGAAACAATCCTCACGGAGCGGATTTAAAAGCGCCAGTGAGAAGTCTTGCGCTTAACTTTGCGCTATCGGCAAGTAACCAGTGGCGTATAGCAATGAACACACCGCCAGTTATGGCTGTAACTAACCCGCAAGATTTTTACGCGCAACTTTTAGCGATAAAATCTGGGCCAGAGGCTATTGCCACCTTTTTTAACGCCCATCCAGAAAGTGAGGACTTTCTCGCTTGGAAAGCACAGTATTCGCCAGCAAATAGCTTTAGCGACGAAACCTATCACAGCATCAATGCATTTTACTTAGAAAAAGACGCTAAGAAGCACGCCGTGCGTTGGTCTGTTTCCCCTGCTGACGCAGCAACGTTCCCTCCAGAAATGGGTGACAGTGCACTACACAGCATGTTGAAAAAACAGTTGAGCGAAAAGCCGATTTCTTTTAATTGGCTCTTTCAGTTTGCCGAAGCCAGCGACGATCCAAACAACCCTGCCGTTAAATGGCCCGAATCCCGCTCAACAATTTCCGCAGGGCAACTCGTTATTTACGGCTGGCAAGAGCAGTTACAAGGAAAATGCCACGGCACAAATTTCGATCCTAATGTGCTACCAAAAGGCATTTCAGCATCGGATGATCCTATTTTAAAAGCCCGCTCAGCGGCTTATGCAGAGTCGTATAAACGCCGCGCTATAGAAGAGTTTAATGGTGCGCTTAACAAGGAGAAAGGTTAATGACACCGCAAAGTAATATAGAAAAATTTCCGCTATCCTTGCGTCTACTGCACTGGTCAATGGTGGTGCTGCTGATTAGTATGGTGTCGGCGGGTTTAGTGATGATCGAGTCGCTTGCCGTGTGGCAACCCACTTTACTTGCTTTACATAAAGGCTTTGGCGCACTCGCGCTATTGCTGGTTTGTATTCGAGTAGTACTTAAAATGACACTCAATGCGCCATCGCTCCCCTCATCGATACCTACAATACAGCGGTTTGCCGCTACCATATCGCACTACGTTCTCTATGGGCTTATGTTTGCACTGCCAATAAGCGGCGTGTTTATGCAGTATTTCGCAGCGCAACCTGTGGTGATATTTAACATATTGACTATTCCGGCAGCATTAACGCCGGATATCAATATGTTTGCCCTTTTTCGGGTAACCCATGAATATTTTGCGCTAGCTCTTATAGGCGTAGTGGGTGTTCACTTACTCGCGGCGCTTAACCATCACTTTATAAAGAAAGACGAAGTGCTTCAATCGATGTTATGACATAACTAATGCGGCGCGACAAGAACTCAAGATAAAATCCCAAGATAAAATCAAAAAGACGTCAAGTGCAGCATAATGATTTTTATCTTTTAATATTGCGTAGTGCACTTTACTTACTAAACTAAAGTATAACTATGTGATTCCGACGTTATTGGATGACATCGTTCTTTTCAAAAAGCTATTGTTTGTTTTGCATCAGCAAGATAAAACGTGTTGATGAAGGTTAAGAGCACTTAGTTTTTAACATTGGGCGTTTGTACGCTGTGGGTAGTGAAAATATGTTGTATGAGCGTGGCATATCAGGCGAGCAAAACGTACCGTTAAACGATGCGGACTTCCCAGAGCCAATAAGACACCTGATAAAAAATGTGACTGACGGGATTATTGTTTTCGATCAGTACGGCGGCATTATCCATAGCAATAAGGCGCTTCAGGCGATGCTCGGCTTTAGCGCCGTCGACATCTTAGGGCTTTCACTATTAAATATCGATCCCCAGTATTGCGAGGAACAACATCGGTCTTCTTTTGAGTACCTCTCTCAATCATCTGGCAATATTGAAAGTCGCTTCATACACAAAAGCAGCACTACGTTTCCTGTGCAGCTGTCTACTATTGTAACTACTTTAAATAACCAGCCTGTGGCGCTGGTCATTGTAAAATGTACCAGTAGCGAGAAAGAGTTAGAGGCGGAGCTCCGCGAGTTTAAAAGTATTGTTGATAAAACGACAGATTGCGTTTTTATCTTTACTCAGGACTCGCTCAACTTTACTTACATCAATCGGGGTGCTGAAAAACAAGTAGGCTATTCCCTTGATGAGCTTAAAACAATGCATCCATACGACCTTAAACCGGAGTTGAGTGAGGATGAGTTTCGTACCTTAATATTACCGCTTATTAGAAACGGCGGCGGCACACTAAACTTCGATACCGTGCACCAGCATAAAAACGGCGATCTGATAGACGTTAATATTGTTTTACAGCTGGTTGAAGGGCATTCGGGTGAAAAGCAGTTTGTTGCGATTGTCCGAGATATCAGCGATTACAAAATGCTTCAGGATAAATATCGCCATTCGCAAAAAATGGAGGCCATAGGTCGGCTTGCTGGTGGCGTGGCGCACGATTTTAATAATCAACTGGCGGTTATTCTTGGTTACTCAGATTTAATCTCTAATCGCAATACCAGCAGTGAAATTGCAGGCTATTCCCAGCGCATTTCAAATGCGGCGACAGTATCGAAAAAACTGGTTGAACAGCTCCTTACTTTTTCTAGAAAAAGTGACTTGCAGCTAGCCACTGTTGATGTGCACAAAGTCATACGCGAGATGGAGGAGTTTGTCAGTCATACCCTCGCTAAAAATATTACAATTTCTCTGAGTTTAGTATCGTCCGTACACTACGTAATTGCTGATAAAGCCTTGATAAAAACTGCACTTCTAAATTTAATTCTCAACGCTCGAGACGCCATGCAAAATGGGGGACATATTTTTATCGAAACCGAGCGATTACCAAGCGCAGAGTTAAAACCTGATACGTTCAGCGAAGCTATTCAGATAACGCTGGCCGATACCGGTACCGGTATATTGTCCGAACAATTACCTAAAATATTTGAGCCATTTTACACCACCAAAGAACAGGGGAAAGGCACAGGATTAGGGTTATCGTCGGTGAAAGGAACAATTGAGCAGCACGGGGGAACAATTAACGTAGCAAGTAGCATTAATGAAGGTACTACTTTTACTATTATGTTGCCTGCGGCGCCAAAGCAGCATGACGAAGAAAAGGAGGTTCGCGCCGACGTTGAAGTAGACAAACCTAAAGGGGCTATTTTACTGATAGACGACGAACCGCAGGTACGGGACGTGTGCGAAGACATGTTAGATATGCTTGGCTATAACGTTATTTGCGCAGCCAATGGAAAAGAAGCTTTAGCAGTTTATACCCGACAACAGCAAGATATTGCGCTAGTGATTGTGGATTACATGATGCCAGATATGATGGGGGACGAGGTTTTCAAAGCGCTGCAGGCAATACAGCCCAATGTTAAGGTAGTGGTATCGTCGGGATATCTAGCTGATACCACAGTGTGCGATCTTAAACGCAAGGGCGTGCTAGAAGTGCTAAACAAGCCATTTTCTATAAACGAATTTCGACATGTACTTGCTCAGCACACCTAATAGCTAGCACGGCCACTAGTTTAAAGAATTAGCAGATTGATTAATGTCAACTTTCGCGCCATTAAAACGCGTGAACGTAAAGCCATTAAAGTCTTCTTGATAATTGTGAACGAGTTCTTTTAGTACACTGATGGCGTATTCCTCTCCAAGTATCAACCCGAAGTCGCCGTCAGAGCGGTAGTGCACACCTGCAAAGTTACGACCTAATGAAATATTACTGGCGAGTTTATTAAGCTCGCTTTCTAAAGTAAGCGGCTCTCCGGTATAGGACAGTAACTGCTTTCCATCTGCACTTGGCATTACGGGGTCGGGAATAACAAAATCACCATTGAAAAACGCTTTTAACATAGTAACAGCGGCGCCGGCCATAACGGCATGAGCAGCGGGATAAGTAGGGTGAAGCGGCGCACCTTTTGGTGAAGCCTGCGGTAGCAAATAGGTTCCATTTGCTTTGAATGCTTTCTCAAGGGCTTTAGCGTTTAGCATTTCTTCATGTATCGGGTATGCAATGTCTTTTTCTGTTAAATGATTATGAATATGCCCAAAAAAAACTTCAGGGCGAGCACGCCTGTGTACCAGCCACTTCTGATACCACGCGACTTGCTGAGACGGCATCGACATACGAGATAAAAGGTCAATGGCATGATTAATACCAAACAACGGCGCACGCGCTTGAGATTTGGTTTTACTATAGGGGTCTGATTTAGCAAATGCGTCATCACCAAACGAACCAATAATAAGAGCTGCGTTGAGGTAGGCCATGTTCACAAAATCATGCAACACATATTCGCCCAGCGCTCTACCGCTGTACAAATAGAGACTTTCGGTTTCATATAATGCTGTAGTGATACCAGAAGGCTTGCCGCCGTTTTGAATACGAAGCCACTCGATGTAATTTGTTAGGTGATCGTTACCAGGTTGTGGCACCTTATAGCGTTGAGGAATAGTAGTTGCGCCGTAAGGAATAGGCTTCAATAAAAATTGTGAAATGTAAGGCCCAACAGTTTCGCCAGGGCCTACCCCCCTGAACAATGTTTGCGAGCTTACCTTGCCCTTTGTATGCGCGTTGTTTGATAAGGGGCCGCGAAATTCAGACAGCTGCTGTAAGTCTTCTGTGGCATCTTTAACTAGTGAATTATTGGCGTAGTCAGCAAAAGGTACATCTCGAAGTAATGCTTTCCACATTACCTCAACGGCTTCTGCGGCTTGCCATGCGCTATCAAACTCGGGAGCTGACGGTATTGTGAAAGTGTCTGGGCTGTCACCCTCGTTAACATTTGCGTATGCCGCAAGTGGATTACGAAGCCCAAGCCCGTTTTTGACGCCCATAGGCACATTTTCAAAAGCGTTGCTGTTACCCTCATTGAGTGCCAATAATAGCTTCTCGTAAGCCTTTTCATCCACTACTCCCCACTCGTTATGAGGCAGGCCTTTACTAAAACTGTTCAGGTAGCTAGGTAACTTGGTCTCATCCAAAGTACTTTCTATATCTGCTGTATTAGCAAGCACTACATTAGTGAGTAGTAAAACGGAAATGCCAATTAAGGTTTTAACGCAATTCATAACAATACAATTCTCTTAACGTATTACAACTAACAGTAAACTTACTTCTTCATCATCTGGCATAAGCAGCATTATGCTAATGCAGATAATTAGCCCGGCACCCTACAGTTTTTCTGAATTTAGAACGGGTTTACCGTATAGCCATTTTGCTGCAGTAAAGCATGGGCAGTCATGGCTGATAGTTGAATCTCTACGCCCTCAACCAGTTGGCTGCTTTGTACCGCTTTTGATGCGGCGCTTTGACCACATAAAATTACGCGCACATTGTTTTCTAAAAGTGCTTTGAGAAGCGGTTCATTAGGGTTTGGTGTGTCGTACTTTTCTTGATAAGACGCATTATTTAATAAATCGAAAATTGCGCTTCCGTGAACAACAAGTGCTAGGTGGATATTTTCCTTTTTAACACCAGCCGCAGCATGCATGTTAATAAAGCGCGCCAAGCTATCAAACTTGCGATTTACCACGCCTGCACCGCCAGTACTGGCAACATCAAATGCAATGTTAAATGCACTGTTTTCTGGCAAAACATGAGAGGGCACGGGGGCGCTTTTTCCAAAGCCTTTAATCACAGTGCCATCTCTGAACTCAGACATTTGAGCATGAACCACAGAATGAAAACTAAAAAGGGCGACGAGACAACAAGCCATCAGGCTCAAGTTTTTTATTTTTAACATGGTGTGTACCTTTTTAAAGAGTGAGATATGAATCGCAAAGGGATATTTTTTACTGTTTTGTTTTTACTTACGCTGTTGGTTTCAACCAATGCTGCGCCAGCATGCCAACAAGCATAGCGCCAATAAATAAAAGCACATCCGACTGAAGAGATACAACAGCAACAACGGCAGGGCCAGGACAAAAGCCACTTATTCCCCAGCCAATCCCAAAACACGCAGACCCCAAAACTAATTTACTATCTATAGTCTTACTTGTAGGAATGTCGAATTTGTTAGCAAACAATGGCTTGTTTCTTTTGCGTACCCAAAAAATGCCGGGTGCCGCTACTAAAATGGCGCCGCCCATAACAAACGCTAAGGTAGCATCCCAGTTCGCGCTAAAATCAAGAAAATTAAGCACCCTGGCAGGATTACTCATTCCCGATATAACAAGTCCAAATCCGAAAAGTAGGCCGCTAAATAGCGAAGCGATAAATACTTTCATAATCTATTTCCTCCGCTGTGCTAAAGGTGTCTAATAATATTTGTGGTAGCGGCCGCTGCCGCCATAAACGTCAGTGTGGCGACTATCGAGCGTGGTGATAATCGAGAAAGGCCAGCTACACCATGGCCAGACGTACATCCACAGCCAAGACGAGTACCAAAGCCTACCAGTAGCCCTGCTACTATCATCCAGCCAGAGCCCAACTGAGTCTCTACCTCAAAGCCACCCATAAAAGTGCTATAAAATATGGCAGCCAAAATCATTCCAGCTAAAAATGCGAACCGCCAATACTGTTCAGAGCCTCTTTGCGTTAAAGCGCCTGCAGCAATACCTGATATACCGGCAATGCGACCAAGCGTGAACAACAGCAGCACAACTGATAGCCCAATAAGAATGCCTCCTGCCAAGCCGCTCAAGGGCTCAAAAGGGGTTGTAGTCCAATTTTCCAATTATTTCTCCTTACTTACGGTATCTAAAATAAGTCTGCGCATCTCGTTGCGCACCGAGTAAATTATTTAGATGCGTTATTTCGCATATATAAATGCGAACTTAGATGCATGATCCAGTGCATTAATAAACACAATATAATCAATAGTACAGGAGTAGACAAATTAAATATATATGTAGAATATACTTTATTTATTGCTTCGCTAGGTTGCAGATAAAAATGCAAAGAGTACGCTGTACTACTAGCTATCGGTTGAAAATAACAATTTATGCAAACACACCAAAACGAGGGCGCAATGGATTATAAAAAGTACTACGAGGTGCTGGTGGCGGTGCATTCAGTCGACTTCAATAAGTGCTTTTACTGTGGCTGTGAGGCCTCAAAATCTGATTACATTCCGCCTATCTCGTTTATACACGAATGGCGCGATGGCAGCAGAGAAGCCGAATTTATTGCTGTACCCTCATGCAATGAATGCGTCGACTTAATGAAAAAGCATAATACCGGTATGTTAGGCGAGCGTGTCGATGTGCTTAAAAACCTATTGGCTAAAAAGTACGAAAAGGCGGTAAGAGTTTACACCATGTGGAGCCCAGAGGAATTGGAAGACATGGACACGGCCTTTCAAATAAGCTTACAAGCGGGCATAAATTTAGGCAAAGAAACCGTATCTCGACTTCGTTTTAATGGCTTCGATTATGAAATAAACGGCAGCATTACCAGAGTGGGCAAAGCGCCAAATAAGCCCTATAAGGTATTCAACGAAACCTTTGAAAACCTCAAATTGGCACTGGAATACGCAAGCCATACCTATCAAATTAAAAAAAGCCGTTTAAGCGAACTGTACTTCGAGAACGGTGAGAATTTCGATAAAGCCATAGAGGCATTTCATCGTTCACTAGAAGCACGCAAACTATTAGATGCCATCGAGAAGCCCTGCGAAGCGTTTGCAACGCAGCACAATCAAAACAGAAACTTGGTTATTCGCGAGGTAAAAAAATACCTACGTGCCGATGAAAACCTTACCGTAAAAGAGGCGCTGGATACGTTTTATTTGTTGAGAGTAAAAGAAAGGCGCAGAGACTAAAAAATTGTCTTTACATGTGGATAATTCAACATTTTTTCGTCCACCGCAATCAAAGGTGCTGACAAGGTTCTTGCTAGTGCCACAATCATTCTGTCGGCGAGATCTTTATGAAATCCATCAGGCAGTCGGGTTAACTCGATGGTAACTTTGTTATCTACGGGAACAAAACTGACGTTGTCGATTTCGCTTACTGTTTGAATCCAAGTATCAACGTCCATAGTCAGAGTAAACCTACTTTTTGATACCAACATAGCCACCATATTAAATTTTATTTACCAATAGCCCTATTTTTCAGTGGGTTGATGCAAAGATCTCTCATTGCCTTTTTAGCCTTGTTCCCCTTATAAAATCTACTGATCAGCCGTATTTAAACTTCCATACTCCTTTCTATTTACTGCCTATTTCTCCTTTAGACGCTGGTATTTAGGCAACTAAAAATACCCATTAATAAATTTGTTTCCGTAAAAACTTCGTGATAACTTAATCTAAATAACAACTATTCTCATTAACATCCGCATTAATAGTAGGGTTTTATACACATGAAGTTTTCAAAGGTTGCACTTGCTTTGCTCGTTTCTGGTTTCAGTACATTTTCTTTTGCCGATGCGCTAGAAGAGGCCGATTTCGAACAAATTACCGTTACGTCCTCCCGATTTAATTCAGATATAGATGAAATTGCCTCAAGTGTAACCGTTATCGACACCGAACAAATGGATAAGATGGTGGCCACTGATATTCGTGACCTAGTGCGATTTGAGCCTGGTGTAGTGGTTGAAGGGGGCGGCCGATTTGGCCTATCGGGCTTTAATATTCGAGGTATAAATGCCGACCGCGTTCTCATGTTGCTTGATGGCGCGCCTATAGCGGATGAATTTAGTTTTGGGCCTGGGCTTTCAGCGCGCCGCGACTTCATCGACGTAGATATGATAGACCGAGTCGAAATTATTCGCGGCCCAGCGTCTACCCTTTACGGAAGCGATGCGATAGGCGGCGTAGTGTCGTTTATTAGTAAAGATCCAAGCCAGCTGCTACAAAACGATGACAGCATGGGCGGCCGTGTAAAAGTAGGCTATGCGTCGGTAGCCAATGAGCGTATGGCCAACGCGCAGCTATTTGGAAGAAATGGCGACTGGGAATGGCTATTAAACGCGACCACACGAGATGGTGCTGAAACTGAAAACTTCTTTGGCGGCAACGGCACAGGGTTAGAGCGCGATGCCGCAAACCCACAAAGCAATAATACCGACAGCGCCCAATTTAAACTTATTTATAAACCTAGCGATGCGCACAGACTAGAGTTTCTCGCCGACTACTTAGAAGGCGAAACTCATACCAACGTTTTATCTCAGGTAAATACCTTCGTACGTGGTGTGCGCATTACTGAAAGCCAAGGTATTGATGAACGTGACAGAACGCGTTTTCAAATTAACCATACCTACAGCGACAGTACCGCCATGTTCGACAAAATGCTTACCCGCGTTTACTGGCAAGAAACCCAAAATAGCCAAGCAACTCGTGAAGGGCGCTTTGGCGCAGTATCAAGGCAAGATCCAACTCCGGTACAACTGGGCCGAACCCGTGATAGCGAATTCAACCAAACAGTAGAAGGTGTAATTTTACAGTTAGACAAACAATTTAGCGTAGGTGATTCAAAGCATTACCTTATTTACGGCAGCGAACTGCAGTACACCGACAGTGAATCGTTACGAGAGGGCAGTACATTTGTCGCCGCAATGGGTACTGTAGTGCCGGAATTTTCTGTGTTTCCCGCACGAGACTTTCCTATTTCTGAAGCCAGAGAACTGTCGTTTTTCATTCAAGACGAAATAACCCTGCTCAATGGCGATTTAACCTTAAGCCCAGGCGTGCGCTACGACGAATTTACATTAGTGCCTTACCCTGATGACATTTTTACCAATGCTAACCCCGGCGTTGTTGCAGTGCCCTTCGACGATTCGCAAGTATCATTTAAGTTAGGTGCAGTGTACGACCTAAGCGAAAACACCAACGTTTGGCTGCAATACGCTGAAGGTTTTCGCATTCCTCCTTTCGACGACTTAAACGTGGGCTTTACTAACTTTGCCGGCGGTTATACCTCACTTCCTAACCCCGACTTAAAACCTGAAAGTGTAGAAAGCTGGGAGGTAGGCATAAGACAAACATTAGACGCGGTGAAGTGGAGCGTAAGCGCCTACCACAATAACTACGACAACTTTATTGAATCGAGATCTACGGTAGGCTTTAACCCCGCCACGCAGCTCATTGAGTTTCAGGCAACCAATCGCGAATCTGTGGTTATTGAAGGAATAGACGCACAGTTCACATGGTTTTTAGGTGAGTCTGCTTCTGGCTTAACGGGTTGGGAGTTGCGTGGTGCACTTACGTGGTTAGACAGCGAAGATAAAGCTACAGGTCAAGACATAGAATCTATTTTACCGCCACAAGCCGTTGCAGGCATTGGTTATACCGACAGGAATGATGTTTGGTCTGTTGAGTTTATCGGTACGTTTGTGCAGCGCTTTGACTCACAAATTCAACCACAAGACCCTGCCGAGCCACGACTATTTGAAGCCCCCGGGTATGCGCAGTTCGACCTGCTGGCTAACTACAACGTAAACGAAGACCTTGCCATTAATGTTGGTGTATTCAACCTTTTCGATCGAAAAAGTTGGAGCGGCACTGAGGTGCGCGGGCTAGAAGTTGGCGAAGCGAATAACCTTAACTTTCTTACACAGCCTGGCATCAATGCCGCCATTAATGCCACGTACGCATTTTAAGTTTTGGTGCGGGGCACACTGCCAGGCATTGGCAAACTCTCGCAAATTAATACCCTTTATTAGGAACAGATTGCTATGAAAACCCAACCGCTTTTATCAATCGCATTCTCAGTATCAGTAGTGAGCCTATTGTTCGCTTTTGGTTTATTAAGTCACAACAACGCGCATGCTAAAGAAAACACCTCGCAAAAGCTTATTACGGCTGGCGGCACCATTACCGAAATTGTGTTTGCCCTTGATGCTGGAGATAGTGTGATTGCCGTAGATCAGTCAAGCCAATATCCACAGGAAGTTAATCAGCTGCCCATGGTGGGCTACTACCGCGACCTAGCCGCCGAAGGCGTATTGTCTTTTGCCCCTGATAAAATATTGGCCATTGAAGGCGTGGGCCGTAATGAGGTTATACAACAAATAAAAAGTACAGGCGTAGACGTTGTGGTTTACGATAAGCCTACCAGCCCCAAAGGCCTCGTTGCGCTAATTCAACAGCTTGGCGCAGACCTAGGCAAAACAGCGCAAGCGCAGCAGCTTATTGCGCAATTCAACGCTTCTCTGCCAAGTAAAGCAACAAACAGCACTGCCAAAGCGATATTTTTACTCTCAGCCTCTGATCGCGGGTTAATTGCGGCAGGTAAAGAAACGGTGCCGCAGTTAATATTTAATTATGCGGGTATCGAGAATGTGGCAGCGCAGCATAAAGGGTTTAAAGGCATAAATAGCGAAGCATTAGCCTTGCAGCAGCCCGACTTTTTAGTGGCACCGAATCACGTGGTAATGAGCGCCGGTGGTAAAGACAAGTTTTGCCAAAGCTCTAACTTACGCTTACTTAAAGCAGCGCAAGAGTGTCGCTTGTTAGTCATGGACTCACTTCAATCGCTAGGTATGACCCCTCGACTTGCTCAGGCCATTGCCTTGGTGAAAAAATGGCGCGAAAAAAGCGCGAATGGGCAAACAGTTAATGAGCAAAGCGCCTTTAATCATACTGCTAATGGTAAGAGCGATGAGTAGCGCTACTTTTTTACAGCAGTCACCGTTGCCGACATCACATAAAAGCTGGTTTGATAGCCAGCAAAAGAAAGTGTGGTTTTGCCTTTCATGGCTACTCGCCATGTTAATAGTGGCAAGCGTGGTGTCGTTAAGCTTTGGCCCTGCAGGCTGGGATATACGCTTATCTGTTGCATGGTTTTTACCCGACACATGGCATTCAATAAGCACCCTGCAGCTCAACATTATTAGCGAAATTCGCTTGCCGCGTTTATGTCTTGGGTTACTGATAGGCGCAGTATTGGCGCAAACTGGGGCTGCCACGCAGGCACTATGCAGAAACCCACTGGCAGACCCATCCGTAATAGGAGTTAGTTCAGGCGCTGCGGTAATGGCCGTAGGCATGATTGCGCTTGGGCCTGTATTGCAGGCAACCTTTGGCATAAAAGCCGAGTTAATGCTGCCTTACGCCGCCTTTGTTGGGGCACTGCTGGCCACGCTGTTGGTGTATCAATTTGCACAAAGCGAGCAGGGCGTGCAAGTGACCTCACTCATTTTAGTAGGCGTGGCAATGAACGCGCTAGGGTTTGCCCTTATTGGGTTACTCAGCTTTTATGCCGACGACAGCTCGCTACGCTTAATTAATTATTGGACCATGGGCTCGTTGGCGGGTGCCAATTGGTCTTCACTTACTCAAGCATTGCCATTGCTGCTGCTTAGCTTAATGGGTTTATGGAGCAAGCGGCAGCAAATGAGTTTGCTGCTATTGGGCGAGTCAGAAGCCAAATACATGGGAGTAAATATAAAAAGCATAAAAAATCAGATTGTGATTTTTGTGGCAATAGGCGTAGGTGCTGCGGTTGCACTTACTGGATTAGTCGGCTTTTTAGGCTTAGTTATTCCCCACCTGTCTCGTATTTTGGTAGGCGCTAACCTCAAATACATGATGCCAGTCAGCATGTTATTAGGTGCCTTGGTGCTACTGGCATCAGACTGGATTGCCAGAGTGGCCGTTGTGCCTGCCGAGTTACCTATTGGCATTGTTACCGCCATTATTGGCGCACCCGTTTTCATCTGGATGCTGCGACGCCAGCTAATGCCACATGGTTAAAAGAGAGCCGCTAACATGACCAACCTACTTTCACTGAACAACGTAACCGTTAAGCGCGGTAAGCGAAACGTACTTAACAACATCACATGCCAAGTACCCGAAGGTAAGCTCATTGTGCTGGTGGGCGAAAATGGGGCGGGTAAGTCTACACTTATTCACACCATTGCCGGTAACCTGCACTTTCAAGGGCAGCTAAGTTTAAAAGGGCGCTGCATTAGGCAATGGAGTGAAGCTGAATTAGCCCCTTTGCGCGCAGTAATGACCCAGCAAAACGCGCTTAACTTTCAACTAGGTGTGCCCGAGCTCATTGCCATGGGGCGTTTTCCCATCGCTGAGTCAGAGCAGCAAAAGCGGCAGCGCGTTGCTGAATTTATAGACCACTTAAACTTACATAAACTCGTTAACCGGCACACGGGGCAGCTATCTGGCGGTGAGTTACAGCGGGTGAATATAGCCAGAAGCTTTGCGCAACTCGACGCGTTTACCACGCAAAAGCACAGCAAACTACTATTATTAGATGAACCTACTTCAGCACTAGATTTACACTTTCAGCACCATCTTATGCAGCTAGTACGCAAATTCACTGCCAAGGGCAATACGGCTATTGTGGCAATACACGATTTAAATTTAGCATCGCTTTACGCCGACGATGTTATGTTATTAAGCGGTGGCGAACTCATTAAATTTGGCGCTAAAGACACCGTACTAACCCCTGAATTTTTAGAGCCTGTATATGACACGCAAATGCACGTACAGCCTCATCCAGACCTACATATTCCAATGATATTTTCAGAACCCAAGGAGCTCCTTAATGAGAACGCAGGCATTAACTGACGCAAAAGCATTACTGCGCGCGTGTGAAACGGGCGTTATTTCTACTATTTCGTATAATTTACGCGGCTACCCGTTTGGGTCGGTGTCGCCCTTTATTAGCTGTAGCGAAGGCAAGCTGTATTTTTACATCAGTGATATTGCGCAGCACGCTAAAAACTTAGAAAAAGACAGCCGCATGAGCCTAACGGTTTTTCATCAGGCAGAAGAGGGCGATCAAAATGCCCACGGCCGAGTTACCGTGGTTGGTGATGCTAAACCAATAAAAGGCGACAAAGCTGAGCAAATTTTAGAGCAGTACGTACTGCGCTTTCCAGAGGCCGAAACCTACAAACAAGCCCACGATTTTAAAATATGGCAAATGGACATAGTGCGCGTACGCTATATTGGCGGGTTTGGTAAAATCTTCTGGTTAGAGCAAGAAGAATGGAGTGCACCGGCTAGCCCTTGGGATTTTGAGGCAGAAACCGGCATGATTGCGCACATGAACGAAGACCACCAAGACGCTATGGCGCTTATATTAGCTCATCATCACAGTGTGCAAGACGACGCGCCTACCATGACAGGCGTAGTCACCGACGGATTTTACATTCGCTCGAAAGATAAAAACTACTATGTGCCCTTTGAAAACGTGTGCATCAAGCATGAAGACGTGCGCATGGAACTGGTAAGACTAACCAACCGCGCCAGAAAATCTCAGGCTGCATAGTCTAAAAGGCATGTGATGGGCATACTAAGAAGGCGCTGTTAAATAACGGCGCCTGAAATACATTGCTCGTTTAGTGTTATTGACGTTTCACGAGCGCAATCGATTATCGCTAGGTTAACAGGTCAAATATCGGCTAAAGAGAATATACCCTCATACTTCTATATTCGGTATAGCTGGCGCTTGCGATCTTAGGTGTTGTGTTCGTGCCAAAATATGCGCTTGCACCTCAGCCATGTAATGTCGGTCTTCTTCGGTAAAATGCGGTTCTTGAGTTATTTTTTCGATAAATGATTGCTGCGTCAGCATGGCTATGACCTTATCTGCCAAATTACATAACTGGCGAGACAAGAGCTTTTTATTTAACCCGCAGGTTTCAGCGAAATCAGCCATTTGGTAGGCATTTATACTTTTGGGGTCAAACTCATCGCCCATCGCCATAGCCAGTACATGCTTAAATTGCTCAAACATGGCAACATTCACTAAATCATAGGCTGGCGTGAATCGATTATTGCGTTTATCAAAAAACAGCGAGACGTTTTTTCCATGACTGTCGTAGTTGCTGATCATCAAGTTAAATAGCTGCCAGTTGATAAGCCATTGAAGACTTTCAACAGGAGAAGCCATAGTTTTTGCCAGTTCAAAGAGTTGAGGTAAGCTTGCGCCGTCCCGAATATGTTGTACGTCTCTGCCATCCCCTAAGTTTCGCTCGTATTTGTAATCCCTTGGCAGGTTAAGTGCTTGGCAGCCATCAATCACATGTCTGCGAAAAACCTTAAGCTGTTCAGGTGCATACTTACGGTCGAAGCGCTTCACAATCAATGCTGGATATTGCTCAAATCGCGTGAACGCTACTTCAGCGGTAGGCAGTTCCACTGCCTTTGACAGCTTCATACAGAAGTATTCATTGAGTACGAGATTGGGACAATTGTGCTTCTCAAACTTGAGAATATGTGTTGAGCATAACGTCCCATCACCAAACCCGATTTGCCCTTCCTCGTTGATGAGTACATTGAGCTTGTCTTGTATTCCCGCCACACTCAGCCTTGGTTTGTCGTCCCACGTCAACAGGCCTATGTCTTCCTTACTGGCAAGCCGCTTAGTTAGCTCGTCAGCTTCGACCACTCTAAATTGTGGCTCATTTGCCTCTGATGAAAACTCTGACTTATCTTCACTCGCCTTAAATGTAACGGCCCCCGCCAGATCATTGCCAATGGCTCTGACTTGGGAATAGACATGTCTTTCTGAGACTCCAAGATGATCAGCTAAGAGCTTTCGCGCTTCCCCTTCTGGTAAAGCGTTGTCGATATAGTTGTAGGCAACTTCACGGGAGTGAGCGTTGTCTAGTGTTAGCGCCGGAGAGAGTGGGTAGCCCGTTTCCTGCCAACCCGACTCATATTCTAGTTTGAGCAGGTTGGTGCTTTTATCCAAAGCTAACGTGCCAATTCTTTGTTCTGCTAAAAAGATGAGCAAAGCGTATGCTGAGGGCTGATTGATATTATCTGCTTGCATGGCTGTTATACCCACTCGTCATTACTTACATTTGAGTGGCTTCGCTTTTCAATCGAATCAGGAGTAAGCGACGGTGAGGTAAGCTTGATACCTATTCCATTTAGCACCGCAAATGTGGCAGCTAGAGTGCAATTGTTATTGCCATTTTCAATTCGAGATAAGGTATTGATACCCACATTACATAGTGCGGCGCAATCAGCGAGTTTCATACCCATCGCCGTGCGCTTTGCTTTAATGAGTTGCCCCAGCACATGCGCATCATTTATAAACTGTGCCTGAGGCATTTTTGAGGAAGTCACTTTCTTTGCCATCTAATATACACCAATGCTGACGTTAATATTCTTCAGTATTAGTGATTATAGATTGATATTAATGAATAACAAGTTTATTAACCGTTAGTGGTGATTTAAAGTGAGAGATTAACTTCATCATAAATATTCACTAGCAATGGTGAATTAATAAAGTGATATTTCAATTAGAAAATATAAATCAAGCCCACGCCCACTTCCGTTTCATAATTGCTGCGCGCGATTGGGCTATCTCTTACCTCACTGCTGTAGTACTCAAAAAGCGCTTCGCCATACACCTGCCAACTGTCACTGATATAGTGTCGGAACGTATAGTCAAGGCCAACTGAACGAAGGCCGCCGCTCAAGTTAGTTGCAGCCAATCCAGACGCCTCGGCCTGTTCAGCATTTATACCAAAGCCTCTATTGGCGTATTCACTATCGTGGAACACTGCTACCAAGTTCACCTCATGGCCCGTACCATCGGTTTGATCGCCAAATCGGCGGCCTACGCCAAATAGGCCTAGGTTGCCATCGCCGCCAGTTACTACTCGGCTAACCAGCCAATAGCGCCAATCGGCAGTAAATGCCCGTCGTGCTTGAAGCACCAATTCAAACCCTTCATCTTGTTCACCTAAGCCATCGAGATTGCCATCGTCAGAGTCACCTTCTTCTCGACCCTCTTCAAACCCTAATAAAGCTTCTAACAACCATTTGTCATTTCGCAGCCCTCGCCAACCAACGGCTTCTCCAGCAAAGTAAAAAATGTTATCACCGCTGCGCCACTGTACTGCCCCCGCTGGTTGAAGTTCTAATCCGAATTCATCCGAGCCTTCGTAGGCGGTTTCGTATTCAATACCTAAGCCGAGGCCAAAACTCCAACCGTCTTCCCCCTTGGTAAAGTCGTCAAGGGAAGGTAAAGGCACCAATGCTTCAGTACTTTCCTGTGCCCACGCCAATTGAATAGTAAGGCAATAAATACAGGCAATTAATGAGATAGCCTTTTTCATGTTCAGTAACTCCACATCGTTATTTTTAATTATAAGTTCTTAGTTGCGTGACACGTCAAACAGCCGAGTTTGCTATTGAGTTTCGCACCATGGTTAATTAGTGTTGTTGAATCAACTGATAAGCTAAATAACACGTTGCGCTAGTAACGCAGATATTTGGTTTAACATGGGCATGAGTATAGACGACCGTTCAGCGGTGCATATTGAAAATGTAGAAGCTGTTGATTTTATGTATGAATGGCCAATGATTATTCGACTATATCCACTAGCAGCTCGTGAAAAAAACTAACCGCTAATACAAAAATAGGGTATTTCGTTGTGTGTTCACTGTATAAATACATGTGATACGAACCTAGGAGCAGAGTAAGTGTTAGTTAGCGATACAGTTTTAGGCAGGGCACCGTTAAAAAGTGGTTTTGCCCTTACAGCATTTGGTCTCACCCTGTTGTTTACGTTAATGGAACCAGAATCTTCTTACGGACTAAACTTTTTCCAACGGCTACTATTCTGGTTTCTGCAAATTTCGGCTGCTTTACTTGGGTTAATGTTTGCTAGCTACATCACTACTAAAATGCCACCAAAGCAATTTCCCTTGTACTTATTACTACTTATATCTGGGCTTTTAGGGGCCGTGTTGGTTTCCCCTATTTTTGCTTCTATCGATTATTGGTTTCCCGGCTTAGAAGATGAGCCGGACAGTTGGGTTGATATGCTCGATCAGAAAGGTCCGTTCTTTCGGGTAGTATCAGAATTTCTTGAAGTGACTCCGGGCATCATCACGTTATGGTTTTTAATAAACATTCCATTACTTCTCAACGTTACCTATAAGCTGCCTACGGAGAAAAATAGCCCGCATCCACCGAAGAAGAAGCGTAGAACAGAAAAAGAGCTAGAGCTAGAAAAACGAGAAAAGCTAAAGGCTGAATTTTACGAAAGGCTTCCGAAAGTGCTTGGCCGAGATATCATTTCTATAAGCTCCGAACTTCATTATGTAAACGTGAAAACCACAAAAGGGAATACACTCATTCTTGGTGCACTAAATCTAATAGCGGAGGCACTCGACGATGAAGGTGTATTAATTCATCGTTCTCATTGGGTGCACAAAAACCACGTTGATAGAATGCACATTTCAAGCAGCGATGCGTGGTGCGAAATGTCTAATGGCGCAAAGCTGCCTATTAGTAGAGGTAAGCGTAAGCTCGTAAAGCTGTATTTTGGTAGTGAAACGAAGGTGGATAATGCAGCGGGTTAATTGATAACATTGAAACACCACTAATTATATAAGTGCTATTTGAGAAGTCTCTCGCCAATTACCTGCACAGTACTTGTAAATAGTGTAATGCATGCCAAAGAAATTCAGCTATTAAACTTGACGCCGCTTACGACTCCTTTCAGGATAAGCAAAACGTTCATTAAGTTAATTGAATATAAGGTTTCCGTTATGAAAATAGATATCGCACTTTTAGAAGGGCAAAAACTACAGGCCAGTTTTGGCAAGCATCAAATAATCAGTGACCAAAGCGTATCAGCCGGAGGCGATGAATCTCACCCTGAGCCGTTCGATTACTTCTTAGCTAGCATGCCGTTATGTGCAGCGTTTTTTATCCGCAAATTTTGTGACGCAAGAGACATCAGCACAGACGGAATTAGTATTAGCCAAGACCATAGCAGCAGTGCAGAAGATAAATTTAAAAAGACATTTGCTATTAAAGTAACCTTGCCTGACGATTTCCCTGAGAAATATAAAAAGCCACTTTTAGCGTCTGCCAACAGCTGCACAGTAAAGAAAGTGATTCAGGCGATGCCCGATTTTACTATTCAAATTGAAGAATAGTATTGAAATTGCAGAGTAAAATGTAGAGTGAAGAGCAACAGGTGAGTTAAGCAGCCTCGTTATTTATAGTAATTTTTTAGCTGCTTGCTTTCTTAATCCGGAAAATATGGCGTCTGCCACATAGGCTGGAAAACTGTCGGGAATTTTGTCTTCTACGATAGCAATAACGGTTTCAACATTATCGATAAAATATTCATAGTGTGCCGCAGCTTTATCTGCGGGATAAGAAATGCTTCTAGCAGTTGATATAAAATGACGAGGCTGAATGTCGTTCCACTTCCAGTGGGTATTTCTTCCTTTTAACGACATCGCCATTTTTATTTTCTGGGGTTGTAGCGCTCGTTTAGACATTACTGGAAAGGCGGAAAGCACATCATAAAGAGGTGTCATTTTGTATGAGTTTCCAGGCTCTAAAAATACGCTAAAATTTTTGCTATGGCCGTCGATGGCTGCGATTAACCAAAAGAAAATCTGAGTTTTAAAAAAGGTAGATCTGTCTTTCACGTTTGAAGATGCTCTCAGCAAATTTAAACAATCAGATATCCCTGGGCCGCCATCCGACTGGTACTTTTGAGCAGATGAGAGCCCCATAGCCTGGCAAAAATCCTCTTGAGGCAGACGCATAAGCCATGAGTTATCAGAGGCGTATTTACGATCGAAGCGTTCAACACTTAAAACCTTCTGTTTGTTAAAGTAGAGCACTTCTGAATTAGCCACGCTAAACCCGAAGGCCCTTGCAAGCTCTAGGCAAATAAACTCGTTTTCACAGCTATCAGTTAGATCGATGCCTACCTGAGGTAATTCACCCATTGGTAACTTCATTATATGACTTGTAGGTGTTGATCCAGTGGGCTTAGCCCACTGATGACCTACTTTAAGTAGAGCGGTTTTCTCCTGAGTGCCAGCAATGGAAATGCGAAAGTCTTCATCAATTTCCATTCCAAGCGGTGAATGTTTGTAGCCTTGCAATAACCTTTCAATATCTTGAGTAGACAACACGTTATAGTTGAGTTGGTTAACCGCTTTTGGTTGCTGTGAAGATAGTTGAATAGCGCCCACACAATCTTTACCTATAGCGGCCAAAAGGTCGAAAGCATGCCCAGAGCCCACATTGAACCTAGCTTGTATCTTATTTCGAATGTTTGGGTTGTCGGGAAGTAAATTGTCAAAAAAGTTATACACTACGTCGCCAGAATATTTTTGCTTTGTAATGGGTAATGATAACGATATAGGACGTGTGCCTGGGCGGTGCATCCACGCCTCTGCATAAGAAAAATGTAGGCCACCATTTTTATCTTTTGACAGCGTACCTACTGCAGTGCCATTAAGGCTTACTAACAATTCCATATTACCATTCCTGATCCCAGCCACCCTTTGTCTTATGGTCGTTTTCACTTACATTTCTTGGCTTAAGCTCAATAGTGAGCTCTAGCTCGTGGGCAATTTTAAATAGGGTGTCAATTCGAGAGGTTCCTGCAGAATTCTCAATAGCAGAGATGGTTTTTTGCTTTAATCCAATATGCTCCGCCACATCGGTTTGCGTTCGATTTAGCGTATTTCTTTGCAGCTTTAAGTAATCTGCTAGTTCTTTCGAATTATTTAGCTTCACCATGTTTCTCCGCTATTATCACCTTCGGCATCACTTTCGAGGGAATATGAAATCGCGATACCCTAAAAGGTATACAAGATTAAATATACCCTTGATGGTATATATGTCAATTTATACCTTTTGAGGTATAGAGGGCTGGCGTGGCTAATTTTCACAAATAGCGCTTTCGAGGTGCGTTAATCCATTGAAGTAAAGGTGGGACAGGCAATGCCAGAGCTTACTATTCAAATTGAAAAATAGTATTGAAATTGCAGAGTAAAATGTAGAGCGAAGAGGAGGCTAGTGAAACAGCCCCTGCGTTTATTCGATATGGTGTACATCAAAAGGCGTATCAAAAACGCCTTTGCTTTTAAGTAAGCGCAAGGCTTTACTGAATGATTCTTCCAACCCTGAGTGTTCAGAGCGCTTAGACAGTGCGAGATATACCTTTCTATCGTCTCTTACTGTGTAGTTTTGCTGTAAAATTGTGTCTGTTAAGCCTTGTGCTTGCAGCAAATAGTTAAGCCGTTGTTCAGAGCCAATAAAAGCATCTATACGTTCATTGCGTAACAAATTGATAAGCTGCAAGTGAGAGTTAGCAGGCACTTTTGTAAAACTGGTGGCATCATCAAATTCTGGAAAGTACAAACTAAAGCGGGTAAGACCAATAATTTTCCCGTTCAGATCGGCAAATGAATCAATAGAAGTTTCTGACCCTTTTCTAGCGTAAAAGGTTTGAACGCTGCCATCTGCCACAGAGGGTTCAATAAAGTGCAAAAACTCTGCTCTTGCGTCGCTATAGGTTAACCCAATGAATACATCTACCAACCCCTTTTCAAGCAACACAATGCAGCGGGCAAATGGGCATTCTACAAATTTCAAACGCATATTCAGCCGCTCGGCAATCAGCGTCATGGCATTAACGTTTATACCCGTTGGTGGCTTGCCTTCTGACAATATGGAATAGGGGGGGAAATGATTTATCGCAAATCGTAAAACGGGTTGGGTTTTGGGCCACTGCGTTTTGTTCGATTCAGTTTGATGCGCAGGCTCAGCATTTATGCGTGTTTCACTAGCCAGCCCAAAGCTCACTACAGCTAAAAAGAAAAACATTGTTGCTTTACACCACATACCTGCTCCAACGAATTAGTAACACTTAAGCAATTACACTTCGTGCTCATCAGTATATCAGACTATATAAGGTAGATGGTTTAACTCAGTCGACAATAACAACAACAGCAGAGTGATAGGTAATACTTAACGGGCCGCTAGTGACAAAGCGTTCGAATGTTGGGTTGTCGGTTCTATACAGCGTAACTTTGGTTGACGCCATAAAGCCAAGGGGCAAGGGCAACGGGTGGGTATCAAACGAGAAGTTATACATTACGTATGCCCGAGCATCCTTAAAGCGCAGTTCGTAAGCGAAAAGCTTGTTGGCTACATCTACCTCATAAATGCGCATATCTGCCGTGGTAAGTGGGCCATACTGTTCAATAAACGACGTAAGCTCTACCACCTCGACATTCCCATCAACAGCAACATCTGCGTCAGCTTCGACATTGCTTAACGGCTTGGTAGGGAATACGGCGACTGCTTTTAGCGCTTCAAATAAACGCACTTCCCGAGCAGATAAATTAGCAGGCAAACTCCCCAGAGCAGCGCAGCTTTCAACTACAGTGCCAGCCTCTTCATTCCCTAAAGCCTTCATTAGCCCCTCGTTCAGTAATGCCACATCTCGCTTATCGCTGCTTACCGAAAAAAAGCGGCAAACTGCGTTGTTCCACACTGCCCTTCGCCATGGTTCGGTATAACTAGGCTTAGGTTCGCTGTGCTGGGTTTGAAAAAACCACACAGCGCCAGCGAGTACTAGGGCGGTTAGCAATAATAGAAGTGATAGACCTTTTTTGATGAGAGCCTCGTTGGATTGTGTTGGGTTTACCGATGGTTAGCGTTGTTGGGGTAAGGGCTTGTGGGTTGTTACGACTTAAGGGGAGAAAAGGGGTATTTCTTCTAAATATGCTAATAGCGTTATATTCACACAGTACAGTAACCCATCACCCCAAGGGCTAAAAGAGTTTAGCCACCCCATTACATATTGCTAGCTTTTAATTGCAAGCAAGTACCGAAAATACGTACCATCAAACAATAATCGGTTTTACAGAAAAAAAAGGTAATTGGGGAGCTAACTTGGTTTATCGAGCTATTATTAACGCCCTTATAGACGATGACTCATGGAGCGGAGAAGGCACTTGGGATATTAAAGAGGAAAGCGAAAAAGAGGTGCCTATAACCCGCGAACCGAAAGGTCGCATTAGAGCGACCCATACAGCAAACCTTCTAGGCTGTAGATTTAATAACGAACAACGGTATATATGTAAGATCTTTACCGCTCGCTCTTAAAGATAGTTAGTAATTTATTCGAAGCTAATCACATGATTCAAGTATTAATATCTAATTGAAAACTGTTAACATCTACACAGAATACTAATAAAAAGGGAATTTTATGGAAATTAAATTTATTGGCGCGACTAAAGGAGTTAGTGGTTCTTGTTCTCTATTGAAACATCCGCAACATGACATATCATTTCTGGTTGACTGTGGCTTACATATAGGAGAAGGCAACGCAGACTGGACTAATAAACAGAATTTTCCATTTGATGCAAAAAACATAAATTTTGTGTTGCTAACTCACGCTCACCTAGATCACTGTGGTTTAATACCTAAGCTCTACAAACATGGTTTTAGTGGAAAGGTTTATTGTACTAAAGCTACAGCGGAACTTGCGAACATAGCGATGTTTGATTGTGCAAAAATATCTGATTTTTACGATATATCTGATGTAAAGAGTGTCGAGTTTGAGCATATAGATAGTAAACCAAACTCTGGCTGGGGGAAACTCTTCGGGCTAGGACCCAACTTAAGGGCCTCGTTTCTCAGAGGCAGCCATATTTTGGGGGCAAGTAGTATTTGTATCAATTGGGCTTTCGAAGAGGACAGCAAACGGGAGGGGAAAACAATCTTGTTTAGCGGTGATGTAGGGTGTAATTTCTCAGGGCGTGAATATCTTCCTTTACTTAAAGCGAATCAAATTCCCTTCGCCAATACTGACTATATAGTTACAGAGTCTACTTATGGTGGCAGAAAGAGAGATAAAGTATTTAAGTCAGATGAAAATAGGCTAGCTGCTCTTGAAGACCTGATAGTAGCCAAAGTAATTGATAAAGGTGGTAAGTTATTCATTCCAGCTTTCTCTATTCATAGAACTCAAGAAATCATCTACGACATATACCGAGTAATATCTTCGCTAATCGATAAATCTTTAATTCAAAAACATCTAGCGGAACGAGAAGGTTATGAGCAAGAAAAGTTTGCTGTTTTTATTGATTCCCCGATGGCAATTAAAGCGAACCGCACCTATTCAAAAGAACTTTTCAAATCTAACCTCAAGGGTAAATATCCTTACAAAAGTGAAGGAATCAGTGCGCAAGATGTAAGAGCCCTTAAAGAAATTTTTGAGAGTAATAACTTTACGTTTAGGTGCAAGGACGTCGATGTTGGCTTCATTAGTTTGATCGACAGAACGAATGCTAAACAAAACTCGAGTAAGAAAAAGAACAAAATTATACAACCAGAAACAGCGGGCCTGCGAGGAAGCATTATTGTGGCAAGCTCAGGCATGTGTGAAGCAGGTCCGATTGTGAGTTACCTAGATGACTTTGGTAACGATCCTAAAAATACAGTAGTTATTACAGGTTTCCAGAGCGCTGGTAGTCGAGGAAAAATGATATTGGATGGCAATGACGAGAGTGTTAAATGCGAAGTTATCGATTTGTCGTCATACTATTCGGCACATGCAGATGAAAATGATCTACTGGACTTTCTATTTTCATTAAAAAATGGAGGTGAAGCTGAAAAGAAAACGACAGTTTTTATTAATCATGGAACAACGGGCTCAAAAGGTGACCTTGAACGAGCTATAAAAGAAAGGACGTCTGAAGGCGATCTTCGTAGTAGACAAATCGCTAATGTAATAACACTCGATGGGAGTCATGACTGGTTTGACCTAAATACAGGGAAAGAATTTTCAGTTGAAGAATGCGATATGAAAAAAGAAATTGCTTCATTACATGAAAAAATTGATAGCTTGATTTCGTTAGTTTCTAAGCTGTCATTAAATAATTTAAGTACTTAAATCTGTTTAAAAGCGTTAGCCTTTTCTTGCCAACCTTCAAAATAAAGCCAGCTTTATTTTGACAATTATGAAAGCGTTGGTAATGCGATTGAGGTTTTTCATGGGTTGATTGATGGTAATCACTTAAACGTAGATTGATAGACTTGCCCTCCGAAGGTAAAGGTCACCGGTTCATTACCTTTACTCCGTATATCTACACTTTGGAAAATTAGAGCATCCTAAAAACTTATTTCCTGCATTTAGGCCACGTTTCGCTATACGCTCGACGAGCGTGTTTCCGCATTTTGGGCACTGTGCTTGTTTGAACGCCTCCTTAATTTCAAGTGTCTCGGCTGTCTCTATCTTCTCCACTTTCTCTGTTGCATCTATCGTTGTAGCAGTTGGCGCAGCCTGCACTTTTTGAATAAGTGACAAGAGTTCTACACCACTTAATAATTGAATCGGTTTGCCCTTCGCGAAGTCACAAGCTTGTTGAGTGAATTTACCTGAACAGATAACAATGACTTTTTCGGCATTACTGGCGGTGAGTACTCCATACATTTCTCGTATTACGCTCACTCCTACTTTTTGAGACTTCCATTGTTTGCACTGAACTAACGTACGCTCTCCGTTTTTTATCAACTCTAAGTCTATTCCACCGTCAGCTCCGAAACCTCCTTCCGTCACTCGAAAGTCCTGTCTTCGAAAAGCTTCTGCGACTAATTCTTCAAAGTTGCGCCAATGCATTTGCCGAATAGTTTCGATGCTTTTTTGAGTGTCTAATTGCTTTGCTTTACGTCGTGAGTTAAAAAATGAAAACGGAGCAATAAGCAGTATAATTAACGCAAAGTAAGGTCCTGGAACTGCTATGCCCTGAAGTAACATATTGATGAGTTGATTTTCTGTTTGAATAGAAGGAAGAAAATGGGTCATACCGAAATAGGTAATGACTGCTGTCATAACTGAAACCCACCATGGAGCCTCAAAAAGTAAATCGGCAAATGAAGTGTTCTTTCTTGGCATAGGTAAACATCCTTGTTTTGAGTATTTATTCAGTTTCGCTAAATTCAGATTTAGTTTTTATCTAACAGCTCCCAAGTGACATTCATCGGCTTTTCACCCTCATGACCCTTATACTTCACTTCGCCATAAAACGTAAAGGGGGAAGCAGTTTTCCCTCTGAGCTTACTCTCTCGAATAAACAAATAGACTGAACTATCTATTTTTTCATGTTCAACAATCTCTCTACCGCGCTTATTCGCTGGCGAAGTGCTATTTTGAGATTGCCAATGAAAATGTTTATCGTCAATAAAATAGTCATGATACTGATGGTCTTCTGCCTTACCTTGTTTGTTCAATGTAACCAGCAGAATTTGTACATTTTTTTCCTTCAGTACCACATGCCCCGACTGCCAGTTCCCTGGATTGAACTCTTCATTAAACAGCGGCGGAATATCCTCTCGCATAAATTCCTGGCCAACAAACAGTTGCAGCGGGTCTACTTTTCCTTTTAAGCGAGCAAATGTCACCATGTCTTCGCTAGCGTTAATATCGTCATAATCGGGATTAGCGGCCCTGAGCGTATATGTGCCGTCATCATTTTTTCGCACTTTCCTTAGTAAGTACTGATTATCGCCTGAGGTATCTTGCCGCTCTATAGCAACTGTTGTGTTACTTATGCTTCCTGCATTATTTGAGGTGATTTGTTCCAGCAACAAATAATCACCGTCGTGGATTGGGTTCCTACCACCATTCATAGAGTTGCCCGACGCACGAGCAATAAAGTGTTTTGAGCTATCCAAGTTTCCGAAACCAGATGGTGCATTCACAAGTTCAGAGGCTTCTGCATTCCCTGTTTTGAAATGACCACACGCAATCTTTATATCTGGGAAAAACGGCAGCTGCTCGACACTTGGAAAATCAATTACGCTATTTGAGCTTTTGTGAGCGGTTAAATGTCTGAACTTATAGGCAGTTAAACGTTGTTTATTAACTTCATTGGTCATTTCTAAGAACGTAATAAAATGAGATGCCTTGACACTCTGATTAAATCCGAAACGCTGCGCGTTTCTACTAAACCACACTGTTTGTGATTTTTGCTCCTTAGTACACCAATACTTTACCGGATTGCTTCGCCAATAACTTCTCCAAGTAGAAGGACTTAGAATTTTGAGATCTTGATTACTCTCTGGTAAATCGCTAATCCACTCGGGATTTTCTAAAAACCATTGTTTTGACCACTCTGCTAGCTCATTGGTTGTGACTTGCATTTGAAATGCACGCCTTTCAATTAAGGTCGCTATCAGCACTAATTTGAAGCACTTGTTTGTTTTGGTTACTGCTAAGTCTTTAAACCATTGCAAATGCAGCTCTAAAACTTCTAACTCGTCGGCAGTAAGGTCGTCTTTGCTATCAACAAATTCCCACCACGAACCACGGTTTCTGCGAAGCTTTTCCATGTTGGCGCCAGCGTTATAAAACTCGGCATAAGTTGGTCTTCGACCCAACGTTGCTTTTAATTTTTCATACTGAATATCTAGCTCATCTTCTGCAAGGCTTGCTAGAAAATCTATAAATTCAAGATCGAAGTTGATGTAGCAGCCATCTGGCAACAACTTATCTGGTTTTCTGGCAGCCTGAACAATTTCGCGCCCATTAAGTGGCTTATCTCCGAGGCTTGAAAGTAGCATTTCAGGGCGATTTAAAAAGCTGTGGTGGTTACCCACAAAATCAAGAATGACTAACCTTTCTTTTCCTTCGCTTTGACGTAGGCCACGCCCCATTTGTTGTAAAAATAAGATTTTGGATTCTGTCGGGCGTAGCAGAAGCACAGTATCTATTTGCGGTAAGTCTACACCTTCATTGAAAAGATCGACTGAGAACAAAATATCAATATCGCCGTTACTTAATTTCTCGATCGCCTCACTGCGAGTAAGTGTTGAATCTGAGTGCACGCTCGCAGCTTTTATGCCTTGCTGGTTAAAATAATCGGCCATGTAGTCAGCATGTTTACGCGATACACAAAATGCCAATGAGGTGCTTTGTGCTTTTTCTTTCCACTCGCTCAGTGCGTGTTTTGCGCGGGCTTTTGTCGCTAACTTATTAGAAAGTTTCTCTGGATCGAACCTACCATTTCGCCATGGCAAATGTTCGTAATCCACTTCTTTATCAAATATACCGTAATAAGAGAACGGACAGAGTATCTCCGCCTTTACCCCATCAAATAAATCTTGTTGATAAATTAGATTGTTATCACAAAGCTTTAAAATGTCACTTCCATCTGTTCTGTTTGGCGTTGCAGTTAAGCCCAACATAAATTTAGGAGTGAAATGTTCCAATAGCCTCTTATAGCCATTAGCTGCGGCATGATGAAATTCATCAACTACGATAAAATCGAATGTAGTAGATTCGAACTGACTAAGGTGGCTTGCTTGACCTATTGTCTGCACTGAGGCAAACAACATGTCGTACTCACGATCTTTCTGCTTTCCGCTATACCGACCTACTTTTTTGTTTGGCAGTATCTTCAAAAAGCTGGCTTCTGCTTGCAGTAAAATCTCTTCCCTATGAGCAATAAATAAAACTTTTTTTGCATTGAATTGCGCCGCATCAAAAGCGGCTAAGTAGGTTTTGCCCATGCCGGTGGCCAGCACCACTAGGCCATTAACTGCCCCAGCTTCTCGGGCTTGGCTAAGTGCCTGCAGCGCAGCAGTTTGGTGTTCTTTGGGAGAGGGGATTTCATGTTCTGCTTCATCTGGAAGCGAAACTGAAGAGTATAAAGGCGTCACTTTTCTAGCTGCGTTGTAGCGAATCTCGTATTCTTTTATCCAATCAAAGGTGAGTGGCTGAACCTGTTGAAGCGTGAATAGATGACTGTACTCATTACGAATTTGCTGGATTCTATCTGTCGCCTCACGATCTTTTTCATTGGGGAAATCTATTCGGTAATTCCACTCTATGCCGTCGGTAAGAGCTGTTTTACTAATGTTGCTAGAGCCAATAAAAGCACTGGCTTTTTGCATACCGTATTCATTTTTTTTTACGAAAATATAAGACTTTAAATGAAAGCTGGTGGCTTGTTTACTCTCAAATATTCGAATGTCGGCACCACGCTCGCTAAGCAGCATTAACTGCTTGAGAGCTTGTGGTTCGGTAATGTTCATATAGTCGGATGTTAAAAGCGATAAGCTTACCTGTCGCTCTTTTGATTGCATTGCATCTTCTATATCCTGAAACAGCAGGTTTAATCCAGAGTTACGGATAAAAGAAACTGCAATTTCAATATCGGTAGCCGTTTTAAGAGCATTACGAATTTCATGTATAAGATAGTTTTCGCTTCTACCCGTTATTAAATAATTACTAACTGTCATTTGCTTCCTGCATTAACTAACTCAACCGTCACCCATTCAACATCACTACGCTTTAACCCATCCTTACCAGGAACCGGATTTAAATTGCGCGCTGTTAAACCATTTTCTGCCGCCAGTGATTGCAGCTCTTCATAGCTAACAGGGTACATAGGCCGTTCTGGGTCGCTTGGGCCAAAGCGCAGGCTTATGTACATTCGCCCATTTGCTGAGAGTAATTCGGCAAGGCGCTTTATAGCCGTTGGCCTGTCATCTATTGGCAGGTGCATCCATACGGCAGAGAGTAAAATAAGGTCGAAGTGTTTGTGTTTGTGTTTGTGTGCGGTAGGTAAATTGGCCAGCGCGGGTAGGGCGGCATTACACCAGGTCACGTTTTCTTGCGAGTTTTGCTTGGCTAACTTAAGTAATGCTTCGGCAGGCTCTGTTGCTGTTACCTGCCAACCTTTTGCGGCCAGCCAATTAGCGTCGCGCCCACTGCCTGCGCCAACGTCTAATGCACTAGTGGGCTGTGTGTTTGCAAGTGCTTGTTCAAGGTAGCCGTGCACACTGTCTGCACTTATCGATTGATAAAGCGTGTAGTAGTGTTCTGCGTTAGCACTGTAATGGCTAATGGTTGTGTTCAATACTAAAAATCCCTCTTTGTATGCGGCGCCAGTTTATCTGCGCTTTTTCTTGTTTTGCGTATACTGCCGCTGCAAACCCAAATTAAGCATACCACTAATCACCTTTTAGGTAAGTGAGAAGTGTTGGTTATTCAATATAAGGCTTTTTTTATTTAAAAATATTTATCATTGGGTTTTACTGTCCTATGCTTAAGTTTTGGGCGCTTACTCTGCGGTATTTATGGCAAGTCTCATCACACATATTCGGGTCTACTTTTTCGTATTCGCCATAGGTATTTCCACTGCCAGTCATGCACTCACTATCGACGATATTGTTTCCGCTAGAAATGAAGGTAATTTGGATGTAGCTGAAGAGATGGCCCAACAGCTTCTGTCCGAAGCTAAGTCTTCCGGCAATGTATCGCTGCAAGCCGATGCAGTATTTCAAATAGGCCGGAACGCGATGGAGCGAAACAATTATCCAAGCGCACAACAATCGTTGAGCCAGGCTTTAAGCCTGTATCAAAATTTGGATAACCAGTCTGCTTTGGCAAGCACTTACAGGCAGCTGGGTTTAATATTTCGGTATCAATCAAAGTATTCTGCCGCGCTAGAATATCTCTATATGGCACTCGCCACGTTTCAACAATTAGAAGAAACGCGCAAAATCGCCTCGGTACACAACGACCTAGGCATTGTCTTGGAAAAAATGGGGCAGTTGACTGAAGCTGCAACTTATCTCCAGCTTGCTTTAGAAACTAACCATCAGCTCAACGATTCTTCTGGTATTGCATCGGCACTATACAATTTAGCGGATATTCGCCGTGTAATGGGCGATCTTACCTTGGCGTTAGATTATTTTGAGCAAGCACTAGCGCTGGATGAGGCATCTACCAATAAGAAAAATATTGCCTATAGCCGTTACAAAATCGGCTTTGTGAATATGCAAATGGGCAACTTTTCACTTGCACGTGAAAATATGCAAGTTGCCTACACTCTCTTCATAGAGATAGGCGCTAAGCGTGATGTAGACTGGGCGTTATCGGGGCTGGCGGAGCTAGATTTCAAAGAAGGCAACATTGAAATGGCGCTAGAGCGGGCAACGGCTATCATGAAGCGAGCTAAGGCAAACAACTACAACAGCTTGCTCATGGATATTTACCTGCTACTTGTTGATATTCAAATGTACAACAAAGCTTATAGTGTGGCTGAGACATCAATTGAGAAAGCGCTGACTCTCGCTCGCACACTTGAAGAGGCCAGTAAAATTTCACAATTACTTGCCTCAAAAGTTCAGGTGCATGAACAGCTTAACGAGCTGGCCGCCGCATACACTTCATTAAAACAGCAAAAAGCGTTAGACGATTCGCTGCTTGATAAAAAACGTGTTGATGCTATTGCGAGTATTCAAGCTCAAACCGAATTTGTTCGCCGAGAAAACGAGATTACGCTGTTAAAGCAACAGCAAGCACTAGAAAACGTTCAGGAAGAAAAAGCCCGTGAGCAGAAGCTATTTATCGTTATCGCCGGTGTAGCCGTTTTACTCTTTGGGTTTTTGGTTTTTTCCCGAGTCGCCCAATCACGATATACGCGGAAGCTAGAACACGAAGTGAAAAAGCGAACTGTCGAGCTTCAAATAGCAAACACAGAATTGGCCGAGTTGAGCCTAACCGATAATTTAACTGGCCTTAAAAACAGGCGGTTCTTAGAGCATCAAATTGAAAAAGAAATCCTTAAGGCCTCCCACAAATCCGCTAGTTCAAAAGATAAAAGAGAGCCGCGTGAACAAACCGTTTTATGTCTTTTTGTCATCGATATTGATAACTTCAAAAGCATTAATGATACCTATGGTCATGTTGCAGGTGACTCAGTGTTAAAACAAACCGCCGAGCGTTTGCAGCAGGTAATGCGAGCGTCAGATTATTTGGTTCGTTGGGGGGGGAGAGGAGTTTGTTGTCGCAGCCCATTTCAGCCACCGTCAGATGGCGAGCGATTTAGCCGATAGCATTATTCATAGTATGCGGGGTGAGCCTTTCTTCGTAGATGACAATAACCGCGAAACAATCACCTGCAGCGTTGGCTTTTCCTGTTTTTCTTATCAAGCAGATTTACCCAGCGATAACCGAATGTCTACGTTGTTTGGCATTGCTGATAATTGTTTGTATGCGGCTAAAGCCGCAGGGCGAAACCGCTGGGTTGGTATTACTGAATGGAATCAGCCTGTTTCAGCTAAATTGCCTAACACTATTGACGCACTCGAAGCACTTGATAAGCAAGGCGCGCTTTCGCTATCAAAAGCTTAAACGTAACCGCGAGAGATTACGCGTTGCGTGTTGAAGCACTTACGCTGTACTTACGCGAAAGGCGACTTATTGCAATGCCACCTATTAGCCCTGGCAAAACCCAAAACGCATACTGCCATGCACCAATATCGCTAAATAAGGTGCGCCCACCAAATGCTGCAAACGCAGTGTAAGCCGCAATACCAGACCCAATATAGCCACCAAGATGCTCTACCAACCATGCTTTCGGCGCTACCTGTTTGGCGAAAATAAAACGCAGCTGGCTTATACTTAATGTTAGCCCTAATGGTGCAAAAACGAGCATTAAAATATGTTGGTGCATAATGCCGATAACCCCAATAAACAGGCTAGTTGCAGTTAACAGTACCGCTGGTGCAATGCGGCTAATACGGCGAAGCGACTGGCGGCTTTGCTTGGCGTCTAGCGCCCATTGCCCCATCATGACCGATGCATACATTTGTACCGCCAAATGCAGTAAAAATATGGCGAAGCGCTGTAAGTTGGCCACAGCAGCAGGGTTGTCTGCCAAGTTAGGGTTAACCGTAACGGGGGCAAATAGCCACACGCCAGCTAGCACCACACCGCTAAAAATAGTCCACTGCATAGCGTGGCGATAATGAGCGCCAAATTTACGATGATTCAACGCCCCTTTTTTAGCGGTAACAGGAACCCAAAACAATATTAAAGCAATGGCGCCGGTAAGAATGTGGCTGTACAAAACAATTTGGTATGAAATAGTCATTGTTATCTCTTCTTTGTAAACTTGAGGTGATAAGTTTACCGAGATGGGCAAGGGCGCATCAGTGCACAAAGTCACTATCGCAATAGTGACTTTTGGCCTATTCCAATAGCAGTGAAATTACCCAATACTAAGCGCTATGACATTATCTCAATTACGTATTGCTCCAGAACAAAGTGGAGCGCTAGTCACCATATTGGTTGTGGCTAGCACCAATGCCTGGTTACTCGCGGGCTCAGAGAGCGTAAGCACCACTCAGTTTGTGGCTATTATGTTGTGCTTTGCGGTTTTTAGCTTGGTGTTTTTATTGATAAGCCAAGATGAACCCTTTGGTCACGACAAACCGCTTCGTAGTGTATTGGTCGGCATTGAATATGCGCTGGTAGTGGTACTCTTTTCCCTAAGCCCCATGACCTTTAACGCTATTATGCTGGTGATTTGGTCGGCGCTGTTACCGTACTTTATGCCGTTTAAACGGGCGCTATTGCTGTCGCCACTCTGGTCGGCCGTGCCCTGGTTGGTTTTTGGTTGGGTTTGGCAGTCTAATAGCAGTTTGTGGATAAACGTCCTGTTATTCTGGACGTTTAATTTATTCGCACTGGTTATGATGGAAAGCCGTAAAAACGCAGAGCGCCAAACCCAGCGCGCCGAAGAAGCGAACAGGGAGTTACGGGCGTTACAAGATTTAATGCAGCAGGCGAGTCGCAAAGAAGAGCGTACCCGCATTGCCCGCGATATTCACGACTTGGTAGGGCATCATTTAACGGGGTTGTCGCTGCATTTGCAGGTGGCCTCACGCACAGCATCGCCAGATCAGCGCCCCGCTATAGACCAGTGCTTAAGCATTGCCAGGCTGCTACTCGCCGACGTGCGCGAAGCCGTATCAGAAATGCGTGAATTTGGTCAGCTTAATTTACTGCAAGCCCTTGAGGCCCTCACCGAACCACTGAAAAATAAGATTCAGGTAGAGGTTGACTGCCACACTGACATCAGTAATTTAACCCTGCTACAGGCCACAAATTTACTGCGCTGTATTCAAGAAAGCCTGACTAACACTATGCGCCATAGCCGGGCCGATGAACTTGTTATCAGTATTTATAGCAACGCTAATCAATTGCACATAGACATAAAAGACAATGGCGGCAGTTCAAGCGCCAGCCCTAGCGCGAATAATGTTGTTAAGGGCAATGGGTTAAAAGGTATTGAAGAGCGCATGAGCGAGTTAAACGGCACTGCGACATTCAGTAACAGCAATGCAGGTTTTCATACTTCGCTACTACTGCCGGAGGCGAGATGATTACTAGCGCCGAAGGCGAAATGATTAAGGTATTAGTAGTAGACGACCAGCAACTATTGCGACAGGGGTTATGCAGCCTACTGGGTCTTTCTGACAAAGTAGAAGTGGTAGGCCAAGCTAATGATGGCGTAGAGGCTATGAACTGGCTACGCGATAACCCGAATGGCGCTGATGTTATGCTGTTAGATATTCGCATGCCGCGCATGACAGGTATTGAGCTGCTCGAAGCCCTCAACAAGGCAAACGCGTCTATTCCACGTATTCCCACTATTATGCTGACGACCTTTGATGATCATGAAAACCTGATGGGCGCACTGCGTGCTGGCGCAAAAGGGTATTTGTTAAAAGACGTGTCGCTAGAAACCCTCGTAGAAGGCATAGAGGCTGTTAATGCCGGTGAATCACTGATTCAGCCTGCCATTACCACTACGCTTATTAACAGTTTACAGGGGCTCAACACGCCCTGTGACGAACCCGAGCCTATTGAGCCGCTATCGAGTAAAGAGAAAGAAATTTTGCGCCTAATGGCTTCTGGCTGCAGTAATCGAGAAATTGCCGCAGCGCTACATAAATCGGAAGGCACAGTAAAAAACCAAGTGTCGACTATTTTAGCTAAGCTAGGCGCACGCGATCGCACTCGTGCCGTGCTTCGGGCGGTAGAGCTTGGCATTTTAGGTTAGTGCTAATTGCGCTATCGCTTAATTTAGCTAAATCAGCTAAATCAGCTAAATTAGCTAAATTAACTAACAGCAGTAGGTGGGTTTCTTATGAAGTCAGTTTCGGCGACAGAAGCGAAGAATAATTTTGGTGAGCTACTACTTGGAGCCCAGGCTAGCCCTATCTCGATAACGCGAAACGGAAAAGAGCAGGGCGTTTTATTGTCAGCAAACGATTATGCTTTACTCAAGAAAAAGGCGATGCAAGTTGCTGTAGATGAGGGTATTAGCAGTGGTTCGGCGGGAGAGCTGGATATTGAATATATTAAGCAAAGTGGCAGGAAGCTGTTAGGTAAGTAGCTTGAAATACTACAAGCTAATGCAGCAAGGACAGATTTGATTGAAATCTGGCTTTATGGCGCAGAAAACTGGGGAATAGAATGTGCAGACGCTTACTTAGATGAACTAGGCAGTTTCATAAAAAGCTTATGTGATTTTCCCGAAAAATATCGTCTACAAAAAAGTTATGTACCGTCGGTGAGAATCGGTTTGTACAGGAGTCACTTGGTCATCTATACCAATGAGATTGATACAATCTCGATAATTCGTGTCCTTCATAAGACCATGGATGTTCCAGGTCAATTAGATTAAAAGCAGGTCTGTCGATACGTTGACTTATTCTCAAGGTGAGTTACTTTTCCGGCATAAGATGTGGTGCAAGCAGCGGTCGTCTTGCCGATTCTTTAGGGCCATACCACTTCGCCAAATAATCTAAAATAACCGGCTCGGCGTCACCTAACGGCCACAGCTTTTGTGTGTCTTGCATCCATCGGATAGTTTCTAACCAGCGTTTTTTACTCATGGCGTTTTGCGTAATAAGCGAGGTTGAATGGCACGCACTACAGTGGGCTAAAACTAGGTTCGAGCCTTCAGCTATCACTAACCCTGATTGCGGGTCTACTGCGGGTTCGCTTGCTTCTGCACTGCTCGCAAACATAGCGCTAAGCCCAGTTAAGCAAAGCGCAATAACGAACGAGCGTAATGCTAACGGCATAGTGAAGCTCCTGTTATTGGCAGCGGTGTAAATTGTTTATCTTTCATAGTCTACGCTACCACTTTTACCGCAACGCGATGACACGCATTGTTTAAATAACCCTTTGGGTTCCAGCCAGGCAACACCATGGGCTGGGCTTTACCTGTTTCATCCACCGCTTTTGCCCATATTTCGTAGTAACCTTTTTGAGGGAACGAAATACGGGTAGAGAAGTGTTGCCACGCATGTCGGTTTGTGGGGCGAGATAGCTCGGCTTTTTGCCAAGTTTGGCCAAAGTCGATAGAGGTGAACATGTCTTTTACGCTGGTAGAGCCGCACCATGCATGCCCCCTCACTGCTAACGCTTTTGAAAGCTTTTGCTCTACGCCAGATTGAGGGTAGGTGATAAGCGATTTAATCGGCATGGCCTCAATAATACACATTTCATCATCGGGCACGGTTGTGCCTGGCGCTACGGGTTCACACGGAACGCGGTAAGCTTTACCCAGCATTTTTGCGCCATCGTGCACTTGGTTTCGAATAACAATTTTACTTAACCATTTGCCCGATGTTGAAGCAGGCCAGCCCCCAAACACCAAGCGCAGCGGAAAGCCATTCATAATGGGTAGCGGTTCGCCGTTCATTTCCCACGCAATAAGCGATTCATCTTCCATGGCTTTACTAATAGGAACACCTCGGGAGATTGCGGCCTTGCCGGGCGTTCTGCTTAAATGCTGATCGTTGCCATAATAGCCAATGTATACCGCGTCATCGTTTACGCCCACGGCTTGCAATACGTCTTTTAGCCGAACTCCCGTCCACTTAGGGCAGCCTACTGCGCCGGTGGTCCACTGGTTACCTGTAGCCGCAGGAGAAAATTCTGCTCGGCCGTTACCGCCGCACTCTAACGTAAGCTGGTAGGTGTAATGCTTAAAGCGTTGTTTTAATTCGTTTAAGGTGAATGTTGTAGACTGCTTGGCCGATTCACCCTCTATGGTGAGTGTCCATGTATCAGGGTTGGGGGCGCTTGGCACAATTCCGTTATTGCGTACAAAAAGGCGATTGGCTGGCGTTACCTTGTCATCCAGCAGGTGTGCGGGTGTTTCTGCATTTACGGGGCGGTCGTTTAACACCACTAGCCCGTCTTTACCTGCTATTTCAAAGGGGGTGTCCGATTGTGCAAAGGCAGCAGGAATAAGCCCTGATGGCATGAACTGTCCGTAAACTACTTCGGCGCCAAGCAGTACCGACAGTGTTTTTAACCCAGATAAGAAGCCTCGACGGCTCATTGGGTTACTGGTTCTGCCAAATACGGTGAGGTCTGCTTTTTCAGCATCGTTGGCGTAAAGTTCATGAAGGCCACGTTTTTTCACTGCTTTTACCTTTTAAAATTACAGACGTTGGTTTGTATCGCTACGCTAGCTAAACAGGCGGTTTATAGAAAGTACAAGTAGCCTAAAATGAGTAACGCTATCCATAAGGTTTCAGTCAAAATCATCATTATGGGAAGGGCGCCCACTTCGGCAAGTTTACCTAAGTTCGACTTCATGCCAATAGCGGTAATAGACACCACAAGGAAAAACCGCGATACCTGCGAGCCTGTTTCAACAATGTATTCAGGTAACGTCACAAAGCTATTGAGCAGCATCATGGCAATAAAGCCCACCAAAAATAGCGGCACTTTAGGTACGTCGCTCTCATTCATTTGCTGCTTTGCAGTATAAAAGCGCTTTATTACCAGCATCATAATAAGTACTACCGGCATTAACATGGCTACGCGTACAAGTTTGGTAAGGGTAGCCATATCACCCGCCTCTTGTGATACTGAATACCCTGCGCCTACTACCTGTGCCACATCGTGAATGGTGCCACCTAAGAATATGCCTGCGTTAATATCATTCATACCCATTTGCGATGCAATTATTGGGTACACAATCATGGCAATGGTAGACATGGCAGTAACGCCAATGACGGTAAGAAGAGTGTCTCGCTCGTGATTTTCCCCTTTGGGAAGAATAGTGGAAATAGCAAGGGCCGCCGACGCGCCGCAAATGGCTACCGAGCCTCCAGTTAGGGCACCAAAGCGTTTTTGTAAACCAAAGGCTTTTGCAAGAAAAACACCTAAAACAATGGTGGTGAATATAGCGCCAGCCAGCATAAGGGCGGTTTGCCAACCCAGTACAATAAGATCGCCAAGTGCCACGCGTAAGCCTAGCAGAACAACACCGGCGCGCAGTAGCGTGCTAGCAGTAAAGTCTATTCCGCACGAGCACGGCGTGTCTTGCTGATATAGAAACGACACGGCCATACCTAGCAGTAACGCAAATAACATAACGGGGGCGTTGTAGTGCTCACCAAGGAACAGCGCTGCCATTCCGGTAATAGTGGCAATACCTAAGCCCGGCCAAATGTTTTTACATTTTACTGCTAGGTCGTTCATAACAATTATCGGTCTGCGGCAACTAAAGCCACCAACACAACCCGTTTTCTATCTCCAGAATAAGGGCGGCGTCCGTGCATAGTGCGATAATTATCAACTACCGCGACATCACCATCTTGCCATTCAAGGTCGAAGGTAAAGTCTTCAGCAAGTTCAGAGGCGCGTTCTAACCCTTCTTTGGGAATATCACTGCCGTCGCCAAATGTGATGGCCGATGACGGGTTTTCTCTTACGCCTTTCCAGCCCATGTAAGCGGCTATAAGCTGGTTGTAAAATACTTCAGAGCCATCAGCCATTTCTACCACTGCAGGCAGTACGGGCGTAACGGCTTTTAAACTACCGTCTGCCATCCATTCCCAGCTGTATCCTAGCTCGCTTAATTTGGCTTCGGCTTCTTCAACCGTTTCTACGCTTAACGTGCTTTTCCAGCTTCTACCTTGGCCTGAGTTTGCATCGTCTGCGGCGGGCATAGTGGTAGTGTACTTCAAACCTTTTTGTTTGAAGTCATCGGCTAACTGTGGGTTTTCTGCCTTCAGTGCTTCAAACAGTTTGTCTGAGCGACACAGCGGCGTAGCGCCGCCTTCATCAGCGGCCGACTGACAAAAGAAAAATACCTTACTGGGAGAAATAGGCGTTTGCGCCATTTCATGATGTAAGAATATTTCTACGTCTTTCGGGGCTTCGTTGGCCGTAAACACGCGCTCTGTAAAGTTTATTCTTACCGCATTAGACAGCGACTCTTGGTACGTGAAGTTTGGATAGCCAAAGCCGGCTGAAAAAACGTCAAATACTTCTGCACTATCGAGTGGGAACCCGCGAAACAACAGGGCCCCTGAGCTTGCTAATTTGGCTTCTAATTCCGATTGGTTTGCTTTAACAAAGGCCACCGTGTCTGAAACGGTTTCACAATTCGTATTATTTACGACAATAGACGGAAATACATCATCGTTGTAACGATGCTGAGTAGCCACATTGGCATACGTAACCTCTGAGGTTTCTTTGACGTTTTTCATTAATAAGCTCCTAGTCGTAAATAGGGTGGAAACGATTAAATGCAGCTTCGCAGAAATGCCCAGGATCGTTAAAACGGCGGTTCATGTTGAGCGACGAAATGGCCTGCATTTCTTCATCGCTTAAGCTGAAGTCGAACACAGCAATATTCTCTTTCATACGCTCAACTTTTGAGGTTTTAGGTATGATGGCGTTACCGCGCTGAATGCCCCATCGTAAAACGATTTGAGCAGGCGTTTTACCATGAGCTTCTGCTGCTGCTTTCACAACGCTTTGCTCTAAAACAGACTCGGTTTTATCAGCCATTTCTAGCTCTAAATAAGACAGCGCGCCAAGGGGCGAGAATGCCGTTACCGAAAGGCCGTAATTTTTGGCCAGTCGTATTAGTCGTTCTTGAGTAAGGTAAGGGTGAGACTCAATTTGCAGCATAGAAGGCTTGATGCGAGCGTAGCTCATTAAGTCGTTAATAAGACCACTGTTGTAGTTACACACACCTATTTGTTTTACCGAACCGGCATCAACAAGCTTCTCCATGGCTTCCCATGTTTTATAAAGCGGCACCGGCGCAAGTTCCATTGTCGGCTCTGCAGCTTCTGGATCGTAAAACCACTCTGGCGGGTAGCGAGTTTCAATGGGAACAAACTTTTGCGCTATAGGAAAGTGAATGAGGTACAAGTCGAGATAATCTAGCTTTAAGTCGCTTAATGTTTTATTAAGCGCTAGTTCAACATGCTCTGGCGCGTGAAAGGTGTTCCAAAGTTTTGACGTGATCCACAACTCTTCTCGCGAACAAATACCTTCAGCAATGGCGCGAGCAATTCCCTCACCTACTTCTTTTTCGTTACCGTAATCGGTAGCGCAGTCTAAATGGCGATATCCTGCTTTAATTGCTTCATAGGTTGTATCTGCACAAATGGCTTTGTCTACTTTCCAAAAGCCAAATCCTACCTCGGGTATTTTGTCCATTACGTTATTCACCTTATATTTCACATATTTTAGCTAACTGTATTTTAATAATACATTAGTCTTGTATAAGACATAAGTTATTACACAGGCCGAGTTAAGTCAACAATCTGTTAACAAAGTTAATGATTTGCGGGTGGTGTGCTTAATATGAAAGCGTGTAAAAAAGTGTTCAGGGAAAAGAAATTGTGTGTGGTGGGCAGGTATGCCTAAGCAGGGAAAAGGGAAGAAAGAGTAAATGAAGCAGATACTTAACGCAAAGAGGCAGAGCTGATTATACTAATCTAACTCTACCTGATAGTGGTAGTGATCGGTGCGGCATTTACTTTCGCGGTACTCAATAAGTTTTCCATCTATCGACTCAGTAACTCGGGTAACAAGCAAAAGAGGCGTGCCCTTTTCTACATGTAATGCGTCTGCATCGCTTTCAGATGCCAAAATCGCTTTAATGCTGTCTCGGGTTTTAAACACGGTTTGGTTATAGTCGGTCTGATAGAAGTGATAAAGCGTGTGAGGAATGTCTTCGCGGGTATTAATACCGGTAAACAGCTTGGCCGGAAGATAAACGGTTTCTAGCATGCAAAACTCATTGTCTAAAATTCGCCTGCGTATAAGTTTAATAACTTTGTCTTTAGCAGATAGCGACAGAGCTTTTTGCACCACATTGGTTGGCGCAACACGTTCTTTGCTGAGCAACTCCGCTTTAGGAAGGTCTGCACCTTTACCATCGGCTTGAAGAGGAAAGAAACGAAACAAGGCGTCTTGCGCAGTGTGCTCTGAAACAAAGGTGCCTACGCCTTGTCGGCGAGTAACAATTTTGGTGTCTGTGAGTAAGGTAAGGGCTTTGCGAACAGTGCCTTGGCTAACGTTAAATTCATCTGCCAGTTTAAACTCGCTCGGAAGCATTTCTCCAGGCTGCCATCTGCGTTCAACAATGAGCTGCTTAATATACTCGCCAACCTGCTGGTACAGAGGTTGAAAGGCGAGACTCGGCCCGCCGAGCTTATGGTCAAATTGAGATGAAGACATAAAACCAAAACCTAAAGTTTGTTTTTCTTTTGTTATATCATACACAAGATATATAGCGTACTTTTTACTAATTTTGTAACTATATTAAAAACACCGATATGGTCGCTAACAACGGCATCCTTTCTTTACTCACAGTAGTTTTTAATAGCCGCATTTGTTGGTAAAGTTTTAATTGCTGATTGACACCGTGGTTACATTTCATTAACTTGTGTCTTATATAAGACATTCAGAGCGATGAGCAAATGAGTAAGGCCTTTAGTGTTAGTGAGCCAGATTGGAACCAAATAGAACCGGCAGATATTACCCAAACACCTTACCTAGAGAATAACGATATTCTTATTGTACCTACTCAGTGTGGTGAGCTTAGGTTAACGATAAGCAATTTCGGGCTTCGAATTCAAAGCGCCGATGATAGCCAAGCTACATACGGAATGCTCACAAGTACGCCTGAAAAAGAGCCGCTCACGCTATCTGGTGATAATGACCAATTTACGCTAAAGGGTGGGAGCTATCGCCTAGAGCTATTTACGTCGCCGCTTCATTTTAAATTATTTAAAAACGACAAGCTGGTACAGCAAAGCGCCACCGACGGCCACTTTGTTCGTCAGCATCGTCTGCCCCCTTTTGCAAAAACCGATGCAGGTTGGTTAGTAAGTTTAGAGCTTGCCTATGATGAAGCCGTATATGGTTTAGGCGAAAAATGGGCAAAGCTAGATAAACGCGGTCAGCTTATTCGCTCATACAACCACGATGCCCTTGGTGTTAACGCAGAGAAGTCTTACAAAAACACACCTTATGCCTGGAGCCCAGAAGGATGGAACTTATTTGTTCATACACCTTCACCGGTAACCCACGGCGTGGGCTACGCGCTATGGTCTCAACGTGCTTATGTGTGCTTAGTTGAAGACGCTTTACTCGATTTATTTCTGTATCACGAAGACACACCAGCAAAAAGTATTAACACCTATAGCCAGCTAACCGGTTTTGCGCCAACGCCGCCAACGTGGAGCTTGGGCGTCATTCTTTCAAAGGCGTATTACAAAGATGCAGAAGAGCTACTAGCGGTAGCAAAAGAAGTACGAGAAAAAGAAATGCCGTGCGACGTAATTACCCTTGATGGTAGGGCATGGCAAGACACCGATACCCGCTTTGCTTTTGAATGGGACCCATCTCGCTATGCCGATCCGAAACCTGTAATAGATGAGTTAAAGGCTCTAGGGTTTAAAATTTGTGTGTGGGAATACCCCATGATTTCTGTGAAGAACCCGTTGTTTAAAAAGGCTGCCGATAAAGGCTGGCTAATAAAAGACAAACGTACGGGCGAGGCCTATCGCTACGAGTGGGATTTAAGCCCATTTGGTGAAGTACTTACGCCACTGCAAGATTCCGGTATTCTCGATTTTACCCACCCTGACGCCTACGAGTTTTGGAGAGAGTCTCACAAGCCTCTCTTCGATTTAGGTATAGATATGATAAAAGCCGACTTTGGTGAGCAGCTAGAAGACGACAATATGCTTTCGCACAGCGGCGATTCGGGTAATCGTCTGCACAACGTGTATAGCATGCTGTATAACCGCTGCGTGTACGAGGCCGCCGAAAAGTACTGTAAAACAGGCCCGTTTTTATTCAGCCGTTCTGCCTGGACTGGTAGTCAGCGTTATCCTTCACAATGGGGCGGCGATCCGCAAGCCGATTGGCAAGGGCTTGCAGCAAGCATTCGCGGTAGTCTGTCGTGGGGGTTATCGGGCGGGCCGTTCTTTGCCACTGATATTGGCGGTTTTTACAAAGATACCCGCGATGCCGAGCTCTACGTTCGCTGGACTCAAGCATCGGTATTCAGCGCTCACATGCGTCTTCACGGTATAGGGCCTCGTGAACCCTGGTCCTATGGTGAAGCTGCATCGAGCGCGGTGTTTGAAGCACTAAGTTTGAGATACAGACTTATTCCCTATTTACAAAAAGTAGCGCAGCAGGCCTCGAAAACTGCCTTGCCCGTTCAACGAGCAATGGTACTGGCGTTTCCTGATGAACCCCTTTCCCACGGCTTCGAGCAGCAGTTTATGTGTGGCGATGACCTACTCGTTGTGCCATGTGTGGTGCCGGGTGGAAAAATAAAATACTACCTGCCTAAGGGCGAATGGGTGCGCTTAGGTAGCGATGAGACTGTTAGCGAAGAAGTTATTAACGGTAATAGCTATAAAGAAGAAACGCTGTCGCTTAATGATATGGCTGTTTTTGTGAAAAAGGGCAGTCAAATTGAGCTTGGGCCAAACGTTCAGCACACCGATATGGACATGTCGAGCACCACCCTATGGCCGGCGCAATAGCGAGGAAGGAGTAGTACATGGACATCACCCTTACGCTATTGTCATGCGCGGCATTTATGATTTTAGTTGCCGTTATTTCTTACATGAAGACGAAAGGCGAGGTGAATACTCAAGATGGGTACTTCCTTGCTGGGCGTGGGCTTACCGGTACCTTTATTGCCGGTTCTATGATCCTAACTAACCTTTCCGCCGAGCAGTTAATAGGGCTTAATGGCTCTGCCTTTGGGTATAACTTAAGTGCCATGGCGTGGGAAGTTACCGCGGGTATCTCTACCATTATTATGGCGCTTGTGTTTCTGCCACGTTATTTGGCCGGCGCTTTTTCTACCTTACCCGAATTCCTTCGAGACCGATTTGACGACAGCGTGCGCCGCATGACCGTTGTGCTGTTTATGGTGGGCTACTCCCTCGTTACCATACCTTCTGTACTGTACTCGGGCTCTATTGCCGTGCTTCGACTTTTTGACGTACCTGGCTTACTAAATCTAAATTATGAGGCAAGCCTAGTAATAACCATTGTTGTAGTGGGAACCGTTGGGGCTTTGTATGCCATTTTTGGTGGCTTAAAAGCAGTAGCCGTGTCAGATACTATTAATGGCGTTGGCTTGTTAATTGTGGGTTTGTTAGTACCAATACTTGGTCTTATTGCATTGGGAGACGGCAGCTTTAGCCAGGGTTTAACCACCATTGCCACAACAGAAACCGAAAAGCTCAATGCAATAGGCGGGCCTGAGGATCCGGTTCCGTTTGGCACCATTTTTACCGGCATGATTTTGGCCAACCTCTTTTATTGGGGAACTAATCAATACGTGATTCAGCGCACCCTTGGCGCGAAAAATCTGGTGGAGGGGCAAAAAGGCGTGCTCTTTTCAGGGTTCTTCAAAGTGCTGGTGCCATTTATGATGATGCTGCCTGGCGTTATTGCTTACCATCTGTATCAAGATGAAAGTTTGCAAACTATCGACTTAGCGTATCCGCACTTGGTGAAGAACGTATTGCCCCAATACCTGTCTGGCTTTTTCTTAGCAGTATTATTAGGTGCTGTTTTCAGCTCGTTTAATTCGCTATTAAACAGTGCGGCTACCTTGTTTTGCCTCGACGTGTATAAGCCCTTTAAAAAAGGCAAAGTCAGCGATGAAAAAATTATACGGGTAGCAAAGATAACCAGCTTGGTTATTGCAGTTCTGTCTTTTATTACCGCACCGCTTCTTATGTTTGCGCCTGATGGTTTGTGGCAGATTATTCGCATATTTACCGGCTTTTATAACATTCCGGTTATTACCATTGTGCTGGTAGGTTTATTCACCAAACGCGTGCCCGCGTTAGCTGCCAAAGTTGCCATAATCTTCCACGTTATTGCGTACGGACTGTTGAAATTTGTGTGGGAAGTGGACATCAACTTCATTCATATTTACGGCATTTTGTTTGTCATAGAACTTACCATTATGTTGGTTATTGGGCGTCTGTATCCTATGGCCACGCCATGGCAATTTACATTAAAGGCTGAAGTTAATATGACGCCTTGGCGCTATGCTATTCCAAGCGCCATCATTCTCATCAGCCTTATTGCAACGCTTTACCTTATGTTCTCACCCATCGGCTTTGTGGGAGGGTTGAGTCAATCATTTGTACCTCTTTTAATAACCCTTTGGGCGAGCTGCTTTATTGCCATTGGCTTAAGTCTTAAATGGTGGCGTGTTAGATACGCAAAAAGTCTTAAGCGTTTAACGGCCAACGCCTAACCAATGCCTAATGAGTAGGTAGAGATGATCCCCCTCATTTCTACCTACCCCGCATTTACCAAAAACATGGCCATCAAAAAATAGTCAAAATATTAACATTCTATTTGCAAATGAATTTACAATTGTTTAACTTAAGTACTCTTATATAAGATACTAGATAAAAGATATCTTCTATACAAAACGGTGTAAAAAACAAAAGTTACATTGTGGTGCGTTTCACTAATAAAAATAAAACCTACATGCTTTGCGTCATCAATATGCCTACACAAGCTTGATTATTGATTGCGAAAAAGGCTTGAGAACAGTCCCTTGGAGAACAACATGAATACAAGAAGGTCTATTGTTAGTCGGGCGGTAACGCTCGCCATGACATCTGGATTACTCGTTAGTGCACATGGCTATGCGCAAGAAAATCAACAGGCCGAAGAGCCTATTGATGAACGATCACTCGAGAAAATTGTAGTAACGTCGCAAAAGCGTGTGGAGAGTATCAGTGATATTCCTGTTGCAGTGTCTGTATTGCGTGAAGATCAAATTAACGCAGCCTTCGCGACTAATATTGAAGGCCTTCAAGCGCTGGTGCCTTCTGTCAGCTTTCGAAAAGGTAACACAACCCGCAACTCGGCAATTACGGTTCGTGGTGTAGGTACTATTTCCTTTAGTATTGCGGCCGAACCAAGCGTATCTACCGTCGTAGATGGCGTTGTTCTTGGTCGTTCTGGTCAAGCATTCATGGATCTTTACGACCTACAACGAATTGAGGTTTTACGTGGTCCGCAAGGCACATTGTTCGGTAAAAACGCATCGGCCGGTGTTGTTAACATTACCACCAAGCGTCCGCAGGATGAGTTTGGTGGAATGTTAGAAGCCACGTTGTTTCAAGGTAATGAATATCGCTTAAGAGGCAGTATGCACGGCGCCTTAAACGAAGACGCTAGCGGCAGCATTACGGTAATGAAATCGGGTTTCGACGGTTATATTGAAAACGTTTTCAATAACGAAACGGTTAACGGTTACGACAGAGAAGGCGTTCGCGCCATGCTCGATTATCGCATTTCTGACGATACCGAAATGCTTTTCATATTTGAGAATATGAAGTCAAACGATGACTGTTGTGCCGATTTAGAGTTAACACCAAGCGGTCGACATCAATCTGAGGCCTCACCTGATAGCACCGGTGTAGGCGATTTGGACTTAAGCCAACGCAAAGTGGATCACGACTTTGAAACGCGTACCATTGATGAACATACTGCGTTCTCGATGCAGTTCGACACCATGATTGGCGATCATCAGTTTACCTCTATTACTGCGTATCGCGACTGGTCGAACACGGAATTCCGTGAAGGTGACTTTACCTCTACTGCCGGAGACGCACCGTTACCTGTATTTGACGTGCCGTTTCAGCTACACGACATCGGTCCTCAAGACTGGAACCAAGTATCGCAAGAATTCCGTATTGCTTCGCCTTTAGGCAACGCACTTGAATATCAAGGTGGTGTGTTCTGGTGGCAGCAAAAGTCTAACCGTAGCTTTACGCGAGACGCGAGCTGCCAAAATAATGCTGGTCAATTTCCTGCGGCAATTAGTGCTTATTTAAGCGGCACATTAGGTGTAGAGAACCCAAGCGAAGAACAAGTTAACCAGTTTATTGAAGACGAGTCGTTAAGCTGTTTATCAAACGATATTGTTAGCGCAACTGCCTTTATGGAAACTGAGTTTCTAAACTACGCCGTATTTGCAGATGGTAAATATCATTTCAACGACGACTTACGCTTACTATTTGGTTTGCGCTATACAAAAGATGAAGTGAGCTTTTCTCACAACCGTCGCAGTAACGATGAGTATGCAAGAACGGGTGTAGGCGTTCGTGGCTTTGATACAGACTTCGACGGAGAGACAGACGAAACGGACCTGTCTGGTAAGCTAGGCGTGCAGTACGATATTAACGACAACAGCATGGCTTATTTTACCTTCTCGCAAGGGTACAAAGGTCCAGCATTTAACGTGTTCTACAATATGGCGCCAAACGATACGCTTCCCATTGGCCCAGAAACCTCTGACGCTTACGAGCTAGGCTATAAATACGCCAGCCGCGACTTCGTATTTAATGCGGCAGTGTTCCGCACTGAAATTGACGGTTTCCAAGCTAATAACCCAGAATTGTTAGACGGTGTTTTCATTACTCGTTTAACTAACGCAGGGTCTATTATTACTGAAGGTGCAGAAGTTGACTTTATTTGGCAAGTAAGCGACCAATTTAGCTTATTCGGTGGAATGGCTACCGTTGATGCGACTGTTGATGAGTTTAGATGTCCAGTAGGCTTAGATACCTGTGATGGCAGATCGGGTGCCGACTTACCATTCTCACCAGATTTGAAATACTCTTTAAGCGGTGAATACGTTTGGGAACTTAACAATATGAACGTTTACTTAAACGGTTCTTACGTTTACACCGACGAAATATTCGCAGGTGGCCCAGGTACAACGGCTGAGACAAACCCTGAAGCCTTATTGCCTGATTATGGCATTGTTAACGCAAGCCTGGCGTTCTCATTTAACGATGATGACGTTCGTATATCGCTAATTGGTAAAAACCTGACTGATAAGAGCTTTGTTACCACATACAGCGGTGACAACTTCCGATATCAAATTCCTCGCGATGCAGACAGATACTTTGGTATTCAAGCTCGCCTAAGATACTAAAATTAGCAAAAAAGCATAAGCCAGCGGTGATGTTATTGCCGCTGGCTTTTTTGTTTGTAGCTTAAGTGTATTATTTTTCACGTATTATCAAGCGCACGCGAGTAATTAGGCAGGCACTATAACAGGCCGCTTGAAACAAATAGCCTATAAAAGGCAACCTATTCCACACTCATGCTTTATAACAAAGGGCATAAAATGAAAAACTTGTACCCATCTAGCTTTGCCACAGTAATGACTTCCCTGTTTGTGTTGTTGGGATTAACCACAAGTGCCAACGGCGAAAATAGAATTGATACTCAACGACCCGATGCGCCCCAATTAGCAAAATATGGTCAATATAACGTGGGCGTGCGCACACTCGAACTTACTAACCCCAATCAGATTGATGTTGTGAATATTGATACAGCCCAGCTTGATTCATCGGTGGCTAACTCTAGTGGCTCCGATGCGCCCACACTTCCAAAATACGATAGGCCGCTTACGGTAGAGCTTTGGTATCCAGCGGCTGAAGATGCAACTGGCAGTAAAATACAAACTATCTATTTACGCGACGGTAAAACCAAAATTAGTCTTCATGGTAAAGCAATGCGCGACGCGAGTCCTGCGCAAAGCGACCAAGCCCACCCCTTTGTTATTATCTCCCATGGTTATCCTGGAAACCGCTATTTAATGTCTCATTTGGGTGAGAACTTGGCATCAAAAGGTTACGTGGTTGCCTCAATCGACCATACCGACTCTACTTATCGCACGTTAAGTGCTTTCAAATCGACGCTCGTTAACCGCCCCCTCGACCAAGGCTTTGTGCTTAATGAAATTGAAAGGCTCAGCGAAACTTCAGACTCTTTCTTGCATAACATCGTTGATACGCGAAACACGGCCATTATCGGATATTCGATGGGTGGTTACGGCGCAGTAATAATGAGCGGCGCAGGAATGACCAAGCAAGCAGCAGAGTCTAACAATATGGTGCCTTCGGGGCTGTTAAGCATGTATCAACAGGCTTCAACTTCTCAAGCCAAGCGGCCCGATTCAAGAATTAAAACCGTTATCGCGTTTGCCCCGTGGGGAATGAATTATAACGTTTGGAATGAGCACGGTTTAGCCGACATAGACGTACCCATGCTGTTTGTTGCGGGCTCTGTTGATGATGTTTCTGGATACGAAAATGGCGTAAGAGCGCTTTGGCAAAATGCGAAGAATACCGAGCGAGCGCTACTTACCTATGAGAATGCCAACCACAGTGCGGGTGCGCCAATGCCCGCGCCTGAAGAAAGCTTTTATTACAACGAAGAGCTCGGAATTAACGTGAGTGTGCACTATACCGATTCGGTATGGGAAAGCGTCAGAATGAACAATATTGCTCAGCATTTCACAACAGCTTGGCTAGGTAAGTACCTAAAAAAGAATACTGAAATGCAAGATTATTTAGACCTGGTGCCGTTTTCGAATGAGGGCAAATGGGCCAAAGATAAAAGCGGTGAGGAACAGCCAGAACACACGCATTGGAACGGTTTTAAAAATCGAACGGCTAAAGGGTTAAAATTTGAATGGTTGAAGCCGCAAGACTAACCTTACTTTCACTCACCAGCCCGTAACCGAATGCCACGTATCTACGGCAACGCCATTTTCTACTACGTAATAATGGTTGTACTGCGCCGCGGTGGCGCACGCATGATTAGGAAGAATTTCTACGGCTTTGGCCGCCGGGAAATGAGTGAAAATACCGTCAGTGCTTTTTGATTGGGGCTGCATTTGGCTTTGTGACAGCGTTTCGGGGCTCGTGTTTGAAACCGCAGTAATAATGCCGTGCTCTTGGTTTGCGTCGCTCATGATATAACGCGTATTGTGGCTACTTGAAGGGGCAACTAGCCCATAACCATAATCTTGAACGTGATCGGCGGTGCCGCGGTCTCTCGACATGGCCATCCACCCAGCATCGGTTATTACCCAGCCTTTGTCTTTCTGATGGCCTATTACCGTGCCCAATACCGACATAGCAATATCGTCTATGTCGCATACGCCTAACCCTGCCATTACAAGGTCGAAAAATACGTACACTCCTGCGCGCACTTCGGTGATGCCGTCGAGTTGGTCAACGGCAAATGCGGTAGGGGTAGAGCCAATAGAAACCGTATTACAGTGTATTCCCTCTTCAAACAAACGTTTTACTGCATGTAGAGTCAGGTCGCGCTCTTGTGCCGCCATGTCTTGCTTTGCTTTTTCAGTAAAGCAAGCATAAGACTCGCCAGCATGGGTCATCACCCCTTCAAACGTTGCATGAGCACTATTGCTGATGTGTTTAGCCATGGAAATGAGCGTGTCAGAGTGAGGGTTAACGCCAGAGCGATGTCCGTCGGTATCTAGCTCAATAATGACTTTAAATACGCAGTTGTGCTGTGCCATTTTCTCAAAGATAAGTGACAGCATATCCTCATTATCAATGACAACCGTTAGGTCACAACCTTGCTCAATAAGCTGTGCTACGTGGGCTATTTTGTTTGGTGTAATACCCACCGCATATAAAATATCGTTTATGCCGTGTTTAAAGAAATAGTCGGCTTCTTTTAGCGTTGAAACCGTAATACCTTTAACGTTACCAGCATCAATAATGGCCTTAGTCACTTCAATCGATTTATGGGTTTTAACATGAGGGCGCAGTGTGCAGTTTAAATTACCAATATGCGCAGACAGCCGAGCAATGTTCCGCTGCATTTTGGCTTTGTTTATCAAGCAGCAGGGGGTGGGTAAGTCTTCAATGTTGGTTGGAGTAAAATGCATAAGCGCCACACAATAATTTGAATACTACATACAGTAATGCACTAGGACGCAGGTTTCGAGTGTATTTCTCTAGTCGAGCTTAGAATTTCACACTAATCACCAAGATTTAAATGCGCATGCATATGCGCATATTTATGCGTATACTAAATTGTAATCTCATTGAAGGAGCTGTTTATGGATAAGGTCTACGATCTTCAAGCACCCAAAAAAGCAACTAATGTAAGCATTAATAGCGATTTACTGCAAAAAGCGCGAGAGTTGAAAGTTAATTTATCAGCTACTCTAGAAAGTGCTATTGAAGAGAAGCTAAAAGTTATCGAAGCAGAGCAGTGGCGAGAGGACAACAAGCAATCAATAGAGAAATATAATAATTTCGTAGAGGAAAATGGCTTACTAAGTGATGAGCACAGGGCGTTTTAATGGCGCAATTTGACGTATATAGAAATCTTAGCAAGTCATCTAAAGATGCATATCCATTTTTAGTTGATATTCAGCATTCAGTGTTAAGTGACTTATCAACTCGATTAGTCGTACCTTTAGCTAAAAGTAATCAGGGTAATAGCTTGGCTATTAAAAAGCTGACTCCTGAAATTGATTTTGACGGTGTCGGCTATGTTTTTCTCTCTCAGCAAATAACAACCGTTCCAATAGACACTCTTAAAGTCGCAATTGGAACGCTTGAGGAATCAAGAGTCATACTTATCGACGCAATAGACTTTGCGATTACGGGTATTTAAACGCTAGCCAATCAAATTCTGACGTAACTGCATTAAACGCAGTTCTTTTGACAAAATATTTGGATTAGTCTGCATAAAGAACCATAGCTTCACTGCGCTCTAGAGTGTCACTTTCAAAAAGCAAATAAGCAAAAAAATGAAATAAAAAAGCCGGGTATAGAATTTACCTACCCGGCTTTATCGTTAGCGCCTAAAACTATAATAATGTAAAAATTTACGCCATATAGGGGTTACATCACATTAAAAGTTATAACGTGCATTCAATCCAAACGTACTCAGGTCGTCTGAAGTTTCATAGCTAACACCTACAGCAAAGGCAGGAGAGAAGAAGTAGTCGCCACCAATGAGAAGCGATGTGTCGCTGCCACTGTCAGTATCAATATATTTCACAGCACCGCGAAGTTCTATGTTGTCCATTACCATAGAGCGAGCACCGGCTGTTAAGCCATACCCGTCTTCGCTTTCAGACTCACCACTACCCGATATTTCAACATCTTCATAGCTAACAATACCGTAAAGGTCTGTTTTGTTTGATAGTGCATAGCGATAGCCTAAACCGAGTGACAATCTATCGAAGTCTACTTCAGTGCTAAAGATATCGTCATTTTGCATTGAATAGCTACCGGTAACAAACACGTCGTCTGTCACTAGTTTTGATGCTGAAATGGCAAAGCCATCTGGCTCATAGTTTAAATCAGCATCATCAAAATCGGTCATTACATAGCTGGCTTGGACAAAATCCCAAGCAGGAGCAGCTGCGAAAGAGGCTGCAGATATTGCACTTAGTGCGGCAGCAAGAATTAGTTTTTTCATTTAATCATTCCTTAATGTTTAGTGCCTGTGGTTGGGAACCCCGAATTCGAGACCAGGACCAGGCAGCGTGGAATATACGCTTTATTAAGAACTAATCTACTTTTTTCAGATGCTTATATGTTACGAGATGTAATTTCTGACACATATTTTTCGCTAATCAATAAACCCAATTTATCACCGTTAAACGAGTCGTTTTTTCTACTAATAATGATGATGCTTAATCGTTTTACATGTTAACTGAGTGTAAAAAATTAGCTCATTATTTAATCAGATTGTTGCCCTTTTGTTAGCATCTGGTGGGAAAGTATTATCCTAAAGTAGTAATTTGATATTGGGGTAATAGTGATGAGTAGTGCTTAAAAATTGAAATAACGAAATACTTGTACTAATAAGGCGCATTATTGTAGCATCAAAAATGCACAGGGTGAGATTTTGCCTCGCCGCGTCATTTTGAATATCACAAAACATAATAAAAATAATATTTATACAAACAACACGTCTTGAAGGAGACACACAGTGAACCAAAGTAACTTCACAAAAGGTCGTAAACTTAATCGTATAACCTCAGCGCTGCTAGCTGGGTCTATACCATTATTTGCCGCACTTTCTGCTCCTGCATTGGCACAGGAAGCGGAAGAAGAAGCAGAAAGTTTTGAGAATATTATTGTTACCGGTACGCGCATGACTAACCGTTCTGCGGCAGATTCTCCGGTACCTGTTGATGTGATCAGTGGTGACGAGTTTCGTCAAAACTCATCCTCTGACGTACAAGACATGCTTCGCACCAACGTACCGTCGTTCGATGTAAACACTCAGCCAATAAGCGACGCGGCAACCATCGTGCGTCCTGCCAACATGCGAGGCTTATCACCCGATAACGTACTGGTGTTGGTTAACGGTAAGCGTAGACACCGTGGCTCAATTATCTCATTTTTAGGTGGTGGTATTTCTGATGGGGCACAAGGTGTCGACATTTCAGCTATACCGTCGCTGGCGTTAAAGCAGGTTGAAGTACTGCGCGACGGTGCATCATCACAGTACGGTTCTGATGCCATTGCCGGTGTGCTTAACTTCTTGCTTCGCGATGATGACGAAGGTTTCGAGCTTCGCGCTAACTATGGTTCTACCTATGAAGGCGACGGAGACAACTACACTATTTCTGCTAACGCGGGTTTCTCTTTAGGCGATAGCGGCTTTGTAAACGTAACTGGTGAAATTCGCGACGTAGAAGGCACTATCCGCTCGGTAGTGCGCAACGATGTTGCGGCTATGGTTGATGCTGGGTACTTAGCACAGTCAGACTTCTCTACCATTAACGCGTACACAGACGAAGTGCCTCAGTATTGGGGTCAGCCAGACGTTGAAGACGATGTAAAAGTGTTCATTAACTCTGGGTATGAGTTTAGCGATGCAGCCGAGGTTTACCTGTTTGGTAACTACGGTCAGCGTACGGTTACTGGCGGTTTCTTCTATCGTAACCCGGTAACCGAAGGCAGTCAGCGTGGTGGTGTTTACGCCGGCCCATTAGTTGATCCACTAACAGGTATGGAAGATGAGAACGGTGTGCACTCAGTGCTTGTTGGTGACCTAGACGGAGTAGGGGTAGGCGGAAGCTGTATTGCAGGTATCCCAATTGGCGGTAACGGCAATGTATTCCCAGACCCAACGTTCCTTCAGCAAGTTCAAGCCGATGACAACTGTTTCTCGTTTATCGAAACGATCCCATTGGGCTTTGTGCCACGCTTTGGTGGTGAAAACGAGGATATGGCGTTCACGGTTGGTTTACGTGGCGACCTAGAAGTGGGCACAGGTTTGTATTACGACGTTAGCGCACAGCGCGGCTCTAATAGAACTGACTTCTTCATTAATAACACAATTAATGCATCGTTAGGCCCCGATACGCCGCGCGATTTTAATCCGGGTGGTCAAGAACAAACAGAAACCTTGTTTAACCTTAACTTTGTGTATGGCATAGACGTTGGTTTTGAATCAGATTTAAACGTAGCCTTTGGTGCTGAATACCGTGAAGAAGAGTTCGACCTGTATGCAGGCGACGCCGCTTCATTTGCGTTAGGTCCATTGGCAAGCCAAGGGTTTTCATCAAGCTCGAACGGCTTTGGTGGCTTCCCAAGCAACACTAGCGCGTCACAAGACAGTACAGCGTTCTATGTTGATTTAGAAGCTGACGTTACAGAGTCACTTACCCTACAAGCCGCAGTTCGTCGTGAAGATTTCAGCGAGTTTGGTGATACTACCGACTTTAAACTGGCGGGTATTTTCCACGTAACTGACGACTTCCGTATTCGCAGTGCTTATTCAACGGGCTTCCACGCACCAACAGCGGGCCAGGCGAATATTACAAACGTAACTACACAGAACGTGAATGGCGTGCTTATCGACCAAGGTACGTTGCCTTTGTCATCGGCAGCGGGTCAGCTAGCCGCTGATTTCATTGAGAGCCAGGGGAACGGTCGTCCAGACTTAGGCCCAGAGGAAGCGAAAAACTTCTCTGTTGGCTTCTCGGTAGACGTTGCGGACATGAGCTGGACAGTAGATTTCTACAACATCGAGCTTGAAAACCGCGTAGCACTTGGTGCTAACGTAGACTTCCTTGACGCACTTAACTTTGCAGGTGGCGGTACGAGCTACGCGTCTGTATCTGAAGCGCTAACGGAGCTTGATTCTTCTGGCATCATCGATCGTCAAAACTTTATTGGCTTAGACGACCTATCTCAATTTAGATTCTTCTCTAACAGCTTTGACACCACAACACGCGGTATCGATGTGGTTGGTAACTACAGCTTTGATGCGTGGGGCGGAAGTTCACGCTTAACGCTAGCGGCTAACTACAACGAAACCGAAGTGGACGATGTTGGTACGCTTAACCCAATTGGTGAAGGCCGTGTTGCTGCCATTGAAGACTTACTGCCTAATTTGCGTGGTAACGTTTCATGGACACACACCCAAGGCGACTTCAGAACGCTAGTGCGCGCTAATTACTTCGGTGGTTGGGACGATACTGGCAACGGTGTTAACGGTATTGGTGCTGAGGTACTGGTTGACGTGGAACTACTCTATTCTTACAGCGAGAATCTAGATTTGGTAGTTGGCGCTAATAACTTGTTCGACACTTACCCTGAAGAAAACCCAAGCGCAGGAAGCTTAGGTCAGCTTTATTCTGAAGCTAGCCCGTTTGGTTTCAACGGTGGTTCGTACTACGTACAAGCACGCTACACGTACTAAACGCTTTACTTAAAAAGTATTCAGTACTGACCATGTGGCTGCTAGCAGCCACATACAAAAATGCCGCTTTCTTGTGATCTCATAGTGAGGCACCGGAAAGCGGCATTTTTATTTATGGAGTGCTAAAGCATGTGGCTAAGCTCAACACGCGCTAGATCATTTACTGATATTTCTTAAGCTCTAATCTAGACACCATGCCTTTATGCACTTCATCTGGCCCGTCGGCCAAACGCAGTGCACGAGCCCCAGCGGCAAAACGTGCTAACGGGAAGTCGCTACACATACCTGCACCACCGTGTAACTGCAGTGCCATATCTACCACGTCTTGAAGCATGTTTGGCACGACGACTTTAATGGCTGAAATTTCAGTCATGGCGTGCTTAACGCCTAAATTATCAATTTTCCAGGCAGCATGCAGTGTGAGTAAGCGGGCCTGCTCAATAGCCATTCGCGCATCGGCAACTCGCTCTAAGTTACCGCCTAACTTAATAATAGGCTTACCGAATGCAACTCGCTCGTGGCCTCGTTTAAGGGCAAGTTCAAGGGACTTCTCTGCCATACCAATGGCGCGCATGCAGTGGTGAATTCGGCCTGGGCCTAAGCGCCCCTGCGCTATGGCAAACCCTTTACCTAGCCCGGTGATCACGTTGGCCTTACTTACGCGTACGTTATCAAAGTGCATTTCGCCATGACCATATGGCGCATCAAAATCACCATAGGCATCTAGCATGCGTTTAATCGTAATTCCCTTGGTATCTAAAGGCACTATCACCATGCTATGACGGCTGTGTCTGTCGTTGTCAGGGTTCGATAAGCCCATGAATATAGTAAAGGCGGCATTAGGGTGACCAAGCCCTGTAGACCACCATTTCTTGCCATTAATAACTACGTCATCGCCATCTTCAATAATGGTGGCGGCCATATTAGTTGCATCAGAAGAGGCCACATCTGGCTCGGTCATGCCAAATACCGAGCGTATTTCACCAGCTAATAACGGCGTTAACCACTGGGCTTTTTGTTCGTCGTTACCAAAATGGTAAAGCACTTCCATATTGCCCGTGTCGGGGGCATTACAATTAAAAATCTCTGGGGCGAATAAAAATTTACCCATGCGCTCGGCCATTGGAGCATATTCAAGGGTGGTTAACCCTTTTCCTAGTTTGTCATCAGGCAAAAAGAGATTAGCTAGCCCAGCATCTCGAGCCTTCTTTTTGAGCTCTTCGGTTTTAGGGTGCAGCTTCCAGCTTTTCCAATCACTGTGATTATTTTCTTTATGGTGAAAGTCGTACACCTCATTTTCGATAGGCTCGATATGCTCGGCAATAAACGCATCGAGTTTTTCTAGCAAAGCGTTGGTTTTGTCGTTATGTGAAAAGTCCATGGGTACCCCTATTAAGCTAAATATAACACTGCAATGTTGCCGCGGTGGTGCTGCTAAAACCCAACTGTGCGGTTCAACGTGTTTAAACTCTAATGTAATTAACTTCTACAGTTATTTCTTGATGTCACCTAGCTTAGTAGAGCAATGGTTTTGAATGAAATGAAATATAATATCAGCAATATATGAATGATGTTCATAGTGTGCTTTACTGAAATGCATTATTGGTGTGGTCGTTTACAGCTCCTCAGAGGGTGTAAAAAAAGCATTAACAAGAAGGGTATGCAGAAAATGATTGATACCAGGCAGTTTGAGAAACTCGATTTAAATTTATTGAAAGTGTTCGAAGCCCTGTGGCAGCAGCGTAATATGTCTCGTGTTGCTGAAACTCTGCATATTACGCCTTCTGCTGTTAGTCACGCCATGCGCAGGTTTAGGGAGTTGCTAGGCGACCCACTGTTTGTGCGAGAAAAGCAGCATATGTTACCTACAGCCGCTTGCGAGCGACTTGCCCCCGATATATTGCATGCCCTTACCCAAATACGAAGTGCGCTAGAGCAGTTTAATCATTTCGACCCTGCTTTAAGTCATCAGCGTTTTGTTATTGCTATGCAAGAGTCTTTAGAGTTAGGTGTGTTGCCCACTTTGCTTAGCCAACTTGAGCGATCAGCGCCAAACATAGAAATAGTAAGTACACGCTTACAACGCGATACCATGGAAGCTGATTTAAGCAATCGCAGTTTACATTTGGCCATTGATATTGGCCGCGCTGTGCCAAAGCCCATATCTCACAGCATGCTGCGCCGAGATAACTATCGTGTATTGATGAATCGCAACAATCTGCTGGTAAATCAACTAGACAAAAAACACTACCTTGAGGCTAGGCATATTACTGTGTCTAATCGCGCGAAAGGGGCCTCGGTAGAAGAAATAGCGTTACAGCAGCTTGGAGTCAATAGGCCCTCGCTGTGGCGCTGCCAAAATTATCGTGCTGCTGCCGACGTGGTAGCCTGTACTAACGCCATACTTACGCTGCCAGGCTCTGTGGCGGTGGCAATATCAGACGACAAACTTATTTCTGCGCCGCTACCTTATGGGTTACCTGCACTAGAAACTCATTTGTATTGGCACAGCCAGCACGAGAGTGAGCCGGGCCTTATGTGGTTAAAGGGGTTGATGCTACAGTTGTTCGCCGAATCTGGTCTTACCAGATAATTTTTGCTAGCATGCGAAACGTGCTTATTTAGGTTGTTCTATGAAAATTCATACGTTGCCAGGTTATATACAACACATTTATCTTGCCGAAGATAACGAGGGGCTGCTGTTACTAGACGGCTGCAGCCGCGCGGATGTAGACAAAGTGTGCTTGTATATTACGAGTACGTTAGGGCGACCATTAAGCGATTTAAGGTTGATAGTGGTTACTCATATGCACCCCGATCATGCTGGTGGCGCAATGCGCTTGCGTAAGAGAACTGGCGCGCAGGTGGCATCTCATCCTAAAGCCGCAGCTTGGTATAAGGGGCTTGGGGGGCGCACTGCGCATATTATCGATTTATTACTCACCTGGTGGGTGGCAGATAGAATAGGCAAAGCGAAAGAGTCTATTTGGTATAACCCCATTCTTGCCCCCGACATTCTTTTAAAAGACAACCAAACGCTACCTATTTTTGCTAACTGGCAGGTGCTTTACACGCCAGGCCATACGGATCACGATCTTTCAGTTACGCACGTGCCTAGCAAGCAAGCCTACATTGCCGATGTGCTGGTAAAGGTAAAAGGAAAGCTGGTTCCGCCATACCCTCTTTGTCATCCTAATCAGTACAGAGAAAGTTTAAAAACATTGGCGCAATCATCCATAGACACCTTCTTCTGTGCCCACGTGCCGCCTACGGCTAAAAGTGATATAGACTTTGAGCATGTCATCGATAATGCCCCTATAAAGCCAAAGAACCACTGGCACTCAAGTAAAAACCGCATCAAGAAAAAGCTGTTTGGTGTCACCAAAGATCATTAGATTGAATGACGCTCTATAACGCTGAACGGTAATGGAATGTTACATAATGCCAAGCGTTAATATCTGGCACTGCCCTTGCTTTTAACCACGAAAGAACCACTATTAATAGAACGTACTATCGATAGTTTACGCTGCGTGTTACACAATGCAGACTTTTGCTTGCGCGCCACGCTGCTCCAAAAGCAGTGTGAATAACAGTGTGCAGCGGTTTACTAGCCATTTTATAGCGATATTAATAGCCGCACAAAACGGGACATAACCTCTACTATGCAAAAAAATATTGCCGCATTGTTTGATAAAACAATGGCAGCAGCGTCGCTGACAAGCAACACGTTAGCGGATGTTTTTAGTAAAGAAACACATCGATTCACTATTACTGGGCTAAGTCGCAGCGGAAAGTCTATGTTGTTTACTAGCCTTGTAACCATGCTAAAAAGTAGAAGTGAGGAAGGTTATGCCTGCTTACCGCTATTGCGTTACTTGCCGCCATCTCAAGTACTCGATATTCGAATTGAGCCAATAGAGGGCTATAAGCCTTTCCCCCAAGTAGAAAACTTGGCCGCTTTAGAGCAAGGTCAGTGGCCCGCGGCGACAGAAGAAGCGTTCGGTTTTAAGCTTATTGTTAGGCTAAAGCAAACCGCGTCGATTAAGCGCCACGTGCTTCCCCATACCGACATTGTGTTTGAATTTATTGACTATCCCGGCGAGTGGATAACCGACATTCCCATGCTAAGTAAAAGCTATGCACAGTGGTCAGACTCTGCATGGGCGCAGCTAAGCGGTGGGCCGCAACAGCACTTTGCGCACGATTGGAAGCAAGTCGTTAACAGCTTTGACTTTGAGCAGCCTCCAACGCCAGAACGTATTCAGCACCTCGTGCATGCATACAGGCAGTATTTAATTGAAGCCAAGCGCCAAGGAATATCCTTGCTGCAGCCAGGCAGTTTTTTACTAGATTCCAGCGATTTTGATTGGCAAAGCTTTGGCTTTACGCCATTGCCCTCAAGCATTACCAGCGACGTATCTCATCCGTGGTACAAAGCGTTTGAACAGCATTTTGGTGCGTTTCAAGACAAATGGTTAGCGCCATTGAAGCAGTCAATTTTTAAAGAGACAGACAAGCAAATTATCTTGGTTGATTTGTTTGAAGGGCTTAACCACAGTCGTCAGCATTTATATCAGCTAAAAGAAACCCTCAGTCATTTGGCTGACACCTTTGTGTACGGGCAAAGTAGCTGGTTTTCGCGCAATGTGCTGAAAAAAGAGCAGATAGGAAAAGTGGCGTTTGTGGCAACAAAAGCCGATTTAATTCCTGTTAGTCAGCGCGAGAATTTACTGAGTTTACTGACTCAGATTACCGAAGGTGCAAGAGCTCGCTTTACCGACAAGCCTATTGAGTTTGAGCATTTCTTAGTGTCGGCTATAGAGGTAACAGACAAAGGCAGCACCCCGCAGGCAATTCGTTATAAAAATGCCGATGGTGCTTACGTTGAATCTACGTTCGAGCCTGTGCCTAGTGCGTTAAAAGAAATGGAAGAGGGGGCGCATTTCCCCGTGCCTAATGCAAAGATGCCCGCAGACTTTAAGGCCAGAATATTAGCCGGCAAAGGGCTAGACAGGCTTCTACAATTTTTACTGGGTAAAGGAGAGCAATAATGAAAGAGCGTAACGAAGGCCCGTTTTATACCAGTGATGACTTTGATGATGCACCGTCTAAAGGCCCTGCACACTTAAAAAACAAGCCCGAAACAAATAGGGCTGCAGAGGCCGGGTTTGATGAGCACGATGGCAGCTCTGAAAATAAAGCCGAATACAAAGCGCCTTATCGTTCAAAAGTGACGACGCAAACCCTTGATATAGAGCCCCCGGAAACTAAGCTGCCCGCGCAAGTAGAAAACGATAGCTGGACCTTAGAGGTAGAAAAAGAAGGCGTGTCGTTAGGCAGTGCAACCCTGATATTTGGTGTGCTGTCGGTTTTAGGTTTTTTTACGTTTGATGCTTACACCACCTTAGTGGCCAATGTGAGCGAACACCCCATTGGTACTGGCGTATTAGGCGCACTGCTAGCAGGTTTTGTTAGCACATTGAGTTATTTAAGTTTTCGTGAATGGCGAGGCTATAAGCAGGTTAATACGGCAATGAACGACGCTGCTGCCATTCGTACATTGCTACAAGAAAAAAGGGATGCAGCAAAGCAAAGTGATATCAGTATTAACGATGTTAATCGCGTACTTACCGCCCATGGACAGCGTTTTACAAAAGGCTCTTATGCGGCTCACTGTTTTGCGCGCTACAAGCAAACAGTGCAAAGCGATATGACGGCAAGGGAGCTGCTTGGGCTTTATGAAGATACGGTATTAACCCCAGTGCAAGCGAAAGCCCACAAGGTGCTTAACAAAGAGTCGGTAACAGCCGGTAGTTTAGCGTTTATTAGCCCAAACAACCTTATTCAAACCTTTGCGGTTATCTGGATAAGCTTTCGCACAATACGTCGCATGGCACGGGTGTACGGCTTACGCCCAAGTACGGCGGGCAACTGGAAGTTATTAAAAGTGCTGGCGCAAAATATTGCCGCCCAGGGCATTTTTGATTTAGCTACCGACGAAGTCGCCAATCAAATTGGTGGCAGCCTATCGGCTAAATTCATGGAAAATTCCGCCGAAGCCATTGCCGCAGGCGCCTTAAATGCAAGACTTGGCAGGGCACTTATCGCGTTGCTTAAGTAGGTCGAGTTTGATTTTTAAGTATCTGATTTATAGTTAAGAAATTTAATTGTTAGCTGAGTGGTAAATGTGGCGTATTAATAATTTTTTGCGAAGCGAGATTACGTCAATAAAGGGTTTAACTAAAAAATAGATAAATTTATTATAAGTTTAGTTAAATGGCTGTATTCTAGAGTATGGAAATTATTCACGGTTTCGATAGAGGCTTACCATGGGATACCGAAAGCTTACTTCAGAGCAAGCGCGAGTAGTAGTAAACGCGCAGGCGCTTTTCACACAGTATGAGGCACATCGTATTGACAGTGGGAAGATGGCTGGCTCAATGCATTGGAAAACAATCAATGGTACTCAGTACCTTTACAGAGCTTTCTCCCATGGTAAAAATACCTCACTAGGTCGGCGCTGCTCAAGTACTGAGGCCTTAATATTGCGTTTTAAATCCCAGCAGCAAGAGTATAAAGAACGTGATGCGCAGCTGCGTGAACAGATATCCATCCACGCAGGGTATATTCGTGTAAATGGCTTGAACCGTTTTCCTGTGCCGGGAGCGCGTGTAATACGAGCGTTACAGAAACAAAACATTCCATATCGATTAATTGGAACAAATGCCCTTTATGCGTATGAGGCTCGAGCATCTTCAGTCATCATGCCTGAACATTTGGCTACAAACGACGTCGATATTTTAATGGATGCTCGGCAGGGAATTCGCATTGCGGCAAGTTTAAAACGCCGCACCTTGCTTGATGTTGTCAAGGATAGCGACAAGTCGTTTCGCCGTGTCTCCGCGTCCGAGCATGAATTTTCAGCTGCTAATAACAATGGGTACAGGGTAGACTTTGTCACTCAAGGTGGTCACCAGCTTAAACCTAACGAGTTTGATGCAATTTTAGAACAAGGCGATCTGACGCCGGTGGCGATTGATTCACTCAAATGGCACGTCGCCGCGCCTAATTTCGAAGCGATCACGTTTGATGATAGGGGCATGCCTTTAAGGCTTCGTACTGTTGACCCAAGAGCTTTCGTATTGCACAAGTGGTTTGTCAGCCAGCAACCGGATCGCAATTCATTAAAGCGAAACCGTGACGAGGACCAAGCTAGGCTAATAGCCACCCTGATCCGCCGCGAAATGACAGACTTACCACCTACTAAAGCTATCCAAAAGATTTTTCCTAACTTCGTATCAAGACAGGCTACGGATTCGATGGACGACTTTGATCTGTGATTATGTTGTTTTAGACAGGCGTTAAATATCCAATTTTGTTATTTAATTAGAGGAGTGCAGAGTCCTGTCTAACTATATAGTAATTGCCAAAGCGCTGTTTAAAGCGCCTTTTTTGTAGGCATAACGACGTTGGCAAATATGAGTCCTGCCACTAAGGACATGAATATCAGAAACACTTCTTGGCCTAAATGATCAGCCTGCACAAAGTCTTTTCCTGTCATAAACGAGTTCAGCCCAATGTAGGTTTTTGAGCCTGGTACCAGTACTATTAAGCCATGCATAGCCACAATGGTCGCTGGTTGATCCGCTATGCGGGTAAACCCGTTGGCAAATATGCCTAATGCAAATGCGCCTACGAATGCGCCTAAGCCTGGACTCATGTAATCGGCACTCCACGCTGTTGCACTGTAGGCAATAAAAGCTGCCGCTAGTGCCCACGGAATGTGCTTTACTCGGGTTCTAAAAATGGCCACTAGGGCAATGCACAGCAATAATACCGATAGCCAGGTTGCCCAGTAAGGCAGTGACTGCGCCGGAGTATAGATGTTTTCGCCAAACAAATTAAAGCCTGCAGTAACGCCAAGAAAGGCCCCAAAATACAGTTTAAATAACTGCATAATGGCATCCATGGTACGCGCTGTACCCGACACCATATTCCTCGAAGACAGTTCCGCTAACCCCATAGTTAGGGCAAGACCAGGAACAAATACAATTACCGATGACAGCACAACGAGGGGAATGTTAATACCGGGGTCTACATAGCTGCCAATGGCGCACGTTAATAGGCCTGCGATAAAGGCGGTCATTGGCTCTAGCATTAAGTTAACTCGTTTAGAGCGGGTCGCCCAAAGCGTCCATACAAAGGCAAGTAGGCCAAGAGCGCTAGACCATCCAATTTCAGACCAGCTGGCTCCCATCAGCATGGCGAATGCGCCGGTGGCCATGCCATAAGCAATACCGGTTGGTAGTTTGCCGTATAAACTGCCCATTGCGTCTATTTCGTCTAAGCGAGTATTGGCTTCACTTAAGGAGAGTTCGCCTTTTAATAAGGAGCTGGCTAGCTCATCGGTTAACGAGAGCGCATTCATGTCTAACTCACCAGGCATTAGGCGCGCTGAGTGGTTGTATTCGTCTTCGTGACGATCGCTCCAAATAACAATGGTTAACGACGTAGGCGTAGAAATAAATGAGGCATGGACACCAAGATATGTGGCAATTTCAGTTAAGTAGGCCTCTAGTCTGAATGCAGGCGTACCGTACTTGTGCAGCATTTTGCCAAGCTTAACAATAAACTTTCGAATTTGAATAAATTCAATTGTGTCCAACAGAGTTCCTTAGTGAGTTAGGGCCAAAAACATAAATAGCGAGTGAAAAAGCGTTTAAAGATGCAGCCATACATGCTGTTTAAAAAAGTATAGGGCAACACATAACGTCTGGCTAAAATTTGCGCTAGCTGAATTTGTGCGGAGTGTACGGACGCTTGTTTGCGAAAGCAAAACAAATTTTCTCGCTTTTGAGATTAGAAAAAATAATAGTGCGCTACAGCAGGTTCTACTGTGGCAGGTACAAAAAAACGCGCCTTTATTTTCATAAAAGCGCGTTTTAAATTGAGTAGTTTATTGTTTAGCTTACGTGTAAAAAACACGGTGTGCCACGCCACATTAGCCCGCTATTTGTTGCCCTTCTTTGTAAAGCTGAAGTGCTGTTGCGGTATCGTGCTGACGTTCGCTAATGGCAGACAGTAGCAATAGGTCTTCTTTGCGCGATGCCATTTTGGTGGCTTTCAATAGCGCTTTTTCTGCCAATACATCGTCGCCAGAATTAAAGGCAACTTGTCCTAAGGTAGAATACAGCTCGATGTTCTTTTCGTCTTTTTTAATCCAGCTTTCTAATAGGCGCAGAGACGGCGACGAATCGGGAATGTTAAGCTGAGTGAACAGAGGGAATAAGCTGCTGTTTGGCCCTCGTTTCTGCCATTCTACTAACAGGGTTTGCGCATCAGAATGCATGCCTTGGTCGAGCAGTTGCTGAACATACGCCGCCTGATAAATATCGTCGTTGCGCATTTTACGGGGTAAGTCTTCCCAGTAACTCTTAAGCTCAACGGCGCCTTGTTTACTGGCAATTTCAGCAAACTTACCTTTTGCGATGCGCTGCGACCAGGCTTTGTAGTCTTCTTTCGCCAGGGCCTTTCGCCATCCGGATAATTTGTTCTGTAGCTCTTGCCACATACCCAGTTCCGCTAGTATCTGTGCTTTAAGGCGAATAACCTGCTTATTCTCTTGGTCTTTCTCATCTAACGCATTTAGCTTTTCTAATGCTTCGGTATGTTTACCTTCACTGATATCAATGCGAGAGAGCATAACCGTAGCGGCTACTTTTGCATTGCCGTAATCACTTGCTTGCTCTAAAAAGTAACGGGCTTTGTTTAGCTCGCCACTTGTAAACGCAATTTGCGCAGAGGCAAGATAATTTACCCCTTCAAAATCGCCGTTGGTGGTTTTGCTTAACGATTTTTGAGCCAGTTCAATATCGCCTGCGGCCATGGCGTGTAAGCCATCGTAAAAGGCGCGCTTGCGCTTGCGTTCGCCTAAGGTGCCAAACCAGCGATGAGAGCCAGTAATTAAACTTAGTGCCCAAAGTGTTAATCGAGACAGCACGTACCATGCGATTACGGCGCCTATTACCAGAATGCAAAAGCTGATCACCGTCATTTCTACCGCGGTTTCACCGAGGGATATTAATACGTAACCTTTGTCGCCTAAAATCATAGGGCCAACAATAAGCGCGACAACGAATGCGGCTAATACCGCAAGGGCAATAGCTAACCATTTCATAGTGCGCTTGCTCCTTGACCAAAGACCTGTTTAACACGGCGGTCTAGAAGTTGCTCTAGCGGCTTTTGCGATACAAGCTCGGTAGGAATAGGGCGCGCCACATCAGTTTCTAGCAAGTTTTGTAAAGCGTTAACAAATCCGCTGACCTGGCTTTTCTCTGTATCAAACTTTTCAATAAGCAGGGTTTGTGCATATTGCAGAGACTGTTTATAAAGACCGGCGTCAGCAGTTAATGCACCAGATTGTGCGTGCATAAGCTGCAGTCGCAGCTGCTCTTTAATAAGAAACTGTGCTTCAAGCGACAATACCGGCTCAATAGGGCCTTCAATAGATTTTACCGTTAAAAAGTCATCAACTAATGAGTGCCATACTTTTGCTAAGTTGTCTTTCCAGTCGTCGGTAGACTCAGAAAGGGCATTATCTGCAGCGTCTTTGTCTTCGGGCTTTTCAAAGGTGTCTAAGGGCAGTTTATCAATTTGCGCTACCATACCAGTTAGCGCTAGGGCTACCGAACTCTGCGACACAGGATTTAGCTGCTGAAGGGTTTGAATATCTTGTGCTAGTGCGGCGCGTACGGGCAATACCGACGGATCGGCTAACGATTTCAAGCGTTTGTCAGCGTTTACTAACAGTAAGATGGCAGTGCGAACGTCGTTTTCTAGCCACAGTTTTCGTCCCGCCATACGCACTAAATAGTCGGCTTCGGCAATAAGCCAGTCTGCTGGGCGACGCCCTTCCATTTGATTCAGTTGCTCAAGGGTAGATTCTGCTTGTAGAGACAAAGTTTCGTTTTGCTTTTGAAGGTCGCTAATGGTGTCTTTTAAAGCGTCGTTATCACGAGCAATTCGGCTAAGCGTGCTGTTTACGTCGTCTCTTGCAGAAGCTAATGCATTAATCTTTGCCGTAGTTTGCTGCTGTGCACTTGTCATAGAGCTGCTGCTTGATTGCTGCTGCGTGTAATACCAGTAGCCAGCGCCGGCGAGGCCTATTACTAATAAGAAGAGAATAAAAACGACAAACCACAGCAGGCCATTTCCAGATGATTTCTTTTTTGCCTTTGTGTTAGCGTCTGGCTTAGCAGAAGTTGTTGAATCTTCTGCATTGCGTTTTACATCGACACCAATCACTGCGTCATCAGTCTCTTTGCTATCTTGCACGCCATTATCTTTATTATCGGCCATTCAATACTCCCAGTTGTCCTTTACCCAAGCAATTAACGCTTGGTCAGTGGCACGGTGGCATACAAACACCTCTGTCACTCCACATTTTCTCAGCGATACGGCTATGCGTTCGCTAACCGTAAGCCAGGGCAGAGATAAAATTGCATGCCCTTGGCTGCGTATAAGTTGCATTGCCATTGCTTCGCTTGTAGCGATGATGCCGCGAACATCCTCAACTTTCCAGCACTTTGTGTAAATTGGGTCAGCAAGTTGTTCGGTTCGGTATACGCAGAAGCTTTGACACGAGGCACCTTTTGCCGTCAGTCCGTCAGCTATGAGCTGTCTACCGCCTTCTCCTTTTATAATAACTACTTGTTTGCCCTTTGCCTCATTGAGTAGAGGCATAGCCAATATACCTTCTGATGTATGTATCTCAGGAGTCAGTATAATGAGCGGTGATATTTGCTGTGGTATAGCACAAAGGGCGTGATGAAGCTTTTTAGCAGTGGCATCACCAACGGCAATAATTAACGGTAGGCTACTGTTAGGCACCGCTTTTTCAATCAGTGACTGCACCGCATCTTCAGCCGCATCAACAGCGTAAACACTGGTGACAATGATCACATCTACCCTCATTTCTGCTAAAAATGTGCTAATGGCATTGCGTTCAGATTTAACGTAAACAATGTCACAGGTGGCCGCGCCCACTGCATCAAGCCCGGCAGCATCAAACGCTTTTGCGCTAGAGGCGAGTTTTGGCAGGGGGCGGGTAAAAAGCAGCATTGGGCGTTACTTACTCGTAAAGGGCTTTTAAAATTTCGCCAGCGCCTTGCTCTAGAAGCGCATCGGCGACTTCTACACCAATGTCTTTTGCTTTTTCTGCAGACGCGGTAGCCGAGGCAAATAGTAATGTTGTGCCATCGGGTTTTCCAACCATGCCGGTTAGTGTCAAAGTATTACCGTCGAGGGTAGCAAAACTGCCAATAGGCACCTGACAGCCGCCTTCTAAACGCTCGTTCATTGCGCGCTCTGCGGTTACTCGCACATGAGTTTCGTCATGGTTTAAGGCGCTCAATAATTCAATAAGCTGGGCATCGTCGTTGCGACATTCAATGCCTACAGCGCCTTGGCCTACTGCTGGCAAAGACACTTCAGCAGGTAACGCCATTTTAATGCGATCTTGCATTTCTAATCGAATAAGACCCGCCGACGCTAAAATGATAGCGTCATAGTCGCCGGCATCAAGTTTGGCTAATCGGGTGTTAACGTTACCGCGCAGGTCTTTAATAATGAGGTCAGGGCGGTGTTTGCGAATTTGGCACTGACGGCGCAGGCTGCTAGTTCCAACTACGGCACCATTTGGCAAGGCATCTACGCTGTCATAGTGATTAGACACAAAAGCATCAAACGGATTTTCACGTTCGCAAATGGCGTGTAACCCAAATTCCTCAGGAAATGCCACCGGTACATCTTTCATTGAGTGCACAGCAATGTCGGCTCGGCCTTCAAGCATGGCAATTTCAAGCTCTTTAATGAAAAGGCCCTTACCGCCAATTTTGGCAAGGGGAGTGTCTAAAATCTTGTCGCCCTGCGTACTCATCGGCACCAACTCAACGGTTAGCGATGGATAGTGCTTTAATAACTCTGCTTTCACATATTCTGCTTGCCATAGCGCTAGTGCACTTTTTCTGGTTGCAATTCGAATGGTGCGAGACGTATCTTGGTGACTCATGATAATTCCACGCTATAAATAGTTAAAATGATGTCGATGCTAACACTAGGCTATAATGCTGCTCAAATTGGATGCGATACCTGACATTTAGAATTATATTCAGGAAAACGTAAGCTATATTATACGCATATCAGACGAAAATGTGTTGAATTCACGTGGTTTTCCTCTGGTTTATATGGAACAAATGCATTGAGTCCAGCGTACTAAAATTTTAAAGAGGCACCGTTCGAAGTGCCACCACTACGTTTAATGAGTAAGAGCTAGGTATATGGAGCATTCATTTTTACGCAACCTATTAAAAAGCGCGCACAAGGACGAAGCTGAAGCTAGGCGTCGACGCTTAACCTTGTATTTTATTTCCTATGTGGGTGGCACCATCATGGCCATTATGGCGGGAATAAATGTAGGTGGCGATAACCCGTTTTTAGTCACCGCGCTGGCAGTATCAGCCGCGGTTATTTACCTTAACTTAATAGCCTCGCATATTTTTCCCCACTCAGACGTCTCTTATTATGTAGCGGGCCTTATTGTTCTGTTTACCTTTAATGCACTTATCTATACGGGGGGATACAACAATACCGGCCTGTATTTTTTATATCCGCTTATTTTTATCCAGATTATTGTAGTGAGCTTTAGGCCAGCGCTACTTTATGTAGCAGCCACCATGATGTTGGCTATTGTTATGCTATTTAATCAGCATCTTATTTACGCGCAGTACGCTGAAGAAGACGTGTCCCGTTTTCTTATTTCTATGGGGTGCTTTATTTGCGTTGCTTTTATTGCAGAAAACTTTTGGCATCAAAGCAGAAAAGAAATGCTAGAGGAAAACCTAGAGCGCATGCGTCAGGCCAATACCGACCCTCTTACTAAACTGCCAAACCGACGATTCTTAGAAGCGGTATATTTTGAAAAAGTGTCGAAAGACCCCGCCAGCTATTTTCCACTAAGCACGGTTGTCGTTGATATAGACCACTTCAAAGTGATCAACGATTCTTACGGACATGACGTGGGCGATGAAGTGCTTATACACTTCACCGAGATAATGAAAAGCGCAGTGCGCACAACGGATATTGTAGCGCGCACTGGCGGGGAAGAGTTTTTGGTGATATTTCCAAAGGCGACGCTGACTCAGGCATTAAAATTAGCCGAGATTATTCGCGCTAAAGTGGAGGCCAAGCCTTTTGATAAAGGTGATATTCATCACAAGATAACGGCAAGTTTTGGCGTGGCAACTGCGTTAACCGATGGCAACATAAACGCGACACTCAAGCAGGCCGATGACAACCTGTATCAAGCTAAAAACAGCGGCAGAAACAAGGTTGTGTGAGGTTTAGGGCTTAAGGCTTAAGTCAAAACAGCCAGACACGTTCTCTTAAGCCCGGCTTTTCAAAATCCAAGCCCATAAAGCCCAAGTCCATAAAGCCTGAGCTCACAAAACCTCAGACCATAAAAAGCAATTTTAAGAAAGCACCGACTGCAGCCATGCACTGATGTCGTTTAGCTCCTGCATGCATACGTTATGCTGCATGGTGTAAGTTTGCCATGTGGCGTTAAAACCATTTTCTGTCATGGTTTTAAACGCGGCGTTACCCATAAATACCGGCACTACCTCATCTTGGTCTCCGTGAGCCATCATTACCGGTGTTTCTTTGTTAATGCCGTTTGCCTGATTTGCCAGCAACGAAGGCTCGCACATATAAGTTGATAACGCCAACACACCTGCCAGCTTAGCGTTAAACCGTGGTGCTAAATGCAAAGCGATGACGCCACCTTGAGAAAAGCCTGCAAGCACAATACGGTTAGCAGGAATTCCACTGTCTATTTGCGCATTGATCAGCTGTTCTACCTGAGCTGCCGATTCTTCAACGCCATCTAGGTCGGCGCGACTTTCAAAATCGAGGGATTTTATGTCGTACCAAGCGCGCATTCTCATACCACCATTTATAGTGACAGGGCGCTCAGGAGCGTGAGGAAAAAGAAACTTAACAGCCATGGAGCCAGGAAGCTTGAGCTCTGGCACGATAGGTGCAAAACCATGACCTGAGTCGCCAAGTCCGTGTAACCAAATAACGCAGGCGTCAGGCGTGGAGGCGGGTGTGCTTTCTACACAGGGTAAAAGGGGCTGAGTCATTGTTTCTGTTCCTAGTGAGTTATAGTTCACAACCTTCATTGGCGGGTTGTTTTGATTTTTAGCGCATATGCCTAACGTGATAGTTACGGCATAAACATCCAATATGCTATCATTGACATCTAAAATCACCATACTTTAACAAAACTTTATTATTTCATGGCCTCACTACTCGGTAATTTATTCATTCTTGCAGCGCCATCTGGTGCTGGAAAATCTAGTCTTATCAAAGCATTAATGGAAAAGTATGAGGGTAATGCAAACACCCCCATGCAGGTGTCGGTATCGCACACAACGCGACAGCCTCGACCCGGCGAAGTGGACGGTGTGCACTATCATTTTGTGACTCGTGAGCAATTTGAAGCGCTAATCGAGCAAGGCGTGTTTTTTGAGTATGCGGAAGTATTTGGTAATTATTACGGTACGTCGCGAGTGACCATTGAGCAAACGCTGTATCGTGGAATAGATGTATTTTTAGATATCGATTGGCAAGGTGCGCGACAAGTCACCAAGTTAATGCCAGATACCTGCGGTATTTTTATTTTACCGCCATCATTAGATGTTTTAGAACAACGCTTGAACCAACGAGGCCAAGACAGCGACGAAGTTATCGCTAGCCGTATGGCAAAGGCAGTGGATGAAATGTCTCATTTTAATGAGTTTGGTCACATTATTATTAACGATGACTTCGCTACAGCATTAAACGAGTTAGAGGCCATAGTGATAGCCCAACGCTTGCGTTCTGCTAAGCAGCAAATTCGTCATCAGCCTCTGTTCGACTCGCTGTTAGGTACTGCTTAGCAGCGGCACTGCTAAACTCGATTAACACTCGGTTTTCGCCCTTCCTTTAACACAGTAAGATCGGCGCGATCCTACTGTGTTATATTTCAACAAAGTGCTAGGATCGCAAATGGTATGCGTGTATACTGCGTGGCTGTTTTTTGTATTCCTCGCTCAACCTGATTTTCGGAGAAATAGATGGCTCGCGTAACTGTAGAAGATGCCGTAGATAAAATTGGTAACCGCTTTGACCTAGTGCTAGTTGCTGCTCGTCGTGCACGTCAAATTGCCACTGGCGGGAGAGATCCTATGGTTGACGTTCAAAACGACAAGCCAACCGTAACGGCTTTGCGTGAAATCGAACAAGGTTTGGTTACAGCAGTCACCCTTGAACAAGATGCTCTTCAAACACAAGAGCGTGAAGATAACGTAGAGTTTTCTTCTGTTGCGAATATCCTATCTGAACAGTAAACATTGTTTAGCTAGACATTGTAGCCAGCCCTTTTTAGGTCGGTTACAAGCAAATTTGCGCCAGTGCTTTGAAAAAAGCACTGGCGCTTTGCTTTTAGCGTATTGGATTAATGTGAAAATAAACGTATTCTTAACGAAGTACTGAAATTAGGGGCCGTTTTACGCTGTGTATTTGTTTGAAGGTTTAAAGCAGAAAGTTGTTAAGTATTTGCCCGCTGATTTAGTGCAGCTGGTTCAAGATGCTTTCGTGTTGGCGCAAGAGGCCCATGATGGTCAAATGCGCTCTAGTGGCGACCCGTACATCACACACCCTGTTGCAGTAGCCAGCATACTTGCCGATATGCATCTGGACCATGAAACCCTCATGGCTGCCTTACTACACGATGTTATTGAAGACACCCATTACAGTCAGGACGACCTTGCCAAAGCCTTTGGCGATACGGTTGCTGAACTCGTAGAGGGTGTAAGTAAGCTAGATAAAATTGCATTTAGCAGCAAACAAGAAGCGCAGGCAGAAAACTTTCGTAAAATGATGATGGCCATGGTGCAAGACATCAGGGTTATTCTTATTAAGCTTGCCGATCGAACTCACAACATGCGAACGCTGGGGTCTTTGCGACCAGACAAGCGCCGCCGCATAGCGCTGGAAACCCTTGAAATCTATTCACCTATTGCTCATCGCTTAGGTATTCACGATATTAAAAATGAGCTTGAAGACTTAGGTTTCCAAGCTATGTATCCCATGCGTCATCGCGCGCTTAAATCGGCGGTACGCCAGGCTAGAGGCAATCGAAAAGAAATTATCGAGAATATTCGCGAAGAGCTGAGTCTTCGTTTAGATGCGTATGGCATTGAATCTAATGTGTTAGGCCGTGAAAAGCACCTTTACTCTATTTATCGCAAGATGAAAAACAAAGAGCTTATGTTCGGCGAGGTCATGGACGTGTATGCATTTCGCATTGTGGTAGGGTCTGTAGACGACTGCTATCGCGCGTTTGGCGCTATGCACGGCTTATATAAGCCCATCGAAAACCGTTTTAAAGACTACATCGCCATTCCGCGTACCAATGGTTATCAGTCGCTTCATACCTCTCTTATTGGCCCTCACGGTATTCCAGTGGAGGTTCAAATAAGAACCCACGAAATGGACCAAATGGCAGATAAAGGGGTTGCAGCCCATTGGTTGTACAAAGAGCCTGGAGATAGTGGCACTACGGCGCAAATGCGTGCAAGAAAATGGGCACAAAGCTTATTAGAGCTTCAGCAGTCAGCCAGTTCATCGTTTGAGTTTATTGAATCGGTAAAAACCGATTTATTCCCGGATGAAATTTACGTATTCACTCCTGATGGCCGCATTATTGAGCTGCCTATGGGAGCCACTGCTGTGGACTTTGCCTATGCGGTACACTCTGATGTAGGTAATACCTGTGTTGGCGTGCGCGTGGAGCGTCGCAACTTCAGTTTAAGTAAGCCACTAGAAAACGGTCAAACGGTAGAAATTATTACCTCGCCACGGGCGAAGCCCAATGCCAACTGGCTTAACTTTGTGGTAAGCGCCAGAGCCCGTACTCGTATTCGCCAGTATTTGCGCAAGCAGCATTCACAAGAAGCTGTGAATATGGGTAACCGACTGCTAAGGCATGCGCTTGGCAGCGTAAAATTAGATGAAATCCCCCATGCAGACATCGACCGCGTGGTGGCTGAAACAAAGCATTGTGACTTCGATGCGCTGTTAGTAGATATCGGCCTTGGCAACGAGCTAAGTGCTATTGTAGCTCGACGCTTATTGGGCGAGAGCACAACCGATCTATCCAATAAGAAAGGCAACGTTGCTATACGCGGTACAGAAGGCTTGTTAGTGAATTATTCTCGCTGCTGTCACCCCATACCCGATGACGAAATTGTTGCTGTGCTAAGTCCTGGTCGAGGCATGACCATACACCAAACGGGCTGTAATAATATTCGCAAGCTAAGCAAAGAAGAGCCGCAGCGTGTGCTGCCTATGCAGTGGGACGATGAGCCTCAGGGTGAGTTTAAAGCGTCACTTCGCATTGAACTTATTAACCATCAAGGTACGCTGGCAACGTTAACAAACACTATTTCGGGTTGTGAGTCCAATATTATTGGTCTGCAAACCGAAGAGAAAGAGAGTAACATCTACTTTATTGACCTAGAACTAACCACGCACAATCGGGTGCACCTGGCCCGCGTAATGAAGAAAATACGCACCATGCCAGAGGTTCAAAGAGTGTCTCGTCACAGTCAATCTCGACACTAATTTTATCAAAATTTAGGAATATTTATGTCTAAGTCTATTATTCAGACCGATAAGGCACCTGCTGCTATTGGTACTTACAGCCAGGCGGCTAAAGCTGGCACTACGGTATATGTTTCAGGTCAAATTCCACTTGTACCAGAAACAATGGAAATGGTGTCTGAAGAGTTCGAAGCACAAGCCGTTCAGGTATTTGAAAACCTAAAAGCAGTGTGTGAAGCAGCCGGCGGCACCACTAACGATTTAGTAAAGGTAAACATCTTTCTTATCGATTTAGGTCACTTTGCGTTAGTGAACGAAATAATGAGCCGTTATTTCAACCAGCCTTACCCAGCTCGCGCTGCGGTACAGGTATCTGCACTACCTAAAGGCGCTCAAATAGAGATAGACGGAGTTATGGAGCTGCCGGAGTAAGCCATGTCGCCAGAGCGTTATCAGCGCATACGATCTGTGCTGGACAAAAGGCAAACCGACCTTACGGTGTGCTTAGAAAATGTGCATAAACCACATAATGTATCAGCTGTTGTGCGCACCTGCGATGCCGTAGGCATTCATCGTGTGCACACGGTGTGGGAAAAGAAATACCAATTTCGTGGCGGTACCGCCATGGGTAGTCAAGATTGGGTGCGTCAAACCAATCACGACAATATTGGTAGTGCCATGGACACATTGAAAGCACAGAACATGCAGGTGCTGGTTACTCATCTGTCGGATTCGGCAATAGATTTTCGTGACGTGGATTACACCAAACCCACCGCTATTTTGTTTGGTCAGGAAAAGTACGGTGCTACTGACGAAGCTATTGGCCTTGCCGATCAGGACATTGTTATTCCTATGATGGGAATGGTGCAGTCGCTAAACGTGTCTGTAGCGGCAGCGTTAGTGCTTTATGAAGCCCAGCGCCAGCGCACTATTGCAGGTATGTACAACACTCAGCAATTACCAGAGGAAGAGTGCCAAGCATTGGCATTTCAAAATGGTTATCCGCGTTTGTTTAAGTTATGCAAGCGAAAAGGTCTTCCTTATCCCGCAATCAATAACATGGGTGAAGTGATTGCCGATGAAAGTTGGTGGCGTGAAATGCAAATAACCAAAGCTGAGGCTGAAGCACTAGAAGCCAACTAGCAAGTGGTGTAAGCCTAAGGCCAGTCAGTAAAAACTGGCCTAAAGCGTACTCGCCAACCCCGCAACAATCCTTTACACTTCATGTACTGTTTTAGTATCACAATCAACCGTTTGAATTGAGGATTAGGCTGCATGCAAGCACTCGCCACCACACCTATTACTGCGCTAAAAGGCGTAGGCGCAAAGGTGGCAGAAAAACTCAACAAAATTGGCTTGTTTACGCTGCAAGATATTTTATTTCATCTTCCCCTTCGCTATGAAGACAGAACTCGCGTTTACAGCGTTGCTGAATGCCGGCCGTTTACCCATGTCAGCGTACAGGGCGAGGTAATGAATGCCGATATTCAGTACGGCAAAAAGCGTATGCTGGTGGTCAAAATTAGTGACGGCACTGGTACTATAACGCTCCGTTTTTTTCACTTTGGCGCCGTGCAGCGCACAATGATGACTCCAGGCAATGTGGTTCGCTGCTTTGGCGAAATTCGCACAGGCAAGTGGGGCATTGAAATGATGCACCCCGAGTTTAAAGTGGTAGATGAAGAAGCGCCGCCAATTGAAGAGTCGTTAACTCCTGTTTACCCTACAACAGAGGGTATTAAGCAGCTTACTCTTCGCAACTTAACCGAGCAGGCCTTGGCACTGTTAGATAAAGGTGCTCTAGCAGATTTATTGCCTGAGGGTATTTACGATAATCAAATATCGCTTAATGAAGCCTTGCATACAGTACATCGCCCGCCTCCAGATGCCGATGTGCATGAAATAGAAGAGGGTCTTCACCCTGCTCAATACCGTCTTATTCTTGAAGAGCTATTATCTCACAACTTAAGCGTACTTAAAGTACGTAAGCAGTCAGACGCCCAGCCGGGCATAGCCATAAAAGTAGACTACAACCTGATTGAAAAAATGCTGGCACAGCTGCCATTCTCGCCTACCGGCGCACAGCAGCGGGTAGTGAAAGATATTCAGCAAGACATGCAGCGCGCCAGACCTATGATGAGGCTGGTGCAGGGCGATGTAGGCTCTGGTAAAACCTTAGTGGCAGCCCTTGCTGCTTTATCAGCCATTGGCGCAGGTCATCAAGTGGCGTTAATGGCGCCCACCGAGCTATTAGCAGAGCAGCATGCTAACAATTTTAGAGGATGGCTAGAGCCATTAGGTATTGAGGTAGGCTGGTTAGCAGGCAAGCTTAAAGGCAAAGCTCGAAGCGAAGTGCTAGCAAGGCTTGAAGCCGGTGATGTGCAAATGCTGGTGGGTACCCATGCTATTTTTCAAGAAAGCGTCAATTATCAACAGCTGGCATTAGTTATTGTTGATGAGCAGCACCGATTTGGCGTGCATCAGCGACTTGCACTGCGAGACAAGGGCGAGCAGCAAGGGCGCTTTCCCCATCAGCTTATTATGACAGCAACGCCCATACCTCGTACCCTTGCCATGACGGCCTACGCCGATTTGGACACGTCAATTATTGATGAGCTGCCGCCGGGGCGAACCCCGGTTACTACGGTGGTATTGCCCGACACCCGACGCGCAGATGTTATAGAGCGGGTACGCCAGGCATGCAAAGACAACGGCAGGCAAGCGTACTGGGTGTGTACGTTAATAGATGAATCTGAAGTATTAGAGTGCCAAGCCGCCGAAGAGGCTGCTATTACTCTGCGTACCGCACTGCCAGATTTACAGGTTGGTTTAGTGCATGGACGTTTAAAGTCTGCTGAAAAGGCCCAAGTTATGGCAGATTTCAAAGAAGGGAAGCTTGATTTGCTGGTTGCCACTACGGTTATTGAAGTGGGCGTAGACGTACCCAACGCCAGTATAATGATAATCGAAAACCCCGAACGGTTGGGCTTAGCGCAGCTGCATCAGCTGCGCGGTCGAGTAGGGCGTGGCGCGGTGGAGAGCCAGTGTGTGCTTATGTATCAAAGCCCGCTATCTAAAACTGCCACTCAGCGACTAGGTGTATTAAGAGAAAGTAGCGATGGCTTTTATATCGCTCAGCGAGACTTAGAAATACGCGGGCCGGGTGAGTTTATGGGCACGCGGCAAACCGGCATGGCAGAGCTTAAAATAGCCGATTTAGTGCGCGATGCAGGGCTTATCCCTAAAGTACAAGAGATTGCGTATACCATGTGGGACAAATACCCCTCCCATGCGCAGGCCATTATTAATCGGTGGATTGGTCATAAGGAGCAGTATGGCAATGCCTAATAATACAAACATTAGCGCGTCAGGGAGCTCGCTCCCCACTTCCTCTGTGCTAATGCCAATAACGGTTGCTACCGACACAAGCAGTAACTTGTATGACGGTGACAGCCTGTTACTGAAAAACGTAGCCGTAAAGTGGGCCGAGGCGATACGTATAGCAGAAAACAAGCCCAATGATGGGTTGTACTTACAGATAAAAGACAATGTGTTGGGTTTAGCCGATGCCAGTGAGAAAAAGGTGCTGCCAGTAGAGGTTGATTTTGCTTCGCCTGCCAGTTTGTATCGCAAGCAGCACGGCGGCGGGAGAAAGGAGCCCATTGTAAAAGCCATTGGCTTAAAAGGGAATGACAGCTGGCATGTAGTAGACGCCACGCCTGGGCTTGGCCGCGATGCCTTTGTTATGGCAAGTGTAGGGTGCAAGGTTACTATGATAGAGCGTTCGCCCATCGTTGCCGCGTTATTAGAAGACGGAATTCGGCGACTAGCGATACATTTTCCGGAACTTGCTGAGAGAATTTCACTTCAACATGGAAATAGTGCAGAGGTGATGCAATACTTCGAAGGTGAGAGTGTGAATGCTATTTACTTAGACCCAATGTTCCCACATAAAAAGAAATCAGCCTTGGTGAAAAAAGAAATGCGGTTGTTTCAACAATTGCTTGGTCACGATCCAGATGCAGATGCGTTATTACCGCCAGCCCTTAAGCTTGCTGAACACCGCGTGGTGGTTAAACGTCCAAACAGTGCAGATGTATTAGCAGGTAAAAAACCATCAATGGCTATTGAAAGTAAGAAACACAGATTTGATGTGTATTTGTGTCAAAATAAATAGGAGAGCAGCATGTTACGAGTTGGAAGCACTTTACCAGAGGTCGATTTTAGCCTTTTAGTTGACGGAGAAATTACCAACCCTGGTACCAATGAACTTTTTACTGATAAACGCGTGGTATTGTTTGCGGTACCCGGAGCATTCACGCCAACCTGTTCACAATCTCACTTGCCAGGCTACATCGCATTAGCTGATAAAATAAAAGCGAAGGGCGTAGACAGTATTATTTGCCTTTCGGTAAACGACGCGTTCGTTATGGATGCGTGGGGTAAAGCAAACAACGCGGAGCATATTACTATGCTGGCCGATGGAAATGCGTTTTTTACCAGCCAAGTAGGCCTAGATATGAATACAAGTAACTTTGGTGGCGTACGTTCGTTGCGCTACTCGATGCTTGTTGAAGACGGTGAAGTGAAACAGCTTAACGTTGAAGATCCAGGCCGCTTTGAAGTGAGTGATGCAGAGTCGATGTTAAAAAGTTTATAACCACTGCAGACACTACTTATCCATTAAAAAACCCGCTTTTAAGCGGGTTTTTGTTTTCTAGCGTATTTGTAAGAAAGAGTTAATGTACCTGAGACTCATTTTTATTAATATAACGCCACTCTCATAATCTATCGCATAAAAAAGTGCGCTAACTTACGCAAAACGCGATAACTATCAGTGCTTTTTACCGCTTGAGCAACAAGCCTCCGTCGAATATGTCGCGAGCCTTCAGGCAGTGCGCAAGACGGGTGAGTCACTTTGAACCTGTGTTAAAACGGTCCAGTATTGAGTGAGTTCATGCTCTTAAGCATAGGTATACAACCGGTAGCCGAGGTGAGTTGCCTTTACTTAGTTAATGATAATAAGTATCATTTGCGCAGATGCCAACGTTACAGAACAATGTTTTAGGAACAAGTATGACAACAACATTGAAAAAAATGAGTGCTCTTTTGGCTGTATCAGTGATGTCACTATCTATGGTGACAGGACACGCGATGGCGAATGGAGCTATAGGCGACCATGTAAATAATCTGCACGCTCATATCGGTGAATACACTGAAGAAGTAGAGTGGTTGGAAAGCAAGTTTGGTAGTGTGGTAGATGCCTACGCCAACAAAGATAAAAGCCTTAAAACCGATGCCCTAATGGAATACTGGGAAGAAGTGGATTTTCACTCGGCAATTGAAACTCAGTATGTCCCTATTTATGCCTCAATTTGGCAGGGTATTTATGGCGTAAAAGTGGCCATTGATGAAGGCAAAGCTGTTGATGTAGTGCGCCACGAGCAAGAGAAATTGAACCACGCCTTGTGGCAAGCGCTGGGCGCAGTTAAACTTGCGTCCCAGTATCAAAAGCGCGGACTGGTTGGCGAAGTGCAAACCACTGAAGTTGAACCTACCACCGGTCCAGCTGTTATCGACGATATTAAAACTCGACTAGATCGCGTTGTTGCCAAATATGCAGAGCAGCTTAATGAAGTGGCTACCACATTAGTTCACGATACTTACCTTCAGCGCTTTGAAGGGGTAGAGGGCGATCTAATTGCAAAAGACGCCGCATTAGTTGAGTCGTTGGAAAAAGATTTTAACGTTACATTGCCGCAAGCTATCTCTCAAGATAAAGGCGTAGACGGTGTGCGTAGCGTGGTAGAAACCATGCAAAGCAAACTAGACAAAGCGCGTGTGCTGCTTGTAGAAGCAGAGAAAGGCCGTAAAGACGTATTTTAAGGAACCTAGATGCAACGAAGAACATTCTTACAAGGTTTAGCTGCCGCAGGTGTATTGGGCAGTGTACCTTTCAGTTTAGCCCAAGCCGCACCTGTAGCCGGTAGTGTTTCTGTAGAATCGCTACCTAAGTTAGAGGGCGACCTAACGCTGTATTTAGGGCGTGGGGAAGGCGGGCTTTACGAGAATGTTCTCGATGCGATAAAAAAGCGCAACCCTAAGTTAAATCTTAAAATTCGCCGCGGTGGCTCTGCCGCGTTGGCGAATACCATTGTGGCTGAGACTAAAGCAGGCGTGAAGCGCGCTGACTTATTCTGGGCGGTAGACACAGGCTCTATTGGTATGGTTACCGATTCGGGCGCAGCAAAGCCCCTTCCTGCTAGCATTACCAATCAGTTAAAGCCTGGTTTTCAATACCCTAGTTGGTCTCCGGTAACGGGTAGAGTACGCACGCTCCCGTACAACACCGAGCGCGTTAACCCGAAACAAATTCCTGATAGCGTAATGGCATTAGCAGACAGCGATTTAAAAATTGGCTGGGCGCCTGCGTACTCTTCATTTCAGTCCTTCGTTACGGCAATGCGCGTGCTCGAGGGTGAAAAAGCTACTCGCATGTGGTTAAAAGGCATTAACCGCAATGCTAAGAAATATGCTGGTGAGCTTGGTGTAGTTATGGGCGTAGAGCGTGGTGAAGTGGATATCGGCTTTGCCAATCATTATTACACCTTACGCTTAAAATCGGGCAAGCCTGACGCTAATGTGGCGTTAGCCTACACGAACAACGATGCAGGCTGTTTGGTAAACGCATCGGGTATTGTGGCCTTAAGCGATGGCGATTTGCCGGTAAACTTCATTCGTTATTTATTGACCCATGAAGTGCAAAGCTACCTTGCTCGAGAAGCCTATGAAATTCCATTGGTGCAAGATGTGGCTGCACCAGAAGGGCTGGCGAGCCTGACCTCGCTGTCTCCTCCTGAACTTGATCTTCGCAAACTTGCAGACTTGCGCCCAACCCTTAACATGATGAGGGATGTTGGCGTACTGTGACACATTGGCCAAAGTCGTACCCACTGGCACTACTCATTGCGCTGATGGCTTTATTGCCCGTCGGCGTTTTGTTTTCTTTAGCTCAAGACAGTGCGCAATTATTCGATACTCATAATTTACGAGTACTAGGCAACACGGTTGCATTAATGGTGCTGACCATTATTGGCGCAGTGATTATTGGTGTGCCGCTGGCAATGTTTACCGCCTACGTGCAGTTGCCGTTTAAACGATTTTGGCTAATTGTGCTTGCAGCCCCGCTGGCGTTACCCAGCTATATTGGCGCGTTTGCCATGTATTTTTCGTTTGGTCGCGGTGGCGAAATTGAAAACGTGCTGGGTATCACCACACCCCCTATCAGTGGTTTGTGGGGCTCGGCCCTTGTTATGAGCCTGTATACCTACCCGTTTGTTATGATGACCACGCGTTCTAGCTTACTCAGTTTAGACGCCAGTTTAGTGAATGCGGCTCGTACGCTAGGACTTTCATTAGGTGCAAGCCTTTGGCGTGTAGTGTTGCCTCGAGTAGTAAACAGCATTGCGGCGGGGGCTTTGTTGGCCGCGCTTTATGCGCTTTCCGATTTTGGAACACCAGCCATAATGGGCCTCGATACCTTTACCCGCGTTATTTTCGTTGAATACAATGCGTTTGGTTTAAGCCAAGCTGCCATGCTGAGCTTACAGCTTATGGTGATAGTCGGGCTTATCCTATTTATTGAGAGCCGCATTAGTGGCGCAACAGAGCGCCCTGGTCGACACCTGTCACTTTTCCCCGCGCGTTGGAAATGCAATTTGATGCTGCTTTCTGCCATGCCCATTGTGTTGATGGCAATTGTATTACCTCTCGCTATATTTACCCTTTGGCTGGTTCGTGAGGGAACCGGAGGCTTTGAATTAAGCTACGCATGGAACTCTGCCCACGCTTCTTTCCTTGCAGCTCTTGTGGCGGTGTTATTGGCTATTCCTGTTGCCCATGCTGCTATTGCAGGGAAAGCGGGGCGTTTGATGGAGCGCATTACCTACTTTGGCTTTGGTGTACCGGGCATCGTTATGGGTACCGCACTGGTTTACGTTGGCCTACAGCTTCCGGCGCTATATCAAACTCTAGGGTTATTAGTTATGGCTTACGTACTGCGCTTTTTGCCATTGGCAGTAGGCAGTGTAAGAACCACCGCCGAAAATATTGATTCAGGCCTAGTAAAAGCGGCAAGAGTACTGGGCGCAAGCCCCAGAGAAGCCTTTACACGAATTACGCTACCGCTAACCCTTCGTGGTATGATTGCCGGTGCTGCATTAGTTTTTTTAGAAGCGATGCGAGAACTCCCGGCTACCCTTATGCTTGGGCCAACAGGGTTTGAAACACTTGCTACTTATATGTGGCGTGTTTACGAAGCAGGCTATTTTGGCCGCGCCGCTGTGCCGGGTTTGCTGCTAGTTTTATTATCAGGCGTTGGGTTAGTTCTAATGCTATCGGGCGAACGAAAAGCCCAATTTACCGTTACCGAGGATGAACGTTCGTAATGCTAAGTGTCAGTAATTTGTCAGTGAATTATGGGTCTACCCGCGTTGTCGACAAGTTAAATTTAGAACTTGGGCAAGACGAAATACTCATGTTGGTAGGGCCTACAGGCTGTGGTAAAACCACTATTTTGCAGACGCTAGCTGGCCTAATACCTTTATCTGAAGGTGAAATTCGCCTAGGTAAGTGGACAAGCACGCCGGCTAAGCACGTTCCGCCTGAAAAGCGCAACGTAGGCATGGTATTTCAAGATTTTGCGCTGTTTCCTCACCTTACTGTTCAGCAAAACGTGTGCTTTCGCTTAAACGACACAAGCTTAGCCGACCATTGGCTAGCCCTTTTGGGGTTAGACAATTTTCGCGACGTGAAGCCAGCCAGTTTATCTGGCGGTCAAAAGCAGCGTGTGGCATTGGCGAGAACTCTGGCTCACGAGCCCGCGTTTGTATTACTTGATGAGCCCCTATCAAACCTTGATGCTGCGCTTAAAGACAGCCTGCGTTGGGAAATACGCGACGCCCTTAAAAAAGCGGGCGTACCGGCTATTTGGGTGACTCACGATCAAGAAGAAGCGCTGAGTGTAGGTGACAGAATTGGCATTTTGAACAAAGGCGTTTTAGAGCAGTTAGACACGCCAGAGTCGTGCTATTCAACCCCAAACAGCCGCTTTGTAGCGCGTTTTATGGGTGAGGCGAGTTTCTTAAAAGCCAGCTTCGACAATAGCGCGAGCAATATCGATAACACAGTGGTCACCGACATTGGCCGCGTGCCGGGTACGCCGCTTCAAAACGCAAACGGCTTAGTAGACCTTCTGGTTCGCCCGGACGATCTAAGTTTAGACGCCGCTCATGCCGCGCCAAATGGTACGGTAGACTGGGTGCGCTATGAAGGTGAAAGCCGACTTTATGCTGTCACCCACGATAACGGCAGTCAGCTTAAAGTACGTGTAAGCCACGAAAATGCGATTAAGCCAGGTGAGCGTGCGCATATGCAGCTTATTACTACCCACCCGTTAGCAGTATTTCCAAGAGAGGCTTAATACGTGATTAAACGTGATGTGATAGTGCTTGGAGCGGGTGCTGCAGGTCTTTTTTGTGCTGCGCAAGCTGGAGCAAGAGGGCGTAGCGTAGAAGTACTTGATCATGCCAAGAAGGTCGGTCGGAAAATACTTATGTCTGGCGGCGGACGCTGCAATTTTACTAATATGTACGCAGGACCAGAGAACTTTCTGTCTCAAAACCCGCATTTTTGTAAGTCGGCTTTAAGCCGCTATACGCAGTGGGATTTTATTTCACTCGTTGCTGAGTACGGCATTGCTTACCATGAAAAAACATTGGGGCAGCTGTTCTGTGACGATAGCGCTAAAGATATCGTTGATTTACTGCTTAAAGAGTGTGAAAAAGCCAAAGTGACGATAACCACACGCTGCGAAATATTGTCGGTAGAGAAGCGCGAAAGTAAGTACATACTATCCACTTCAAATGTTGACTACGAATGCGAATCTCTTGTGGTGGCTACGGGTGGCTTAAGTATGCCGAAACTCGGAGCAACGCCTTTTGGCTATAAAATTGCTGAGCAATTTGGGCTAGATGTGCTGCCAACGAGAGCGGCCCTGGTACCATTTACTTTGCATGACAAAGATAAAGAAACCCTTGCCGATTTAAGTGGTGTAGCGGTAGATGTTTACGCAAGCTGCAACGACACCACCTTTAAAGAGGCCATGTTGTTTACACATAGAGGGTTAAGCGGCCCTTCTATGCTGCAAATTTCCAGCTACTGGGAAGCCGGCGATACATTAAGTATTAATACGACTCCCGATAACGACCCTCACGAGCTGATAAATAACGCCAGAGCACAAACGCCTGACGCACTGCTTGCTACCTGCTTAAATAAAATTTTTCCCAAACGCGTATCGCAAAGTTTTATTGAGCTAAACGAATGGCGCAACGTACCGGTGAAGCAACTCTCTCACGGTGAATGCGAAAGTATCGCAAACACGTTAGAAAACTGGCATATCAAGCCAAACGGCACAGAGGGTTATCGCACCGCTGAGGTCACTATTGGCGGCGTGAATACCAATGAACTGTCGTCTAAAACCATGATGGCCAACAATGTGGAAGGGCTTTATTTTATTGGTGAAGTAGTGGATGTCACCGGCTGGCTAGGGGGCTACAACTTTCAATGGGCGTGGAGCAGCGGCTGGGCCGCCGGGCAGGCGGTGTAAGCTATTTCTCCCACCAATACCACAGTAATCCATGACAAGTTAGATATGTACATTAAAGGCTAGTATCTGCCATAGATTCTACCTATACTGACTGAGTGTATTTTGTACAGCAAAAGGACTCGCATGTCGTTTATCACTGAGTTAAAGCGCCGCAACGTGGTAAAAGTAGCCAGCGTGTATATGGTAACGGCATGGCTTATTTTACAAGTTATTGCTGTGGTCTCTCCTTACTTAAAGCTGCCCACTGCTTTTGGAACCGGTGTTACCGTTGTACTTATCATAGGTTTGCCCGTAGCCTGCATATTCGCGTGGGCCTTTGAGCTTACCCCCGAAGGCGTAAAGCCGACCCGCAAAGTTCCCGATGAAGTTTCAATTGCACACGAGACCGGACAAAAAATAAATCGTCTTTTAGTAACGCTTATTGTGCTTTTGATTGTTTATGTTGCTGTGGATAAAATATGGTTTTCAACATCGCCTGCCACAGCAAAGCCAGCTTCGGTCTCGTCTGCTGCTGAAAATCAAAGTGTATCAGCCTACGAAAACGTGCCCGCTGCATCAAGCGAGCTTCTGGCGCAAAACGTTGAAGCGGACTCGCAGGCAGAAGAAGTCAAAGTTTTAGCAGTACTGCCTTTTTTAAATCTGAGTACCGAAGAAGACCAAGACATCTTTGTTGATGGGTTAACAGAAGAACTACTTAATACGCTAGTGCGTATTCGCGAACTAAAAGTGCTGGGGCGTACGTCTAGTTTTGCTTATAAGGGCGTAAATAAAGACCTAAAGATGATTGCCAGTGAGCTTGACGCAGGTTATCTCATTGAGGGTAGCGTGCGAAAAAACGGCAACAATTTAAGGATAACTGTGCAGCTCATTGAGGCCGAAACTGGCAGCCACTTATTTTCTGATAATTTTGACCGTACCCTCAAAGATATTTTTACGCTGCAAGAAGAAGTGAGAGACCAGGTTGCTGCCGCACTTAAACTCAATCTTATTCATAAAGACGATCGCTATTCAGCTGCATTAGATAAACTAAGTTATATAGAAGTGGAGCAATTAGTTAAGGCTAGAGCATTGGCCAACCGCCAAACCAGCGAGGGCATAAAGCAAGCGATTAACATATTAGAAGAACTGCTTCAAAAATATCCGGATGCGCCGGCAATACTGGGGCTGGGCGCGTATGTTGCCATGATGGAGGTTTCTTTTACAGAAAATGCTAGCATGAGTAACAACGAAAACATCGCAATGGCAGAGCGTACGTTAGAACTCGACCCACTTAACCGAGATGCTCTGTTCACTTTAGCTGTTAAATACGATGATTATGGATATTCAGTTACTAAAGCACAGCAGTTATACCGCAAGGCGATTCGGGCTTACCCCTATGATTATCATTTTGTAAAAGGTTATATACTCACATTGGTATCATCGTTTACGCCATGCGAACAAATAAATGAGAATGTCAGCAATTTAGATATAAGTGGCGTAGAAGAAAAGCTTCAAAATCAAATCCGGTACCTAATATTAAAGTGCTTGGAGCCAGATAAAGCGAAAAAACTCCTTACTACTGCCACTACCGAAGATGTTGACTTCTTTACAGTTCACTTGAGTTTCGAAGCGTGGTTTAAAAAACATAAATTGGCTTATGAGCAAAACCCCAATCAGCGACATATTTTCTCTTATATTACTAATTTATCATTATTAGAGGATCACTCGACCGCTCAATCACTGATGAACAGTATTGATATGAATAGTAAAGGGGTTTGGTCGACTAATACCTATCTTGATACCTATTTTACGCCCAATCAACTGCCGGCTATCAAGTTTGAGGAGCTTTGGGAGCGAATGCAAATAAAGGATCATTTTGAGCTTAGTAGTATATATGCCTCGATACTTTTTGACCGGGCACAAAAAGAGGAGAAATTATCTGAATTGCGAAAGCGATTTTACGAACTGATTCCACCAGAAAATATTTTGCCGCAAATACATAGTGTGGCTGGTTATGCTCTTATATTAAAAAAGTTGGGTGAAAATCAAGAAGCGACTGCAAGAGCTCATAAGGCGTTAAATGTACTGCGGAAATATAAAAAGCAGTACCCCGAATCTTATCAATTTTACGCAATCGAATGGTGGGAATTAGAATTACTCATTATTGCAAAGGAATATGAGCAAGCCTCGGCTTTGTTAGAAAGCTATTCATATAGACCAGATCTAGTTTGGTTTGATATCCCTTCTCTACGCTATGCCTATAAAGATGAACTCGGTCATCCTTTCTTCAAAGAATTCTTTTCTCAAGTTGAGCTAGAAAAACAAAAAATGCGCGAGAAGCTGGGTGTGAAAATATAACGCCTGACCTTAAGCTGCTATTACCGCACAGCAGCCACTAAACAGCTTAAAACCTAAGGCTATAATTTCACAGCTTTAAACTCACAGCGATAAAACTACTCAGATACAAATTCATCTTTTGCTTGAGAAGAGGGGAGTAAGATGATGATAAAGATGAGTACCGCTGTGATGATTAAAAAGTACTTCTCAAGTGAACGGTAGGTATTCATCGATTCAGCGGCTTTTTTGCTGATTGCTAACTTGTTCTTGCCTTCTGCGAGCTGAATATCAGATAGTTTATCTAAATCACTATTTAACGCCTTGAGGTCTAGTAGAAGTGTTGCAATTGCTGCGGTATCAACTGTTTTCTTGTCAGTTGATGATACTTCTTTTTCTAACGCGACAAGCTCAGTAAAGCTGGTTTCAAAATGATTCAGCGTGAACGCTTCAAAGTCGGTCAAATAGGTTTTCTTAAACGCATTAATAATGGCGAAGGCTTGTTTGTTAACCTTTTCATTTTCACTCGTGAAAAAAGTATAGTTTTGAGCCGCAAGTGCGACTTCCTTCTCATGCAAGAAACCAGCGAGTTCGTAAATCATTCCGTTTACCACAAGGCGATCTTCGTAAATCTCCTCAATAGAATCTTTCACATTATTAAAGCTATTTAGGTTGGTCTCGACCATGGCATATACCAACGCAAGCGACGTAAGAAAAACAACCGTACATAGCCCTTTACTTGCCCAGCTCATGATCCCTCCTTTCACGCTACATTACAGGCACGCTGAACACCAACGCTGAACACCAACGACAGTTCGTTAGCCGTCTATGGGTCTGTAAGTTTTATGTTTGCTATTTGTAAAATGATAGGTGGAGCGGCGCAGAGATACAAGGTTGCTAATCGCAATGTTGTCGCTGTTATAGGAGATGCGCCTAACGTGTAGGCGCAGAAAAGGATGTGTGTAATGCAAAACTGTTAACGTGGAACAGACTTAACAGGTTGATAGCCCTCTATGTCTAGCTCTTCATTGATACAACTAAGCAAATAATCATCAAGTGATAAGCCGTCTGTGCCTTCATCTTCGGCAAGTTCTGCACAATACGCTTTATACTCAAGAACAAGTTCCTTGCTCGCAACTGGTCTTTCGTCAGCAAACGTGGTCGCAGAAAAAACTAGCCCTGCTAATAACCAAATATATTTCATGTTATCTCCAAATCAGTTCATTCAGTGAACGTATTAAGCTTAAAATTAATTGGCCAAAATACGAGCAAAATAATATGACCGTTAAGGACAAATTATTTCGTTCAAATACTGCTGTTCATCCATTGATATAGCATCAAAAAAGTCTATATTCCGCGCAATCAACTCAATGTCGCATGTAGTGTGCGACATGTACCTATTTGGAATTAAAAATGATAACAACACTAATTGTTGTCGACTCACTATCTGATGCTCATCAACTGCACTTTCAAAACTGCGAAGTGGTTGATTTTGAACAATACCTTTCACAATTCCCCAAGCGTGGGGAAGGCAAAATGCGCGTTATCAATTTGTGCGCAACCGACCGCTATTTAAGTAAGGGCTATTACTGTTCATTGTTAGCCGAAGCGCGCACGCACAAAGTACTGCCAAGCGTGAATACCATTAATAATTTGATCATTGAAAGTGAAGAGCAGTCGCTTCAAATGAAAACCGTTACGTTGCCAAAATCGTTGAGCGATGAAGCCATTGATGGCAGTCGCTGTGATGTGTTTTTTGGTACCACTAAAGCAGCATCGATGAGCGCAATCGCCAAGTTTGCCTTCGAGCGTTTTCCAGCGCCCTTTTTGCGTGTGTCGGTAAGTAAACAATCAAGCGCTACGGTAATGACGGTAGGTTTTGGTGACTGGTGCACCGCTAACGGTGAAGACAAATCAGCGTTAGCCAATGCGCTTCAAAGCTACGTAGAAAAAACCTGGCTACGTGGAAGTAAGCAAAAGCAAGCCCGCTGGGATATGGCGATTTTATGTAATGAAAATGAAGCGACACCGCCTAGCGACGCTAAAGCGATTAAGCATTTTATTAAAGCGGCGAAGCTTGTGGGTATTAACGCTGAAGTGGTAAATGCAGCGCAGGCCGCAGCTAATATTACTCATTATGATGCGCTATTTATTCGTGAAACCACGGCCATTAACCACCCAACTTATCATATTGCTCGCAAGGCAGAGCAGGAAGGATTAGTGGTAATAGACGACGCGACCAGCATTTTGAAATGTTGTAATAAGGTGTATTTGCACGATGCGTTTAGCTATCACAAGGTGCCCTCGCCACGGAGTCACTTTGTGTCTGACAACACGGCATCAACGTGCCAAATGCTAGCCGATGAATTTGGTTTTCCGATGGTACTGAAACTGCCAGAGAGCTCATTTTCAATGGGCGTATTTAAAGTAAAGGATAATGACGAGCTGAAAGGTAAGCTTGAAGCCATGCTAAACGAATCCGCTTTGGTATTAGTTCAAGAATATATCTTTACTGAGTTTGACTGGCGCATTGGCGTATTAAATGGCCGGCCTATTTACGCGTGTCGATATCATATGGCTCGAGGCCACTGGCAAATATACAACCATGACGCAAAAACCAACACGTCAGGTGGGTTTGAAACACTGCCAACCTTTGAAGTGCCAAAGCCTGTGTTAGATGCAGCGATAAAAGCATGTTCAATGATTGGCAAAAGCTTGTATGGCGTTGATATTAAGCAGGCCAACGGCAAAGTGTATGTCATTGAGGTAAACGACAACCCCAGCATTGAGGCTAAGGTTGAAGACCTTTACCTTGGTAAAGAGCTTTATATGATTATTATGCAGGAGTTTGTAAACAGGTTGGAAGCCCGTGGACGCTAGCTTAAAGAGCCAGGCGCAACATTGCCCATCTGTGGTTAGTTTTCGACTGGCAAAGGCAGGCGATTTAGATGCCCTAGAGCACATTGAGCAACGCTGTTTTGAAAGCGACAGGCTTTCGCGCAGGCGTATGCGCTATTGGATAAAGGCTGAGCACGGTATTTTGCTAATAGCGGAAAGCGGCAGCGGCATTGTAGGTTACGGCCTTGTTATTTTGCGCAAGGGCAGTCGCTCTGCTCGCCTGTATTCTCTAGCGGTACTTGCTGAAGCTCGGGGGCAGCGGATAGCGCCTTCACTTTTGCAAAAGCTTGAAGCGTTAGCGGCCGAGAAACAAAAGCTGTTTATTCGTTTAGAAGTTGCTGAAGATAACAAAGCGGCAATCAAATTGTATAAGCAGTTAGGCTATCGCAAGTTTGGTATTTATCGGCAGTATTACGCAACAGGTGCCGATGCGCTGCGCTTTCAAAAGCCCATACAGTATGCAAGCGCTATTGGCCCTCAACAACACTACCCGTGGTATAAGCAAACTACGGCGTTTACGTGTGGGCCTAGTGCCTTAATGATGGCGATGAAGTACGTGCAAGAAGATACGCGGTTTGATCAAACCACTGAAATTGCGATTTGGCGACAAGCTACCACTATTTTTATGACCTCAGGCCATGGCGGTTGCCATCCTTTGGGTTTAGCGTTAGCTGGACACCAGCGAGGGTTCGACGTTGAAGTATATTCCACACAAATAAATGATTTGTTTGTAGATGGCGTGCGCAGCGAACACAAAAAGTCGATTATGCGCATTGTAGAGCAGGATTTTATTGAACAGGCTTTAAAGGCCAACATAGCGGTACATAAAACAGACATTCAGCTGGCTGAAATTGAAGCGGCACTAAGCAAAGGTTACGGCGTTATTTGCCTTATTAGTACATATCAATTTCACGGGATAAAAGCGCCTCATTGGGTAGTAATAACGCATGCTGATGAACGTTGCTTGTATTTACACGATCCTGATGGAAGCGAAGGGTTTTATGATGAAGCTGGCGTGAGGCTAGATAGTACGAATCACAATGGTGGCATTGGCTTAAACGACGCTGGTGTGAATGACGTAGATACAGCAGACAGCGAAGACATTGATTTAGATTATCAGCACCTGCCTATTCTAAAGCAAGACTTTGCATCATTGTCGGTGTTTGGCAAAACAAAGCTACGAACGTGCTTGGTGATTAAGCCTCGAGAGATTACTTCAGCACAATAGTAGAAATAAAGCCGTATTCAGCCCACAGGTACTTTTTAAAAACGAAGCAATTTAAAATAGTAAGTAGCTCAAGCAAAAAAGCCCAGCAGACGCTGGGCTTTTTACTTATCAGGTTTTATCTATTATGCGTTAGCGCGTCGACGGGATAGCGCAAGCCCCGCGAGAGCAAGTGCTGCAAGTAGACCTGTGCTTGGGGCAGGGACTTGTGCAACCGAAAAGCTAGCATTTTGAGTTGCAACGGGTAGGGGAAGGCTAGGTATAGTGGTTTGCCCCATCGTTATTGTCGATTCACCGATAGCATTGGCAATAAAGTTAACGGTAAATAACCCAATGGTAGCTCGGCCGAACTGGCTTGCTAGGTCGGTAGTATTTGCTACTGACTGCACTGCCAAAATATTTCCAACCGGGCTATTCAGCATTGCCGCAAAAAAATCAGCTGGTTGAGGCGGAAGCAACGGGAAAGAAACTGCATTGGTCCCATAAGGGTTTAGTGATATAGCGCTACCCGACACTAACTCTAAAAAAGATGTATCAAACGTAAGTGAAGTTAAATAACTGGAAAAAAGCGTTTGCACAGAATTATCATCAAACAAGTCAGAAATACTGACCGTTGCAGTTACCGTATCGCCCACGTTATAAACCGCTTTATCAGTGGATACGCTAATAAGCGCAGCGTTCGCGTTAAAAGTTGCCATGGCAACAAGTAGTAAAAATAGTTTTTTCATCGTAATACTTCCTAAAAATTAAATTGCACAACCAGCGCGAGTACACATTGCCATTAGCGCTTGAAGGTCGAAAAAGTTAACGTTGCCGTCGTTGTTGAAATCAAAGCTGCTATCAAGGGGCTGACCCGACAAGAAGGCTTGGTAAAACGCCATAATGTCGTTGTAATCCACATCGTTGTCGCCGTCTAAATCACCCACTGTCACTTCCTCTGGGAAGTTAAGCACCACTACCACAGGATCGTGATCTGACGAACGATATGCATCCGGCGCATAGTAGCTTGAAAGCTGCGTATCCGATTTAAACTCAACGTTGTAATCGAACACCCGCGGTTCATCGGCATTGATATGCCATACGGTAGCATCTACTACAAACTCGGTTAGCGAGGCACTTGATAAGGCATGGTCTAAATACCCAATCTCACCACCAAAGCTGTATGAGTATGCGCCGTCACCATCAAACTGGTTTACCAAGTTGCTGTAGCCAGCAGACTCCATGGCAAGAATAGGCTCTTCTTTTGCGTATGCGTTTAAATCACCCATTACGAGTACACGAGGCGAAAGAACATCGTTATTTTGCTCAACAAGAGATAGTAAGGCTTGAGCAGCATCGGTACGAAGTGCATTCCAGCAGCCTTGACCATCACCACTGTCGGCATTGTCGCCCGTTGCGCTTCCACAGCTTCCTTTAGACTTGAAGTGATTTACCGCTAAGGTGAAGTCTTCTCCATTGCCGTTTACCGTAAAGCTTTGTAGCAGAGGCTGACGATTACCAAAGTCGAATGGCGCTTCAGAAGAGGTTACTGGGCTGCCACTTGGTGTGACTACTGATGGTTTGTAGATAATACCTACCGCAATAGCGTCGCCACCAAGCTGAGAGCCAGAGGCAATGTAGCTATACGCGTCATTGCCAAGTTCTGCATTGATGCTGTCCACTAATGAAGCAATAGCTGACTCACTGCTGTCGCCGTCATTTTCAATTTCAACTAATCCAAGCACATCGGCGTTCATGCTTAAGATAGCAGACACGATTTTTGCTTGCTGACGGAGTAGCTCGGCTTCAGAGTCTGCACCACGAGGAGTAGGAAAATCAGGACCGTTAAAGTAGTTAAGTACATTAAAGCTGGCTACTTTTACATCGCCTACGGCGTTGAGAATTGGACTGCGTAGTCTTGGGCTCGTTCTTACGGTTTGAAGGTCGCTTACCGGGATTAAGTAATACGAACCAAAGCCGTAGTGAACTACACCTTCTAAGTTTTCTACGCTATCGCCCAAACGCAATGGGTTAGTATGCGAGAGGCCACCTACTGGGAAAGGAATGTCATCGCGGTTCTGTGAATTTGCACCATCGTCTACAATCAGTGAGTTACGCGCGTTTTGCTCGGCAAGGTTAATTGCTGCTTGCGAGCCTGCAACAAACTGGTTTGTGGGGATCATGAGTCGTTCAGATGCCACGTTGAATTGTCCGTAACGGCCTAAGTTATAGTTGTCCGTTACTTTTAGCGTTTGCTCGAAACTAATTTGCATACCTTCGAACGCTTCTAAATCTAATTCAGCTGTAAATGGCATGGACACTGTAGTGTATGAAACACTGTCACCCGTACCTAATACTTCTACGTTCTCGGTTAATGCAAGCTCGGTTAAGCCATTAAACTCGACAACATCAGCACGCAACCGCACCGCATCGCCTGCCGTTGGCATGTCAGTAAAGGTTGTAGAGTAAGCAAAAACCCCTTCTGATGTGGCATTATTACCGTCTGAATCGCTGGCTTCTTCTTGAACAAAGAACCCATTCATTTCAGGCACTACTTTAGTGACGACCGCTTCAACTAATACCGTTGAGCCTAATAGAGGTGATGAGTCGCCTTCTCCCTGTATAGCGCTAATAAGCGTTACTTCAGTAGTGGGGTCAGTTGGGTCCACAGGGTCGGTTGGATCTGTGGGGTCTACTGGGTCAGTTGGATCTGTAGGCTCGCTAATATCGCCATTATGAGCACCGAAATACTCAAGTGTGTCTTTGGCGAAAATATCCCATTCAACACTTGCGTCAAAGTTAGCATTGCGATTTGGGTTGCCCGCAGTGACGGTTGCTTTTCTAACCAGGGTTTTGTCTTTACCCCAATTCGTTTTAACGCCAAAGGTACCTACCGCATCAATCACGCTTCCCTGATAAGTAAGCTCTATGTAGTCATCACCGTTGAAGTTAATAACAAAGCTGCTTGAAGTAGTGCCTTCACCAACCATTGCTGGGTCTGCACTATTGTGAACATACGTGGCTACGTCACCAGACGCTATAACGCCTTCTAACGGAAGCTCTTTGCCATCACTATCGGCAGTAGCGCCATTTGAGTAAAGGCGAAGGGCATAGCCAGACAAATCCACAGACTCTGACGAACTATTGAAAAGCTCGATACCCTTATTGAAACCACCACCTTCTACATATTCTGAGATGTATACACTGTTAGTAGACACGTCACCTGTGTCGCCGCCGGTACCATCATCTGAGCCGCCGCCTGTACCATCATCAGAGCCACCACCTGTATCGCCACCATTATCGCCGCCAGTCTCTCCATCAGAGCCGCCGCTGCCATCACAGCTTTCGTTAAAAATAAGAGACGCAAGTTCGGGCTTATCAATAAACGGGTTACGGTTACCTTGGAATTCATAAACACGATTGTTACGGGTGCGCTCAAATTCATCAACTGGGTCGCTTTCGTGCCACTGTAGCAGTACGCAAAGTTTGCCAAGTGCTGCTTCATCTGTGGTGGTTAAGCGGTCTAGCAACACTAAGTCGGCTTCAGCATCGCTGCTGCTCGAACCATCGTAGCGTACGTCCATATACATTAATGAACGAGCCACATCGCCTTTAACTGCATTGCGTGGCTCAAAAGAATCGCTGTCTACACGGTTTGCTGGCGCTTCAGACAGTTCGCTATCACTGAAGTCAAAATCAAGATTGCCCCGAGAGCTATTTACTGAAATGTCTGTAGGGCGCAGGTGTAGAATATCGCTATATGCCGTAAGGCTTGAACTAGAGAAACCATGGCTTTTTGCCCATACGTGTTCTCTATTCCAGTTATTCTGATTAGTGCTTTGTGAGCCGCTGCCGTTGGTGAATTTAGACTGCGACGTACCCTTATAGAAAAGAATAACATTGTCTGTATTTGCAGGGTCTTCATCGGTATAAGTAAGTGCCGTCCAGGCTTCCGAGTAAGACAGCTTACGATGACCGTTTGAAATAATATCTTGTGTAGCCGCCTTTAAAGACTCAGCGCTTTCTTGATTCGATAATGCCGTATTGAGGGAGGCATAGTAAGTAGAATCAACAAAATCATCAGCTAGGTTAATAGCCTGAAGATCAGGGCAGTTAAAGCAGGTTTCAGTCAGTACTCGAAGCTCTGTACTTGGAGAGTCATCGTCACCACCACCTGTATCGCCACCATCGTTATTAGTATTCGACGAAGTTACCGTTACGCTATCCAGGTTTAAATATTCGCTGCCTGCATTGTTTGCCATTGCAACGCGAATAACTAGGCTTGAACCTTGAGGAATAGATGCCGTCACAGTTGCTGTGCCAAAGTCGTCTTTAACCGTATTTCCATCACTATTGGCTAGAGTGACTAATTCAAAGCTTTGGCCATCTACTGAGTAAAATACATTGATATAGTCAGCTTCTTCAAATATACCGTTTTGGGAAAGGAGAACGTCTAGGTTTACGTTTTCTTGACTACTAATATCAATAGCCTCAGATTCCCATACTACTTCGCCATCTACGTCTCTAGCTTGAAGGGCATTCCCCGTCACTTTAAACCAGTCGCTTGTGGCGGTTAATCCAGCATTTGATACATCGATGTTCCAACGAGTCACGCCTTCCATATCAATTGTGACAGAGCTCTCGTTCACGCCTACCGCACCTTTATTTTGAAGTGCGCTTGCTTCAAAATTTTCTTGCCATACTGTGTCGGCCATAACGTTAAAAGATAATGCGCTACCTAGTAGTGCATTGATCATCATTGCTGACTTCATTAACGTTGGCTTTTTACTTCCACTCTGCTTCACCATCTTTCTGCCCCCGGCATTTTTTATAAGAAGGTATAAATTCGTATACATAGGTATTAGCAGCAAGTACTTAATGAAAATAATAATATAAACATCACAAAGGTTATTTTTCAGTGACTTATGGCTTTTAAATAAGTTTACTTAATGAATAACTTACCTGTACCCCTGTTCAGGTAAAGCTAAACTGTAACATTGGGTATGTTTTTTCAGACTGATGGGCATTTGTGATGAAACTAGGTATTGAATAAGACTTATTTGAAGCTTGCTCAGAGAAAAGTGGTCCATAAAAGGTAGCGAGTAAAAAACAAAAAAGGCGGCTTGCAAGCATCCGCCGTTTTTAGTTTACAGCGTCGGTGATGCTGTACCTATCCCAATCCTCACTAATGAATGACAGACGAAGTATTCTGCTCGCTTGGCTTGACGTTTTTGTCATGGCTTAAGTCGACCGTAGCGGCATCCTCAACTAAAGCAGTCATTGCATCGATAATATCGAGAAAACGCCCAAGTTGAGCTGGAGACAGGTCTTTAGAAAGATGTTCAATTTTATTGATGAGTTGCTTAGTGGGTAAACGCATAGTCAAATTCTCGTCGTTTTAGCTCAGGTTTTAGTTAACTGAACATAGACTTACAATTTGCTTGCCAAGTTTTGAGAGGGTCATCAAAAATACTTATATAGGTCGTGACCTAGCGGCCTTGGTAAATTAAGAAATAGAGTTGCGAATTTGGGTTAATGTCATACCGGTAAGGCGTTTAATAAAGCGCCGAAGGTTAGTGGTATCGCTTACAGAGAATGCTTCTGCGAGTTGTTGGGTGTTTGCCCTGCATGTTTGTACCATCATAATTGCGTGCTGCTTTTGAATGCTGTCGCTAAGCTGCTTGAAGCTCATGTTGTGCTCAGCTAAACGACGCTTCAAGGTAGCAAGGCTTATGGAAAGTGTTGAAGCAATTTGCGCTGCTGTTAAGTCAGGCTGTTGTATTAACAAATCCTGGATCCGTTCGGTCAATGCATACATAGGTTGCCTCGACACAGATGCTACACCGGTTGTAACCCAGTCCTCATCGGCAAGAGAAAAACGCTCCTCCCAGGCCTCACGAGGAATTTTGATCATTGTCACAGGTTGTTCAAAAGAAAGCCGCGTACCTAAAAACTCCTCGTAATCGTAGATGTTGCGTGGACGAGCCCATTCAAAATCAAAACTTAAAGGGAACCGTTTGTCTGTTCCTTGACGAACAATAGACACCATCCAAGCAAAGGCTATTTCTACCTGAAAAGACCAGTTTTCTTTTGCACCAAAACTATCTTGAGGTACAAGATAAACCGTATCGTCGTGATAATACGTACGCCAGTGAATAAGTGGCATACAGCTCCAGCGCATGTGAGAAAGAAGCTCGACACAATGCGCTACGTTACGGCATCTCAATAGGATAGATAGCACGCCGAGCATGTGACTAGAGGTGAGCATTCGACCTATTTGTAATCCTGCGTCTCGGCTCTTCACACTCTTTTGAACTCGCTGGCTCAATAGCAGAAGCTGTTTAGCACCTAAACTTTTGCCATTAGCAATATCTTCTATGAAAAGTCCTGTACCTCTTAGCAAAGCATCGCTTTCGATACCTTGTGAAATACTCATATCAACCATAGCCTGCGCTAGCGGCCAGGCAGTTAAGTGCTTGTCAGTAACACCTAGAAGCAATGATTTGGGTACGGTGTTAGGGTGATTAGGCTGCGTGTGCATGCTGCTTATCTAAGCTTTGATTGAGCTTGAGGATGGTTGCGTTTATGTCAGCCATACTTACTATTTCCATTGCAGCGTGACGAGCACTCAAACAAATAGCGGTATTACATTGGTGGGGATAAAAAGCAAAATGATGAATACTTTGGCTGAGTTGGTGTATGCAGTTTGCTGAATCAACCTTTTCATCTTGCAGCAATAAAATGGCGAAGCGGTCTCCAGCAAACCGGCAAACTAGCGCGCCACTTGGAAGTGATAGCGATAGCATTGACGACAATCCTCGCAAGTAGCGGTTACCTTCATTATGCCCGTACTGGCTATTAAACTGACTAAAGTCATTTATGTCTAACATCACTAACGTTTTATAAGAGTGAGGTTTATGGGCGAAAGCTTGCTCTAAGCGCATCATCCAGTGCTCTCCGCTGTATAACTGAGTTACCGGGTCGAGGTCTTCCGTATTACGAACAAAGCCCTCTCTTGTCTGCCACTGGGCGTTAAGCATCAACTGTTCTTTATGCCATTGCCAAACAGCAATAGTGGTCATTACCATGCCGATAGAGGCAGGAATAGATTCCATCATAGAAACCCAATTAGACGTGGCTGAGTAGTCCATAAACTCATCCATCAAATCTAAAAGTGAAGAAAACAGGATAAGGTTAAGGCCTATCACCAGCAGTTGAGTTAACTTCCCCGAAGGACGACTAATCAGAAGTGCCAATATCCACAGCAATAGTACTAGGGTCACACTCCCTTCACCCAATACATCAAGCCATTCAATACCCGAGGGTTCTGGCGTGCCCGCTAAAATGCATATCGCAAAGGCGAGTATAGGAAGTGTTAGTGACAGCGAGAATAAACCTTGATGCCGTCTTAAATGTGAAACCATGATGAATAACCTAAATACCGTGATATGTGCTGTTTAACGTAATCTACCTTGGCGTAGTAGTGTTATTTTGGCTCACGAATATGACAGTTTAACGATGTGCAGCACCTTGTTAATCGATATTTCGGCTATTAATTCAATGTAAACAGTGGTTTGGGTACAGGTAATTTTGGCTCAGGGAAATGGCGAGTCGGGCTTTATTGATGTTTATCTGCGTATTTTTGGCAGCTAGGTCAAAAAACTGTCACGGAAACGTCATTTATTCACCCTACTTTGAGCTGGCTTTCACACAATCAGAAGAACTCAGGTATGCACACTAGAAAATTATCTCTTATCGCCATTGCTTGCTCGGCAGCGTTGCAATTTGCGGCACCTCAGGCAATAGCGGCCGAAGCGTCGCAGGTAGTAGGCGTAGTCACCAACGTAAACAGCAGCAAATTATTTGCTGGCGCCAAAATCGATATTCAGGAGTTGGGCATAAGTGTTTATGCCGATAAAGAAGGTCGTTTTAGAATTCCACGCATTGCACCAGGCACTTATACGGTTGAAATAGATTATTTAGGTACAGAGCCTTCCACGCAAACAATTGTCGTTGGCGATGATATTACCAATGTTACCTTATTGGTTGGTGCCGCTAACGATACTATCGAAGAGCTTCTGGTACGTGGACAACGAAGTGGGCAAGCGACAGCAATTAACAAACAGCGCATGGCTGATGGCATAACATCAGTCGTGTCTTCGGATGCAATAGGTCAGTTTCCTGATCAGAATGCGGCAGAGTCACTTCAGCGTTTGCCGGGTTTAAGTATTGAGCGCGATCAGGGCGAAGGACGCTTTGTAGGTATTCGCGGAATCGATCCGAACTTGAACAATGTCACCATTAACGGTCTGAATATTCCTTCTCCTGAAGGCGGCGTTAGGTCGGTGGCCCTTGATGTTATTCCTTCTGAACTCATCAGCAGTTTAACGGTTTCAAAGTCTGTCACCTCTGATATGGATGCCGATACCATTGGCGGTAATATTGAAGTGAAAAGTGTGAGCGCGTTTGACCGAGCCACTGACAGCGCCTCATTTACCGCCCAGTTAAGTCAAAACGAGCTTCGCGACGCCTTGAGTCCTAAGCTTGCAGGCAGCGTCACCCATAAAATAAATGATAAGTGGGGCATTGCTGCTGCACTAAGCTACTTTGACCGTGAATTCGGGTCAGACAACATAGAAAGCAATGGCGATGATGAAATTGAACAACGTCATTACGCTATCACCCGTGAACGTCTTGGTGGAGCGGTAAACATTGATTTTCGTCCAGATTTTAATAATCAGTATTATTTACGCACCTTATACAGTCGCTTCTCAGACTCAGAGTTCAGACAAGCCAACGTTTTCGTATTAGATGGCGATGACTCAGAAGTAGAGCGCGAAAGTAAAGACCGATTTGAAGAGCAAAGTATTTTAAGCATATCTGCCGGTGCAGAGCATGAACGCGACGCATGGACGATAAGCTATCAAGCAGGTTACTCCCGCTCAGACGAAGATGAACCAGATGCGCTTTACTACGTTTTCACCGGTGCAGATGCAGGTATTGATGGTGATTTAGAACAACGTATCCCTCAACTTACGGTACCTGAAGCACTTAACGACCTTGGCAACTACGAACTCGAACAAATGAGTTTCGAACGCAATAACGCAAAAGATACAGAGCTGAGCTTCCGCCTCGATATTGCTAAGCGAATAGACTGGTTTGATAGTGAAGGTGAAGTGAAGTTTGGCTCTAAATATCGAGCACGAGAAAAAACCGCTGCGGCCAATATTTCGATTTTTGACGGTGGGTTTGATGGTTTTGATAACGCGGCATTTGCTACCGCTTCCCCAGAATACACCCTCGGAAATTTTGGACCCGGGCTTAATCGCGGTGCGCTAAGAGACAACTTCAATCAGCAGCGCAGTCAGCTCGAATTGGCTGAGTTAGATTCTCGCATAGAGTCTCAGGGTAATTCTTTTAGCAATGATGAAGATATCTTTGCTGCCTATGCTATGACCCGCTTTGACTGGGAAAAACTTCGCTTAGTGGCTGGTTTGCGCTATGAGAGCACGTCGTACAGTACTGCTGGCTCTCAAGTATCGTTAACTGAGAATGAAGACACAGATAGCGTTGATTTAAGCATTGAGCCGGTAAACGCTTCACGGGACTACGACAATCTCTTCCCTAGTATCAACGTGCGTTACGCCTTTACAGAAAAACTCATTGGTCGCGCGGCGTTCACTCAAACTCTGTCACGCCCCAGCTTTGAAGATGCAGCAGCGTTTCAAATTATTGAGGCGAATGTGAGAACGGAAGATGGCGAGCAGGTAATAGAGCGTGAGGCAAGCGTAGGCAATCCTGAGCTATTGCCTTATGAGGCGGATAACTTCGACCTAATGCTTGAATATTACCCAGGGAGCATCGGCGTTTTGTCTGCCGGATTATTCCACAAGCGTATCGACAACTTTATTGTTGAGGCAAATGTGGCGGGCACGGGGCCATGGGAAGGGTTCGAAGAAGCTTTTCAACCTGTTAATGGTGAAGAAGCCACCCTTACAGGGTTAGAACTAAGCTGGGTTAAGAGTTTCAACAATGGACTTTTATTCTCGGTAAACAGTACATTTTCTGATTCTGACGCGCTCACTATTCTTGATGGCGAACGCTTTGAAACTAAGTTACCAAATCAATCTGACACGGTTGGTAATGTGGTTGTAGGTTATGAAAATGACTCGCTAAGTTTGCGTTTAAGTATGACTTACAAAAGTGACAACCTTGAAGAAATTGATGATGGCATGTTGCGCATTGAAGATGATCACCAGCAAATTGACTTCGTTGCCAAATATTACATAAACAACGATATGCAGGTGTATTTCAATGGCATCAACTTAGGTGACGAACCTATGTATCACTATTTTGATGAGCGCAATCGCAATGCCCAATTCGAACAGTATGGTCGTACCTTTGAAATTGGCTTTATTTGGCGTACTCAGTAATAGGAAGTAATGCAAACATGAAAAAGAGTTTCTTGTTTACGCTTTCCATCGTTCTTATGGGCCTTGCTAGCTTTTCGCTAGCAAGCCATGAGATCTACGATAGCGAGTACTATAGCGAAAATATGATTAAAGGCCTTGAGACAGTAGAAGACGGCTTTAGCTTTCTAGTACTAGGTGATTGGGGCCGAAACGGCCACTTTCATCAACGAACGGTCGCGAAATGGATGGATATTGCAGCGGCACAAGCAGATGCTGAATTTGTTGCTACAACGGGAGATAACTTTTACAGCAACGGTATAGCCTCTATTCACGACCCTTACTGGCGCAGTTCATTTGAAGACGTGTATACCGGTCCCAATTTGTTTATCGACTGGTATGCCACATTAGGTAATCACGATTACAGAGGAAATTGGCAAGCGCAAATTGATTACAGCGACATAAGTCGTCGCTGGCAAATGCCGGCGCCTTACTACGCTAAGACAGTTGATGTTTCCGATAAGGCGTCTGCGCTTATATTGTTTGTAGATACTAGCCCCCTGAACCCTGCATATGAGTCAGAGAAAAAATACGCGGCGGCGATGGCGCAAGATGGTGATGCGCAACTCGCTTGGATCCATAAGCAGCTTAGCGAATCAAAGGCAGAATGGAAAATTGTAATAGGTCACCATCCATTGTATTCCAGCGGCAAACGTTATGGCAAAACAGGCGGTATTCGCAATGTGATTGAACCAGTGCTAGAGCAGTACGGCGTTCAGGCGTATTTTGCGGGTCATGAGCACGATTTGCAGCACAACCGCGCTGCCAATAAAAAGGTAGAGCACTTTGTTTCTGGTGCCGGTTCTGAGCTACGCCCGGTTAAGCAGCGAGAATTTACCTTGTTTGCTGAGTCTCAAGCGGGTTTTGCAATAGTGTCGATGGACAGTGCTAAGTGCCTAGTACAATTTGTTAATGATAGTGGAGAAGTGATTTATCGCTATACCATTTCTCTTAGTAAGGATAAGTAATGTTTCTTCGCTTTTTTACTTATAGTGTAGTTGGACCTTGTTTGGCAGTTTGTGCCCTCGTGTGTCAGGCCTCCCCCAAGCCTCTTCTAGCCCATATTCCAGAGGATGCGGAAATTTATGCAAGTCATAGCATTGATGAAAACAATCAATTGTTGGTGCATATCGACCCACTTACACAAGCGCTGGTGGTCAGTGCCGTTACCCCATTGAATAGCCGCTTTAAAATAAAAGAACAATACCGCTCACCACCACCTGATGCTGACATTGAAACACTGTGTGTATTCCAAGATACACAGGGTATTGGCGCGTTTGTTTTCGACGCACGCGGGATGGCCTCACAACAATACCTCTATCTTCAATCTAGCGCACAATGGCGACAGGTAGCCATTCGTAATTTTTCGATGGGTGGCGAACCAGAATACTGCATGGTGGATAACGCTTCTGGTCAAATCTTTATTGCTGAAGAGGGGATTGGAGTGTGGCAAATGTCGGTAGCGCCCGAGTCTGAGCTGACGCGATATTTATCACCGTTAAACTTAGACGAAGATACAGTATCTATTGCGCTGATATCACTGGAAAAAGGTGAGTTAACTGACGAAATGGGCATGGTTCATTCGTTTGATGTTAAGCCACAGGACTATCAACGGGGTGATTTACCTATGCTGATTGCCGATGGACAAACTGACCCAGTACAGCGATTCGGTGATGCTGCTGACGACCCCGCTATTTGGGTAAACAATGAAACACCAGAGCGTAGTCTTATCATTGGAACTGACAAAAAAGCGGGGCTTGATGTTTTCGATTTGAACGGTAAACGGTTACAGCACCTTCCCATTGGAAAAGTAAATAACGTTGATGTGCGACAGTCGGTGCAATTTGGTGAAAATAGCATGGACCTAGCGGTAGCGAGCAATCGTAGCGGCAACCTGCTAAGTGTGTTTGCTATAAACGGAAAAAACCGGAGGGTCACACATATTGGCGATGTGTCGACACCCTTAAACGATATTTATGGTCTTTGCCTTTACCAACCAAAACAAGGCCTTGAGGTGCTAGTTAACGACACTGACGGAACCTACTTGCGCTATGCGTTAACCGTAGCCGGTGACACGGTAAGTGCATCGCTTGTGGAACAGTTTAACGTACCTAGCCAACCTGAGGGATGTGTGGCTGACGATAAACACCAGCAGCTATTCTACGGGGAAGAAGCAAGCGGAATTTGGCTACGCAGTTTGGCAGGCGTTCAGCAGACAAGTACGCGAATAGCCGGTTTGAGCAATACAGTGCATGCAGATATTGAAGGAATGGATATCTTTTATGTTGATGAAAAACGTTATTTAGTTGCTTCTAGTCAAGGCAACAATAGCTATGCGGTTTATGCTATCGATAATGATTTTGACTGGCTGGGAAGCTTTCGTATCACTGCAGATATCGAGAACGGGATAGATGGCGCATCCGAGACTGACGGTCTTGCCATAAGCAGTGTAAATCTTGGTAGCAGCTACCCTCAAGGACTGCTAGTTGTGCAAGATGGCAGAAATGTTATGCCGAGCGACAAGCAAAACTTTAAGCTGATATCAGGCTCAAAGCTGGCTGAATTTATTCGAAAGCACCGTTAAACAAAAGCCGTACAAAAGAGCCGTGTATAAAACGCGATTGGCGTCACTAATCAGTGGCGCCAATCAAGTATTTGCCCACATAGGCGATAAGTGCTCAGCTTTGCCATGACTGCGTTTGTTGCCATGTTTGAACCCATGGGTGAATATCTACAGCTGGCATAGGGCGAGCGATACCGTATCCTTGAGCTTGCTCGCAGCCAAGCGCAAGCAGCGCTTCTCCGTGGGCGCGAGTTTCAACACCTTCTGCAATAACGTCCCGTTTAAAAGCGTTGGCTAGACCCACTACGCCTTTGATAATTGCTAAGTCGTCAGGGTCTTCTAGCATGTCACGAACAAAGCTTTGGTCTATTTTTACCTGTTGTGCTGGAAGTCTTCTCAAATACGTTAAGGAGGAATATCCAGTGCCAAAGTCATCTAGGGCAAAACGCACACCCAGCTTATGACAAGCGTTCATAACCTCTGACACTTGCGTGATGTCGCTAAGTGCAGCGGTTTCTAAAATTTCTAATTCCAGTAGGTTTGGATCTACATTTGTGTGCTGTTCTAACAATAATGCCAGCCGTTCTGGAAAGTCACTTTGAGTAAGCTGGTAGGCGCTAATATTTACACTTACTGTAAAACTGAGGCCGTCATCATGCCACTGCTTAATTTGGGCTAGGGCACTGCTTATCACCCATTCGCCTAGCTTTATACTCAGATTATGACTTTCTATAGCGGGCAGAAACTCTAACGGTGGAATAAGTCCACGTTCTGGGTGTTGCCAACGAATTAGGGCCTCAACGCCAATAACGTCACCTGTGCACATGTTTACCTGTGGCTGGTAGTGCAATACAAAGTGCTCTTGCTCAAGCGCGCTTCGAATGTGGCCGATTCTTTCCCCTAATGCCTTGTACGCACTGTCTTTTTTGGTATCGAAGATATAAAACTGATTCTTACCTGCCTGCTTGGCTAAATACATGGCTTGATCAGCATGTCGCATAAGCTGCTCTGCGTCCGAGCTATCTTCGGGATAAAAGTTAACCCCTATGCTAGCTGTTACATTCAGCACGTCGTCACCAATGATCACGGGCTCTGCTGCCGCGTCTAGCAGCCGCTGTAGCGCTGGTTCGCTATCATGTGGCCCATTTAAGTCAACCATAACAGCAATGAACTCGTCGCCGCCAATACGAGCCAGCATGTCTCCCTCTCTTAAGCTGCTTTTCATCCGTTGTGACACCGCGACTAAAAGTTCATCTCCCACCTTATGGCCATGATTGTCGTTAATGGCTTTGAATCCATCGAGATCCATAAAGGCAACGGCTAACGATTGTTTACGGCGACGACATTGGGCCATCGACTGACTTAATTGATTGGCAAGTAATACACGATTTGGCAGGTTTGTAAGGGTGTCGTAATGGGCGAGGTGTTCCAGTTTTGAACGATAATTTACAAGTTTGAAAGCCTGTGTTCGCATAAAGCCCAGCATCAAGACCATGGATACAACCAATATGCCAAGTACGATAGCTATCTTTATAAATAGGTCAGTTGAAGCCTCTTCTACTTTACGTGTGTTAAGCGTTAACTCTTCGTCAATGATGATTTCTTTCAAGAGGTCGCGAATATTGCCAATGTATTGTTGGGTTAGCTCCCCAGCAAGCATTGTTGTCACATCCTCATTGGATACTGATTTACTATTAAGCTCTCTTCTCGCTTGAATTTCTGGTATGACAGCATTGCGCAGCCAATCGTCAATGCGGCGTTCCAATGCATCAATATCTGATGCAATTACGTTACCACTGACAGCGTGGCTGCGAACGCGTTCTAGCTGCACAGCTAATCGTTTTTTACCTTCTTCAAATGGCTCTAGTGACTCCTCTGCGCCAGAGAGTAAAAAGCCGCGCTGACCAGTTTCCATATTGACCAAGCTCAGGGTTATTAGGTCGATAAGCTTTTTACCTTTTTCATTGCTTCGCTGCTCAAACTTATCATGTAAAGCAGACAGTAAACCTCGAATGTCGTCAAAAATAGCCTTACCGACTAGTCTGGAAGATAAAGTTTCAAAATGGGTTAGGGCTATATTACTTTGCTCAATCTGCTGCCTTACCGCTATTTCAGGTTGCACAACTTGTTGCTCCCAACGAGTCATGAGCTCTGCCACTTTCGACCAGCGAGCGGCTTGCTGGCCCTCACCAGTAACGAGTTGTTTACCTTTGCCTATCAACTTATCAAGCTGCTTTTTGTGGCGATTGAATTTTTCTAGTTTGATGTCCTCGCCGGTGAGCAAAAAGTCGCTGTAATCAGCATTAACTTCCATCAAGGTGTCATCGACAGATTCGGCTAATCGTAGCAGCTCGTAATTATTTCTAACCTGACGCGACTCACTTAAAATCGCTGAAATACCGGTAATGATAACTCCCACGATTAATACGATAAGTATCAAAATAATGAGGTAGCTATAGGAAACTTTTCGTTTGTTCTTTTTATTGTTGAATGGCGTCAATGGATATCTCAGTATAAAAATAAAAACAGCGGCCTCTGAAAGGTTTCACTAATGGTCATTCTGCTGCAGTGCCAGTACTAGTAGCGTGATGCTACCTATGATCTGACTGCGTCAAAAGGGTAACAAACTCTCGTTTAAAGTCATCCTCATTACATTTCCAGAAGACTCTTTCTAGGCATAAGAATAGTTTACAAATATAAGTTCTGCTTGATGGATAGTACTTCGTGATAATCGTGTTTGTTGTTGGCCAGTAAATTAGGTGAAGGCGGCCGTGTTATCCATCAATTAAATAGCCACATATTGAGCTTTGCAGCTCGTATAAAACCTTAACTAATTAATAGCAATAAAGATTTGAAAGAGCCTCTTACCCAACGTTTATCATAAAATTTTTGAAAACATCAAAGTAAAACGTATTCCCAATGCAATAGTTATAATATAACATTACGAAATCAATTTAATTTTATAGCTTTATCAAACAATGCACACAAATTCCGTTATATGCGCTGATGCGCTAACTGTGCGAGTAGATGGCCGCACGCTTTTAGATAACCTTAATTTTAATGTAGGAAAAGGCGAGGTTTTCGCCCTTTTAGGTGGAAATGGCGCAGGTAAATCGACCACCCTCAAAACCTTTTTAGGGTTAATGAAGGCAAGTAGCGGTAGTGCAACTGTGCTAGGTAAAAACGCCAGCACCAATACTAACGATGTACAAAAATCAGTGGCTTACCTTCCTGAGTCAGTCACCTTGTATGGCCATCTTTCTGGCTTAGAAAATATTCGCTATTTTCTATCAGTTGCAGGTGTAGATAAAACAGACGAAGAGATTTTTGCCGCGTTACGCAAAGTAGCGCTACAAGAAAACTCGTGGAAAAAGGCGCTGTCGAATTACTCAAAAGGCATGCGCCAAAAAACGGCGATTGCCCTTGCGCTGTTGCGCAATGCACCGGTTTTATTTTTAGATGAGCCTACTTCAGGGTTAGACCCGGCAGCCATCGATGAATTCAATGCGCTAGTGTCTGAGCTTGCCGCAAACGGCGCCACTATTTTTATGGTGACGCACGATGTTTACGGCGCTTGCCAAGTGGCTCATCGTATTGTGCTATTAAGCGACGGTAAACTGACTGGCTCCTTTGAACGGGTGGCTGATACACCCATCGATACCGAAGCGGTTCACGCAGCGTTTGCAGGGCGTACGCTATGATATTGCGCGTCGCCAACACTATTTGCGCAGAGCAATGGCGCTATTGGCTGCGCACCAAGGTTGCTGCCACCGTACTGATGTTGGGTGCGGTGCTTACCTTAGCAGCGCTCGTTGTGAATGCGTTTCATATAGAAGAAGCCGCTCATGCCCGCGAACATCTTCAACATAAAGCAGAGGAGCGTTTTAAAGCGCAGCCTGATAAGCACCCCCATCGCATGGTGCATTATGGTCATTACGTATTTCGCGCGCCAACGCCTTTAAGCGTGATTGAGCCAGGGGTAGATACCTACACGGGCAATGCTATTTTCCTAGAGGGCCACAGACAAAACAGTGCAATGTTTGCTGAGCAGCGTCAGTCGGCGGGCCTAACGCGTTTTAGCAGCTTAACGCCTAGCTTTTTAGCGCTAGTGCTTGCGCCGCTTTTTATCATTCTTATCGGTTACGGCAGTGTATCTCGAGAGCGTGAAGCCGGTACCCTCACTTTGCTGTTATCTCAAGGTACTAGCCGCTCACAGCTGTTGCTCGGTAAATTGTTAGCCTTAGCGGCGGCAAGCGCTGTGTTTCTGATGCCATTACTTTTAGCGTGTTTTTATGTCGCTTTTTCAGGTGAAAGTGCAGCCGTGGTTGCGCTATTTAGCGTTAGTTACGCCGTTTACTTTTTACTGTGGACTGTGGTGGTAACAGCGTGTTCTGCACTATTTGAAAAGAGCAGTGCGAGTTTCACAATATTAATTGTCATTTGGATGAGCGCATGCGTGTTGCTTCCCCGTTTAGGTAGCAGTGTAGCGACTAATTTAGCGCCCTCTATGGGCAAGCTTGAGGCCGATTTTAAAGTAGAAGAGAAATTAAGAAGCCTTGGTGATGGGCACGACGTTAACGACCCTGCCTTTAAAAAGCTTAAACAAGACTTACTCGCCAAGTACAACGTGGACTCTGTGGATGACTTACCCGTTAATTTCAGAGGTGTGGTAGCCCAATATTCTGAGCAGCGTCAGGCTGAGGTGTTAAGCGAATTTGCTGAAAATCGTATGCAGCAAGAGCTAGAGCAGGCGCATATTGCCCGTCAATTTGGCTGGTTATCACCTACCGTCGCCATTCGCTCAATTTCAACCGTATTGGCGGGCACGAGTCTTGAAACCCACCACCGCTTTTTACGTGAAGCCGAAGCGCTGCGCTTAGAATTTGTGCAAGGCCTTAATAAAGTGCATGTGGAAAAACTTGATTACAAACTAGACATGAACCGCAATGCCAGTGAGGAAGCAGCCGATAAAGCGGTGGTTGACGCAAGTAACTGGGCATTGTTAGCAGAGTTTAAGTTTGAGCCTGAAAAATCTGCGGTACGAATAAGCAACGCAAACTTGTACTTCTTGCAGCTGCTTTTTTGGGGGGGCATTACCGTGCTGCTGCTTCTTATTGCGGTTAGGAGGTTAAACCCATGATGCGTTTTAATGATATTAAACGTGAGGCGGGCTTCGTTTTTGGGCACCGCCAATTCAAACTTACCATGCTAGTGGTATTGCTGCTAAGTTCCATTTCCCTTTGGGCGGGGTTTGCAGAAATGCAGGAGCAACAAGCCACTATTGAAAGGTTATTAGAAAAAGACCAAGTAGAGCGCGACGCTGTTATCAACCACCAGTCTAATTATGGAATGGTTGCGTACTACTCGTTTCATCTAACGTATGCACCGCCTACCAGTTTGGCGTTTGCCGCGGTAGGTGAGCGGGATGTATTTCCTTGGAAACATCGTATTCGTATGCTCGCTCTAGAAGGACAAATTTATGAAAGCGACACCGACAACCCCGAGCTCGCTTTTTTAGGCCGTTTTGATTTCGCCTTCGTGACCAGTGTGCTTTTGCCACTGTTCATCATACTGCTGCTGTACGATTTAAAAGCCAAAGAGCGTGAAGCTCGCCGCTTTGATTTGTTAAACGTAACCGCACGCAATAGTCATGCAATTTGGACGTCGCGGGTGATAGTGACTTTGGTGCCCCTTGCACTTGCCGTGCTGGTTCCGTTTGTCGCATTTGCCGTACTCAATGGCGCTGAACTAGTTGGTATAGTAAAGGTTTGCGCCATTGTGATTGCCAATATTGCAATGTGGAGTGTGATCGTACTTGCTATTGGTGCGGCAAAACGCTTTTCCCAGTTCAGTGCCACTCATTTGGCTTCTATTATGTTGGGCGTGTGGCTTATGACGACCGTCGTCGTTCCGGTTACCGGTCACACCGTCATTAATGCCCTTGTTGACACGCCAGAGGGCGGAGACATTGTGCTTATCCAGCGTGAAGCGGTAAACGGCGCGTGGGACAAGCCTGTAGAAGAAACCTGGAGCGCTTTTCTCAAAAGCCATCCGCAGTGGACTCACTACACCGAGTTTGACCCCAAACGCGATAGCTCATTTAACTGGAAATGGTACTACGCCTTTCAGCAAGTGGGCGATGAAAAGGCCAGCGAGCTTTCACAATCTTACCAAGCATCAACACTCAAAAAAGATGAAATAGCGAGTTACATAGCGTGGCTATCCCCGTCTCTGCTCACGCAGCGCCTGCTATCAAGTGCCGCCGATACTGACGTACAAGCAATGGTGCACTATGAAAATAGCGTACGACAGTTTCACGCCAGCCTTCGCGATTTTTATTATAACCGCATGTTCAAAGCGCCTGCTTTTTCGCTAGAGAGCTTCGAGCAACTTCCACAATTTACACCACAAAAACTAAAAGACTCACAGGAAAACACCGATGAAAACTAATTGGGTAAAAACTACCCTCGCCGTCACTATCGCGACACTGTTTAATGCGTCTTCACATGCACAAAATACTAATGCGTCGAATGAAGCAGATGTTGAGAAGATTACTGTTCACGGTATGCATCGCGCGTATCAGGGCGCTTTTGAATACAAAGAAGTACCTGCCGCAGCGCAAGATATCGACCTTGGGTTACTCAGTGATGCTGGTGCTGTGAATCTCAACGATGCATTAGATTTATCGGCGTCTGTGGCTCGCCAAAACAATTTTGGTGGGTTGTGGAATAGCTTTGCGATTCGCGGTTTTTCAGGCGATGAAAACTTACCTAGCGGGTTTTTAGTTAACGGCTTCAACGCCGGTCGCGGCTTTGGTGGGCCGCGGGATTTATCTGGTATCGATCATGTTGAAGTACTGAAAGGTCCAAAAGCAGCATTATTTGGACGAGGAGAGCCTGGCGGTGCCATTAACCTGGTGACTAAGCGCCCACAATTTCGCCAAGGCGGTGAAGTACAAGCCACCTACGGAAGCTGGGAGCAAAAACGTGTAGAAGCAGACTTGCAGACTGTTGCAGGGGCTAGTGAAAACGTGGGTGTGCGTCTTGTTGGCTTTTACGAAGATGCAGAGAGTTTTCGCGACACGGTTGAAACAGAGCGCTTCGGCTTTTATCCGTCGGTAACATGGGAAGTATCAGCAGATACGTCGATTTCCTATGAACTGGAATATACGGAACAAAAAATACCATTCGACCGCGGCGTAGTGGCCATTGACGGTGAGTTAGGTCATCAACCCATCGAAACCTTTACTGGCGACCCTAGCGGCGACACCATAGATACCCAAGTGGTTGGTCATCAAATTGAGATATCACACGAACTAGCCGACGACTGGAACCTGCTTTTAGGCGCTGGTTTACGAGATACGACGTTTGAAGGTAATGCACTGGAAAATAACTTCGGCGGTCGCCAAACGTTGTTTATCGACCCAGACCAAGCACTGCTATCTCGTTTCAAACGGTATCGTAACTTCGAGACAGACTACTTGGTATTGCGTGGCGAAATTGCGGGTCAGTTCGATACGGGGTCTGTCACTCACCGAGTTATTGTTGGTGCAGACTATGACAAGTTTGAAAACGATCAAGAAATCCTTCGTTATCGCCCGCCGTTTTTTGCAAGCGATACTGACATTAATGACTTAGATTTAGATCAGTACTTGGTTTTAGATATTTTCAACCCAGACTATTCGCCGCTTCCAGAGGTTGAACTGTCCAATAACTTGAACCGGTTTGAAGTGCAAAAGGCATGGGGATTCTATTTCCAAGACCAAATTAACATTACCGACAACCTTCAAATTCGTTTAGGTGGTCGTTTCGATAAGTTTGAGCAGGAAATTGACAACCGCTTGGCAAGCCCAGTGTCCACAACATCGCAAGATGATACTCGCTTCTCGCCTCAGGTGGGTGCCGTTTATCTATTTAACGACAGCACGAGCGTGTATGCGACCTACGGCGAAGGCTTCCGTCAGCTCACTGGATCAGACTTTGCGGGTAATCCTTTTGAGCCCAATGAATCTGAGTCGGCAGAAATCGGTGTTAAAGCGGATTTAACGTCGATGTTTGATAACGTGCGTGGCGATATTACTTTCTCGGTATTTAATATTGAGCAAAGCAATATTCTCGTGTTTGATGACAGTGAACAAGCCTCAGATGGTTTTTTCTTAACCCCAGCAGGCGAAGCGCGAAGTCGAGGTGTAGAGTTAGACATTAACGCTGAGTTTGAAAACGATATTTCACTTTGGGTGTCTTATAGCTTTGTTGATGCAGAAAGCACAAATGATGCGGCAGACGCCAACTTTGTATCAGCCATAGAGTCTGGCGACCCGCTTATTAATGTACCGGAAAACCAACTCAGTGTGCAGATAAGTAAAGGACTAGTGATTGCAGATATGCCAGTTCGCATAGGCTCTGGTTTACTTTACGTTGATGAGCGTTTAGGCCAAACCGCTACTGATTTCTATTTACCGAGTTACACCACAGTGCGCGCGTTTGCAGAGATTGAACCTATTGAAAACTTGTCTGTGAGAGTGGCGGTAGACAACCTATTTGACGAAGAGTTTTATACCAACTCTTTTGCCGATGTGTGGGTTGAGCCTGGTGCGCCACAGCGATTTAGGCTGTCGGCAGCGTATCGTTTTTAAACAGTGTTTAAGTAATTTTCTAAGCACGCTATTTTATAGCGTGTTTCCGTTATCTTGCCTTCAGAAAGGGTTTAATTAATGCAATATAAAACAAAATCAGTGGCTTCTTTTGTGGTCGCTATTTTATCTCTGTTGAGTCTGCCTGTAAGTGCCAATGCCCCTTTTGAGCTCATGGGCAAGACAACTAATACTGGTCATAAAACATCGTATATGGCGAATAAAAAAGAGGTGTCTTTACCAGTTACTGTGATCAACGGCAAAAAAGAAGGGCCTGTGCTCCTGCTTACGGCTGGCATTCATGGCGACGAATACCCTTCTATGTTTGCACTGCAACAGTTGCAGCAAAGCATCAATCCCAAAGAAATGAGTGGAGTGCTTGTTGTGGTGCACTTGGCAAATTTGGACGGTTTTCATGAACATCGGCTAGCGCTGAACCCTCGTGATGAAAAAAACTTAAATAGAGAATTTCCAGGTAGTGCTGATGGGACGCCTACCGAACAAATTGCAGACTTACTGACAAAAGAATTTATCAGTAAAGCTGACTTTCTCGTTGATATGCATTCTGGTAGTGCAAATCAGAGCCTGCTGAACCACGTTTATTCTCCGTTTATTGGTGATGAAGCGTTAGATGAATTGACTCTGGCCTTTGCCAAGGCAACAGGTATGCAACATATTGTGCTTTACGGTGACAGACCAAAGGACCCTAATAATTCTATTTCTTACCCTAACACTGCAATGACACGAGGAAAGCCGGGCCTGACTACTGAAATTGGTCATCTTGCGCAATCAAAGGAAGAATTTGTAAAAGACGCGTTCACAGTGGCTAGAAACACAATGGTCTTTTTGGATATGTTGGAGGGAGAGCCTGCCGAGCATCCAGAGCCTATTATTTATGAAACCCTAAAATCAGCAAAAAGCACTACAACCGGCTTTTTCCAGCCTGCTGTAGTTATTGGGGATAAAGTACAACAAGGCCAAGAAGTGGGCACCGTTTTGGATTACTTTGGAAACCAAGTGGAAACTATCACAGCGCCGATTAGCGGAACGGTAATGATGGTTAATCAAACGCCACCCATAAAAAGCGCAGAGTCTGTTGTCACCATTGGTGTTGAAGTGGTGCAATAAAACGCCTTTCTCAACTTACGACTGCTAAAACGCGATGCCAAAGGCTAGGCCTGCCACTATGGCATCGTCGTGATCGTGATGGTAGTCATAATGAAGTTGTGGTGAAAGCGTAAGGCCCGACAACTCAAACTCGTAAAGCAAACCCACACGCGCCACAGGAATTTCCTCGCCGTCAAAAAACTCTACACCGGGGCCGACTTGGGCAATAAAGTTATTGGTAATATGTAAATCGGCAACCGCTAAATAGGTGAATGCCTCTATATCTCCAAAGGCATATTCTGCGACTAGCCCTATTCCTAAAAAGTCATTAACGCGATATTCATAATCAACGCCTAGTGTGAATGCGTCACCGTGTTCATCGGTATTCGTTGTTGCTACTAAAAGCGACAAGTGGTGGGGAGACTGTTGCCAATGGTGATGCTCTTCATTTTCTGTGCTCGCACACACAGCGTTTGGCAGAATCAACAAAACAAACAGAATAATTTTAAATTGTAGGCGCATATGGGAACACTCTTCTACGGCTTAATAAAACAGAACGGCTAACTAAATTACCTATAAAGGGGGCATCGATGTTTGCTAAGCAGCGACAGTAAACACGCCCTAGAAAATAACAATAGTTTATAGCTATCGATTTCGCTGTAAGAATAACGCTTTATAACCATAGACTTTCGTAGAGAAAGGCGCCTACGGAGCAATGAAAGTCTTCAATTTTTTCATTACATGATCATAATCTGCGGGCTTTATGAGTTGATGTGGCGTATCAAAATAGACTTAAGTTGCGTTTGATAGCCGAATATTGTCAATTGCTTCGCCTATTTCGTTGATGAAAAACGTTATTGAGAAAAAACGCTGGGTCGGCTTATGTGGGCAGTTTATATAGGCACTTTATATAGGCACTTTGGGGGGACGTTTTCGATACGTTTTGTCATGTGGGAAAAAGCCAGTTTGCAGTCTACACTTAGCTTATGAGTTGTAGTTTGTTTGAATGTCTCAACCAGGTGATAGCAACGAGAAATGAAAGCGTCTCCCATAAGGGGTAGGTTGTGTTAAGACAGCTAGTGTATAGAAGTAGAGCGTCAACGCTAATAAACCACGAAGGGCTCGATGAGATCACCAAGGATTCTTTAGCGTTTAATTTACACAACGATGTAACGGGGATATTACTGTTTGACGGTGAATACTTTTTTCAGGTGCTAGAGGGGGAAGCCGACATAATACTTGGTCTTTTCGAGCACATTAAGACGGACTCTCGGCATAATAACATCGTTAAAATAACCGATAACGCTATTCACAAGCGCGATTTTGGCAATTGGGCGCTGCGCACTTTTCGACTGGATAAAAAAAGTAACTGCTACTGGCTCCCGCCGGATATTTCTTTTCACCGCGACAGCCGCACCTTTGCATTAATCAACGGTTTTGCCACGGGCAAGTGGCGCATGTGTTTGTCTAATCAAGATTTAAATAACCTTAAGGCCTCTGTAAAGCTCAGTGAAATCTCTATTGCTGAATATTGCAATTCTGATATTCAATTTGCTTTTCAACCTATTGTAGATACCCGCAGGGGCCTTGTGTCCTCCTACGAGGCGCTATTGCGTAGTAGCGACGGTCGATTCCCTGAAGATGTGTTGAATAGTTTAGAGGGCAATCAAAAATATGACTTCGATCTTAAGAGCAAGGCGATAGCCATTGCGCAAGGTGCAAAATTATTAAACGCTGACCAAGCGCTATCAGTCAACTTATGTCCAGGTGCCATTACCTATAGTCCAGATATAACGAGCTATTTACTATCATTAGCAGATGAGAATAACTTAAGGCCGCAACAGCTTATTCTTGAGGTAACGGAAACTGAAATTATTAAAGAGGGGTCGCCGTTTTTCGATGCCATCGAAAACCTCCGGTCAACGGGTATAAGAGTTGCTCTTGACGATTTTGGTGCGGGTTACGCAGGTCTATCGCTTTTGGCCGACTTCCTGCCAGACAAAATAAAGTTAGATCGAAAAATCACCACCAACATTCATGAGAATGGCCCAAGGCAAGCCATATTTGAGGCTGTGTACGAATTTGCAAAGTCGATGGGTATTCCGCTTATTGTAGAAGGTGTAGAAACCATGGATGAGTGGTTATGGTTACAACACGCAGGTGCACAGCGTTTTCAGGGGTTTTTGTTCGCAAGGCCAAAATTAAATGGAGTAGAGGCAATTAACTTTGTCATAGATGGATTAGCAAAGCCCGCTGGGCTGAGGCACATCGGTTAGGTTGCCAGTAGTGGAATAATTTACAATATTGATAAAACAGAGAGGGGCCACGTGGCCCCTCTCTGTTTTACTGCTGTTACTTCTTTTACAAGCTTACGTGTTTTTGGCTACCCAAGCCTGGACCATAAACAATGGCATTAAGTAGTAACCTGTTGGTACCTAATGCGGCGCCACGGAAGTTAGGTTGGCCTGAAAACAAAATAATTTGCCCTTTACCACTGCGTTCGCGAGTTAAGTAAGCAGTATTAGCAATACGCTGCTGTGCTTCTGGCCACAGTAAGCCACTCATGCGAACGTTAAGCGCTTTATCTTGTGGCAGTGTGAACCAGCGATCGGCGTTTTTCTTACTCTCACTATCCTCTTTTTTCTTGTTAGGACTTGGGCTAAATACGCCCGCTCTAACCACGGCTTCGCTATTATCTGCCGACATAAGTAGCGGTTGATTGCTGTAAAGTAATGGTAGTACTTCAGGAGTGCCGGCTGTTAGCCAATGCTGTTGGTCTGTTCTGCCGGCTACCATAGCGCCACTTGGCATAAAGTGGCTTAACCATTTATCGCGGCGGGTTAGCTCTTCCTCTTTAAGCGGTTTAGGTAAATCGTCCCATGGAAACGCGAAGTCTGCATTTAAGGTATGAGCCATTGCTGCCTTGGTGTCTACCTTGTTTAAGCTCGCCATATATTCACGGTTTAAAGAAATATCGTAATCGAGCGCCTTTTCAAAGCTATTCTCAATGGTTTTCACCTTGGCAATGCCATCTTTACCCGCTAACGCTGCCGCACTTCTGCCGTGAGCGATAAGCGTTCCGCCGTTGTTAACCCATTCATCTAAAAGCGCCTGCTTAGATTTATCTAGTGCTCCATAGCTGGTGGGAAGAACAATGACATTGTAACGACGCAAGTCAGTACGATTTAAAGAGTTAACGTCTATTTGGCTGTGGCGAATGCCCAAATTAGCATCGATGCTGTACCAGGTTGCGCCCACATCATAGCTAGACATATTGCCGTGGCTTAAAATAGCCACCTGGGGCCGAGTAAGAAGATCAAAATGCTTGCCTCCCCACTCAGGTAACTCACCCTCACCAAAGCCGCTTGTTGTGGCGGTTACCGACACCATAAGCTCATCGGCAGTTTGCTTTATTAGGCTTGCAAGATTTTCTGTATTGGGGTTATCGGTGACCGTTACCGCAATAGAGCCTCGATTGAAAACCGTGTTTTCAAACTCTGATTCGCGGTCTATATAACGAACGTGGATACCGCGTTCCATCAGCCTTGCAGCAAAGGCCACAGACCTATCGTCTGCACCGTCTACCATCCATGCAATAGCATTATCAAGTAATGTATGGGTGTGGGTGCTTGGCTTATACAGGCTCATATTACTAGTAAGGTGCTCTGGCACAGTGACGCTTTCTAGACCGTACATCATGGTTAAATTCCATGCAGTTGTGTCATACATTAGCGATGAACCGTCACGCAAGGTTTTCTGGCGCTCTTCCAGTAATACGGCGTTGTTAACACCTGCGTCAAATTCCATGATGGCAGCAATTAACGGCGCCTCGGCTTGGCGGTTAGGCACAACAATACTGCCTTTGGGAATAACAATATCTTCTTTTACGTCGCCTAAATGCGTGGTGGCCTCGTCCACTTCCATATCTTTATCAGTAATATACACCTTGATATCTTGAGCCAACAAACGGCTTACCAGTGCGTCGGTTCTGCCAATGTTGTCATTCGCCATAATCACGTAGGTGCGGTTAGCAAATTTTCCTTTAGAGGCAAGGTTGTTCTTACGGCCCTGCCAGTAATCTTGGTACATGGCTTTACTGTTTTTATCCAACGTCTTGAGGTTGGCAAGGGTGGATATAAACTGATGATGCACAGATTCGATATAGGTTTGCACGGTGCCTTCAGGTCGACGCACGCCGTCTTCCGCCATACGAGATTGCTCATAAAGAATGTGCATGGTGCCGCGATATTCAGAGTAGTTTGAATAGCCTGGGTACCAGTTTTCAAACCATTCGCCGGTGTAGTAGCGCCAGCCTTTCTTATCAAAAGCGGCAGACTGATCACGGGCAAAGGTTTTTGCCCATTTTTGCAAATTAGGGTCAATGTTTTGATTTAATGGTTGGCGCGGTGGGCCCATCAGATAGGTGTCTTGGCTTCCCATTTCATGACCATCAATCATGAGCTGGGGCCGCCAGTCATTGATCATTTCAACGCGACCGACGGTTTCAGGCTGCGTTAGATAAAAGAAATCTCGGTTTAAATCGAAAAAGTAGTGGTTTGTTCTGCCGTAAGGCCAGTCACCACGGTGTAACAACGACTGGTCGTCAACATTGGGTGCCGTGCCGCGATATTGCTCTAATGATTTGGCAAATCGAGCGCGGCCGTCAGGGTTCATCATGGGGTCGATAACAACCACCATATCATCAAGCAGCGCTTCCACGTCTTTGTCTTCGCTAGCAATCAGATGATAGATAGCGGTTAACGCTGCATCTGCGCCTGATGTTTCATTGCCGTGAATAGAGTATGCCATCCAGGCAACGGCGGGCAGTGAATCGATGATGTTGCTGGCTTGGCTATCGCTGGTATTTAAAGGGTTAGCAAGCTTATCGATATTACTTTTAATAGTATCAAGCTCACTGAGTAACGCCGGTGTTGATATAAACGCGGCAATCAGTGGGCGACCTTCATGAGTGCGCGCATACTCGACTACGTGTAATCTATCGCTTTGCTCAGCCCAGTGCATGACTGCGCTGTGTATTTGCGCTGGGTCGGCAACGCGAGAGCCAATGGGAAAGCCGAGCAAGGTATCGGGATGGGTTATTTGCTGATTATAAGTGCCGGAAAGTAACTCGCCAGAATACGCTAAATCTGGGTCGTTAATTGGTTTCATTAATATTGCTGAGTAAGCGGGCATAACGGCCAGCCCTAGCAATAGCGTGAACCACTTTGTGATGGATTGCATGAGTGTTCCCTTATCGTTTTTGATCTTATTGTTTATGGCGACTTCTCGCTTAGATGTCTTATTAGAAATTTTCGAGATAGCTTTTCACTGTTTTGATGCTCTTATACTGTAGCGTATAAATTGAACAGTCAATGAGGCTGCGGTGAACGCAGGGGTTATCACGATTTACTTGTTCTGTGAATCAAGAATTTGTTGAGGGTTCAGTGTCGAGAGATGAGCGCAGCGGTGGTAACAAACACCAAGTAAAAAAGGCGTAAGCCCTGAAGTTAAGTGACCCCGAGGCTTCGCCTTTAATTATTTTAGGTTTTACGCACTTTCTGTAGAGTGAAGGAAGTGACTGTAAGTGTCTAGAATTGAGGGCTTTTCCCAATGCAAGAAGTGGCCAGTATCCGGTACGAGCTTATACACGCAATTGGGAATTTTAGTCACTGCCGCACGAATACCTTCGTGGTCTAAAATGGTGTCATGCTCACCGCAAATAACAAGGGTCTTTGCTTCAATTTCACGTAAGTTAATTAGCTTACTAATGTCTCGACTGGTTTTTACAAACTCGCAGTGCTCGTAGAAATTAAGCAATTCTTTCTCATCCATATTTGAAAATTGGCTGATCATTTGTTGCTTCTGCGACTCAGGAATATATTGACCAAAACACTCAATCATCAAAGGTGCAATGTTTTCAACATCACCGGTTTTAAATGCCGATTGTCCGCGGTGAATAAGCTCTAAAATAGTGTCGTTGGTAGATACACCAAAGCTTCCCAATATCATTTTTTCAATTTTAGTGGGGTACTTTGCTGCAATGTATGCTGCTAATATAGTGCCCCATGACGCTGCTGCAAGTACCACTTTGTCAGTTTTCGCGGTGTCTTCAATAACATCAAGCAGTACTTGTTGCTGCTCTTCAAAAGTCACTTGTGGAGCGCCTGAAAGTATTTCTGCGCGACCGGTGCCGGGCAAGTCAAATACAACGACAGAGAAAGAGGGCACAAAGCGCTTAACAAAACTTCGCCATACTGCCATGGTTTGTTTTGCACCGCTAATGCATACAATAGTGTCTGGTTTGTCTCCATAAATACGGTAGGGAACAAGGAATCTATTACAACGTATACTGCCTTTTACAACCTTCACTCAATCGCCCCATTATACTTATTGCAGTTGATTTGCTATCAACGCTTTATTATCTACTATTGGCTTTTGACCAAACCATATTGACCACAGGGCTCTGGTAAGCTCGCTGTTATCTGTTTCAACGATTTTTCGCCCATTGAAATATACTATAAGTTTACCCACATTCACACGCGATAATACTAACCGCGAATTTTCAGTAATATCGTTATCAAAACCATCTGATAATCGCATTATTTCGGTCTTTATGTTGCTCAAGTCGACATCAGGGTTATTGCGCTCTATGCCGTCCATTAACGCCTCTTCAACTTGTTCGCGAGAGACATCTCGCAGAAACTCTATTTCTACCCGCTGTGAGAGCTGCCCAGAAGAAATAAGTTTGATGAGTTCATCAGGGTTTTCGGAAGTTTCTTGAGGCCAAGCCATAAAGTGGCTAATTTTATACACACTAAAGAAAAAGCGTTTTCTCACCGTTGAACCACTAAGCGCTAATGGCTCAGCCGGCTCTGCATACTGAGTCGATGAGACGGTTTCAGCATGAGCCACAGCACTTTCGTTAACATTTGCGTTAGCACTTACGTTAGCACTTGCGGCTATCGTAGCCCATGAGGCAGTGCTCAAAGCAGCCCAAATTAAGGCTAAAACGCCGTTATGACATATCCATTTCATAGCTAGCCTATTCTAATAATTAACTTCTGAAGCCAGTGCGAGAGTACGTGGTTCAGTCACGTTTAAAAAGCATATTAACAAATAATTAATGTGAGTGAGAGACCGGGGGAGTGTTTTCCGTTTTAAGAGGGCTTTTAATAAGATAATAAGAGGGATAAAAAAGCAGGAAGCGCACAAATGCGCTTCCTGTCCTATCTTTTAGATTCTAGCTTTTAGGCTCTAGCTTTTAGCCATGAGCTTCTAATATCGCAAAGAGAACGTAACGCGCACGTTGCGAGGCTCTACGGGGTGATAATGCAAATCTTCAATGCCTTCTTCAGGTTCGCCAGGTAGCCGTGATGCATAGAAATAGTCAATATCGTGATCGTCGCTATCCAGTGCGTTTAACACTTCAAGGGTGACATCCCACGTGGGCTGGCGGTAGGCAACTTGGGCGTTGAGTAAAAACGTTGCTGGCGGAGAAACTTCATCAAAGCTTTCTACCGTTCGCGAGCTTAAGTAGCGAGCGCGAAGTGTATAGCTCATTCCCAATTGGTCGCTATTTTGATAGTAGGTCGCCCCTGCGCTAACCACGCCGGGAACGGTGCCATCAATATGACGTCCTTCACCCTCAACCCTATCGCTGAAGCGGGCATTGGTGTAGGCAGCTTCAATATCGGTGGTAAGGTGGTGGTTTATCCAGTAGTACGCGCTTATCTCAATACCGTGGCGCTCAGATGGACGGCTTGGCTCGGTAAAGCCTGCATCGCCTACATACAGCAATTCACTGTCTAGCTCTAATCGCCATAATGCGGCAGATACGTTGAAGGTTCTTCCGTCTGTATAGTTAATACCTGTCTCATAACCTAACGATTTGACCAATAATGGTGATGCCGGTGTTGGCTCTGAACTGACAGGGTCGATGGTAATGGTTGCACCGCGGGCGTCATTAGAATGAAAGCCTTGGCCAATGTTAGCAAACGCTGTGATGTCGTCGGTAACGGCGTATTTTAGCGCTGCTTTTAGCGTGAATAGGCCATCACTTTCTTCACCGCTATTTGCCGCAAGATCGCTCGTAACATCCACATCTAAGTAATCGTAACGACCACCGAGAGATAGGCTAAGGGCGTCTGAAAGCAGTATGTTTGACTGTGCAAATAAGGAATAGCTACTGCTTTTTATGGCGTCTTCTCTAATCGTGCCTACACGTTGCAAATTCTGTGTGCGATAAAGGCCTACATTCTCAATATCGTCGAAGCGCCATTGAGCGCCCATGGTAATGGTACTGCCATCGGTTACCGCCAGTGGTACCGTGGTAAATATTTCGCCACCATAAATTTGCCGATCGTCTGCTTGTTCGAACTGGTCTCCCGTTTCTGGGTTATCTAAGAAATAGGTAAAGTTAGAAAAAAGCGTCAAATCAGTATCAATGGCATAAAACGAGGCATTAATGCCATCGCTGGTATAGTTTGCCGACAGTGAATAGCGTGAAGACTCTCCACCAACGTCGGTGTCAATAGAGCCAAGGCGGTCGATGAGGCCGCTTTCAATAGCGCGGGCAGGTACTTGGTCGGCCCCGTTCCAGCTGTTGTCGTATGCCATTCCCGTTACCGTTAACTCACCGTCGAACAAGGGCGTAATATAGCGAATGTTGGCATTCTTTTTTCGCACATCTTCGTTGATATCGGTCCATGGTCCGTCGTATGTCTGGTACTCAAACGCGGCAATAGCCTTACCTTCGCCAATGTCGGCATGGTTGAGTGTTGCAAGTCGCTGATAGCCGTATTCACCAAGGGTGAAAAATAGACGATTGTCGTCAAGAGAATCTTTTAAATTGAAAAATGCACCACCGGCACTAGAGAAGTCGCCAATATTGGCATAGTAGGTGCCTTTAAAGTAACTCAAGTTATCCACCATTTCGGGGATCACAAAGTTAAGGTCGCTGTAGCCTTGCCCGTGACCATGGCTACGCATATTGATAGGCATGCCGTCAACGCTAACAGTAAAGTCGGTGCCGTGGTCTAAGTTAAAACCTCGCAAAAAATACTGATTCGCTTTGCCCGAGCCGCTGTGCTGAGTCACCATCATGCCAGGTATGAATTCAAGCATTTCGCCCGTGCGCAACATGGGGCGCTCAAGTAACGTATCGCCTGAAACCCAGCCTTGGGATGCCGACACAAATTCGCCACTTTTCTGAGACATATCACCGTTCACGCGTATGTGTTCGATATCGCCTTCTGCTGGGTCGTCAAGTGCAAAAGTGGGTGACGCGTATAGTATTGATGCAACGCTTAGAGATAGCGCTGAAATTGCATAACCTGAAGCCATGATTATCCTTAAAGCAAAAACAAGTTCAGTAGTAAAACGTTTGATGCGATGCTTTAGATGCAAATAAATTGTGTTTATTTTACCCAGCTTAAAACGCACAGCCCTGTATGACAGACATTAAAAAAGCCCGCCTTGCTGAGCAAGCCGAGCTTTTATAGATTAGCTATTATAACGCCAAACTTATTTTAATGCTTATATTTCAACTATTTATTCTAGGTCAGTGCGTTCTGTCACTGGCTTAGCTAAGTTGTTTTCGAAGCTCTGCCATAAAGGCATTAATGCGTTCTGCATTTTTACCTAAGTCACTTTTGCCTACTCGAGACTTACTACGAACATCAACAAGCGTATTGTCGCCTTTTTCTGTCAGCCTGATTACTACATCGTCTTTAAAGCCAAACCATGTCGTTGTATCTGTGGCTTCAAGCGTGTTAGGCAGGGCGCCAGCGGTAACGTTGTCCCAACCAAGGGTGGCGATGGCTTTTTCTGCAGCTATGTATACTTCACTTACAGGCTGCGGAAGTAGTTGCGTTTTAATCTCTGGATACGCTTCTAATTGCTGCTTAGTAATATCGCCGCCTTCGTAATTAACATCGTTTGGCGCGCCTTCGCGAAGTGGTGCAATAGCAACAAACTCAGGTGGATTTGTAACATCAGTGGTAATGTCGTGAATAGGCGGAACAGTGCTTGCCTTGCTCATCATGCTGACTGGCATTGCAACCGCAATTAACGCTAAAACAGCATATACGATAGTGCTACCCCAGCTAATATTTTTACGATTAATGATCACCTGAAGTACGATAAGGATAAGAGCGGCACCGCCAACGTAAACTCCGTAACGTAAAGACGTAAATGCTGTACCTAAACCCACACCTGCGTACTGATACAAAGGGCCGGGCAATACAACCATCAAAAAACCAAGGATACTGGTTAACGCGACTAATATTTTCAAGGGAACTCCATTATTTTTTTGTTTTATATTTTGGACTACTTTAACAGGCATTTTGGTGTTTTGGATTACTTTATAAAAGATAAATGTGCAATGGTGATTCATTCACTTTTCTCCCAGCCCAGTAATAAGTGCGGTGATAAGTGTAGTGACCAGTGCAGTAATAGGTGCACCAATATATGAGGTTTCTTGCATGTTGCGCCTGCAAAGGGGAAATTCTTGCAGCGTGAAAACGTTGACAGCGTGAAATCATCCGCAGCCTGAATACGCTCGCTTATAAAGTGGCGGCTCCTTAATTGCTCGTGATACCGTGTGCCTACTAAGATGAGATTTTGAGCAACAACACTCTCAAAGACAAGATTTTGAAAAGTAGAATTTTGAAAAGTAGAATTTTGAAGAGTAGCATTTTTAAGAGAAGTAGTTTGAACGCCAATACTGTAAGCACAGCGCAAGGTGACTCGCCATTACACGAACTCCTTGCTGACATGTTAGTCGATATTCTATCAACCATGGAGAGCATGTTTGAGGAGGGCGTCAGTGAGTACGCCCTTATTTCGATGTTAAAAAAGCCGCCTTATGCGGTTTTTGATGAAGAGGCCCTGCGTGACCCCCTCGTGCTGTTTAAAACTCATTTTATTTTGTTTAACGCGCTCTATCAGCTGCGTTCGATATGGCTTAAGAACGGGGTAGGCAAGCTTGATATTCATACGCTTAACATTCGCCTAGATTCAGATGCAGGTGTCGCTGCGCCTAAACAAGAGCTTGCACCGGAGCCTACACTTGCATCTGAAGATGAATCGGCAACGACAATAAATGCGCACAAGGTAGGCCCTCACGACGCATTGGCTTCTTACTATTTGGATTGGAACAATTTCGAACAAACTGACGAAGAGAGTGTTGAGGCATTACTAGCAAGCTTTTGGACAACAATGGGAAAAGCCCAATACGCTTCTTTCAACGATGGCGATATTGAAGCAGCCCATCGCATACTTGGGCTCACCTGGCCCTGCGCTGCATTACCACGTAAAGAACATGACGCCTATTCTTTGAAAGAGATTAAAAAACACTACAGAAAAAAGCTACAGCAGCTGCACCCCGATAAAGGAGGAAGTCGCGAACAAGCTCAGCAGGTCATTTCGGCATATCAATTATTAGTACGCTTCTATTCGTTTAAATAGGATGTAGTTGCGTTAAAGTCAGCTAGATTTGAGGACAAAGGTAAAGTCGTTAGTTATTTAACGACGACATTTGTAAATTCGGCTACTCAGCCTTTTAATCTTTAGTATAAGAGCGCAAAATAGAGCCAATAAGAACATAGCTTCGTATATATTCGAATTCCAAACTATGTCACACCAATACCGGTACTCAACAGCCACTTTCGCCTCGCCAAAAGTGAGTATCCCGGCACAGTAAAATAGACAAGCTTTGCAAACATTCATTGCGTTATTGCAGATGGCATATCGCGGATGACGTATTTTAGATGGCGTTCAGCCGTCTGCATTTAATTAGTTATTGGGAAATAGAAGATTTATGAGTCGCATTTTTTACCTTACTGCAGCGTTACTAATACTTTTAGGCGTTGCAGCATGTTCAAACGAATCAGCACAATCACCAGACTCGCAGCAGTCAATGCCTGCGCCTTCTGTTTCTGTAGTAACCCTCAAAAGGCAGCCAGTGCAGCATGAAATGGTGTTGCCGGGTCGAGTGAGTCCATCTCGTCAATCACAGGTTCGTCCTCAGGTAGATGGTGTTATTACAGACCGTCTTTTCGAAGAGGGGGCGCAGGTAAAAAAAGGCCAGCAGCTTTACCAAATAGATCAGGCTAGGTATCTAGCGCAATTCAATAGTGCAAAAGCAGATTTGAAAAGTGCCCAGGCTAACTTAAAAACCTTAGAGGCAAAGGCACGTCGCTACGACGACCTGGTCGAGAAAAATGCCGTTAGCAAACAAGAATACGACGATGTTATTGCGCAAAAAGAACAGGCCGAAGCCGCTATTAGCGTTGCTGAAGCTGCGGTGGATGTTGCCAAAGTCAATATGGGTTACACCAAGGTGTATGCGCCTATAAGCGGACAAATCAGCCGCTCTTTTGTTACCGAAGGTACTCTTGTTACTACTAATCAAGCCCAGCAGCTTGCCATCATCACGCAGCTCGACCCAGTATTTATCGACATGCAGGAGTCGGGCGCTTCCATTCTCACTTTACGCCAATCTATGCGAAATCAAGGCGCACTCGATGTAGAGCTAACAGTGGATGAAGTGAGTGGAGAAAAGTACTCACACACCGGTAGCGTTAAGTTTTCTGAAGTCACCGTTGATGAAAGCACGGGCTCAGTGACGTTGCGCGCCGAAATGCCTAATCCCGACAGTATCTTGTTGCCAGGTTTATTTGTTAAAGGTCATGTGATCACGGGGCGCGAAAATGCGTTGCTTGTGCCACAGCGAGCTACAACTCGCCAAACTGACGGCTCGCTTTCAGTGTATGTGGTGAATAGCCGCGGTGAAGTTGAGGGCCGAACGCTCAGCGTTGGGCAAATTTATCGCGACCAATATGTGGTAAACGATGGGGTAAGCGAAGGGGAGCAAATCATTGTTACCGGATATCAAAAGGTAAAACCAGGTGCGAAAGTGAATGCATCTGAGTGGCAACCATCATCACGCGGCTCACGATAAGCAAGCAAGGAATTTTTAGTTATGGCTCGCTTTTTTATAGACAGGCCCGTGTTTGCATGGGTATTAGCAATTATTACGATGATGGCAGGTGTACTTGCTATCTATACACTTCCTATTGAGCAATATCCCAAAGTAGCTCCCCCTACGGTAACCATAAGTGCTGCGTACCCTGGTGCATCAGCCGAAACGGTAGAAAACTCGGTTACCCAAGTGATTGAACAGAGCCTTTCGGGCATTGATAACATGCGCTACTTTTCCGCTAGTAGCTCAAACAGCAGTGTTTCTATTAGCCTCACCTTTGAGCCTGGTACCGATCCTGATATTGCGCAGGTTCAAACCCAAAACAAAGTGCAGGGAGCGTTACCTTTATTACCTGCTGAAGTGCAGCAGCAAGGGGTGACGGTGTCGAAGTCGAACAGCTCTTTTGCCTTAGCCGTTGGCTTTTATTCTGAAGACGACTCGATGAACCAGTTCGATTTAAGTGACCTTCTGGTCTCTCAGTTTCAAGACCCTATATCGCGGGTTAATGGTGTGGGCAGCGTACGCGTGTTTGGTGCCCAGCGCTCTATGCGTATTTGGTTAGATCCTAACAAGCTTTACAGCTACAACCTTACCCCTGTCGATGTGCAAGCGGCGGTTCAGGTGCAAAATACCGATGTATCTGCAGGACAGTTAGGCGGCTTGCCAGCCATTAATAATCAACAGATAAACGCAACCATTCAGGCGCAAAGCCGCTTACAAACTGAAAAAGATTTTGAAAACATTGTATTGCGGGTAAATACCGATGGCTCTCAAGTGCGCGTGCGCGACGTAGCTCGCGTTGAATTGGGTGCGCAAAGTTACGATGTCATTGTACGCTACGACAGAAGGCCAGCGTCGGGTATGGCGATTAGCCTTACCTCTGGCGCCAACGCTCTCGATACCATTGAAGCGGTAAAAGCTCGGGTAGAAGAGCTGCGCGCTAACTTGCCAGACAGCGTAAAAGTGGTGTATCCGGTAGACAGTTCACCTTTCATCGAACTGTCGATTCAGTCGGTGGTGGAAACTCTAATAGAAGCCGTGGTGTTGGTGTTTTTAGTCATGCTGCTTTTCCTGCAAAACTGGCGAGCAACGCTTATTCCTACCATAGCCGTTCCGGTGGTTCTGCTAGGGACCTTTGCGGTACTGTCGCTGTTTGGTTTCAGTATTAATGTTCTCACCATGTTTGCCATGGTGCTGGCCATTGGTCTTCTGGTTGATGATGCCATTGTCGTGGTAGAAAACGTTGAACGAATTATGGAAGAGGAAGGGTTGCCGCCTGCCGAAGCCACCAAAAAGTCGATGACACAAATTACCGGCGCGCTGGTGGGCATTGCTGCGGTGCTTTCTACCGTGTTTATTCCCATGGCCTTTTTCAGCGGCTCGGCGGGAGCTATTTATCGCCAGTTCTCGGTAACCATTGTGTCTGCAATGGCGTTCTCTGTGCTGGTTGCTATCGTTCTGTCGCCGTCTCTTTGCGCTACATTATTGAAAAAGCACCCAGAAGATCAGGATAAAAACAAAGGCTTCTTTGGCTGGTTTAATCGTAACTTTAACAAGGGGCGCGACTCTTACCAGCGCACCACTACGCACATGGCGAAACGGGTTAAACGCTATTTTGTGGTCTACGGATTATTAGTGGGAGGCATGGCGCTTATTTTCAGTCAGCTACCAGGCGCCTTTCTTCCTGATGAAGACCAAGGGCGAATGATGGTGCTAGTGAGCACTCCCCCAGGTGCTACCGCTGGCAGAACGCTGGAGTCGATTAAGCAAGCAGAAGACTACTTCCTTAACGAAGAGCAAGAAGCAGTCAACGGTTTGTTTTCAGTTGTTGGTTTTAGTTTTGCAGGTCAGGCGCAAAATGCAGGTATGGCATTTATTAACTTAAATGACTGGAGCGAGCGCGATGATGACAGCTCGGCCTTTGCCGTGCTAGGAAGAGCCTTTGGTGCCTTTAGTCAAATTGAAGATGCCTCTGCGTTTCCAATTGTACCGCCGCCTATTATGGAATTAGGTAATGCCACAGGCTTTGACATGCAGCTAGTCGACAGAGCGGGCAACGGCCATGAAGCCTTAATGAATGCGCGTAATCAACTGTTGGGAATGGCGGCGCAAAATCCGAAGCTGGCAGGTGTGCGTCCTAACGGGCTAAGTGACGTGCCTCAGTTCAAGATAAAAATTGATAGCGAAAAAGCCTCTGCCCTTGGACTGAACTTGAGTGACATTAATCGTACGCTTCAAATTGCATGGGGCTCGAGCTACGTGAATGACTTTATTGATAAAGGTCGTATAAAGCGAGTGTACATGCAGGGTGACGTGCCCCATCGTATGACGCCTGATGACTTAGAAAAGTGGTATGTGCGCAACAGCGATGGAGAAATGGTGGCGTTTAGTACCTTCGCTACCACAGAGTGGGTATACGGCTCACCCAAGCTGGAACGCTTTAACGGCATATCATCGGTAAACATTCAGGGTAGTCCTGCTGAAGGTATATCCTCAGGGGAAGCGATTACCGAAATGGAAAAGCTTGTTGCACAACTTCCGCCAGGCTACGGCATTGAGTGGTCGGGCTTATCTTTTGAAGAGCAGCAAGCGGGCTCGCAAGCGCCAATGCTATACGCTATTTCAATACTGGTGGTATTTTTATGTCTTGCTGCATTGTACGAAAGCTGGTCGGTGCCTTTTGCGGTAATGTTGGTTGTTCCGTTAGGTATTTTAGGCTCGGTGACAGCAGCGTTTATCTTTAATTTAGCCAACGATGTCTATTTGCAGGTGGCATTTTTAACCACTGTAGGTTTGGCTGCGAAGAACGCTATTTTGATTGTGGAATTTGCCAAAGAAGAGTACGAGAATGGCGTAGACCTTATGACCGCTGTTTCAAATGCAGCGTCTCAGCGCTTTCGCCCTATTCTTATGACCTCAATGGCCTTCATTTTAGGCGTAACACCACTGGCCTTAGCGAGCGGTGCAGGTGCGGCGAGTCAAAATGCTATTGGTATCGCTGTAATGGGCGGCATGTTTGCAGCGACCTTCTTAGCTATCTTCTTTGTGCCTATGTTTTATGTAATGGTGGAAAAACTGTTTCATAAAGAAGACAAGCAGTGAGGATTTACGATACAGTAAATTTTTATCTCTCGTACTGTTAATGAAATTGTAGTTTTAATGAAAAATACAATAAGTACATGCAATAAGGACATGAGCAATGACAACCGTTGTTTTTTCGCACGGCAAAGAAAGCGGCCCTTGGGGCAGTAAAATTACAACGCTTTCGAATGTAGCAACTGATATGGGCTTTGGGGTAGAGAGTATTGATTATCAAGATCTCGAATGTCCAGAAGCCCGTTTAACGCGCCTTAAAGAAACCATTGCTGAAAAGTGCAACGATGTCATTTTAGTGGGCTCTAGTATGGGTGGCTATGTGTCGCTGGCGGCAGCGAGTCAAATTTCTGCTCGCGGTGTGTTTTTAATGGCGCCGGCTTTGTATATGCCAGACTACGAAATTCAGCGCTATCCCTATGACGGGTACGTAAGCTTAGTGCACGGTTGGAATGACGATATTATTCCAATTGAAAATAGCCTTAAGTATGCTCGTCATCAAAAAGCGCAGTTGCTGCTATTAAACGACGGCCATCGCTTAGCCAATAGTAAGTCGGTGATTTCGCCCTTTTTTAGAAACTGGCTAGAAAAGTTCCGATATCAATAAGCCCTCGATTTAGCCGAAGAGACAATAGGCAATTAAGGCTTAGGCAAAAATAATCATGTAATACGCCCACGTTAGTGGGCGTTTTTGTAGATAGGGTCACGGATTTTCTAAGACTAATCGCTTAGGCAGGTATTCGTTGATTGTGGCGGGAAAGTCGCTGAATTTATGGCATTATTGATGTATTGGCTTCGCTAGCTCATAGAGGCAGAAAAGTATGGCATTACGCTTACCCCCAGCGCCAGATTGGCCCGCGTTGATAAAATCAGGTTGTCGTGTTTTTGTCGGCGGTAACGCATCAGTACCCCACGCACTTGTGCAGCACCTCATTGATAATAGTGAGGGATTCAGCGACATTGAATTAGTGCACATGCTGGCGTTAGGCGATACCCGCTGGGTAAAACAAGAATACAAAAACCTATTTAAGGCAAACACCTTCTTTATTGGCGGAAGTGCCATGCGCAAAGCGGTTGATGAGGGGCGTGCCGACTATACTCCGGTGTTTCTGTCGGAAATATCCAGCTTATTTAGCGACGGGATACTAGCCCTAGATGCGGCAATGGTCAATGTAAGCCCTCCAGACGAGTTTGGCTATTGCTCGCTAGGTGCATCGGTTGATATTGCCATGTCTGCCATACGCCACAGCAAAAAAGTGATTGCCCAAATCAACCCGCAAGTGCCGCGAACAGCGGGTCATTCCTATATTCATATTAGCGAGATACACGCCTGCATTGAAGCGGATGAACCACTGGTAGAAGTGTCTACACCACCCATAGATAGCGTAGCTGAGCGAATTGGGCAGTATGTAGCCATGTTGGTGAATGACGGCGCCACACTGCAATTTGGCATTGGAAAAATTCCCAGCGCTACCCTTAAGTACCTTTGTACCCATAAAGATTTGGGTATTCACAGTGAAATGCTCACCGACAGTATTATTGAATTATTGGCCTCAGGCGCAGTAACCAACAAGAAAAAAACATTCCACCCCGGTAAAGTAGTGACAAGCTTTGCTATTGGCACGCGCAAGCTGTACGAACTGATTGATAACAACCCACATATAGAATTTTATCCGAGTAGTTACGTCAATAAGCCCACCAATATTGCGAAAAATGACAATATGGTGGCCATTAATAGCGCACTTGAGGTAGACCTTACTGGGCAAGTTGTTGCTGACTCTTTAGGTTATGACTTTTATAGCGGCATAGGGGGGCAGGTGGATTTTGTCACTGGCGCATCTATTAGCAAAGGGGGCAAGGCTATTATTGCGCTGCCTTCTACTGCCCAAAATGAAACTATTTCCCGAATTACACCGCAAATTAGCGAGGGCGCTGGCGTTGTCACGTCGCGGGGTAACGTGCAATATGTGGTAACGGAATACGGTATCGCTTCGCTAAAAGGAAAAAGTATTCGAGAGCGTGCGCTAGAGCTTATTCGAGTTGCCCATCCTAAGTTTCGTTCGGCGCTGTTAGAAGAAGTTAGGCAGCATTACTGGGTACCGCATTATCAAGAAAAGTACCCTACCGACATTCCTGAGTTAGGCGCTATTCAGCTTAAAAAACTAGATATACGGGGCGAACGCTTCTACATGCGACCGCTCAACCCTGCCGACGAACGACGGCTGCAAGAGTTCTTCTACTCTCACACTAAAGAAACCTTGCGACTGCGCTATAACTACGACCCAAAGCAAATGTCCCGCGAGAAATCCTGCAATTTAGTCAGTGTGGATCAAAGCTCTGATGCTGGGCTGTGTATTGTGCGCCAAGAGGGCTCTCGTATCACCATTCATGCAGTCGGGCGATTCTACTTTAATCCGTCAGACAATACCTGTGAGGCTGCCTTTGTTACTCGTGAGACTCAGCAAGGAAAAGGCATGGCAAAACTACTGTTAAAAGAGCTCATCAATATTGCGAAAAAGCGCGAGATTAGCAAGATGATGGCATACGTTCGCGGGGATAACATGCCCATGATTGCTATATTTGAACAAGCAAAGTTTAAACGTAAATTTACCGGTGACCCGAGTGATGTTGAATTGGTCCTTGATGTGGCGTCGCTGACATGACAATAAAAATTTTCCGTGGTAAACACGGCACTAAACACGACCTAGGAAATGAGCATCCGGAATCACCAGACCGCCTATTTGCTATAGACGATCAGTTGTTATCATCTGGGCTAGAGATGATTTGTGAGCATGGGGATGCTACGCCAATCCCTGAGGCATATTTATCATTGGCCCACGACCCTTACTACATTAAAAGTGTATTCGACCGTGCTGCACAGGTGTCTTTTAGTGATGATGAAAAGACCATGTACGCAGGTGAAACAACGCCCACAGCCTGGTTAGATGAAGATACTGGCTTAATGAAGCACAGTTTAACGGCAGCGTTGGAGTCGGCTGGCGCTGGCTGTAATGCCGTAGACTACGTTATGGCGGGTACAGAGCGGCAGGCCTTTTGCGCCACTAGGCCCCCAGGACATCACGCTACCTACGATAGCGCGATGGGCTTTTGCGTATTCAATAATATTGTATTGGCAGCGCGCTATGCATTGCAAAACTATAATTTACAGCGGGTAGCCATTGTGGATTTTGATGTTCATCATGGCAACGGCACAGAGCAGATAGTTGCGGGCGACCAGCGCATTATGCTGTGTTCAAGCTTCCAACATCCTTTCTACCCTCATAGCGGAGCGCCGGTTTCCGCGAGTAATATTTTAGCGGTGCCCCTTGAAGCGGGTATAACCGGCGATGTATTTAGAGAAAAAGTACATCATTGGTTTAATGCGCTTTCTAATTTTCAGCCTCAGCTAATTCTCATTTCGGCAGGCTTTGATGCCCACGCCGAAGATCCCATGGCCCATTTGCGTTTGGTGGAAGACGATTATTTTTGGATAAGCCAAGCATTAAGGCGTGTGGCTGATAGCTGCTGTGAAGGACGAATCGTAAGCATGCTAGAAGGCGGCTATGACTTAAGCGCACTAGGGCGAAGCGTAGTGGCGCACCTTAAAGGCCTAAGCCAGCCCTAGCTGTGGGTAAAGCTTCTAATGACTTAAAGAGCGCGTAAACGCTGATAATCATGCTGTAGTGTCTTATCAACAAAAACAGCCTGTGGCGTCGCTGTTGATAATTGCGCCATTGTAGGGGAGTTGATGTGTGTAGCTTACTACTTGGTCTACCAAGTTTTTGCCAGTAAAGCAGCCATAGCCTGTGGCGTATGGGCCTACGTAGCGCAACTGGTAGTTCTCATCAATAACAATTAACGCAGGTACGGTAGTAATTATATTGCTTAGCCCTTTCACGGTGTCTAGCGCAATGTTGACAACGCCGTACTGTGATTCACCAAGGCGATTAAGTAACTGAGTTTGATGGGGCGCGGTGAGCGTTTCGCAGTAGCAATTTTCAGATGAGCCAACGTGGATAATACTGGCACTGGGAACATTACTGTTTTTAAGCAGTTGCGTAAGTTCACTGTCAAATGTCGGTGAGGTTGAGTGATGAAGCAGTATGCCGTCAGGATCGAATTCTGATAGCTGACGCTGACCATACACTAACATGGCGGCCAGAAGGCCGCTTGCCCACAAGGCAAGCAGCGCCCAAGAAAGGCCTTTTGTCATTGCAGTTTAAAGCGCTCTATGGCACTGCGCATTTTTTGTGATATTTGTGTAAGCACCTGCACTTCGCCAGCAAGAGACTCTGCGGTCGCAAGCTCTTCAGACGTAAATTCACTTAAACGAGCCGTACTTTCAGCAATGGATGCAGACGCTGTTTCTTGCTCCACCGCCGATGTGGCAATTTCTGTCATGCTTTCACTGGCATCGTTAATTTGAAGCATGATCTCAGCCATTGCGTTAGTTGCACTTTCACTCGACATGACTGCATCATCAACAAGACTGATACAAGACTGCATTTGATCGACTGAACTTGCCGTTTGAGAAACAAGCTGCTCAGTGATACTTGTGATTTGTTCCGCACTTTCTTTCGAACGAATAGCCAGCGTACGTACCTCGTCTGCAACTACGGCAAACCCTCTACCGTGCTCTCCCGCTCGGGCCGACTCAATAGCTGCGTTAAGGGCTAGCAAATTTGTTTGTTCTGCTACGGCTGTAATAGAGCGCATGGCGTCGGAGATATGCGAGCATTGCTCATTTAATGCAGAGTTTGTTTTTGCTGCATCATTGAGGGTGCTTCGTAATGAATTAATCGTATTACTGGTAGTGGAAATCGAATCCTTGGTGTTTTGTGACGACGCTTGAGCTGCTGCGGCCTTATCACTGGCTTTAGTCGTCTGTTCTGTCGACATCTGCATGGTTTGCGCAATTTCTTCTGACGAAGCGGACACCATGGCTAACTCTTGGTCAGTTTTGTGGCTAATGTCGAACATGTTATTGGCAGCTTGTTCCATATTGCCACAGCCTCTAACAACGTCGTCAGTAAGCGACGAAGCCAGTTGAACCAACTCTTTGACCTGGTCAATCAATTCGCCAAAGGGGCGGAGGAGCTTGTTGTCTCTGTCTACAGCAACCGTTAAGTCCAACCTGTTATTTTCCCTTTGCATCTCGTTGATGGCTAATGACAGTTCAGCGGCGCCTGCGCCTTCTTCGTGGGCAGTTTTTGCGATATACATTAGCACACCACCTTCTGCTACGGCGAACGCAGCATGTAAAAGCAATATAGTGAACGTAACGTGGCCTTCTTCGAAAATAAGAAGCGGGGCGCCACTAGATTGTAAAAGAAAGAAGCTAATGTGATGTACCGCGACCACTGCCGTACCGGTGGCAATCACCTTCCAATCTCTAAATACCGATAAGAAAGCGAGAAGCACAAAAATTTCAAAATGAATCTCAATAAGACCAAATGACTGGTGAATATGCAGCGCGGTTAGCAGCTGCACACCAATGGCCATAGCATGGCGACTTAATGCAGAATAAGAGGATTGCAAACTCAGCACCAAAGGCACCGCGGCAATGGGGATACCAAAAATAAATGCGGGTAAGAGTTCTCCGGTAATAAGGCCAATGACAACTGAAATAATCAGTTGAGCAATGATGACTACGCGAAATATTTTCTGACCTTCTAAAAGCCAAGGATACTGCATACAGGTCTCCGCCATGTGTTTGGAATAAGTTTAGATGAAATGTAAGCTCCCTGCTAAATTGACCGAATAATAAACTATTGCAGAGGTTGGCGATATGTGACTTTGGTCTACATTTTTTTCACGTTATCAGTTGGTTAAGGTTATTAAAAACCGCTAGAATAGTGTTGATTTTCAAGTCATAAATGAGACATTCATGTCACAAATAGTTTTTCTTTCCACCGATAATTTGGACGATTTCTTCGTTTATGATGAATTGCTTATTCCTCATTTTGAGGACATAGGATGGTCGGTAGAGACAATCTCATGGCACGAACAGAACGTGAATTGGGACCAGTACGATTACGTTATTGTGCGCAGTACGTGGGACTACCAACAGCATCCTGATACCTTTCTTAATACATTAGAGATCATTAATAAATCTTCGGCTATCTTGTTAAATCCTTTAGCGCTGATTAGATGGAATATAGAAAAGCAGTATTTGAAGGACCTCGCGGGGGCTGGGATCCCCATTGTAGATACCCGTTGGGGAGAGCGTTTTGCGGCGCAAGATATACACAATGCTTTTGCGCGGTTTAACACTAAAGAAGTTGTTATTAAGCCAACACTGAGTGCAAACGCCGATGACACCTTTAGAGTCTCCTCATCAAATATGGCCGAAATAATGCCTTCATTGCTGACTACCTTTGCCGCTCGTCGGTATATGATTCAACCCTTTTTATCTAGCGTGGTTGAGGAGGGGGAATACTCTCTGTTTTACTTTGGAGGGTGTTACAGCCATGCCATATTAAAAGTGCCTCAGCAAGGAGACTTTCGAGTTCAGGAGGAGCATGGCGGGCAGCTACTGGCCGTTGAAGCAAACATTGCTCAGCAAGAAATAGCACAGCGAGCACTAGAGGCAATGCCGGCCCAAGCTCTGTACGCACGTGTCGACCTGGTTCGCCAAGAAAATGAGTGGGCAATTATGGAACTAGAACTTATAGAGCCTTCTCTCTACTTTAACCTAGATACGTCATCACCCGCTCGTTTTGTAAAGGCACTGTCCACTTTTTCTGAGACTTAGTAAATGTAAGCTGGCGACTACTTTTATCAACACGCCCTAGTAGTCGCCACTGTTTGTTTACATTATTTATCTCTAGAAAGTCTATTTTGAGACTGAGCTCTTTGAGGCAATGCTTTTCGAGACTGGGCGCTACCAGTTCTAATATTGCTGCGCCCCTCGTTACGGCTCACACTTCTTTTTGGCGACACGTTACGAGATACGGTTTGCTTGCTCGTCCGAGTGACCGTTTGTTTGTCCAAGGCTCTTTTGTCCGAGCCCCCTTTATTCGAGCTTATGTCTTTCCTGACTATTTGAGAATTCCGGTTTTGTGACGCTTTACCACGGTAAGCGTCAGCCCTGTAGGTTCGCGCTTTATCTTTAACTGCCTTGTTAGTATCTATTTTGCGTATCGCAGATCCTGGTTTTATAGGCTGGGGTTTTGTAAGCCGAGATTTTACCGATGTTTTCGCCGGTGTTTTCGCCGATGTTTTCACAAAGTGGCGCTTATTAGCATCGAGCTTGTTTAAGATTGCCTGCTTATTGTACTGCTTTTTTTCAGCAAGCCTCTTATTCGCCTTGTTAGTGCTAACCCTTCGATTATTTGACAACGCGCGATTTTGATTCGGCGCTTTTAACTGTGCGTTTGAAACAGAACGCGCTTTTGATATCGACCTTGAACCCGGCGAAGCAGCAAGGCGCCTTGTCGATACATGTCTATTACTGCTGTGCACAAAACGTGTGGGTTTGGTCTGCACTACGCGCTGTGAGTAGCGAGCACGTCTGTGGTCAACGCGATGCTCCCAGCGCTGATAATCATTGCTAATAACTCGTTTACGCTGGCTACCTCTATAAAACCTGCGCACTGGCTGGCGATGCACAACTACATGGCGGTTACTCCAGTGCACAGCACCGAATGAGAAAAAGGCCGATATCCTCACTCGCGGCGACCAATATACGTTTCTATGACGATGGTAATTAACATGGTGAGACCAGAATATCGGCGCAATAGGGTGCCACCAATTGCCGTACACAATTTGAGGGTCGTAGTAAGGCACATACACAACCTCTCGCTGACGAGGAGCGATATAGATGATCTCTCTGGAATTGTTTTGCTCCGTTTCTACCTCAACATAGTCGTTGGTATCTAAGTTTCCGGTGTTTCTAGCATGCTGACGCAGTACTTGTACTCGATCGAGTACTCTATCTTGGCTTACTAATACACTGTCGCCAAGCTGCTGCAGCCAGTCTAGGTCATTGGCCATGGTGTTGAGCAAATCAGTAAATGCGGCCAACGCCTTCACGCTTGGATCCCAATCCACATCTTCTAATACGTCTTCAACCTGCTCCGGCGTAAGGTGTTTGTTACTTTGTCGCCACTTATCTGCCGAAATCACATCAAGGGGATAGGTAGAGGCGATGAGTATGTGGGTGAGTAAGGTATCTGGATATAACGCAATAGGTGCGAGAAGACTGTCCAATTGCGCATCTGAGACTTCAGTTTGGCTAGTGCCCAACGTTTGATTGGCAGAAGTATCAACGGTTGATTGTTGAGCAATTACCGGTAAACCAACGGCAGCACCGCCAAGGGCAATCACGATAGATAGGGCTATGTTTTTCATACATTCTCCTTACATTGTCATTGCGCGCTTACTGTAGCGAACAAACAATGTGGGTAAGTCTGTATACGTTATAACCCGTGGATAATTAACCTAAGCTGAATAAAAAACGCCCGCTGAGGGAAGTTGAAGCGGCGGACGTTTTCTTGGTCGTGCAATTTTATTTAAACAGGATTCAGGTTATTTAAAAATGTGAGGGTCGAATGCGTGCCCCAGCTTTTCTGTTTTAGTTTTTAAATAGTTTTTATTGTCTTTCGTTACGCCATGGTCGATAGGCTTGCGCGATACAACGTCTATTCCGAGCGCTTCAAGTGCCGCTAGCTTCTTAGGGTTGTTCGTCATTAACTCTACGCGGGTAACGTCTAGCGTATCTAGCATGAGTTTACAGATGTCGTAGCTACGAAGGTCAGCATCAAAGCCTAAATGTTCGTTAGCTTCTACCGTGTCCATGCCGCTGTCTTGAAGATTGTAAGCACGTATTTTATTAAGCAGTCCAATGCCGCGCCCCTCTTGGCGAAGGTATAGTAGTAAGCCAAAGCCGTTATCGACGATGTTTTGCATGGCTTTTTCTAATTGAAAACCGCAGTCGCAGCGGGTACTGAAAAGAGAATCTCCGGTCAGGCACTCTGAGTGGATACGAATTGGCACAATATCGCCTTTCTTCCAGTTGCCGTAAGACAGGGCAACGTGCTCTTGACCACTGGCTTCAACGAAACCGTGTATTTTGAAATCACCAAGCCGCGTTGGCAATTTTGCTGAACTGACAAATTCGTATTTAGGCTGTTTGCTACTCATGTTACTTCTACGCTTAGGACAGTAGGCCATATGTGGGGATAATCACAGCTTTTGCAAGCCTGATATCTGCACTGATCGCTACCGAATTTGGCAGCATCTTTTTTAGGTCGTCTTTACAATATCATTCTAACTATAAAGTGTTACATTGTATCATTTATAGAGTGTAATGTTGTACGTTAATAACAATGCGTTGCTACTAACGACCTATGATTATACGCATTTCATCCGGTTTTGGGGTATTTGCTCTATCACTCTTTTTTATTTGTTATAAATCAAACGCGAGATCAACGATATGAGCCCAACAGAATAAGGGCGTTACAGCGGGGTGAAGTCGACGAGAGGGGCTGGCACTGCTACACCATAGCCCTGAGCGAAATCGATTCCCATGTTTCCTAATTGGGTCATTGTGGCTTCATTCTCCACAAACTCTGCCACTGTCTGCATGCCCATGGCCTTCGCCACATCCTTTATCGATGCAACCATAGCAGTGTCCACGGCGTCGTTAAGCATATCCTTTATGAACATGCCGTCTATTTTCACCTGATCCACAGGAAGGCTTTTAAGATAATTATAGGATGAAAAGCCGCTGCCAAAGTCATCAAGAGAAAATGTGCAGCCTAAGTTTTTGAATGTCTGCATAAAGGCCAGCGTGTCGTCCATTTTAATAATGGCCACTGACTCAATAACCTCAAAGCAAATCTTGTTATACGCAATACCGAAGGTTTCAAACGCATTCAGAATGAACAGCGTAAAATCTCTATCGGCCAGCGAGTGGCAGTTTAAGTTGATGCTACAGCGCTTAAGATTGCTCAAATGCTCAGGGTTTTCTGATAGCCATTTAAATGTATGCGTTACTACCCACTTGTCTACGTTCACGTTCATTTCGAAACGTTCCGCAGTAGGCAAGAAGTTTGCCGGCTCTACAATTTTACCATCACTTTCTCGCAAGCGAAGCAGTACCTCGTAATAATACCCTTCATTGGCTTGGCTGAGTGGTCGCAGCGGTTGGTAATACAGTTCGAATCGGTTTTCTTCTAACGCGTTGTTAATGGTCGATACCCAATCTAGCTCGCGCTGATAGCGCTGGGTGCTCTCTTCATTACTGTTGTATCGATGAATTTGATTACGGCCTTGGTCTTTGGCGAAATAGCACGCCGCATCTGCCATGCTTAAGTACTGCCCAGCACTTGTGGTATTTTCATCGCATACCACCATGCCAATGCTCACGCCTAAATTGAAAATGCGGTTGTTCCACATAAAGCGGTAGTCTTGCACTGCATTGAGTATTTTTTCTGCGTTCTCAAAGACACTTTTCTCATCATAATCTGAGTAAATAATACCGAATTCATCGCCGCCTAAACGGGCAAGAAGGGCATTCTTTAAAAGCGTGTTTTCTATCAGCCTTGCTATATCTTTTATGAGTACGTCACCTGCCTTATGACCGCAGGTATCGTTAACCACTTTAAACCTGTCTAAATCTAAATAAAGCAGACACACAGGGGGGCTGGCCACTGATGCCACCTTACCTTTAAACTCGGTTTCAAACTGGCGTCGATTGTAGGCCCCTGTAAGAGAGTCATGGGTAGCTAAATAGCGTAAATTAAGGTCCGATTGTTTTTTCTCGGTGATGTCGATAATTGAGCCGAAAATATAGGGGCCATCACTATTTTCTTGCAAACGGCAAGACAACGAAATCCAAAACTCTTCACCATTTTTTCTTTTTGCTCTTATTTCTTTGCCAGTTAAGTGACCGGTTTGAGACAGTTCGCCTAAGAGAAGCTGCCTGTCATCAGCGTTAGCATAGAAAACCGATGTTTTTGCGCCTGTTTCCAGCATGTCGTCCTCATCGGTATACCCAAAAAGTTTATACATCGCGGGGTTTACAGACACTAAATTACCTTCCCAGGTTGAGGTGTAATGTCCTTCTGCTGAGTTTCTAAATAAATGATAGAAATGGTTTAAGTTGGTAATGATCTCTTCTTTTTTAACTAACTGTTTTTTGTTGTAAAACCGTTCTTTTGTTGCTGCGGCCATGCCTAAACACAACAGTCCGAAGGCGGCAAAAAACAGCATAACCAAATAGACACTAAAGGTATAAACCATGAAGTGATAGAGGCCTTGAATCGATATTGCAAACAACACAAAAAACGAGAGCCAGCCAATTGAGAACAAGCGACTTGTTTGACGGTTTTCTTTAAACGTTAGCGCCAAAGCAACTTGGCTTACACCCATTACCGCAATAGTGCTAAGCAGAACTACAATTGCCACGGTGGACTCGATGAAAAAGCAATACAAGCACACCAAAGGAATGACAAAATTAAGTGCTTTGAGGAAAGCGGGCACTCGAGGAAATAGATGATGGGTTACTTTGGCTAAGCACAGCAACAGCAAGGTTGATGCAATTATGAATGCCGCCTCAGTTGTGTTGGTTAAGCTTGGCCACAAACCCAGTCCGCTTTGAAAAATGAAAAAAAGCGTCAGCATGGCCAATGATGACATCGTAAGCCAAAATCGAGTGGCAATACGTTGGTTAAAGTAAGAAAGAAGGAAGTAGGTAATAATAAGTGCGAACACGCCAAGCACCGCACCTAAGGCAACCAGCATATTAGTATCGTATTGCTGGAGCGCGTCCCTTTCCCACAGCGCAACAGGTATGTTGCTTAACCCTGTGTCTTTAATGCCAATGAGCAAGCGCACATTTTGATAGGGCTGTAGTGTAAACGACAGTCGAATACTGGGCACGGGTTGTGGCAGAGTAAGGTCGCCTTTTCCTGCTTGATAGCGATACGTTTTTATAATGCGTTCGTTGTCGTTGAGCAGATAAAGCTGCAAGTCGTCAATGTTTAATCGGTCTACATTTACCACAAGGGAGACAGGGCTAAAGCCGCTGTGCTGTATATAGGTAGACAGCCACTGCCGAGTGGATGTGATCTGTTGGCCTGAAAACGCACTCGCGCCTTCTAACACATCAAAGTAGGTCGCCGAGTCAGGTGCGTGAGTTATGCTGCTATTGTGATTAATAAGAATATGTTGAAAAGACTCATCAATACTTATGTTATTTGTCGCGCTATTTGTAGCATTATTAGTCTCGTCATTGTTGGCGTTAGCGGAAAATGACATAAGCAACAGTCCGGTCAATACGAGAACATACGAAAGCGCTGAGCGGTTCGGGCTCTGTTTTAACGTGAGCCCCCTTACTTTGTCTGACTCTGCATTCCGACTAACCCTGCGAAAACCACCACAGGCAAGCGATGGCAGTAATGCCATAGCAAGCCACACTAGCGCAAAAGGGCGAGTAAGCATTGACGGTGAAAACAACAGTGACATGGCGTTCATTGATTAATAGTAATTCATAGGTGGCAACAAAGAAATGTAAGTTTAGAGTGATGCTTTTACAAAAAAGCGTCGCCCTGTTCTTTTAGATAATCGCTAATAATTTGAGGGCGTTGCTCGCTACCAATAGGCTCAAGCCATATCGCTTCGCATAGCCATTCTATGCATAATAAGCACTGAAAAGGCGGGTGGCCTTTTAAAGAAGTTAATACCACCTGAAACCTATCAGCACCCCAATCAGCTTGTGAAGCTTGAAAATGAAATAGTGACACAAACTGAGTTAACCACTGCTCAGTCTTTAGGGGCGTTGTAGGTAGAGGAAGGGTTATCTGAACGCTTGACTCGGTGTTGTGAAGCGCGGTGATGACACTTGATGCAAGTAACTGCTGCATAATTTGAAACCCTGTTATTTTAATCTGTTATCTATGTAAGGTGTACGTATACGGTGCTGTTGAATGAACAGCTTGCGCAATGCAAAAGCTTGTTTACGGTTAGTTAATTCCTAGCTGTTTATTTCCTAGCTGCTTAATTCATAGCGATAATATATCGACATAGTTAATGAAAAGCAGACTTTGTCCGAAATTACATGCAGCATGAATCGCTGGCGCTTTTAAACACGCTTTATGTAAAATCGCCTCAAGAGTCCCATCTGTAGGTTTAGGCATTGCATGGCTAAGCACCGCAAGCGTATGAACTGCACTTGCAAGCTCAAGCACTTGCAAGGATAAGTATTTGCAACGGCTTATATCGATGAGTAAAGGTCTAATTAGAAGTAAACCTGCCGCCGCTTATCCATGTATACACTACAGCACAACAATAATAGTTTTTATATGCGTTATGACAGCGCAAATTAAGGAAGGGGTATGTTAACACTACATCATTTAAATAACTCTCGCTCTCAGCGTATTCTGTGGTTGCTAGAGGAGCTCGGTGTTGAATACAAAATCGCGTTTTATGAACGAGACAGCCAAACCAATTTGGCGCCCGATTCACTGCGAGCAGTCCATCCCCTAGGACGTTCACCGGTGCTCACCACGCCGCATGGTGCCATCGCTGAATCTGGCGCTATCGTTGAATATTTAGTGCGTAATCATGCTGAATCTGGCTTTGCTGTGCCTGAAGAGGGCAAAGCACTGCAAGACTACCTATTTTGGCTTCACTTTGCTGAAGGGTCTTTGATGCCGCCGCTTGTGGCTAATCTTGTTTTAGAAAAAGCACGTCAGAAGGGCTCTAAACCGTTTTTCATAAAACCCATTACCGACAAGTTAGTGGATGGGATCATTAACGCGTATTACGGCCCTAACTTGGCGCAGAGCCTTCGCTATGTAGAATCGTACCTTGCCAGTAACACATGGTTTGCAGGTGAGGAGCCAACGGGAGCTGATATACAAATGATATTCCCGTTAGAGTCTCTCGTTGCGAGTGGTCGAGCTGATGATTTCGCAGCAATTCGCGGGTACGTTAAGCGTGTACATGAAAGACCAGCCTATCAACGCGCTCTAGAAAAAGGCGGCGAATACGCCTACGCTTAGGGCGGTCAATACGCCCTAGTCATTTCGGTTTTTAATCGTTGCGAGAAATGTAGTCGTCGATAAGTTTGATAAAGGCGTCGCCGTAACGCTCTAATTTGGTTTGCCCAACACCGCTTACTTCAAGCAAGGTATTACGGGTGACGGGCAGCTTACACGCCATATCCACTAAGGTCGCGTCACTGAATACCACATACGGCGGCACTTCGTTTTCTTCGGCCAGCACTTTGCGTAAATGCTTAAGTCGTGTAAACAAGGTGCGGTCGTAATTGGCAGGCGCTTGCTTGGCTTTTTTGTCAGGCTTAAATTCAAGTCGCGGTACTGCAAGCTGTACCGGTACTTCGCCTTTTAGTACAGGGCGCGAGGCCTCTGTGAGGCGCAGCGACGCATGTGCAGTAATATCAACGCGTATCAGCCCTTTATGAACCAGCTGATTCAAAATGTTATGCCAATAGCTGTCCGATTTGTCCTTTCCTATTCCATAGGTGGAAAGTTGATGATGCCCTGCCTCTTGTAGCCTGCGAAGCTGTTTGCCTCGTAAAACATCAATAACGTATTGACTTGATGCCTGCTGAGATAAGCGCAAAATGCATGATAAGGCTTTTTGGGCAATAACAAGGCCATCTACCATTTTCGGGGGATCTAAACAAATATCACAATTCCCGCAGGCACTATCGCTAAACTGAGAAAAGTAGTTAAGCAGTACTTGTCGTCGGCATGTTTGCGCTTCTGAAAAGGCTTCCATAGCAGCAAACTTTTGAAGCTCTATATGATTTCTATCACCGCTTTCGCCTTGTTCAATCCACTGCCTTACTCTGGCGGCATCTTTTTCGTCGAACAATAAAAGCGCTTCCGATTCCAGCCCGTCTCGTCCAGCGCGCCCGGTTTCCTGATAATAGCTCTCGACACTGCGGGGCACATCGTGATGCACCACATAGCGTACATTAGACTTGTTGATGCCCATGCCAAAGGCCACTGTTGCTACCACAATATCAATCTTGTCATTGAGGAACTGACGCTGCACCAATTCTCGTTCATCGCTATCCATGCCGGCATGATAGGCAGCGCAGCGAAAACCCAGCCTGAATAGTTTGGCGTGTAAATCGTCAACTTTGGCTCGGCTATTACAATAAATAATACCGCTGCCTTCTTGCTGCTTTACGTAGCTAACGACTTGATCGAAGGCTTTGTATTTCGACATAACGCGGTAGCGAATATTGGGTCTGTCGAAACTACCTTTGTACACTAGCGGCTCATGTAACGTGAGCTGATTTAAAATGTCGGCTTGAGTGGCGGTGTCTGCAGTAGCGGTTAAGCCAATAACGGGAATATGTGAAAAACGAGATTTTATTTTACCTAAAGCGCGATAATCTTGACGAAAGTCATGACCCCAATGGGATACGCAGTGGGCTTCATCAATAGCAAATAAGGCAATTTCCGCTCTGTTGAGTAATTGCTGAAATGAATACTGCATTAGGCGCTCAGGAGACACGTAGAGTAAATCTAGCTTTCCTGCAATGAGCGCATCGTTGATATTGGCCTGAGCTTCAGCGTCGAGTGTGGAGTTGAGGTAATCAGCCTTCACACCGAGGGCTTTAAGCTGCTCTACCTGGTCTTGCATTAGGGATATCAGTGGCGACACCACAATGGCGGTACCGTCGCGAACTAATGCGGGTATTTGATAACACAACGACTTTCCACCGCCGGTAGGCAGTAGCACAAGTGCATCACCACCGTTACACACATGGTGAATGACTTCCCCTTGACCATCGCGAAATTCACCGTAACCGAAAACGTTTTTGAGTACGTTCTCTGGCGATACGGTGTTGTCAGAGTGGGGCGATAATTCTGTGGTGGCTAATGCAGTTGTCATGGTTGGGGATTTTACGCTTTTTTTGCTCTGTCTTCACGGGGCATTTGCAAAAACTAGACTAAAATTCAGCGCAAGCCCCTAACATCAAACCAAGCGGTAAAGCATAACCACCTAAGAAAGAGTGAATAAACAAAAACGTATAAGCGCGTGTATAAATCAGTCCGTCATATTCTCATATGCAGCAACATGATAATCTAAGGGCTGTAGGATTGAGAAAGCGTGTGTCAACAGGAGGTATAGTGTGGCTGACCAATTACCAGATTTAATCGAAGAGATTGTTACCGAAGGTATGGCTGATGACCCAGCGTCGTTATTAGCGGCGCTAAGTGGTCAAGACAATGTGTATATTGCTACGCTGTTAGAATCGTTGCCTGTTGAGCCACGACTCGTGGTGTGGGAAGGAATTCCGCGAGAGCAAAAGCTGAACGTATTGGTTGAGATGCGCAGCGACCCCCGTGAAATTCTTATCGATAATACGCCGCACAACGAATGGGCGTCCATTTTTGCCGACATTTACGCCGATGACTTACTTGAGCTTCTCGACTCTTTACCCAAGCGCCTTGTTGATTTGGCCTATGAGTCACTCGACTCCAAAGAGCGAAAGTACTTTAGAGAAGCCTCACTTTTTCCCGATAATCAGATAGGTCACTGGGTAAACCATGAGCAGCTTGTGCTGCCTTCTAACGCTAAGGTTAGAGAGGCATTGCGTTTACTGAAAAAAGATATCCCTCAGCACTGCGACAGTATTTATCTCGTTAATCGAACGGGGCAGTTTGCGGCACTTGTTAAAATAAACAACTTGTTTTCTGCTTCAGAGGACAAGGCGTTATTGTCTCTTGCAGAAGAAAATATTACTACGTTTAAGGGCGATGACGATGCCATGAATGTATCGCTAATCGTGCAGCGCTCGGGCCTAGCGTCACTGCCTGTAGTGGATGAAAATAATACCTTGCTTGGCAGGTTAGATATTACTGCGGCCAGCGAATTAGTGAATGAGTTCTATGAGCGTCAGGTCATGGCCTCAGCAGGTATGGATGAAGACGAAGATTTGTTCTCTCCCGTGGCGAAAAGTGCCAGGAATAGGGCGCTTTGGCTGGGTATTAACTTACTTACTGCATTTATGGCATCGTGGTTTATTGGCTTGTTTGAAGCTACGCTTCAGCAGGTGGTTGCACTGGCAGTACTTATGCCTGTAGTAGCAAGTATGGGTGGTATTGCGGGTAGTCAAACGCTTACCCTTATAGTGCGAGGCTTGGCATTAGGGCAGGTGACTCCAGCCAATATTAAAGCATTGATGATCAAAGAGCTAAAAGTGGGCGGCGTAAATGGCGTTATATGGGCCTTGGTTATTGGTATTGTTGCCTATTTTTGGTTTACCGATGTGATGCTGGGGGTGGTTATTTGCTTAGCTATTTTGTTCAATATTGTGGCGGCGGCTATTGCCGGTGTATTTGTGCCGATTATTTTAGATAAATTGAAAATAGATCCTGCGCTGTCGGGGTCGGTTATTCTAACAACGGTAACAGACATCGTAGGCTTTGTGGCCTTCTTGGGGCTTGGTACATTATTTTTGCTCTAGTGCACTAAACCATATTCACCGACGGGGTTAAGGATGTTTAACCCAAATATGTGGCACTTTGAGCCGCAAGCACCACAGAGCGCTTGTTTAAAATAGCGTTGTATTAAACAATAGCGCGCTTATAGCCTGTTTCGTTTTGGAGTTATCATTGTCTAAGCCAGCTTCTGCCGCCCAAGTGGGCGTTATCTGTGCGATAGCCGCTTACAGCATGTGGGGCGTAGCACCTGTTTATTTTAAACAGTTAATGGTACTTCCCGCAGCCGAAATATTAATGCATCGCGTCATTTGGTCGGTGGTATTGCTTGTGGGGTTTATCGCTGCACTAAAGCAATGGCCCAAGGTGATATCCGCATTAAAAAACAAGCGGGTAATGGTCATTCTCTTTTTCGCTGGCCTATTGCTAGGCGCTAATTGGTTACTGTTTATTTGGGCCATAAACAACGACCACCTACTCGATGCCAGCTTAGGCTATTACATTAACCCGCTTATTAACGTGTTTTTAGGGCGGGTATTCTTAGGCGAACGGCTTCGCAATCTGCAGAGAACGGCGGTTATTTTAGCGGTAGTGGGCGTCGGTATTTTGGTGCTTTCCTATGGTGAAATACCATGGATTGCGCTGGTATTGGCATCAAGCTTCAGTGTGTATGGCTTGCTGCGTAAGCAGGTGGCAGTAGATTCTCTGCCAGGTTTATTTATCGAGACACTCATGCTATCGCCGCTGGCCATAGGTTACTGGGTGCTTTATGGGTCACAATACAGCAACTTATTTAACAATAGCATCGACTTAAACCTGCTTATCTTCGCCGCCGGTATCGTGACCACTGCGCCGCTATTGTGCTTTACCGCTGCGGCAAGGCGCATCATGTATTCCACCTTAGGGTTCTTCCAATATATTGGTCCAACACTGATGTTTATTTTAGCGGTTTATCTCTACGGCGAACCGCTGGAAGAGGCTAGGCTAACCACCTTTGCGTTTGTTTGGTTGGCACTGGCTGTATTTAGTGCAGACTCTATTTACAACTTTCGCAGACAGCGACAGCAAGCGCGAGCTGCTGCGCTTCAAGCGGCAGAGCTTCAAGTCGCAGAGCAAGATAAGTAGGCTATGCGCGTAGTATAAGAAAGGTGCAATTCGTGGGTGTAGATACGTTAGTGTAATGAACAACTAGCGGCTACTGATGGGTGGCGTGTAGCGCTTCGGTAAACATCACTTTGTTGCGGCCACTGTTTTTGGCTGCATAAAGCTGCTTATCGGCATCGCTAATAAGCTTGTCGATACGCTGGGTGACGGCGCCGCTCATGCCAATACTGCACGTGACATGGGTAGTCCCTTTAGGAAGCTCGATAGACTCATTTTCCACTACCTTTCTAAAGTCATCTAAGCGCTCACAAGCCTCCTCAAATGGTGTGTTAGGCAGGTAAATACAAAACTCTTCGCCGCCAAATCGCGAAATGATTTCGTCGGGAAAATAAAACTCAATGAGTGCAGCAACGGCTTTTAATACCGCATCTCCAGCATCATGCCCATGAGTATCGTTAATTGCCTTGAAGAAATCTAAATCAATGAGCGCCAGTGCATGGTTGTCGGACAGCTGCTGGTGCTGCATGGTAACGGTATAAAAGAAATGTCTTCTGTTTGGCAGGCCGGTTAAATAATCGGTATTTGCGGCGCGTCTTATTGCTTCAACGCTTTCAATGTATTCAACGTTTTGCATTACCCGGCATAAAAACTCTTCGTGACAATAGGGGATACGCAAAAAGTCGTTGGCTCCGCTTTTAATAAAGTGGGCAGACATAAGCATACCTTGACCGCCGGCAATGCCCATCACCGCTAATTGCTCTTTTGAAAACGCTTTGCGAAGACTGGCAACAAATACGGTACCGGACATATCAGGAAGCGTATTATCAGTAATAACGAGTCGAATGTGCTTGTGTGTCGATAGTGCGTTCATGGCCTCACTGGCGGTCAGACATTCATATACCACAAAGTTATGGCGCTCAAGTAACGATAAGGTGCGTGTTCGCTGCACTCTATTGGTACTGACTACCACTACGCCGGTAGATTTATTCTTTTCAAGTCGAGATATTAAGCGAATGAGATAGTCGTAATTCTGCGCGTTTTCTTTAGGGATGTAGTCGACCACATCCCTTTCAAGCACTTTGTCGCGAGTAAGGGTGTCTAAACTTTCTGTTGTTGCAATGGTGGGGACATAGGCGTCAATGGCAAAGTCGATAGCTTCGCCTTTTGGCGCGTCTGGCAATGAGTACGCTACGATGGCACATAAAAAGGTTTCTGGCGTGTTTTGCGCAAAGCGGGCTCTGCCCTCGGTTAACGAGGTGGCGCCCACAGGTGTGAGCCCTGCGCGCCTTACGAGCCTGGAAATGATCTCAAGGTTGTTGTCGCCATTTTCAATGACCAGCACATGTTGCTGCATATAGTCCAACTTGGATATAGGCTACCTTGCCGAATAATTGCTACGCTTTATCCAATTTTGCGTAGGCGAGAACTAACCACTTACTGCCAAACTCATCGAAGTTTACCTGCACGCGAGCGTGCTCGCCACTACCTTCATAATTTAGCACAATACCTTCACCAAATTTGCGGTGCACAACCCGTTCGCCAAGCTTAAAACCGGTTTCCTCAAACGACGCATGAGACGTCATCTGATTAAATCGATTGTGTACAGGACGCGAAATAGTGGACTTTAAGCGCACTTCTTCAATGCAGTCCTCCGGCATTTCACGAATAAAGCGCGACGCGGTGTGGTATTTATCTTGACCGTATAATCTACGATTTTCTGCATAAGTGATATACAACTTTTGCATAGCCCGCGTCATTCCAACATAGCAGAGACGACGTTCTTCTTCCATTCGACCAGGCTCGTCATTGGTCATTTGGCTGGGAAACATGCCTTCTTCAACACCTGCCAAAAACACCAAAGGAAACTCTAAGCCTTTCGCGGTGTGGATAGTCATCATTTGCACTGCATCTTGATCTTTATCGGCTTGGGTGTCGCCTGCCTCAAGCGACGCGTGAGCTAGAAAGGCCGCCAGTGGCGTCATTTCTTCTGCTTCATCGGGCACAATAAAGGTTTTGCATGCTGTAACCAGTTCTTCCAAGTTTTCTAAACGGGCTTGCGCTTTCTCGCCGCGTTCAGACTGGTACATGGCATAAAGCCCAGACTGGCGAATAGCTTTGTCTGCCTGTTGTTCTAAAGGATCGTCAGCGGTAGATTGCTCGAGCTCGGTAATAAGCAACACAAAGCTTTGAATAGCATTTAGAGCACGTCCCTTTAACGAGGCCTCGTTGATCAGCAGCTGGCTTGCTTGCCACATAGAACAGTTGTGGGTTCTGGCAGTGTCTCGAACTTGAGACAAGGTCTTCTCACCAATACCACGACTTGGTGTATTCACCACACGCTCAAAGGCAGCATCGTCGTGAGGGTGACTAACCATGCGCATATAGCCTAGCGCATCTCTTATTTCTTGGCGTTCGAAGAAGCGCAGGCCGCCATATATACGATAGGCCAGTCCTTCGTGAAGTAATGCTTCTTCCAGCACACGAGATTGGGCATTGTTTCGGTATAAAATGGCGGTATCGCTGAGGGCATTACCTCGGTTAAGCCAGTCTTTTATTTTCGACACAATAAAACGAGCTTCATCCAGCTCGTTAAAGCCGGCATACACCGAAATGGGCTCACCCTGACTATCTTCAGTCCAAAGCTCTTTACCTAAACGACCTGTGTTGTTGTCGATAACGGTATTGGCTGCTTTCAGTATGTTGCCCGTAGAGCGGTAGTTTTGCTCTAGGCGAATGGTTGCTGGTGATTCAAAGTCTTTTAGAAAGTGCTGAATGTTGTCTACATTCGCACCGCGCCAACCGTATATAGATTGGTCGTCATCGCCCACAATCATAATATTGTTATTATCGCCGCTGCTCAGCATGCGTAACCAAGCATATTGAATGTTGTTGGTATCTTGGAATTCATCAACTAACACCGCGCGAAAACGACGCTGGTAGTGGGCTAATACTTCAGGATTTTTCGCCCATAGCTCGTGAGCGCGTAGCAGGAGCTCTGCAAAGTCTACAAGGCCTGAGCGATCGCAGGCATCTTGATAAGCGGTATACACTTCGCGCATGGTTTTTTGAATAGGGTCGTCAAAGGTTTCAATATGCTGAGGGCGAAGTCCTTCGTCTTTGTTACCATTGATGTACCATTGAATTTGACGAGGTGGATAGTGCTTCTCGTCTAAATTCATGGCCTTTAAAATTCGACGAATTAGGCGATACTGATCGTCTGAATCAATGATTTGAAAATTCTCTGGCAGTCGTGCTTCAGCGTGGTGAGCGCGCAACAGGCGATGGGCTAACCCGTGGAACGTGCCAATCCACATGTTATGCAGGCTTTTGCCCATAAGCGACTCTATACGACCGCGCATCTCTTTAGCGGCTTTATTTGTGAACGTAACGGCTAAGATTGAGAAGGGCGCAATATTTTCGACTTCCATCAACCACGCTATGCGGTGAACAAGCACGCGGGTTTTGCCACTACCAGCGCCTGCTAATACCAGCGCGTTTGAGAGCGGTGCTGCTACAGCCTCACGTTGTTTGTCGTTAAGCTCGTCTAGCAGTCTGGATACATCCATAGTGTGGCACCTGTTATCTTATTTTATTCACAAATTAGAAGCGTAGCTATTATGCCAGCTGACTGTTAATTTATACAGTCTAGTTTTGGCTTCTTGTGTCTTGCAGTGGCGGAAAAAACCTAATGGAATAACTAATAATAAATTGTTTAGCTAAGTTGATCGAAATCCACCGCCAGCAGGTATCACTGTCATATTGCAATTCGTCAATCTCAGGTAAACTCATCGTTTACGCTTCGCTGTTCAATATCACTGCGTCTAAGATAAATACCAACGGGAAATGCTATGTCTGTTACCTCTACACCCATCGATTTTTGGTCTACTTTAAAACAAGAAGCAAAAGTTGTTGCAGATAATGAACCGTTATTATCAAGCTATGTTCATGCAAGTGTATTGGCGCACCATAATTTCGAATCGTGTTTGAGTTTTATTCTTTCCAATAAAATGGCTGACGACGTGATGCCAGCCCTCGCTATTCGGGAAGTCTTCGATCAGGCCTATTTACTAGAGCCAGGGATCAGTGAAGCGGCAACGGCGGATATTTTAGCCATTAAAGCGCGTGATGCCGCGGTAGGCGACTTCCTAACGCCGCTGCTTCATTTTAAAGGTTTTCACGCTGTTCAAGTACATCGTATGGCGCATTATTTGTGGATGCACGGTCGCCATCAGCTTGCTCTTTTTCTTCAAAGCCGCAATTCAGCTAGCTTTAGTGTGGATATTCATCCGGCTGCAAAAATTGGTAAAGGCGTAATGTTTGACCATGCTACAGGTATCGTTATTGGTGAGACTGCTGTAGTTGAAGATAACGTCTCCTTGCTACAAAGCGTTACGCTGGGCGGTACCGGCAACGAGTCTGGCGATCGTCACCCTAAAATTCGCCAAGGCGTTTTAGTGGGAGCCGGGGCTAAAATTCTGGGCAATATTGAAGTGGGCGAAGGGTCAAAAGTTGGTGCAGGAAGCGTGGTGCTAAACGACGTACCACCCCATGTCACCGTAGTTGGCGTACCGGCAAAAGTGGTGGGCCGCCCAGTGTGTCAACACCCTTGCGAGTCTATGCAGCAAAACGTGCTTGAGGATAATGTCTAAACAATTTGTTTAGACGTTCAAGTCGAGTTTTTAGCGTTTAAACTCAGCCCCCAGCCTTTAATTTCAGTCCCAAGCTTAAGCAGTTCGCTAAGTTTGCTGGACTGTACTCTTTTTTAAAGCATCCTATTTAAAGCTTCCTGCTTACAACTCCCAGCGCATAAAACCTTGCTTATAGCGCATCGTTTTAGAAAAAAACGTTAGGCTGCTATGCCTATTAACGACAAAAGTGAGCGAGTTCTGACAATGTGGATAGCGAGACATGTGGCAACACCGAAACAGGCTCGTTTCGCAGCGCCATTGGTCGATTGCAGGCAAACCAAGCTGCCTGAAATTGCGCATTTATCGCCCCAAGCACATCCTTAATAATGTTATCGCCCACATGTAATATGTTGCCGGCGGGAATATCTAATATTGCGGCTGCTTCATTGAACATATCCGGTGCCGGTTTCATTGGCCTAGTTGTACTGGCATGCAAAATAGTCTCAAAATAGGGCGTGATGCCTATTTTATCAGCGTCCACATTACCGTTGGTTATGCCAACAAGGGGCATATTATCACTCAGCAGTTTGAGTACGTTGTGCACCTCATCATCTAAGGTTAAATCACTTCTCGCATCGTAAAAGCAATTAAAGCATGCATCTACAGCGCTGTTTAACTCTGCGTCATCCGGTATTTCTACAGAAAGAGAGTGTGCATTTTTACCAGACAGGGCGGCGGTTAATATCACCTTGCGCAATTGCCCCATGTCAGAGGCTAAGCGACCATCTAGATTAACGGCAGCTTGCTTAAGTAAGTACCAGTCGCGAGGGCTAAGCGCGGCGGCGTTACTGTGATGGGCTTTTAAATGGGCGGCTAGGGCAGCTTCGGCTCGCCGAATAACGGGTTCGTTATTGTATAGGGTGTCATCGAGGTCAAAGGTCATGGCCTTTACTTCGTTAAGGGGTCGGTAAAACTGCATAAACTAGCTGGCCTTAATGTGTCGCGTTTAAATGTCGTGTTTACTTTTTATGCGCGCGAGGGTGGGCTGCATCATAAACATTAGCGAGATGTTGAAAGTCGAGGTGTGTATATACCTGCGTTGTCGACAAGTTGGCGTGCCCAAGTAATTCTTGAACCGCTCGTAAATCACCGCTCGATTCTAGTACGTGGGTTGCAAAGGAATGGCGCAATTTATGGGGGCTTACTTTTTGGGATATAGATTGCTCTTGGGCCATTCTATCAAGACGATTGGCAACTTGGCGGTTAGATATCCGCGTTTTTCGCTTGCTAACAAACACCGCGCTTTCATAAGGAGAGGCAAGAGCCGGCCTTACTTTTAACCAGGCGTTCAGGGCTTTTTGAGCGTGGCGACCTAAGGGCAAAATACGTTGCTTGCTACCTTTACCCGTTACTCTCACCGTGCCGTCTTTCAAACAATCGGCGAGATTAAGCCCGGTAAGCTCGTTTAATCGCAATCCGCAGCCGTACATCAATTCGAACATGGCGTTGTCGCGAAGCTGCATTCCCTCATCGTCATCACTTGACGGCCGAGCAGTAAGCAGCTGTTGCATTTCATCAACGCTTAACTGTTTAGGTAAGGGTTTTCCCTGCTTAGGCGCATGGATACCTTCTAAGGGGTTGCTGAACAGCTGTTTCTGCTCAATTAAATAGCGGCAGAAGGTGCGAAGCGCAGAAAGCCTAAGAGCGATGCTGCGAGCGCTGTGCCCCGACATTTTTGAGTCGGCCATAACCCGTTTAATATCGCTTGGGGTTAGCCCTGACCATTCAAATAGACCAAGCAGCTTTGCCACTTCAGTGAGTTGTCGTTGATAATTTTTTACGGTGTGAGCAGACAAGCCGCGCTCTACTTGAAGATGTAGCAAAAACTTATCAAGCCAGTGCTGACAGGCATCGCTTAAAATGGCCTCGTTAGAACCAGGCTGGGTGTTATCTGAGCTAGCGTAGTAATCGTCCGGCATGGGGGCTAATACCCCATCATCTCTGGCAATATAATGTTGAGTACTTGTTGAAGCTGTTGAAGTAGTAAGGTGTCCATCTCAGGCGTGAAATGGCTGGCATCGTTACTGCTTATTCCCAATATGCCGAGCTCGCGGTTGTCGCCTAGCAACATTAGTGCAACTGATTCGGCGCTGCTTTCACCAAACAACAGCTGTCTTTCGTGTTGAGAAAGTCGGCCGAAGAAGAAGTTAGATTCTTTAAAGCGCTTTTCTGTGAATAAACGCTGCTGCAGCTCAGGAATGGCGTGGGGGCCTTTAAAGCTTTTAATAACCGCAGAAGATAATTGAAGACGTTCTTGCAACACGTCTTCAAGCGTAAACTGCACTTCTGCAACACTTTCACAGCGAAGCAGTTGAACATTTAAGTCGGTGTAAACGCGGTATATTTTTTCATTTTGCTTAGCAATAGAAACTAACTGGTTAAGCTTGAAGTTAAGCTGACGTACTTTTTTTCTAAGCTGTTCACTTTGAATTTCTACCAGAGAAACACTTCCTTTTTGTTCATGGGGAAGGTTTATTTTCTCGAGAAGCTCGGGGTATTGCACAAAGAGCTCAGGGTTTTCTAACAAATAGTCACGCACCTGCGCTGGGGTTAGTGCAGAGGTGTCTGTAAAGGGCTCAATAATTTGAGTTGCGTTAGATTGCCCTAGTAATTCGCTCATATCGTTATCTGTCCGTCATATACGTGTTCAGCAGGTCCAGTCATTTTCATCACGCTATCTGGGCCTGGCCAGCGAATACGTAAACTGCCTCCGGGCAAATCTACCCGCACATCGGTTCCTAATTTACCTTGTATTTGACCAATTGCAACTGCCGCGCATGCGCCGCTACCACAGGCCAAGGTTTCACCTGAGCCACGTTCAAATACACGAAGTTTAATATGCGACTCGTTGATAACCTGCATAAAACCCACATTCACACCTTCAGGAAAACGCTCATGTCGCTCTACCAATGGGCCAATTTCATGTACGGCGGCGGTATCAACATCATCGACTTCCATTACACAATGGGGGTTGCCCATTGAGGCGGCGCCAATAAATAAGGTTTTTTCACCTACACGTAAAATGTAGGTGTTTTCTTGCTTATTTGCTTTTAAAGGAACAGATGCTGGCTCAAACATGGGCTTACCCATATTAACGGTAACCTGACCATCTTTTTCGAGATACAGCACCATTTTTCCGGCTTTGGTGCTTACCACAATTTTGTTGCGGTTAATAAGGCCATGCTGTTTTACAAAACGCGCAAAACAACGCGCGCCGTTACCACACTGCTCCACTTCCGAACCGTCTGCATTAAAAATGCGATAGTGGAAGTCTTGCTCTGGGTCATAAGGAGGCTCAACCATCAATAGTTGGTCGAAGCCAATACCGAAATTCCGGTCGGCCAGCTGTTTTATTTTATCTTTTGAGAAAAACACATTCTGGGTAACGTTATCGATCACCATGAAATCGTTACCCAAACCGTGCATTTTAGAAAATTGAACCTGCATTAACGGTGCATCTTTATCTTATAATTGTCTCTAGTTTACGGAAGTTTGTGCTCACCTTTCCAGAGATCTTTTTGAATTTCTCGCTCGCGCACCACAATGGCGGTATCGCCATCAGCCATAATTTCGGCTGGGCGACAGCGACTGTTGTAGTTTGAAGCCATTACAAAGCCGTAAGCGCCGGCACTGCGAACCGCTAATAAATCGGTGGGTTTTATGGATAAAATTCTGTCTTTTCCAATAAAATCGCCAGTTTCACATACCGGACCCACCACATCATAGGTACTTGGTGCAGCGTCGCTATTTTCGTCGACCGGAATAATATTTTGCCATGCTGAATAAAGTGCCGGGCGAAGCAAGTCGTTCATTGCAGCATCAACAATGGCGAAATTTTTCTCTTCACCTTGTTTAATAAACTCGACTTCTGTCACCAAAATACCTGCGTTTGCCGCAATAGCGCGGCCAGGTTCAAGAATTAGTTTTAACGACTCTCGACCTACCATTTTTTCAGCCATCGCTTCAGCATATTCTTTAGGGTGCGGAGGCAGTTCATCATTGTAAGTAACGCCTAAGCCGCCGCCTACATCTAAATGCTCAATAATGATATTGCGTTCGGCTAGTTCATCAATTAAGACCAGCAAGCGCTCTAACGCATCCACAAACGGGCCAATTTCGGTTAGCTGCGAGCCAATATGGCAGTCCATTCCTACTACGTTTAAGTGTGGCAGTGATGCTGCTAATTCATAGGTAGCGAGGGCATTTTCGCGGGCAATACCAAATTTATTGGCCTTTAGCCCTGTAGAAATATACGGATGGGTTTTCGCATCTACATCAGGATTTATGCGCAAAGAAATAGGCGCTTTTACACCTAGCTCGCCGGCCACTTCATTGATACGGTGCAGCTCGGGCTCTGATTCTACGTTAAAACACATGATGCCTTGTTGAAGCGCGTAGCGAATTTCATCGTGTTTTTTACCCACGCCTGAAAATACCACTTTGCTGGCATTGCCGCCGGCTTCAATCACTCTGGCTAGTTCACCTGCAGACACAATATCAAAGCCTGACCCTAGCTTTGCTAATACGCTAAGTACGCCAATGTTTGAATTGGCCTTTACCGCGTAGCAGATAAGATGAGGATGCTCGCCTATGGCGTCATTGAATGCATGCCAATGGCGCTCTAGCGTAGCCCGTGAATAAATATAAACGGGGGTTCCGTGTTGAGCGGCAATATCGGCAACAGCAACGTCTTCAGCGAAAAGCTGACCTTGCTTGTAGGCAAAGTAATCCACTAGTTAGAGTCTCCAAATTTGGTGATAGGTGCAATCATGGGCGTATTCATGAGGGGAGTTTTAGGCGCTGAGCCAGACACAAAATGAAATACTGTGTTTTGGCCGTTGGACGCTTGCTCACTCTTATTGTAAGAAGCATCAAAAGAAGCATCAAAAGAAGCATCAAAAGAAGCGTCAGAAGAAACGTCTGAAGGTGGAGGCGAGTTTTGCGTCGGTGCGTCGGGTATATACAACGCCCCTTTATAGCCACAACCGCTTAATGCGGTGAGGGTAAGCAGAAAAACAGCCAACTTATTAAGCACAGAAAAATCCCGCAGAGAATACGATAAATGCCGCTATCATCGCATTGCGGTATTAAATTGCAAGAGACAATAAACGTTCTCTCGTTTTATCTCCATAGTGGACGTTTTTCCAAAGGGTTTCACAAAGCGATTTTGTATCTGCGTAGTTGCCTTGTTTGATCCAATCAATGAGCAAATTTGCATTATCTGGGAAGGTGATTGGCTCAATATCTTCAGACGTCAGCCATTCTTCTAGTACATCGGTGTCTAGCTGAAATAAGGGTTGGCACAAGTTAAGGCTATCAAGCATAAACACATTCGATAACTGCTCAAACTGCCCGTGCAATGGCTTAATAAGTAACTTTTTGCCCAGTTGCAATGCTTCACTAGAAAGTTCAAACCCGCCGTTGGCCACTACCCCATTACAGTTTTGTAAGGCTTTGTGGAAATGCACTTTAGAGGTGGGATTCCACTGAATATGCCCCTGAGTGTGGGCTTGCTCTATATCTGGGTGAAAGCAAAGAAAGGTTTGGTCGGCCAGCGGCTCAAGCATATCCCTTATGTCATTAATATTTTCAAAGGGGAGATAAACCAATATATGGCTGTTTTTTGCATGCGCGATAGGCTTATCAACCACAAAGGGAGGAATAATAGGTTGGTTAAAGTGATACCAGTGAACCCCAATTTTCTGCTGGGTTGGCGCAAAGATTTTCATTAAAGCGGTATCAAATAGCGAGTTACCCCGCTTGGGCACATCATACGCAAAGGCCGCTTGGTGGCTGATAGATATGGAGGGTAACCCTTGGCGCTTAGCAGCCCAGGCGGTAACAGGCTCAAAGTCGTTAATGAGTAAGTCGTACTTACTTGCATCAAACTGCTTTACGTCGTGAATAAACTGCCTGACATTCGCTTGGCGTACCGTGTCCCACTTTTTGACTTTACCGTCTTTGTAGATAAAGCTTAATCCGCACAGTGTTCTGTAGTGACCGAACACATCCATATCAAAATATTTTTCCGGTGCTCGCCCGGTAAATACAAAGTCCACATCAATGTCAGTTCGCTCTGCAAATGCAGCGGCCATAATTCTCGCTCGAGCAATGTGCCCATTGCCTGTGCCCTGCACACCGTAAAGTATTTTCATATCACACCAATATAGGAGTACTGAGGAACGCGATGGCAATGCCGAGTAATGCCCCTGCAACAACATCAGAAGGATAATGTACGCCAAGCAACACTCGGGATAACCCAATGAGTGAAGCCCATCCGTAAACCACAACCGAAAAAGACGGGTAAAAATGAGCCACTATGCACGCCATTAGCCATGCCGCAGCCGTATGGCCTGAAGGCAGAGAAAACTTATCTGAAGGCGTAATATGGGCTTTAAAATTAGTCAGAAAATCGCAAGGTCGAGGACGTTTTAAGGTTTTCTTCAACAATAAATAAATGGGCAGCTCTAGTGCATATGCCATAAGGGCTGTGTAGAGGAAAATTTCACCGTGTTCAGGCTCAAATGCCCAAAGCAACATTCCCACAACGAGATAGAGGTAACCATCGCCGGTTTTTGATAACCAAATGATGGAACGACAGTCTCTTTTTTGCGTCAATTTATATAGGCGGTAAAATAAGTCAGTATCGTACTTGGTCAAGGATTTCATAATTATAACCTTGTCCTCTGTTGGTTACTTATCGCACACGTTAGTTAGGTTCTGTGACCAATAGGTGACAGTATGAAGAAACATTTTTGACAGCGGCCAGTTTTTTAGAAAAGCCATTTTTTACAAATGCCAATACGTCAAGTGAGTCTAGCGCCTCGTGTAACCACAGCCTTGCAAAGAGGCACTGGTGGCTTTTCGGTTTAGTCGTATTAGTGAAGGCTAAAAATTGTATCTACGTTCTGACTAAAAGCTGCAAGATCTGTGCTCAATCTTGTTGTTTTTTCCGATAATCGCAACACACAATGAATTTCAATCAAGTGATGAAAACAAGCGTTTTCAACGTGTAATTTAGTGCTATGCTAGTGAAATACAGTGCGTTGTGACTTTTCACACAAATTAACTAATGTAAGGCAGGGCCATGGAATACAACACTTCAGAATTATGCGACTTGTTTGCTGATAGCGTGGATGTCGTAGACCCAATTTTTGCGAGCTTTGGTGGGCGTTATTCATTTGGTGGTGAAATCACAACAATTAAGTGCTTTGAAGACCGTGGCCTTATCGACCGCGTTTTAGCCCAGCCTGGAGCAGGTAAAGTGCTGCTAATTGATGGTGGTGGTTCCGCTCGTCGTGCACTGTTTGACGCTACATCGGCACAAATAGCGATAGATAACGATTGGGAAGGCGTGGTGTGCTATGGCAGCGTAAGAGAAATAGACAGCCTTGCTGAATTAGATATTGGCGTGCTGGCGGTGGCTGCTATTCCAGTGAATGCCGACGCTGAAAGCGTGGGCGATGTAGATATCCCCGTTAATTTTGGTGGTGTAACTTTCCTACCAGAAGATCACCTTTACGCTGATAGCACTGGAGTTATCTTGTCACCAGAGCCGCTAGACGTAGATTAAAGCGTAAGCTCAAAGTGAATTCAAAAGCGAACTAAAAAAGTGAATTGAGTACAAAATAAAAAACGGAGGCCTAGGCCTCCGTTTTTATTTTGTATTGGTTCAGCTTATTCGATAGGGGCATCACGCCCTCGCGCTACTGATTATGTGTTTGCGTCTTCAAATACAGCGTTTAAGTACATGGCAATGCGTATTCCCGCCATTTGCAGACGACGTTTAGCCGTTGGCAGGTGATTGTATAAGTAGTCGTAACTCATTTTATTGGCATCAATAGGATAAATAGTGTCGCGAATACTAACGCTCTCTTCAATCCATACGTAGGGATCGGTTGTTGCCCAGTTGCGAATATCCTCTGCGGTAATTTGCTCGGTTAACCATGATGTCCACTCGGTGTAAGACAGCGCGCGCTGATCTAACATTTGTGAGTCCCACACGCGGTGCAGGTTAGAGTCTTGCCAGAAAAAGCGGACCTTTACATCGTTGCCACCGCGATCGGTGCCGTTGCCAGCATGAAGCGGCTGATGCAGGTCGCCAATAATGTGTACGATAAAACGAAGAGCCAGTCGTTTTTCATCATCACTCGCCGTTTCGCTTTTCAAGGTTTTAGTAAAATCGCTAAGTGCACTAAACGCGTCGCCTTGCTCTGGTGCACCTACTTCAACATAGCGTTTACCTTCAGGCACTGTCACATAGTGCCAAGGGTTAGCGGTTTTTTGCCAAAACTCACTGGGGTTTGAGCGCATTTCATCGGCATGGGTTGAGGCTTCGGCAAGGGAGCCATGGGGTAGTAAATCCATGAGTGCCGCTTGCGACAGCGGGCTTAAATACTGCTCGGCAATAGCGCCCGTTACTCGGTGACCCGTTTGACCCCAACCAAAAGCGGGTGAAGCAATGCACATTGTTATCAGTGTGCTTAATGCCACTGCGCAAGTCCTATTTGCAAATGCAAACATAGTTATTCCTCTGAATGTTTTGACGATTGGTAGCCCCACCGAGCAACCAATGATTGTTCTATACCTAAGTGGTCTAAAATTCGAGCCACGACAAAGTCTACCAGATCATCAATCGTTTTAGGATTGTGATAGAAACCGGGGGCTGCTGGCATAATTGTGGCACCCATTTGTGACAGTTTTAACATATTTTCTAGGTGAATGGAGGAAAGCGGCATTTCACGGGGGACTAAAATAAGTTGGCCTCGCTCTTTGAGTACTACGTCGGCTGCCCGCTCAATAAGATTATCACTCGCCCCAATGGATATAGCCGATAAGGTGCCGGTAGAGCAAGGGCACACAACCATTTTAGCCGGCGCCGCCGAGCCCGAGGCAACCGGAGAAAACCACTCTTCTTTCCCGAATACCTTAATTTGGCCAGGTTTACCGCCGCAGTGCTCGGTAAAAAATGCCGCTGCATCTTCAGGGCGCGAAGGAATTTTTACATTTTCTTCGGTAGCGAACACCACTTTAGCCGCAGATGAGATAAGCACGTAAACTTGGTAGTCGGCGCTAACGAGTGATTGCAGCAATGTAAGTGCATACGGTGCGCCAGACGCGCCGGTAATAGCAAGAGTGACTTGCTTGTCATGTTTCATGTGTTGGCCCTGTTATATTTTTTTACTAAGCGCATCTAATAAACGCCCGTGAATACCGTCGAAACCACCATTGCTCATAATGAGAATATGATCGCCTGGCAGTGCTACGTTAGCTAGGAGTTGAACGATCGGTTCTACCTCATTAAAACACTGTGAGGAAACGGGGCTTTGGGCCGCAGCTTCACTTAACGACCATCCCATTTCTTTGGGTTCGTATAAGTATACCTCGTCGGCTTGCTGCCACGAATTTGCTAGCGTGTCTTTGTGAATGCCCATTTTCATCGTGTTAGAGCGGGGTTCTAATACGGCATGAATTCGCGCATTGCCTACTTTATTGCGAAGCCCTTCAAGGGTGGTTGCTATGGCGGTAGGGTGGTGAGCAAAGTCATCGTATACCGTGATGTTATTCACCACGCCCTTAACCTCCATTCTACGTTTTACATTTTTAAAATGGGCGAGGGCTGCAATTGCATCAGGTAGCGTTACGCCAGCATGGTGAGCAGCGGCAATTGCCATAAGGCCATTGTCCACATTGTGCTGACCGAGAAGCGACCATGTTACGGTACCTTTGGTGTCACCATTATGGATAACATCAAATTGACTGCCGTCTTTATTTAGCAATTTACTCGACCATTCTTTACCTAAACACTGGCGAGACGACCAACAGCCTTGCGCTAAGGTTTCTTCAATAGCAGGGACGTCACTCGGTGAGAGAATTAAACCATTTTCTGGCACCATTCTAATTAAGTGATGAAATTGAGTTTGTATGGCGGCCAAGTTAGGAAAGATATCTGCGTGATCAAACTCTAAATTATTAATGACCAGTGTTTTTGGGCGGTAATGTACAAATTTAGAACGTTTGTCGAAAAACGCGCTGTCGTATTCATCGGCTTCAATGACAAAGAATGGCCCATCGCCAATGCGTGCTGAGACGCCAAAGTTTTCAGGAACGCCACCAATAAGGTAGCCAGGGTTTAGCCCCGTATAGTCTAATATCCATGCCACCATACTGCTGGTGGTTGTTTTACCATGGGTGCCCGATAAGCCAATAACCCATCTATCTTTTAGCAAGTTATCTAACAGCCACTGCGGCCCGCTGGTATAGGCTAGGTTGCGGCTTAGCACATACTCTACGGCCGGGTTGCCGCGAGACAAGGCGTTGCCAATAATAACGATATCTGGCGTTGGCGAAAACTGACTTTCGTCAAACCCTTCGGTGAGTTCTATTCCCAAAGCCTCTAACTGGGTGCTCATGGGTGGATAAACATTGCTATCAGACCCTGTCACTTTGTGTCCAAGTGACTTAGCGATGGCTGCAATGCCGCCCATAAAACTTCCGCAGATACCCAAAATATGTACGTGCATAGCGCATTCTCATTCTTGTCATTTATGGGGTGTACTGTATCAGAACCTTAAAAGATTTGGATAATTCAACGTGAGAAAAACTCAGCTTAAGCGCTTTGATTAGCCACCGCTATCTCACGTTTACAGTCAACGTTGACCTTATTTACTGAACGCTCAGGTTGATAACGCTAAAACTGGTATGGTGTGTGAATGTTACTCTGATGGTATATAACCCTGTATGTCTGTTCTATTTCTAGGCGAACATGGTTACAATTGATGTGCGGCACATTGCTAACGCGCCGCCTGTCGACACACTTGCAAAGGATTAACTGGCAAAGCAACGAGCGATAAGCCAGTGCGAAAACTGTGCGTCTTGTGACACCACACCCTACACTCGAAAAAAAGGCTTTTAATAAATGAAACGTTTAAACTCTCAATTGCAACAAGACGGTGCACCGCTTGAGCTAATATTGCTCATTCGTACGCTGCTAGCTGGTTGCAAAGAAATTTCTTTCCGTGTCAGTCAGGGCGCCCTTGCTGGCGTACTGGGTTCAACGCTCTCTGAAAACGTGCAGGGCGAGACGCAAAAGAAGCTCGATGTTATTTCTAATCATATTTTAAAAGATACGCTGAGAGAGTCGGGTTACGTTAAAGCGATTTCATCAGAAGAAGAAGACGATGTTGTTCCCTGCAATCCTGAGGGCAAATACTTAGTGAGTTTCGATCCGCTAGACGGCTCTTCAAATACTGAAATTAACAGCTTGATTGGTACCATTTTCTCTATTACTCATGCGCCTCAGTGGATGGAGCCTGATGACCCTTCGGCTTTTCTTCAGCCAGGTACACAGATGGTTGCAGCAGGTTACGTACTTTATGGTCCGTCAACTATGCTTGCACTCACTACAGGCCGTGGAACGCACATATACACGCTAGATAAAACCCACGGTGGCTTTCTGTTAACGCACCCTAATATTGAAGTACCGGCGCAAACCTCTGAGTTTTCCATTAACGCGTCTAACCAGCGTCATTGGGAACCTTCAATGCAGGCTTACATTGCCGACTTACTTGCTGGGAAAGAGGGGCCTCGCGAGAAAAACTACAATATGCGCTGGGTAGCTGCCATGGTTGGCGATATTCATCGTCTATTATGTCGTGGCGGTATTTTTATGTACCCGTTTGATAATCGCGACCCGTCAAAGCCAGGAAAACTGCGTTTGTTATATGAAGCAAACCCAATGGCGTTTTTGATGGAACAAGCGGGTGGTAAAGCAGAAACAGGTGAAGGCCGCATACTTGAAGTGATGCCAGAAGAGATTCACCAACGTGTACCTTGCATTATCGGCTCAAGTGAAGAAGTCGATATGTGCGTGAGTTACGCCAAAAAAGCCTAACTAATCACAAAATAGTCATTATAAGGCGGCAAAATTCAATAGTTTGATGCGACATCAGTCTTAAACCATTTTTATTTTGCCGCTGTCACCGTATACTTACGGGCAAAATTTCTAACCTATTATTGTAAGGACAATCGAATGAGCTTGAATGCTGTTCCTGCGGGCAAGAATTTGCCTGATGAAGTGAATGTAATTATCGAAATCCCAGCACACGCTGACCCAGTTAAATATGAAGTAGATAAAGATACTGGTGCGTTGTATGTAGACCGCTTTATGGCGACATGCATGCATTACCCAACTAACTACGGTTACGTTAACAACACCTTGTCTGAAGACGGCGACCCGGTTGATGTATTAGTAATGACGCCTTTCCCACTACTTGCGGGTTCAGTGATTAAGTGTCGTCCTGTTGGCGTATTGAACATGACTGATGAGTCGGGCAAAGACGCTAAAGTTCTTGCTGTACCGGTAGACAAGCTATCTACTATTTACCGCGATGTTAAAGAATTGGCCGACGTACCTGCGTTGCTTCTTAAGCAAATTGAGCACTTCTTTGAGCACTACAAAGATTTAGAGCCTGGTAAATGGGTGAAAATTGAAGGTTGGGACGATGCTGCAGCTGCTAAAGCTGAGATTGTCTCAAGTGTTGAGCGTTTCAAAGCAGAATAATTCACCTTAGGTGAATGTAATGCTACAACGGGCTGGTTACGACCAGCCCGTTTTTGTTTATAAGAGAGGATTATGGCTACTGCAAAAGTAACATCATTATTTGCGTTAGTATCCTGCTTGATGCTTTTCGCTGTTTCAGCGCAAGCTCAAGAGGCGCCGGTAGAAGTGTATTGGGAAGACTTAGTTCCTCCTGGCTTCAACGAACTAGCGCCACCAGCGGTGCAGCACAACGGTGAGATGAGCCAAATACAGCCCGACGCGCCTGTGGTAAATACCTATGATGGTAAACGGGTTAAAATTCCGGGCTTTGTGGTTCCTCTTGAAGGCACGGCCGAACTCACCACTGAGTTTTTATTAGTGCCGTTTTTTGGCGCTTGTATCCACGTTCCGCCACCACCCTCTAATCAAATTGTGTATGTTAAATTTGAAGAAGGCATTGCTATCGACAATATTTACGATGCAATTTGGGTGACGGGTGAGCTGTCTACAGATGGTTGGAAGGGCGATATTGCTTCGGTGGGCTATCGTTTGAAAGGCGAGGCCGTCGAAGGGTTTTAACCCTTCGATATTGCCCAGCTTTTGCGATAGAACAAAAGCCGCGCTTAATAGCCTCGCATCAGAACCCTCACCTAGAGGCAGGGCCTTAGCCACATTACCCTTGGGTGTAAATTTGCTCTGCTCGGTTAAACAAAAGCCACGAGGTGAGAATATATTTGTCATTACTCTTAGGTATTTGCCCGCGATGAGTGTGGGTAAAATACGCTGGAGCAATAACCATTCTTCCGGCTTTTGGCTTTACTGAACGGTCTTGATAGTAGAACTCAGTTTCGCCGCCCTCATCCACGTCATTGAGATAATACATAAACAGCAATACTCGGTGTAGTGCATCGTTATGTTGAAGCTGTGGATACACTTCTGAGTGCCAGTAGGGGTAACCCCCGTTGCCCGCGGTATAACGCTGAGCATTCACATCGCCCACCCGAAATAAGTAGTTCACTAAGTTTGCTAAGTTTGGCTTGCCTACTTCTTCAAAATTTTCCCCAGTAAGCTTTACGGGTTCGCCGGTTTTCGGGTGTTTTACAGTAAGCCCAATGGGTCCTACGAGTGCGTAATAGTATTTCTCAATATACGCCACCAACTGTTGCCCCGTGTGCTGCATGACCTGCTTGAATAAATCTTGGAACTCATCGTTACGGCTAATCGACACATCAGTGCTGCGTTTTTTATCTAAATCAACGCCGCCACCAGTGCGACCTTGACTCAAGTTAGGACTGTTTTCAAAGCGGTCCATAAGCTGAGTACACAACTCTGGTGGCAATACATCATCAATTACTTCTATTAAATCGCTCATGGTAATTCCTTAACCCCGTGCCTTACTTATCTGAAATGTCTTTGAAGTGAGAATGAAGGGCGGACTTTACTTCATCAGGAATAGGCGCTGAGCGCTGGGTTTTGTAATCAAAATGCACCATTGTAGTCACACCCGTTGAGCACAGCTTGTCGTCTTGCCACAGCTCCTGAAACACATCGAATGCACTGTTGCCCAATCGGCTTATAAAGGTTTTTACGGTTACTTGTTTGCCATAGAAAATCTGCGCCAAAAAGTTCACTTTGTAGCTGGCCAAAATCAGCGGCCAATTTTGTAAATCTAACTCGGGGGTAAACATACGAAAAATGGGCTCACGAGCGGCTTCAAACCATGCCACTAAAGCCGTATTACTCACATGCTGCAGCGCATCAGTTTCACAAAAACGCACATCGAAAGACGTGACTAACGGAGTTTCATTGGTCATAGAGTACAGAGCTTATATTTTGTTTTTCACAACTCTAGCATTAAGTAGTGTTGTTTTCAGTAATGCTAGTTCTATTAGATACTGGAAGGTCAGAATTGTCGTATTTTTGCAATTGACAAATGTCGTATTTTTGCGCATTATTTAACCTGTTCTCAAAGGAGTAAACTGTGACCATTCAAAGCAAAATAGGAACGAGAGTGAAGCGCTCAAAGCGTTCTGTTTTTTTGCGCTCAGATTTTAAAGATATTGCCGATTATGACCAGGTGGGCAGGGGGTTACGAGGCCTTGTTCACGAGGGAATTCTAATGAAAATCGGTTATGGACTTTACGTGCGAGCTAGGATGAATCGAGTTACTGGAAAAATGATGCCAGACAATGTAGCAGGCGCAGACGGTGTGGTGATTGAAGCGATGGAAAAATTAGGTATAGATTATCAATTTGACGATCTTTCAACGCAAAACATGTCTAACGACAGCACGCAAATTCCCGCTAAAGTAAAAATAATACCAAAGAGCTCACGTTTTACGCGAAAAATTGCTGTAGGGACACAGCTTGTCAACACCGATTGATACTTCCCTTTTTATTGACGTAGCTGACGCTATAGGGCTCGGTAATCCCGCTATCGTTGAAAAAGACTATTATGTCGTTCAACTATTAAAGTTGATATCAAGACTTGAATTAGAACATCACAAGATTGTATTTACTGGCGGTACTGCATTAGCCAAGTCGGCAATTAAAACTTACCGTATGTCGGAAGATATTGATCTCAAGCTAGTCCCAACATTGTGTTTTCAAAATCTAACTTCACGAAGCGCGAGACGAAGAGTCCGAAAAGCAGTAAAGCATCAAATAGAATTGTTAATCGCAGAGTGCGATACCTTTTTACTAGAAGGGCAAGCAGTTGTGAAAGATGAATACAGCTACTTTAGCTTCGGTATTCGCTACCCCCAAGCCCACCAGAAAGCGCCTTGCCTTCGCCCTTTTATTAAATTAGAACTTATTGAGTCAGAGCTGTTAATTGAACCTCAAAATAGGAGTGTTCAATCAATTTATGCTGAAGTTCTTAAATCAGGGATCGAACTGGAAACCATAGCATGTGCGGATATCCTCGAAACACAAGCAGAAAAAATGCTGTCCATGATGAGGCGAACAGCTAGTGCTGCAAAGAGTAACGATAGCGTTGATGACGAAACTCTAATTAGACATATTTACGATATATATCAAATTCAAAATGCGCAGCCGGCCCGTATAGGTTTGCTTGGCAAATTAGTAGCAAAAGCTATCAGCATTGATAACAAGCGCTATGGCAGACAATATCCTCAAATGTTGGAATCACCGATTGAGGAACTACGTTTCGGGTTAATGCTTCTAGCTGATACCAAGAAATTTGAGGAGAGGTATAACAATTATATAGGGCCTATGGTCTACGCAGAGCGACCGGTTAAATGGAGTAAAGCTATAGCTGTATTTACTACGCTGGCCAGTGCAGTGTTGGACTTAATTGAGAAAGATTTTAAGCCTGATGATGTCCCAAAGTAATAGAAGCTATTAGCTAACAAACTTCTTATTTAAAGGAGTACCATCAAACTTAGCCAAGAACAGAGCTAAAGTATTTTTTTAAATTATAAATAAATGTTCGCTAATTCACTTGCGGTAAAATAGAAAACCCCGAAAGTAAGAATAGTAAAAAAACTTGCAACTTTTTTATAACAGTTCGATATCTTTTAAGCTACTGTTTTTGTTTTTGTTTTTGTTTTTGTTTTTGTTTTTGTTGACAGCTGGCAATTGGGAGAAGAGGCCATGCGCCGGCTACTTTGAGTTTTTTGTTCGTTATGCTAAGTTGGATTTTGCAGGTTAGGAACGCCAAAAAACGATAATAAAGGAAGACAGCATGGAATCGGCAATTAAATCACACAGCAAAATGAATATCCGCTTTCTGAATGACCACTTCACCGTCATTAATCTATATATTCCTATTGATAGACGTTTTCACCTAACAGTATCACCGGCGACAGTCGAAATATAAGAGTTGCCCACTAGTCCCTATCTTCATAATTCGATAGGGCATATTACTATAAAGCTAGGGGATATCTGTCAATGCAGGCTCACATCAAAACTAAACAGAGTTTACAAAAACCTTATTTGATATTGGTTTTCTTCGTTTTTTTACTCATTGCTGTGTTTATTGTTAGCTTTTATCAAAGCTCAAAATCGCAAACACGCTTCGAAACTTATGAAGTGAGGTTATCTCCATCATCTTCCCTTTTGCGCGGAATAGGTAAAATTGTCTCGACTAATACTCAAGTAGTTGCCGCTAATGAAGATGGTTATGTTTCTGATATTTATGTCCATCAAGGACAAAGAGTGAAAAAAGGCGATAAGCTATTTTCCCTGACAAACCCACTTCTTATCAGAGAATATCGGGAGATTGAATCTCAGGCTCTAGAAACACGGGCAAACGTTGCCTTTAGAATTAGCCAATTGAAAATGGAAGAGTATAAGTTGCAATCTGATGTCTCTGCAGCGGACTCAATGTTGAAAAAGCAACAATTAGAATATGACGCTAATAGAACTCTTCACGAGGCAGGAATAGTTTCAAATATAAGGTATAAACAGCAGGAACTGACGCTAGCTCAAGCAAGGCTAAGTTTAGCAAGTGCCCGCAAGCAGCTGGAAATGTTTACCGAGAATAAGGCAGAGCAAGTTGCTGCACTTAACTTACAAAATGACGCGGCTTCTGAAAAGGTTGCTTACTTTAAAGAAAGAATAAATGAGTTAACTGTAAAAGCGGCAATATCAGGTCTTGTTAAAGATTTAAAGCTGAGTTCAGGGCAAGCAGTAAATATTGGGCAATCGTTAGCGTCAATTGTCGACGATGCATCTCTAGTCGCAGAAGTGAGAATTCCTCAGTACTTATCTCACAAAATTAGTCTAAATAATGTTGCAAAGGTCATTAGTCCAGCGGGCAGGCAGGAGGGTAAAGTAGCTTTTATTGACTCAATAGTAAGGGAAGGTGCTGTTCAGGTAATCATTGATTTCAAGACCAAGACTAATGAGCAGTTTACGGTTGAGCAATCTATCGAGGCGGAGATTACATCATCTGACGTTGAAATGGTTGCTTCGGTCAGCAAACCGCCTAATTACAATGAACAAAAAAAGTGGACTGTTTTCAAAATTTTTGATGGTGAAATGGTAGCGACGGACGTACGAGTATCCCATGCTAGCAGCGATTCGCTCTTTCTATCTGGAAATTTAAAAGAAGGTGAAAATATAGCGCTTGTTCAAAATTCCTCGGGAATTGAAAACTAGCCGCTTGGTAGTAGTTACAAGGAAAAGTATGCCAGAACTAATTCAGTTTAAAAGTCTTGATTTCGTTTACCCTCATTCAACAGTACCCGCGTTAAGTGGGGTTAACATGACGATTTCAGAAGGTGACTATGTTGCAATTGTTGGTACCTCAGGTTCAGGGAAAAGCACTTTATTATCTATATTAGGTCTTATAAATGAGCCGACAAGCGGAAAATATCTATTGCTTGATACTAATGTGACCGACCTCACTCAACAGTCGGTGGCAAAACTAAAAAACGCCGAAATAGGCCTAATTTTTCAAAACTTCAACCTCCTTGGCCATCTTACTGTTTATCAAAACGTGTGCTTACCCCTGACATACAATGCTAGCGTCTCAAGAAAAGAGTATCGTGAAAAAGTAGGGAGTGTCTTAAAATTAGTCGGGATGGAGGATTATTTAAAGCGTTATCCTCGGGAGTTGTCGGGAGGACAACAACAGCGAATAGCCATCGCACGTGCCATGGTGAACGATCCTTCGCTAATTTTGGCCGACGAACCTACTGGAAATCTAGATACTTCAAACGCCGAGATCATATTTGACATTCTTGAGTCATTAAACAAAGCGGGGAAGACTATTTGCCTTATCACTCACGATATACAGTTTGCGAAAAGAGCAAAAGTCCAATACACCATTCAAGACGGGAAACTCACCCACGCAAAGAGCGATGTGGGCAATGCATAGTGTGTCTTACAAGCTGACCCTTGATCTCGCATCAAACTGGTGGCTTCAATTCTCTAAACAATGGGCAAATTGGTTTGGAATTTGTTTACTTGGTCTGCCAATCGCTTTTTTTGCTCAAGTGCTCTCCATTATAAGCGCCTACGAAAATCCAAGCTTCGCAGCCATTAAGCACCCTGAGAAAATTGTCCAAGTAAGTTATAAGACAGCGGATACCCAGTCAGCATTACCTTTTTATCTGGCGCAAGAATTAACTCGTCCTAATGCGGGTCCAGAGAACATAAAAGGCATTGCTTATCAAAAAAATGCATGGCTAAAAAGTGACGGTGTAATCAAGCGTGACTTATATGCCAGTTTTTTCTCAGGGGGGTATGAGTATCTTGGTATTTCTCCATTGGAGGGAAGCCTTGAAAAACTGGAATTTCCAAATGCTAATGAACAAATTCACGTCGCGATCTCTTACTCCCTATGGCAAGCACTGGATAAAGGTGACGATATCATCGGTGAAACTCTGCAAATTGGGGCTGAATTGCTTATCATCAGTGCTGTTATGCCACAGGAGTTTAAAGGTTTACGGCCCAGCTCAAAAACAGATTTACTCATTCCATATGCTTACATTGAACGATTGAATGTGGGAACCTTTGATGCGGTCAGCCCAGATACCTACTCCTATTTACTAACAAGTTCAGCGAATCCAGTGGCCGCTGAAAGACTTGAAGCATACTTACAACAGCAAGCATTGTTCTTTGATGACGAAAAATTAGAGATTATTGACGCTTTTGGCATTTCAGCTTCTGAGTTCGTAGCCTTAAGTAGTCGTTTGGAGCGGTTGAAGTACCTCTTCTTAGTGCTTCTCATCTTTAGTGCAATTGCGTTTTTAAGTAACCTTTGTGACGATCTAGAAAGACGTCAAAATGAACATGAACTTAGAAAGATGATAGGGGCAAACAAGCAGCAGCTGTTCGCACAGCTTATGTTTGAACTCATCCTTACCTTGTCGGCGGTAGCCACAGCGTCAGCAGCTTTTTACTCAATGAGCCCTGCCTATTTCAACTTTGCGGTTCCAGAATTACAGACTGCTGTAAATAATAACTGGACCTCATTAATGCGTATCTTATCAGCCACGCTACTCCCCTTGTTTGGTATTGCCGTCATACTGTTCTCATTACAGAGGAAAGTCTTCGCCTCATCACTTGGCCGCGGTGGAAGTGTTTCCCTTGGCGTTAAGCTTCAAGCGTTCTTTTTGCTAGCCATTATGATTTCAATAAGTTGTATAAGTATTACCAAAAGCGTCGACCTTTCTTTACAGCAGTATGCTTATTATCAAAAAGACAGAGGGTTTGACGAAAGTGACCTAGAGATAGTGACATTTGATATCCCTCGGTTTGGTGGCACCTTTTATACTAATGAGCTACCAGAGCTAGTCATACAAAATATTGAGCAAATAGAAGGTATAAAACACGCGGCTATCACAACGACACCATTTTTGAAAAATCAAAACGCGTATACCTCAATTTATACGCAAGACCTTCGACCGCTTGGAGGCAAGAATAATCCGGGCGTGTTAACGTCGTTAGTGTCCCCTAATTTTTTTGAAGTGGCAGGAATAGAGCTGATAAAGGGGAATACATTAACATGGGGGAATAGAAACCAAGCCGTCATCAGCGAGGCTTTGTATCATAAGTTTTTTGATGGGCAGACACTAAGCCAAATGAAATTGCTTATTGATACCAGCGATAATGATAAGCAAGTTATCGATGTGGTGGGTGTTGCAAACGATGTTCATTTAAACAGTATTGACGATATCGCAGAGCCTATCGTGTACCAAGTTTCTCCCACGTTATTAGGCGTAGAAAGTTTGCTGATACGCACTAAGCTGTCGTCTTTCCAAGTTGAAAAAGCGGTGGATACGGGACTTAAAAATATAGATGCAAGGCTTAGTAATCCTACATCGAGCAATTTGGAAGCGCTAATCGACGAGCAAGAAGCCCCCCAAAGAGCGTTAATTACGACATCGTTATTAGTCACCATTGTTTTGCTTTCAACAACGATCTTATTTTCATATAACAGCATCAATATTTTACTCATTAAATCTCAGCGAGAGATAGCGCTACGACTTTCCCTTGGCGCTATGGTGTCCGACATTGTTAAACGAGAAATGCTCACATACTTGATAGTTGGTTTTCCAGTTGCGCTGCTCACATTACTTTTTTCGATTTCAAGTCAAAAAGACATCTTACTTCAAGGCAGTGACGCAATCTTGCATTACGCGGGTGGATTCTTTGTTTTGTCTATTGTTGTTTTAGTTACATTTTTATTCGGCGTTCAGCGGACTAAGAAAGTCAGTTGGCAGGCACTTACCTAAGGATAAATAATGAAATACTTATTATATGGAATAGTTTTATATTGCGCTTTCTCATTAAATGCGGTGAAAGCAGTAGAAGTCTCTGAGGTGCTCATTGAGCCAGAAAATTATAAGGCGACAGGGTTCGGAAATGTGACCCCTTTGACGTATTTAGTTAATCGAAAGGGTGAAACGGTTTTTAAGCAGAATAGCGTCGCTCGGGATTTGGCAAGACATTTTACTAACACAAAACCTATTGATTCATCCGACAATGATTTGGCGATTTTGTCGAAACAACTGCCTGACGATTATGATTTTTCTGATTACGATTACACATTATTTATAGTAAGAGCACAAAAAGATGAGCATTGTCCGCCATGTAAAAAGCAAAATATAATCAATGAAAAAGTCATGGGGCTACTGACTCAACATCGAGTGCATTACGTTAAGATTTTAAAAAAGCCCGCCGACAGTGTGACTGTCACTATAGTGTCTGAAGAAGAATACAACAGGCTGACAGGTGGAAGTAAATAATGTTTATACGCCATACGACTTTCTCTTAACGCTATGGTGTCCGACATTATTAAACGAGAAATGCTCGCCTACCTGATCGTAGGTTTACCGGTTGCGCTATTGACTTTGTTTTGTCTATCGTTGTTTTAGTTACATTTTTATTCGGCGTTCAGCGGACTAAGAAAGTCAGTTGGCAGGCACTTACCTAAGGATAAATAATGAAATACTTATTATATGGAATAGTTTTATATTGCGCTTTGTCATTAAATGCAGTGAAAGCAGTAAAAGTCACTGAAGTGCTCATTGAGCCAGAAAATTATAAGGCGACAGGGTTTGGAAATGTGACCCCTTTGACGTATTTAGTTAATCAAAAGGGTGAAACGGTTTTCAAGCAGGCTGGTGTCGCTCGGGATTTGGCGAGACACTTTACTAACACAAAACCTATTGATTCATCCGACAAGGATTTGGCGATTTTGTCGAAACAACTGCCTGACGATTATGAGTTTTCTGATTACGATTACACATTATTTATAGTAAGAGCACAAAAAGATGAGCATTGTCCGCCGTGTAAAAAGCAAAACTCAGTTAATGAAAAAGTCATGGAGCGACTCAATGAACTCCGTGTGCACTATGTAAAAATTCTTGAAAAACCCGCCGATAGCGTGACAGTCACTATAGTGTCTGAAGAGGAATACAATAGATTGACTGGAAGAGGTAATTAATCATCATTCCACAATACCGTGATTAAGCTGTAAACAAAGCTAGAAAGGGATACGGCTTTTCCTTACAATTCACGCCAAATTTCTTTTACGTAATAACTATGACTGCAATTGGGATTGATTACGGCACATCAAATTCTGAAGTGGTGTATTTTGATGGTGCCACCCATCAGCACATCAAACTTGACCCTCTAGATAAGAAGGGCAATAAAATTCGTTCGTCGGTATTTATTTACTTTGAAGACGAGCTGCCACCGCCGCCCGATGCCATGGTTGAAGCGAAAGTAGCCCAGTTGCAGCGTGCTATTAACGAGCAAATAGATAAAGCCAAAGACGGCTATTATTCAGCGAAAGATCCCAAAGAGCAGGCTACGTATAACCAACGGATTAATTCTCTGCGTGGCGACCTTCACAACAAGCCTGCTCTGCAACGTAAAGCTATCGCGCAGCTGATGCACGCCATGTCCCTGGATGAAATTCCTCTATTAAGGTTGGTAGAGCACGGTAAATTTGCTTTTGGTGAAGCTGGGTTTCGTCGATTTTTAAAAATGCCTGAAAAAGGGCGCTTAATTTACTCGCCTAAAAACTTTTTGGGTGCGTCGTTAGATAGCGATCAAAAGAAAGCGTTTGTCGGCATAATCGCGAAGCAGCTTGGTTACTTTAAGCAATGTGCTCAAGAGCAGCTCAGTGCAAACATCGATTCGGCGGTGATTGGTCGTCCGGTTAAGTTTCACGGCACGCGCGGTGAAGAAGGGAACATTCAAGCCATAGAAATAATGACCGAAGCGGCCAAACAAGCTGGCTTTTCAACGGTAAACTTCTTGGACGAGCCTATTGCTGCGGCCTATAAGATTGAACAAACCTTGCCGCGGGATACCACGACACTTATTGTGGATATTGGTGGTGGTACTACCGATATTTGTTGCATAAATCTCTCGCCAGAGCGCACTAATCAGTTAGATAGAAAGCAAGATGTGCTGTCGGTAACAGGGCGACGCTTAGGGGGCATGGATTGCGATAAAAGCCTGGTGCTTAAAACGATCGCTCCTGAAATGGGTATGGGGCTGAAAATGATGAACGGCCTGCCCGTACCGCCAACCTACTTCTCAGATATGTGCGCGGTAGATAACATTCCTGCCTTAATGCGCTTCTTTTCTGATGACTATGGATTGGATATTTCTCAAACCATGTCACTCATTAAAGAGCCTGCCCAATTAGAGCGGCTGTTAATCGTTCAGGAAAATAAACTGTCGGCACGCATCGTTAACTCTGCCCGAATGGCCAAAGAGCTATTGTCGAGTAAGCCTCGTATCACGCTACCACTCCACTATGTTGAAGATGAGTTTGGAGTGGATATTAGCCAAGATTCACTACAAAAAGCGTTAAAGCCGTGGCTTGATAAGGTTAAGACCTTAGTGACCGAGTGTTTAGACAGCACCGACATAAAGCCAGAGGTGGTAATGATTACCGGGGGAATGAGTTTGTCGCCTATCGTGGTAGATGCGCTGTATGAAAACTTACTGACAGGGCTTCCGCGCTTAGAAAACGACGCATTTAACTCAGTGTGTGAGGGACTTGCTATTCAGGCGTCTAAGTTTTAGTTACGCCTGAATAGGAACGCGTCACTCATATTCATCGAGCGCTAATGACTGATGATGCGTCTTAGTGCTTGAGAATATTGTTGGCTTTTAAGTAGGTAGCGATAGCCTCAGGTGATTCGAAGGCATTAAGCAACATTTGCTGGGCATGCTGCTTTACACTGTTGTCTTCAGACGAAGAGAGTAGGTCATACCACGTTTTTACTAGGGCCAATGGCGGTGTTTGATTCATTCTTTGCTCCGGTAATATAAACTGCATATTAACAACCATCATCGTAACTCATGATGCGTTAAATAAAGCTCTGACCAGAATAAACAAGCGGGTAAAAAACGCTAGCTTGGGAGCGAGCGATTTTTACCTACCTGTTTGTAATTTTTGTCAGACTTAGTCGAGCAGTGGCTTTAAGAAGCGACCTGTATGCGACACTTCTTGTTCTGCAACATACTCTGGTGTTCCCTCTGCAATTATCTGGCCACCTCCGGATCCTCCTTCAGGACCAAGGTCCACAATCCAGTCGGCAGTTTTAATCACATCGAGGTTATGCTCTATTACCACCACAGTGTTTCCGTGGTCTCTAAGCTCGTGCAGTACAGCAAGCAGCTGTTTTATATCGTGGAAATGTAACCCAGTTGTGGGTTCATCAAGAATGTAAAGGGTTTGACCGGTGTCTCTTTTTGATAACTCTTTTGCGAGTTTTACACGCTGTGCTTCACCGCCAGACAGTGTCGTAGCCGCCTGACCGAGTTTGATGTAAGACAGACCCACATCCATCAACGTTTGCAATTTGCGAGAAATCGAAGGCACTGCATCGAAAAATACGCGAGCGTCTTCCACCGTCATCTCTAGCACTTCGTGAATATTTTTATCTTTGTATTTCACGTCTAATGTTTCGCGGTTATAGCGTTTGCCCATACACACATCGCACGGCACGTACACATCAGGTAAAAAGTGCATTTCTACCTTAATCACACCGTCGCCCTGACAGGCTTCACAACGACCGCCTTTTACATTGAAGCTGAAGCGACCTGGTTTGTAACCACGAGAGCGTGACTCCTGCGTGCCTGCAAACATCTCTCTAATAGGTGTAAATATTCCCGCATAGGTTGCAGGGTTTGAACGCGGTGTTCTGCCGATAGGGCTTTGGTCAATATCGACAACTTTGTCGAGCAACTCTAACCCTTCCATAGATTTATGGGCTGCAGGCTCCGCAGTTGTCGCCTTATTTAACTCCCGCTGTGCAATCTTGTAGAAGGTGTCGTTAATTAGCGTCGATTTACCCGAGCCTGATACACCCGTTACGCAGGTCATCACACCCGTGGGTATGCGAAGGTCAACAGATTGCAAGTTGTTACCGGTAGCGCCTTTAAGCGTTAGCCATTCATTGTTTTTCGCTGGATTCCGTTTTTCCGGAATATCAATCTTTTCTCTTCCCGACAGATATTTTCCAGTAAGTGAGTGCTCGCTTGCTAGTATGTCGTCGATGGTACCTTGGGCGATAATTTCACCGCCGTGTACGCCAGCGCCAGGGCCAATGTCGATAACGTGGTCTGCTTGGCGAATGGCATCTTCATCGTGTTCTACTACAAGCACGGTATTTCCAAGGTCGCGCAAGTGGGTGAGGGTTTTTAGTAAGCGTTCGTTGTCTCGTTGATGCAAGCCAATAGAGGGTTCATCAAGTACATACATAACACCAACTAAGCCTGCACCTATTTGGCTGGCAAGGCGAATACGCTGTGCTTCACCGCCGGACAACGTGTCTGCGCTTCGAGAAAGAGACAAGTAGTTTAGCCCTACATTCACCAAGAAACGTAGGCGGTCCAATATCTCTTTTAATATTTTTTCAGCAATTTGCGCCTTTTGACCAGTCAGGTCGAGGGTCTCAAAGAATGTGTAAGCCTCTGCTATCGACATATCGGCGATAGTAGGCAGGGTTGTTTGCTGGATAAATACGTTGCGCGCTTCAAGGCGCAGTCGAGAGCCATTACAACTACTGCAGTGTTGCTGGCTTAAGTACTTGCCAAGCTCTTCTCTTACCGAGTTAGACTCTGTCTCGCGGTAGCGGCGTTCCATGTTAGGAATTATGCCTTCGAAGGGGTGCTTGCGCTCCATGATATCGCCGCGCTCGTTGATATACTTAAAGGATAGTGACTTACCTTTTGAGCCATACAGCACAATATCTTTATGTTCTTTTTCTAATTCTTCAAACGGCGCCGTTAAACTAAATTTGTAGTGATCGGCGACGGCTTGCAGCATTTGAAAATAGTAATAACTGCGTTTGTCCCAGCCGCGAATGGCACCGCCTGACAAACTAATCTCGGCGTTGGTAATAACCCGAGACGGGTCGAAAAAGTTGCGAGTGCCAAGTCCGTCACACGTAGGGCACGCACCTGCAGGGTTGTTAAATGAGAACAAGCGAGGTTCTAGTTCACTTAAGCTGTATCCGCAGTGTGGGCACGCAAAGTTGGCGGAAAATATAATTTCTTCAGCATCTTTGTCGTCCATGTCGGCGACAATCGCGTTACCGTTAGCTAGCGATAAGGCGGTTTCAAAAGACTCAGAAAGACGAAGCGCCATATCATCACGCACTTTAAAGCGGTCTACTACCACTTCAATAGTATGTTTCTTATGAAGATCCAGAGGCGGCGGATCGGATAAATCGCATACTTCGCCGTCAATTCGAGCGCGAATAAAACCTTGTGCCGATAAGGTTTGTAGCGCTTTTACGTGTTCGCCTTTTCGTTCCTTCACAATAGGAGCAAGCAGCATAAGTTTACTGCCTTCAGGCATGGCCAACACTTTATCCACCATTTGACTCACGGTTTGTGCGTCAAGAGGCACATCGTGGTCGGGACAGCGCGGTGTACCAACACGGGCAAACATTAGGCGCAGATAATCGTATATTTCAGTGATCGTCCCCACGGTAGAACGGGGGTTATGCGATGTTGATTTTTGTTCAATCGAAATGGCTGGTGATAAGCCTTCGATATGATCCACATCGGGCTTTTCCATCATTGATAAAAATTGACGAGCGTAGGCTGAGAGCGACTCAACGTAACGACGCTGTCCCTCGGCGTACAGAGTGTCAAATGCAAGAGATGATTTACCTGATCCAGAAAGACCAGTAATCACTACCAGTTTGTCTCGTGGCAGTGTTAAATCAATATTCTTCAAATTGTGAGTGCGTGCACCGCGTATTTCGATTTTATCCATTGAAGCCTAATGAGAAAAAGAATCTGAATGAAAGGGTCAGTATGCCATATGTGTCAACTAAAGTGATATGGCATTGAAGTTATACTGCTTGAAAGCGGGTGAGATCACCTTCATTTGATTTGTGAAGTGCTTAATTGCGGTATAGAACATAGTTGATAAACCCTGTCTTTCGCTTTGACGATTATATTAATCAGTTTTAACCTACATGGGTACATCCACAAGTTATACGGACTGGTATTATGCTACACTTCGCGACCTTGTTTTGGCTCAGTAAACTTTGAGGAACTCAGACGCTTTGAACGCTTTGGAATTACGCGCGGCGCTTGCGCTGGCATCTGTTTATGTTTTACGTATGTTGGGCCTTTTCATGGTCATGCCTGTTTTGGCTGTGGCTGCGATGGACTATCCAGATTATTCTCCTTTGTTGGTAGGCTTAGCAGTGGGTGGCTACGGGCTAACACAGGCGGCATTGCAAATTCCCATGGGCATGATGTCTGACAAATGGGGCCGTAAACCCGTTATTCTGCTGGGTCTTAGTGTGTTTGCGGTGGGTAGTTTTGTCGCTGCCAACGCCGACACCATGGCATGGATGATTGTCGGGCGTATTTTACAAGGCGCGGGAGCTATCGCCGGCGCTATTATGGCACTTGCCACCGACGTAAGCAGAGAAAGCCAGCGAGCAAAAGTGCTCGCAATTATCGGTATTGCTATTGGCTTTTCGTTTTATCTCGCTGTTATCATCGGCCCCTTAATTGCAAATCATTATGGCTTAGCGGGCGTTTTTGCCGTAACAGGCCTTTTAGCCGTACTGTGTATGCCATTAGTAAAATGGGTAGTACCGAGCTCTGAGCCCCTCAGCAGTGGCGATACACTTCCTCAAAAAGGCCAGCTTCGTCATTTAATGCTGTCCCCGCAACTGTGGCGTTTAAACGTAAGCGTTCTCGTGTTGCATATGTTGATTACGCTGTTGTTTGTGCAGCTACCCGTTACTTTAACTAATTTTGATATGACGCTGAGTGAGCATTGGCGCATGTACCTTCCTGTCTTAGGTGTGTCTATTTTAGGGCTCATTGTAATGATGGGAATAGCAAGAGGGCGCACGCCTAAATGGTTATTACTATTGGGTGTGGTATTGATGGGAAGTGCCTTTTTAGCCCTTGGCGTAAATGGCAATAGCTGGTGGCTAACGACGGCAGCGGTCATTCTTTTCTTTACCGGCTTTAATTACCTAGAGGCAAATTTTCCTGCTTTAGTATCGAGCATTGCCCCTGCCGGTCAAAAAGGAACCGCCATGGGGATTTACGCTAGCTTTCAGTTTTTTGGCGCCTTTTTAGGGGGAATAATATCTGGTGTTGTTACTGATATTTGGTCTCCCAATGTGGCGTATCTGGTTGGGGCGTTAAGTACACTGCTTTGGATTTTCGTTATAAGCGGCCTCAAAGAGGTGAGCCCAGTGAAGCGCGTGATGTTAAACGGGCTACGTGCTGACGTGCTGCTTGATGCCAATAAGCAACCTGATAGCAATAAGCAACAAGCCCTTGAAGAAGCGCTTTTAGCCGTGCCGGGGGTCTTGGAAGTCACATTGAATGCAGAAAATGGTGCAGCGTACTTAAAAGTAAATAGAGACTTTGATGCCGTGAAAGCGCGCGCTGTGTTAGCGGTTTAGTTGCTGTCTGGCTACTTTCTAGGTGCAGTTTAGCTGCAAAGAAGCGTAGGTCTTATATAGCGACTACTCAGCAGGTGCACAGCGAATTAGCAGGTGCACAGAGAACGTGAAATATTTCTCATAGCTGTTTGGCTTGTGAAGCTGCAGGTACTTTGCTTTAATAAATTATACAAAAACACGGACAGTTCTTCCCCATGGCTTTTAAACCTGCCTTATTATCCTTTTTATCTTGCCTAGCCTTAAGCGTATTTTTGGCTGGATGCGCTATCAACGTTTCTCCGAGCGCGTTCTTTTACCAAGATACCAAAGAAAAACCGTTAGATACGACACGACTTCACAGCGCCATTCAAAAAGACAAAGTGGCTGCTGGCATTAGTATTGTAGAGATTGAAAATGCGAGTGGAGAAACCCTGCGAGGCGTTGCGGTTTCTTATGCTAAGCCCGTTATTAACATTCTATTCTTTGCTGATAACCGAATGACGGTGTCTGAAAATAACAACGTGATACACCAGCTAGGTAAGCTGCCCGCCAATATCCTATGGCTCGACTATCAAGGTGTTGGTGCGAGTGAAAAGGCCGACAAGCTCAGTATTAATGCGATTAAAAAAGACGCATTAATGCAATTCGATTATGTGAAAAATACCTTCGATACGTCTTTACCAACTATTGTTCATGGACGGGGCATTGGAAGTTATTTTGCGAGTTATGTGGCTGCTAACAGGCAAATAGATGGGTTGGTATTAGACGGGGCATTCAATAATATATCTGATTTAATCGCCAATATGGTGCCAGGCTTTTCTAATTCATTTACTGCAATGAGGCTGCACGATGAAGTTCACAGTATGCAGATTGCGCCCATTCTCAGGCATTTTGATGGTCCGCTTTGGCTACTCGTCGGTGCCAAGGATAAAATTACCCCGCAAGTAATCAGCGAACAACTTCTTGCCGACAGTGCGAGTGAGCAAAAGCACATCTCTGTTATTCCTGATGCAACCCATAACGCCACATTAAATTCAGAATTTGCGATTACTGAATACAGGCGTTTCATATCTCAACTATCTCGTCAAAAAGCATCTCGTTAAACTTGCATCTCCTTATTTCACTTTTTGCCTGTGGATAAATAGTGGAAAACCTTGTTGGTAACTATGTTAACAGTCAATGAAAGTAAGCGATCGAGATCAAGTAAGCTCAACTGATCCGATCACGTTACGTCAGTAAAATCAATAGCTGTAGCAAAATTATTGTAGATCGCTGGTGAATTTGATCGTAATTGTGTGAAGGATCAACAGCTTTGTCACATTGGGGATAACCATAATGCATGGTCTCCCCAATACTGTCTTAGACTTAAGTCTAAAGTTGCTGTTTTAGCCGTTTATAGTTATTAGCCGCTAACGGTGGAAGCTTAAACTCTCACTACGGAGTCACGCTTGATAATAGTGGGGGTATACTTGAAGGTTAAACCTTCTTCTGGCTTTTTCCCCGATGCATACTTAAGGGCAAGCTCGGCAGCTTTTGAGGCCATCATTTCAACAGGGTAGCGCAAAGTGGTGAGTTTGGGGCGGCAATATTTGGCTAACAAAACATCGTCGTAACCCATTACAGATACCTGTTCTGGTACCGCAATACCGTGGTCTTGTAGCATTGTCATGGCACCTGACGCCATAGCATCGTTATAGGCCAATACGGCGGTAAATTTAGCGCCTGTGGCCAATAAGTTCTGCATTGCAAGTTCACCACCTTCTTGATCTGGCGTTGCATACTCAATCATGCTTTCAGGCAATACTAGGTTGGCGTGCTTTATAGCGGTGCGAACACCTTCAAGCCGTTGATTAGGATCGTCTATTCGGTACTGACTGCTGATAACCGCCACGTGTTCGTGACCTTGGTTAATCGCATATTCAGCCATTAAACGTCCGCCGGTGACATTGTCTAGCCATACGCATCTATTAGCGATTTCAGGAATATATCGGTTAATGAGTACAAAACCCGGCACTTGTTTTGAGAACTCTACAAGGGTTTTATCATCAAGGGCCTTGCTGTGAACCACCATGGCTTCAACGCGATGCTCTAACAAAGTTTCTATAGCCCGTAATTCTGTCTCTTTTTCTATAGAGCCTGCACTTAATAGTATTTGGACATTGTTCTTGCGAGTAACTGACTCTACGCCATGAGCCAGCATGGCGAAGAACGGATCGTGTAATTCGGCAATCACAACCCCCAGCGATGCGCTTTTCTTTGTTACCAAAGCTCGTGCATTGGCGTTAGGGCGATAACCCATCTCTTCCATTATCTTTTTCACGCGTTTTCGCGTATCGCTACCTACTTTTGGCCCGTCGTTGATTACGCGAGACACTGTGGCAAGTGAAACCCCTGCCGCCTGAGCTATATCTTTAATTGTTGCCATTTCGTTTTCGCAATTCTATTTTTATTTTTAACGATAGGCTCGCTGACGGTGATGCTTAAGAGTAAAAAGGCTGTAAAAGCACAGTCAGTAGGGCCAAATAATGCCTATAGCGTACATTATATTTACAAAAATTGATAAATTTCCAACCCGTTAGTTAGGGCTTTCATCAAGCCGGCAAGCTGTGTTTCAAACGTAAGTGAATAACTCTGACTCAATAGCGGCACTTAAATACAAAATGTTATCCCGTGCGCTACAAATAATTGTTGAAAACGTATACCCTTTGAAAACAGGTTGCGCTGTTACAATGTATTCAGTGGTGTAGACGTAAGTATAAAAGGCGAAAATAGGGTTATGAATATTCAGGTGTCGGCTTTCGGTAAAATAGGCGGAAAAGCGAGTGGTCAACTAAGTGATGAACAAGTAAGTATGTTTACCTTATCGAACGCCAACAACATGGAAGTAAAAATATTAAGCCTAGGCGGTATTATAAAAGAAATTACTATGCCTGATGCCAATAACGCTCTCAAACACTGTATTCAAACTTTCGACACCATAGATGAATACATGGCCGATGAGAGTTATCGCGGTGCTATTGTAGGGCGATACGCTAACCGTATTGGCAATGGGTGTTTTAGTCTTAATGGCACAACCTATCACCTTGATAAAAACAACGGCGAGCATAACCTTCATGGCGGTAATGCCGGTTTTCACAAACGCAATTGGGCCTCGTCAACCCATTGTGATGACCAAAGCGCAAGTGTCACGCTAACGCTACTCAGCGGCGATGGGGAAGGAGGCTTTCCTGGAAACGTAGCGGTAACCGCCTGCTACACCCTAAATAATGACAATGAGCTTAGCTTACATATCAAAGCAACGACCGATAAAGCAACCCCGCTCAGTTTTACTCAACACGCCTACTTCACATTAAGTCATGATAGCTCAGTAGAAAGCACTGTCTTAACTATCGCTGCAGATGAAGTGACCGATGCAGATAGTACATTGCTACCAAACGGTGAGTTTGTTGCTGTGAACGACACCCCCTTTGATTTTAGAGAGCCCACTCAAATAGGAAAGAATGTGCATGATATGCCGTCGTCTGAACTCTTTGAGAAAGTAGGGGGGTACGACCATAACTACGTGCTGCGCCAAAGTGCTCACACCCAGCCACAAGCTGAAGTGAGCGCCAGCGACACTGGGCTTATTATGAAGCTGTACACCAATCTGCCAGGATTGCAGTTCTACACAGGTAATCTAAAAACGCAGCAGCAAATGGGCGCATTGTGTTTAGAGCCTCAGTTTTTCCCTGACTCACCGAACAAGCCTCACTTTCCAAATTGTATAGTTACGCCAGATTCTCCTTTAGACATGGAGATTCGTTACGCTTTCTCGGTAACAAAATAAACGCGGTCTTATAAAAGAGACTGTACACACGTGACTATTGAATAAGCACTAAATGTTACCTTAATTAACATTTATTTTTCCTTATTTGAACATTGATAAATTGAGTGCATTGATATATTATTTTGGGTAAACGTTTAACCTTTTGTGTATGGCGCACGCATTATTTGCCACTGAGGCTTAGTGACCGGCCCACAAAACGCATTTTTATAGAGAGCGACTATGGCAAGCCCATTCGACCCGTCAGATGATCCACACCGCAGATTCAATCCCCTATTAGGTGAGTGGGTTTTGGTATCGCCGCATCGCGCGAAACGACCATGGCAAGGGCAGTCGGAAGAGCCTAACAATGAGCAAAAACCGTCTTACGATCCAACCTGCTATTTATGCCCGGGCAATACCCGTGTTAACGGCGAGGTAAACCCTGATTACGCCGGCACTTTTGTTTTTGAAAACGACTTTGCTGCGCTCAAGAAAGACACGGTGGTGTTGAGCGAGAAAAAAGGGCTTTTTCAGTTCGAAACCGAACAGGGCTGTAGCCGAGTTATTTGTTTCTCTCCCGATCACAGCAAAACCCTCCCTGAATTGACAGACCAAGAGCGTGCAGACGTTGTAGCATGCTGGAAATCACAGACAGAAGAGTTAGGTGAGCAATATCAATGGGTTCAGGTGTTTGAAAACAAGGGCGCGATGATGGGCTGCTCTAATCCTCACCCTCACGGACAAGTATGGGCGCAGCAGCATGTGCCGACAGATCCGGCTAAAAAGCTTGTACAATTAAGTGCTTATTTCAACGAGCACAAACGTCCTTTGTTGTTAGACTACGCTGAGCAAGAAGTTGCAAAGCAAGAGCGCGTTGTATGTCAAAACGATGACTGGATAGTAGTAGTGCCGTATTGGGCTGCATGGCCGTTTGAAACATTGTTACTGCCTCGCTTTGATGTAACAGCACTGCACAAATTAACCGACGAACAATCGTTTTCTCTAGCGCAAATTATTGGCGATATAACCGCGCGCTATGACAATTTGTTTGAAACGTCATTTCCATATTCTATGGGCTGGCATAGCGCACCATTTGATAAACAAGCACATCCTGAATGGACGTTACATGCGCACTTCTTTCCGCCACTGCTTCGTTCTGCGAGTGTACGTAAGTTCATGGTTGGGTATGAAATGATGGCCGAGGCCCAGCGCGACTTAACGCCAGAACAAGCCGCAGATAGATTGAAGGCACTTTCCAGCGTGCACTATAAAAAACATGAGAATGCGAATGGATAACCAAATACTCTCTTCAGCGTTTGAAGAAAGCTTTGCAGAAGAACCGACACTGATAGCTCACGCACCAGGTCGCGTAAATTTAATTGGCGAGCATACCGACTACAACGGCGGCTTCGTATTTCCTGCGGCAATTAATTTTGGCACCTGGGTGGCTGCATCAAAGCGAAGCGATAACAACATTGTTGTCACCGCAATGGACTATGAGAATCAGCAAAATACGTTCAGCCTTGATGATATTCACTATGATGATGAGCAAGGTTGGGCAAACTATGTACGCGGTGTGGTTAAAGTACTTAAGCAGGACTTTCCCGCATTTGGTGGTGCTAATCTATTAGTCACGGGTAATGTGCCTCAAGGTGCTGGCTTAAGTTCTTCCGCGTCATTTGAAGTAGCAATTCTAAAAGCAATGAGTGCCCTATATCAGTTGCCTCTCGATGGCGTGAAGGCCGCACTTCTAGGTCAGAAAGCGGAAAATACCTTTGTGGGCTGCTCATGCGGCATTATGGATCAGCTTATCTCGGCAATGGGTAACGAAGGTAAAGCTATGTTGCTCGATTGTCAGTCGCTGTCAATTGAACACTCACCGCTACCTGACAGCCATCAAATTGTCATCATAAACTCAAACGTGAAGCGCGGCCTGGTAGACAGTGAATACAACCTTCGCCGTCAGCAGTGCGAGCAGGGAGCGTCATTACTCGGTGTACCCTCATTGCGCGAAGCCAATATTGATATGCTTGAAGCTGCAAAGCCGCATATGCCCGAGGTGGTATACCGCAGAGCTAAACATATTATTACCGAAAACAAGCGAACCTTGTCAGCAAGCAATGCGTTAAAAGTCGGTGACATTGAAACGGTGAGTAAGGCCATGGCCGAATCTCATGTGTCTATGCGAGACGATTTTGAAATAACGGTGCCCCCAATTGATTACCTTGTCACCATCATTGATGAGTTACTTGGTGTTACTGGCGGCGTGCGTATGACCGGTGGCGGTTTTGGAGGATGTGTTGTTGCGCTAGTTCCAACAGATACTGTTGATGCTGTGAAACAATTAGTGGCTGATAAGTACTTCGATGAGACGAATTATCACGCTGATATATACGTATGCACTGCCACACAGGGGGCCTTTGCATAAATTATTTCCCCATCTTTGACCGCTTATTTGTGTCCCTTAGCCGCATTATTGGAGAGCGGCTTTTTTTTGCCTGCGGTAACACGCCGCGATTACGCACATTTTAAATCTCGCTCAGTGGGTAATTATCTAAGCGGGCTGGTCTAAAATGTGATAAATATGTTATCACTGACTTCAAATAAGCGTAATAAAAACAACAATGAAGAGCTTTTCACCTGCGTTTTAAAGGCCACCGAGCTTTAGTCCTACAGGTCTTATGAAACATGTTTCGTTGCGCTTTAATCATCATTGTATTGAAATATCGTGAGTAAACTATGAAATTAGCATCACTAGATATCACCGTGTTTGTGATATACGTTATCGCGCTTATCGGTATAGCCTGGTGGGTGTCGCGGGAAAAAAAGGGGCATGAGAAAGATACCAACGATTACTTCTTAGCGGGCTCTAGTTTACCTTGGTGGGCCATTGGCGCGTCTCTTATTGCTGCCAACATATCCGCAGAACAAATAATAGGAATGTCTGGCTCGGGCTACCAAATAGGGCTAGCTATTGCGTCTTACGAATGGATGGCGGCCATCACGTTAATTATAGTGGGTAAGTATTTTCTACCTATATTTTTAAAACACAAAATATATACCATGCCTCAATTTTTGGAGCAGCGATACGATCACCGCGTTCGTAAAGTAATGGCCGTATTCTGGCTAGGCGTTTATGTGTTTGTTAACCTCACTGCCGTGCTGTGGTTAGGCGCATTAGCCATCAACACTATTGCCGGTGTCGACATGATGTACGGCATGATATTTTTAGGGCTATTTTCGCTGGCCTACTCGCTGTATGGCGGGCTAAAAGCAGTGGCGCTTACCGATATTATTCAGGTAGTGTTATTGGTGCTTGGCGGGTTATTCCTCTCTTATACCGCGCTTAATCTTATCAGCGGTGGAAACGGGCCAATTCAAGGCTTTGTTGATTTAACCCAGCAGCTGCCGGGTAAGTTCGACATGATATTATCAAAAGATAACCCGCACTATATGGACCTTCCCGGTATTTCTGTACTCGTAGGCGGTATGTGGATCATGAACCTGTCTTACTGGGGCTTTAATCAGTATATTATTCAAAGAACCCTGGCTGCTAAGAGCCTGCAAGAAGCGCAAAAAGGCATTGCTTTCGCGGCATTTTTAAAGCTTTTGATGCCGTTAATTGTTGTGCTGCCAGGTATTGCCGCTGTGCTGTTGGTACCCGATTTAGCAAAGCCCGACCAGGCTTATCCTAGTCTCATGACGCTTATGCCTGTTGGGTTGAAGGGAATTATTTTTGCAGCTCTTGTTGCGGCTATTGTGTCGTCCCTTGCGTCTATGACAAACAGCGTATCGACCATTTTTACAATGGACATTTACAAAGACAAACGTCCTAATGAGTCACAGCAACACTATGTCAAAGTAGGACGCACGGTAAGTTTGGTCGCGTTAATTATTGCTATGGTTGCTGCTAAGCCACTATTAGGTAATTTCGACCAAGCCTTTCAATATATTCAAGAGTTCACCGGGTTCTTTACGCCAGGTATTTGTGCCCTCTTCATTTTAGGTATGTTTTGGAAACACACTACGGCTAATGGCGGGCTGCTTGCGGCACTGGGCTCATTTATTTTAAGCATCGTGTTTAGGCAGTTTTGGCCCGAGCTTCCGTTTATTGACCGAGTAGGTATTGTATTTTTACTGTGCGTAGCGGTGGCTGTCATCGTCTCTCTTATGGAGAAAAAGGGCGTCCACGAAAATGCCGTAGAGCTCTCTGATGTGCAGTTCGATACCACTAAAGGGTTTAATATTGCGGCTATTGCAGTGGTATTCATACTTATCGCTTTTTACAGCGCGTGGTGGTAAAGGATTAAGCTTTCACACACTCTTTTAGAACGAACCTTGTTGAAAGCGCACTGTTACAAAGAGGCTAGTTAAACAGAGCGAAAGTTCAGAAGACGGAAATGAGAAACTTTGATAGCGTTTATTTGTGAATAAATGCATCGACAAAAACTTCATTTTTCCCTGGAAAAATACGATATACTACAGGGCTCAAAACTATGAACTTTCGTGCTTGTTGCTGTCGAACTTTGATGAAGTCGAAATAGCGGCGCTTTAAAATAAGCGTTGCTACGCAGCAAGCCAATAAACACGTTACAGGAGACATCAATGGCAACGAAAGGCGTGAACAAGGTAATTCTTGTAGGAAACCTTGGTAATGATCCTGAAGTAAGATACATGCCGAACGGAAACGCCGTTGCGAACCTGAGTCTTGCAACCAGCGAAAGCTGGAAAGACCAACAAGGGCAACCGCAAGAGCGTACAGAATGGCATAGACTCACTATGTATCGTCGCTTGGCTGAAATTGCTGGAGAATACCTGAAAAAAGGTTCGCAGATTTACGTAGAAGGTAAATTGCAAACCCGTAAATGGCAGGATCAGCAAGGCAATGACAAATACACCACAGAGATCATCGTAGACCAAATGCAAATGCTTGGCGGTCGTGGCGGTGAAGCTGGTGGTGGTAGCGGCGGTTACCAACGTCAACAAAATAACCAAGGCGGCGGATACCAGAACCAGGGCGGTGGCTATAATCAAGCACCAGCTCAGGGCGGTCAGCAGCAAGGCGGCCAACAAGGTGGTTACAACCAAAACCAAGGCGGCGGTTTCAATCAAGCTGCTCCTCAAGGTGGTAATCAGCCTCAGCCTAAAACTCCGCCAATGGCAGAGCCAGACTTTGACTTTGACGACGATATTCCATTTTAAAATAACCATTTTAAGGAATACTCAAACGGCCTGTTTAATTTCTAATTAAGGCTGGCTGATTTCAGCGAGAAAAGCTGAATTAGGATTGAGTTTAGTTTGAAGACATTTTTAAAAAGCCCAGCTAAGTAGCTGGGCTTTTTTACGTCTCCCGTTCCGTCCTGAAGTACGCAACACATTTATTGACTTGGCAAATTTTGCACTAGGTAAACAGGAGCCAGGTTCCTTATCGCTTTATTACTTTATCTTTTTATCACTGCTCGCAGCCCGCTGCTCACGGCTCGCTTCTTAAGGTTTTAGCTTCACACTCTCTTCCGTTCTCACATTCATATTTTCAAAGTCTCGCAATCACCGACACGGCTATTTTTACCGTACTTTACTCAAAAAACCGGTAAAAGGTTATACGTTTACCTTTTTGTGGCGCTCATAATATTCAATAGAAATAACTTAGTTGTAACAATTAATGTAAAAAATAGCGGCTTGCTTGCTTGTTGATGCCAATAAAGTAATATAGCTATGCCTACTAATTAACAACCTATTAGCAAATTATGAAAACGTTATCCCTACTTTGCAGCACGAGCGTTATGCTTATTACTGCTACATTCTCTGCGACCGCATTTTCTGCGCAAACTGTTTATAAAGATTTCCCAGCTGAGGTGATGCCCGAGCTTAGCGAAAGTGGTGAATTGGCTGTAGGGGTAAAAACAATTGAAGTTGCTTATCCCGAAGCGGCAATGACAATGTCAGGAGAGATGGTAAAGCGTGAGTTAACCCTCGAGGTTTGGTATCCCGCATCTCAATCAACTGACTTAGCAGAGTCAAAATTAGCCGTATATAGCGATGAAACACGCAGCGGTAAGTCTTTTGAAATTCAAGCTGATGCTTATCGCGATGCCCCCATTATGGCGACGGACGAAAACTATCCTATTGTAATAATCTCTCACGGTTATACCGGCTACCGTACACTGATGCATTATCTTGGTGAACACTTGGCTTCTCATGGTTATGTAGTTGCTGCCATTGACCATACAGACTCAACAAACAAAGACGTTAATTTTGCAGAAAGCCCTTACAGTGGGTTTCCAAGCACGCTATTAAATCGCTCACGAGATCAGGTGTTCACGCTTAATGCGGTGGCTCAACACAGCTTTTTTGCAGATGAAGTTGACGAAACTCGAGCAGGAGTAATTGGTTACTCGATGGGTGGATATGGCGCAATGAGTACAGTTGGGGGTTGTTACGCATTTAACGATACCACAGCTGCCACCTTTACCGGTACACAAGACCCTGCAACAGTTCAGTTGGTAAAAGCGGCCTTAAATACGTGCGCAGGTGGCAAGCCTTCAAGTGATGACACATTACCAGCATGGAAAGCTGCCTTAGCTCTTGCGCCTTGGGGCGGACAACAGCAGTTGTTTGATACAAAGTCCCTATCTGACATTGACGTACCTGTGCTGTTTGTCGCTGGTGATAACGACGATATTTCAGGCTACGATGGTATTCGTTGGTTGTTTGATCACGCAGCTCACAAAGATACAAAGTTACTGACCATTAAAAACGCACGTCATAATGTCGCACCTCACCCGGCGCCTAAAGAAGCGTATAGCAGTGAGTTCGACTTGGGTAGCTACATAGAGCCCGCATGGGAAGAGCAAAAGCTCAATGCTATTAACGAACACTTTGCTTTAGCGCTCATGAACTGCCACGTAAAAGCCATGCCAGATTACTGTGCCTTTTTAGAGGTAACGGGCAGTAGTGACCAGGTACCAAGCGGTGGTGAAACGCCTGCGCCTTGGAAGGGTTTCGATAACCGCTGGGCGTTAGGGTTGCTTATGGAAGGAAAAGGCGGAAAGTGATTCTGTTTTAAAAACTTTTTGTTAGAGAGTTTGTTTGTTACCCGCTAAGGGGCTTTACTATGAGCCCCTTTTTTATGCCTTTCTTGTTCGTTTATTTCTCTTGCGAAACGGTAATACCAGTCCGCATAGATAATTCCCAACTCAGCGAGACTTATAATGTGCGTAATCGCACACTGTTATAACTCTTGTTACAACTAATTGCTGGAATATTGTTCAGCATAGGTTAATGTAAACAGAGTCAATATAAGTGTAAGCACCAACCTAATATCTAGCACACAATGCATCAAGTTTAGTGTGCAGTAACCATTGCTGTGACAGTGTCTCGACACCATTATTTTCCCAAAAGGAATTGCTATGAAATTGAATTATCCTGCATCGCAACGAGCATGCGCTGCCCTTTTATCAACCATGCTATCAATCACCCCGTTGAGCACATCATTCGCTGCTGATAGCTCAGTATCAACATCGTCTGCGAAAAGTGCAGAGCTTACCAACCTTGAAATGTATGCCCGCCAAGGAGACTGGGAGCGTGTTATTGATAAGCTGGAGGACGTAAAAGGAAAAAGCCCTGAGCAATATAATTTGCTGATTTCAGCACTAATGAACACAGACTTAGACGATGCCGAAGAAGTAGCTGAAGAGTTTATAGCAAGCTACAGCAAAGATTACCGTGCCTTTCATACCCATGCCAACGTAATGGGAGCACAAGCCTCAAACAGCATCTTTTCAGCTTTGGGTTATGCAAAAAAAGCCAAAAGCAGCTTAGAGCAAGCAATTGTTATCGCGCCTGACGAGATTGCGGTTTATCGCGCCCTAATGCAATTTCATTTAGTTGCTCCTTCCATTGCCGGTGGTGATATGGATGAAGCGAAAAAGTTGGCAGAAAAGATCGCCACCATTGATAGCGTAGAAGGCCAATTTGCTTTGGCAAGCTTCTATCTTAAAGATGATAATGAAGACCAAGCGCGCGCTATTTACGACGCGCTTGCACAGAATGAGGCATCGGCCTTACGAGCTAACTTTGAATTAGGCAGTCACTATTTATCTGCTGAAAAATACAGCCACGCTTTTGAAGCGCTGTCGCCATTAATGGGAATGTCGGTAGCAACGGTAGAAAGCAAAGATTCGGCGCAATGGGACGAGTACGAACAGCGCGAAAGCAATTTGCTGTACGGCAAATACCGCATTGGTCAAGTAGCGCTAAACAGCGACGAATTTACCAACACGGGCATTGCTGCATTAGAGCAGTATATCGATGGCTTTAATACAACGAATATCGATACAGCAGGCCTGCCAAGTGTAAATTGGGCCCGTCTGCGACTCGCAGAGCTGCGCTTAAATGCCAATGACATAGAGAAAGCGAAAAGTACGCTGGCGCTTATCAATGGAGACGAGGGCGAACGTTTTTCAAAAATTCTGAAAGGGTTAAAAAAGAAGATTAAAAAGCGGGCTTAAAGCCGTTTTATTAAAAACAGCCTGAACGCAGTAAACATAACGTTCAGGCTGTTAGTTTTTTCGATTTACACCGCTTTCACTGAATAGATAAGCGCTGTTTCTGGGAAGAGCACGGGCAACTGCATGCCGTACTTCATTAGCACCTCACCAGTAAAAACCTTTCCATCTAGCTGTTGTAAAATAGAGGGCGTGTACTCTTTGAGTACCTCAGGCCACACTCTTTCAACCGCATATTGCTTATTGGCATCTAGCCCAGCAAAGTAGAAGCGAGTAGGGGTAGTACGACGGGTTTCTTGTACACTGTTATAAGCAAAAACACCTTCCTCTTTATTCTTAGACACATAACCAAACTTAACGTTGAGGCCATCGTCATCCATGCGGAACAAGTCGCCGCTATGAGTAAGGGGACGTATGCGCTTATAAAGTGAAATGGCGTCGGTAAGTACGCTTTCTTCGTGCTCAGTCAGTTCACGAGGGTCCATTTCAATACCCATGTGGCCAAACATTGCGACAGCAGAACGAATTTCGATGGGTAAGTGTCTACCGGTAATGTGGCAGTCACGTGGGCCTACATGGGCACCCATTACCTCTGAGGGGAAAAAGAATGAGCAGCCACGCTGAATATACAGCCTATCTAAGGCATCGTTTGAATCTGAGGTCCAAAAGCGATCAGTATGAGGAAGTATGCCTAAGTCGATACGTCCACCGCCCGAGCAGCAGCTCTCAATTTCAAGCCCTGGGTGTGCGCCCTTTACGCGGTCGATTAGCGCATATAGCGCTGCCATTTGGCCATGCATGGCAGGCTTGCCGTGCAGATTACCAGGGTGATTAACGTCGCGGTTCATATCCCATTTAATGTAGCTAATTTTAGGGTACGCGGCGAGTATATCGGTAATCACCTTATACAGATATTCAACAACGTCGGTGTTGGTCAGATCAAGTACATACTGATTTCTAAACGGCACGTGAGGATTGTTTTCACTTTGCAGTGCCCATTCAGGATGATTGCGATACAGGTCACTATCTGGGTTCACCATTTCAGGTTCAAACCAAATGCCAAACTCCATTCCCAACCCCGTTACGTGGTCTATTAACCCGTCAAGCCCCTCTGGATAAATCTCTTCATCTACAAACCAGTCGCCAAGGCCTGCTTTGTCATGACGTCGCCCCTTAAACCAGCCGTCATCAAGCACAAAACGCTCAATCCCCAACGGCGCCACCTTGTCAGCAAGGGCTTTTAAGGTTGCTTCGTCGTGGTCGAAATAAATGCCTTCCCACGTGTTGTAATGCACAGGGCGAGGCTTAGACTCAGCGCTGTGCTGCAAAATATTGCTACGTATATATTGATGAAACTGCTGTGAAAGAGAGGAGAAACCATCACTGCCAAAGCCGGTGTACAAAACGGGGGTGGTATAGCTTTCACCTTCACAAAGTACGACTTCACCTGGGAACAATAATTCGCCAAACTGGACATAGCTTCTACCATCTGCCATAAGCTCTGCACGCAATTTGTGATTGGCTGATGCACCTAAGTGGTAGCCGTAACATTCACCCTGCAATTCCCCCGTGCCTTGAGGGTAGGCAATTAAACCTGGGAAGGTGTCGTGGGAGGTTTTACCGCGGCGGTTTTCTCTCACGTAACTGCCAAAAAAGAGGTCGTGATCGCTTGTTTGAAATTCTGCTGACCATCTACCTTCAAAGGTTTTAATTTTATTAACCAAAGTGGGAAGCGGCAGGCTTGCAGCATTTAAATAGCCAAGGTGAAGCGCTGTGTGCCCCGTATTTTCTATACGCGAGCAAAAAGACGCTACGGTAGTATTGGCGTCTAAACTCACCGTTGTAACTAGTCGCATGCCTCTACGTTGGTCTTCACCAACAAATTCTACTGACGTGCCGTTCTGTTTTGTTTCTACAAGGCTAAAGCCGGCAGACCATTGGTCTTTATCGCCAGACACTTCAAGGCCTGGTTGTCCGGTCCATCCTTCACCATGAGTAGGCACCAAGCTGATAGGAGGCTCGATAACCGGTGCACACTTGGCTTCTTGACGGGTGTTTAAAATACTGAGCATTTCAGGCGTGGTGGAATCGCTGAGTGGGGCGCCGTAATAGATGACTTTTGGCATACGGCCTTGGCAGTCAAAGATGAGCGTTGTGAACTCATTACATAATCTTACGAATGAAGGTGAAGAAGACATATAAACCTCGGCGTTAAAAATAGGTTGAACACAGATGCTGGCGGATTAGCTATCCATTGTGCGAAAAAGAGAGCGAAATAGTACGTGGCAGTAACGTCAATCCAGCGCAAAAGTTCTCTAGCAACAACAAAGCATAGTTAATGCATCGCTTGATAAACAAAAGAGGGTACGCAGCGTACCCTCTTAAAAGATACTTACAGAAAAGCTAGGCGTTTTTGTTTTCAACAGTGCTTTGATTTTCAATAGTGCTTGCTTCAAAAGGACTATCGCTATTTAGCGCCATTGAAAATTCCGCTTTTTGTCTAAAGATGACCCTGTTCACAATGAGTGCGAATGACACACAGCCTATAAGCGTTGCAAACATAAGGTGGATATAATGCAAGCCAAATGGTGCGTAAAACGGCGATGCTTCAAAACTGACAAATGCATAAAAAGAAACGCCAAAGGTAACAGCGCCAATAGCAGCAAACGCATGAACGTTTCTAAACAAGAGACCAACAATGAACACAGAAAGGATTGGCATACTTAATAGACCATAAAGTTTCTGTACTAGATTGATAATACTGTCGGCCTGCTGATAAACAGGGATCAGCGCTAATGAAATTAAACACAGCAATACCGTAACGTAACCGCTTAATTTAGGTACGTTAGGCGCTTTGTTAACGTAACTCTCATGAATATCGCAAACATAAAGCGCAGTGGCTGAGTTCAGGTTACTGTTAAAGGTAGTCAGTACTGCCGCCGCCATTGCCGCAGCAAATACGCCGGATAACCAGTCTGGAAGAACGGTTGCTACAATCTTGCCGTAGGCGCTATCGCCAATGTCGCCGAACAACTTGTAAGACACTATGCCAGGAATCACGATGATTGCAGGAACAATTAATAAACGAATGCCTGCTGCGGCGAATACACCTTTTTGCGCCTCTTTTAACGATGGCGCGGCCATCGCTCGTTGCGTAATTACCTGATTCGTACCCCAGTAAAACATCTGAATAAAAATCATGCCCGTTAGCAGGGTGTGCCATGGAATAGGGGAGTCATTATCGCCGATAAGCGTAAGGCGCTCTTGTGGAATACCGTCAAAGTTGTAATCAATAGCTTGTAACGCGAGAATTAAAACAATAACCGCCATGGTCAGCAGCAGAACACCGGAATACGTATCTGAAACGGCAACAGCTCGTAGGCCGCCAAAGATGGCATACAGTGCGCCAACAACCACAAAGATAACCGCGATATACATCAATGGTAGCTCTACATTAAACATTGATTGCATAAACAGGGAGCCAGAATAAATGACCGCTGGACAAAAGATAAGTGCGCTGCCCGCAAAAAATAATACGCTGATCACTGCACGAATGTGCTTATCGTTATACCGAAGCTCAAGTAATTCGGTAGTCGTAGTGCATTTAAACTTGTAGTAAACAGGAAGAAACACTTTTGCCAGTACAAATAAACCAACCACTGCAGAAAACTCCCACAGCGAGAGAAGCGCCATTTGGTTTCCGTTCATACCAACAAGTTGATCGGTACTTAAGTTTGTTAACGTAATACTGCCCGCTATGAAATACCAAGCTAAGCCGCCACCGGCAAGAAAGAACTCACGGTTTTGGTTTTGCGCATTTCTATTTTGTCCACGACAACTCAAATACGTTAAAAAACCAATTAGCGCGGTAACGAACACAAAAACAGACACTTGAATCGTGCTGGAAAACATTCACGTACTCCTAGAAAAATTACGGTTTGCTAATCTCGAACTTCACATTGCTTATGAGGCGAGTAGGGAATTTTGTGTTGTGGAGCCTAATAACACGGTTTATTTGAAACACTGAGCCCAGAATATTAAATAGAACTGAGAGCACCCCTTTCTTATTGAGAGCAGAGAGCGTATCGGGTGAGAGCTGTTGGAGCCGTTCTTCGTTAAGCATGGCTAGGCCGCCAACGCGCTGCTGCGTTTTATCTGCATATTCAATCAGTAAGTCGGTTGGTTGAATAAGCGCTAACTCAGCAAGCTCGCTTAACAAGGATGCAGTTTGCTGCATTGCATCAACGCGCTCTTTAAGCAATTTTTGTTTATTATCTAAATAAGCAGTTGGACGACCACTTGATAAGAACAAGGCGTCTCCACTGTCTTTTTCAGTATTGTTTTTCGCAACTGCCGGTGAATCCATATCCAACAAGGTTTCGGGAGTCGTGGGGTTGCTTTCAAAACTCAAGGTGAAGGGCAACGTACGCAAACTTAGCGGTGTAACGTGCGCAAGCCATGTGCCTTGAGTTTCAAACACGTTTTCTTTCGGCGCAAAGCCGCAAAGTGCTGAAATAGTCCAGCGCTGCTGATTACTCACTTTACTGAAAAAAAGTGGGTATTCACTAGAGGCTTGAACCGCTTCTTTAATCTCTATATTAACTAAGTGGAAGTTAGCAAATGTCTTGGCTAACTTGTCTTCGTCGACACGAACATCGCTGTGTTTATCAGCAGTTAAAACTTCAAAATTTGGCATTCTTATTCTCTTTTAGCTAGCTAACCACTGCTCTATGTAGTCTCTATGATTCGGTAAGCTACTCAGTTTTTGCTGTGTTATCAGTTGATTCTGTTTCATGACTCTGTCAGCTAAGTCCCGTTCGGTATAGAAATGCGACTGCAGTGAGAAATCAGGTGAGAAGCCCATTCCATAAAGCACGTACTGATAGCTTGCAGCGGGAAATAGTTCTATTGCTGCTGAAAAATCAGCTATTTGCGGCCCACGATACTTCCAAATTTCGAGATCTTCTTTCAACGAATCAGGAATTGACGCAATGTCTCGATTGGCTTGCCAGTATGGCTCGCTACGTTGGTTGAAAATGTAGTGCAGCTTTAAAAAGTCGATAATACGTTGCCATCTGTACTGCATTTGTTTGTTAAAGCGCTGGCTAATAATTGGCATTGCTGAAGCTGGCGTCGGCATTTGCTCGGCAATATACCTCGCTGAGATTTCTATTAGCATAAGTGCTGTGGCTTCTAGAGGCTCAACAAAGCCAGCGGACAAACCAACACCGATACAATTACCTTTCCAAATTCTCTTTTTATAACCTGAGTCAAACCGAATAACACGTGCATTTAGCTTGCCCTTTTCATCACCCACATAGCGACGGAGCAACTCTTCAGCCCGCCCATCATCGGTAAAGTCAGTGGAGTAAACGTGACCCACGCCTCTTCGAGATGAGAGGCCAATATCCCATATCCATCCGGCTTCCTGAGCGGTAGCTTGCGTGTATGGCTTAATCTCAAAGTCATCTTCGTAAGGCACATGTAGCGCGATTGCAGAGTTGTTAAACAGTACATCGTTTACAGACACTACGGGCTCTTGAAGTGCTTCGCCTAGCAACATAGAGCGAAAGCCAGAGCAATCTACGAAGAGGTCTGCATGAAGCGTACTGTTGTCATCCAGCGTAATATTTTCTATATGCTCTGACGAGGTCGCAGACACTTGCTCAACGGTGGCAACTTTGTGCTGTACGCCCAACTCTTCTTTGCAAAAAGACTTTAGCATGTCGGCAAATGCACCGGCGTCTAGGTGGTAGGCGTAGTTTGATTGGGCGCTACTATATTCTTCTTCATTCAGCGTGCGCGGCGCCATATTCTGCTCGCATACGTGCTGCTGGAAGTTAGTAGTATTAGCAAAGTCGGCAATGTTATTAATATAAGGGGCCATTTCAACACGGCCATACCCTAGCGGTACGGTGAAGGGATGATAATAAAAGTCGCCATTACCCTTTACCCAGTTAACAAATTTGCCGCCTTGTTTAAATGCTGCAGAGCATCGCTTGAATACTTCTTTTTCTGACAACCCAATGTCTTTCAACGTATTTCGCATGGTAGGCCAAGTGCCTTCGCCAACGCCCACGGTAGGAATATCGCTAGACTCAACTAAGGTGATGTCTAAACCACACTGACCTTTCGCCACTTTGTGTTTTGCCGCAACAATGGCTGCAGTTAGCCAACCTGCAGTGCCACCGCCAACAATGACAATACGTTGTTTGGATGATGTGTTGGTCGAAGAATTCATGAGAAATTACTGCCAATTAGTTTTGCTACATTTATTCATAAACTTATTCATTTTCCAATAAGCTTGTGAATAAAAGGCAGGGTTTTCACCCTGCCAAAACACACACTTTTAGAATGAGCCTCGAACACCTACTGCGTAACGAGAGCCATTATCTTCAATTGAATAAACTTGATCTGGGAAGCGACCCACTTGGGTAAGCTCTTCCTCAGTCACGTTGATACCTTCAAAGAATACTGAGAAGTTTTCATTGATGTCGTAGCTAGCGCTCACATCCCACTGACCGTAAGTTTCAGTAGTCACCGGTTCGCCAGTAGCACCGCCAACAGACGTGTTATCAAGTGCAAACAAGAATGACTCTCTGTTATTGAATGCAACACGGGCTTGGAACGCGTCACGCTCATAGAAAACAATGAGGTTTTGCGAATCACCAAGGCCTGGTAAGGCAAACGTTTGTGCAGTGTCGCCGCTAACACCTATATCACTGTTTACTACAGTCGCGTTCGCAGTAACACCGAAACCGTTATCCCAAATGTGAGTTAGCGCAATTTCGTAACCGTTAACTGTTGCTGTTTCACCGTTTTGAGGACGAGTAACGGTATAAACCTCACTCTCGCCGTTCAATTCTTCAGTCTCTGCAACCACATCGCGGTCAGGGTTTTGCGCGTCTAACGATAAACCTTCAGCACAGTTTGCTTCAGCACAACGATAGCCGTTAAGCGGGCTTCTATCGGTCATTGAATAAATTTCATTACCCGATAGCGTTACGATAAAGTTTTGAACGTCTTTGCTAAAGAATGCAAAAGAGAAAACTGAATCGTCACTGTAATACCATTCAAACGATAAATCCCAGTTCTCTGCTTCAAAAGGTTGAAGGCCTGGGTTACCGCCACTCGCCTGCAAGTTCTGTCTACGCGGCTCGTTAAATGTTGTCGCTGGCGACATTTGTGCCATTGTTGGACGAGTTAGCGAGTCGTAGCGAGAGAAGCGAACCAACATATCTTCCTGCACTTCCAACTTCACGTTCAAGCTAGGTAGCAAGTTTGAGTACGACGAGGTACCGGTAATGTCATTGGCCGGAGCAAATCGATTCGCAAACAATGTTAAATCGGTGGTAGGGACAACATCCGAGATGAACGCTTGTACTGCTGATACTGCAACGTCGGTTTCTTCGTAGCGAGCACCGAAGTTCATAGTAAGCGGCATATCGCCAATGTCATAGCCGAACTCAAACTGTGCGTAAAGCGCCGTGACGTCTTCTTCAATATTGTAGTAGTTTGGCTGTAATGTTGGGATTACTGGCGCACCTTGTGATGCTAAGAAGTCAAGGTATGCATCACCGTCGTAGGTGTACCATGTATCAATTAATCCGCTGAAGAAATTCTGTGCAGTAAACGGACGGATATTTAATGCATCAACTGGCGCAGGTGTTGCGTAACCACAGAATGCGCATTGTGAACCAAATTCTTGGTAAACATACTTCTCACGCTCAGATAATAAAATACCGAAGTCAGCTTTGCGGAACACATCTGAGTCAGACATATAGGTGAAGTCTGCTTTGTATTCAGTCACTTCATCTTCAGTCGCTTGGGTATTCCCTAAGTCATTGTAGTGAAGACGGTTAAGAGAAATGTCAGGTAGTTGGCCATTACCAAAACCATCGTGTGCAACCGTTGGTGTACTGCCAGTTCCGTCAAACGAGTAGTTGTTAATAATACCGACAACGTTAAAGCGACCTTCGCCTGCAATGTCGTTTTCAGCTGTTGAATTAGAGATATCGAAGGTTGCTGATAATGCATCACTTACTTGCCATTCAACGTTGATATCGAAGCCTTCAGTAGTCACATCACGAACGCCACGGCTTGATGATACAAAGTCAGACGCTGGGTTACCGCTTCCTTGGTGTAGGTCAATTTCTTGAGTGAACTGTATTGCAGTTCCATTATCAGAAATTTGTGCAGAACCTACGCGATCCGGCTCAAACCATGATGCTAGATCTGTCACTTGCGAATCTACTTCGAACTTAGACACAAAGCCGTCTAAAGTAATTGTTACGTCATCTGAAGGCGCGTATTGCGCAACAAGTGAAACGTTAGTACGTGTTCTGTCTTGCTGATCAACAAGTTGATCCCAGTTTCGAGGAAGGTATACGTTATCCGCAATAATGCCATCATTTCTGTTAGACAGAGTAAGACCTGGACGCCAGCCTGCAGTTTGAATACGATTTATTTGTACTTGGCGTTCTTGATGTGAAGCGGCTAATAACAACCCGACTTTATCGTCGGCAAAAGTATTACTCACTAAGAATGACGCTTGTGGAGCAGTTTCTTCAGAAAGGCTTTCGTACATGCCTTTCACCATACCAACCGCTTGGAAACCATCGTAGTTAAATGGACGAGCGGTAGAGATATTAATTGTAGAGCCGATACCACCAGATTGCAGGTTGGCAACAGCACTTTTATAAATACTTGCGCCTGTAATTTGATCAGCAGCAAGGATATCAAAGTTAAAGGCACGACCAGCTGCATCAGTTGCTAGCTGACGACCATTCACTAAAACGGTGTTGAACTGTGGGCCAAAACCACGAACTGTTACTTGTTGGCCTTCACCACCGTTTCTGTCTATCGACACACCAGTGATACGTTGCAACGACTCTGCAACGTTAAGGTCTGGAAATTTGCCTAAGTCTTCAGCAGCAATGCCATCGGAAACGGCTAGGTTTTCTTTCTTGTCGGCCATTGCGCGTTTTAAACTGCTAACAATGCCGCGCACTTCAATAATTTCAACGGGTGCATCTTTTACATTTTGTGACGCAGAATCTTGCGCCAACACGATGGGCGAATGCAGGGCAGCAGCGATAGCAACACCCAATAGGGAGCGTTTTGCCATTGGGCTGAATTGTGATGTGTTTGTTTTATGTGTCACTGTGTTTTCTCCGTGAGTAGGCTACGTATTAACGTATTTTTCACTCAAATTACGTTTTAGTGCGCGCCTTTCGAGCTTGTTAACATTACTTTTACACATTAAGTGCTATATTTTTCTAATTTTAATTTTGTAACATTATGAAAAATATACGCTAATTTTTACAAGGCAACAGGTGAAACGTTTACCTTGTTTTCAATACTAGCACAAAAAGACAATGTAATTACAATGTTATAAAAACTTTTTTTGTATAAAAAAAGGACATCTTATTACAACGCTTTATTAACATTTGGAAAAATAAGGAGTTTTAGTTACAGCGAATTCGATCTACAGCTTCTTTCCAGCCACCATAGGCTTGATCCCGTTCTGCTTTTGATAAACGGGGAGTAAAAACTCTGTCGCTTTTCCAGCACTGGGTTAAGTCATCGATGGAGTCAAAAATACCGTGTTGCAAACCAGCAAGGAACGCTGCGCCTAATGCCGTAGTTTCAGTGACCTCGGGTCTTTCAACTTCTGCACCTAGCACGTCAGAAAGAAAGCCCATTACCCAATCGTTTTGAGACATACCGCCATCTACGCGAATATTGGTAGGCCGCGCGCCATCACTTTCCATGGCTTTTTGAAGATCTTTGGTTTGATAGCAAACCGATTGCAAGCCTGCTGCGACAATTTCACTGATACCCGTATCTCGAGTAAGACCCAAAATTGCGCCTCTGGCATCCGGATCCCAATAGGGAGCGCCTAATCCAGTAAAGGCGGGTACTAAGAACACGCCGTTGTCTTGTCTTGCACGCTGCGCTAATGCCTCAGATTCTGCGGCATCGCCAATCAGCTTGAGACCATCTCGTAGCCACTGAACTGTGGCTCCGGCCATAAAAATACTGCCCTCTAGTGCATAAGTGGTTTCACCATTAATGCGATATCCAACTGTAGTAAGCAGTCTGTTTTTAGACTGAAGGGGAGTGTTTCCTGTATTGAGGATCATGAAGCAACCTGTACCGTAGGTGCTTTTAGCCATCCCCTTTTGAAAGCATGCCTGCCCTACAAGCGCCGCTTGCTGATCGCCGGCTACTCCCTGAATTGGAATGGCTTTTCCTAAAATATCCTCGTTTATTACGCCGTAGTCAGCGGCGCAATCCATTACCTCTGGTAACATGCTGCTAGGAATATTGAAGCGCTCTAGTAAACGTTTATCCCATTGCTGCTTATTAATATCAAATAGCATTGTGCGCGAGGCATTAGTGGCATCAGTCTTATGCGACTGACCATCGGTTAATCGCCATATCAAGTAGCTGTCTACCGTGCCAAACAACAAGTCTCCGTTTTCAGCCTGTTCTCTTGCACCTTCTACGTTGTCTAAAATCCACGCCACTTTTGTGGCTGAAAAATAGGGGTCTAATAGAAGCCCTGTGGTGGAGTTGATATAAGAGACAAACTCCTCATCACTGCTCAAGTCTCGGCATTGCTGAGCGGTGCGTCGGTCTTGCCATACAATGGCGGGGTATACCGTTTTACCTGTCGACTTGTGCCACACTAATGTGGTTTCACGTTGGTTGGTAATGCCAATTGAGGCAATATCCGATGGCGCAAGTGAGCACTTTTTAAAAACATCTTTAAGAGTAAATAGCACGCTTTCCCAAATTTCCTCTGGCTCGTGCTCTACCCAGCCGTCTTTAGGATACTTTTGCGAAAATTCTTGTTGTGCGACAGCTTCAATCTTGCCACTAGAAGAAAAAATAATACTGCGAGAACTGGTTGTGCCTTGATCAATGGCAAGAAGATACTGACTCATGCTGTCACCTTTGAAAATAATTTTCATAGAGTTTGCATCATTTACTTCTATTTAACAATGCTGCGTTTTCGAAAACGAACATTATGATGTTCGAACGAACGTATGAACTTACATTGGAACCACGTATACTAGTAAGGTGGCATGTACAGGCAGCAGTAGGGTGGCCTACTTTAGGGAGCATAATGAACCAAACACAACGACACGAAAAAATAATCGCGCTAATAAAGCAACACGGTTTTATGTCTATTGATGATTTAGTGTCTAACTGTGCCGTTACGCCTCAAACTATTAGACGAGATTTGAATCAGCTTGCTCACACGGGTGTGATCAGTCGTTATCACGGTGGCGCTGGATTAAATCGCAGCTGGGAAAATACGCCCTATCAAGAGCGCAAGACTCAAAATAGCGATGTAAAAGAAAAAATTGCCGACGCAGTCGCTGCTATGATCCCAGATGGGGCGTCTTTATTTATCAATATAGGAACGACCACAGAGTTAATTGCCACTAAGTTACTCAACCACAGCAATTTACACGTTGTCACCAATAACATTCACGTTGCCACAATTTTATCTGCAAAAGAGGACTTTTCAGTCATTATTGCTGCTGGTGAAGTACGCTATCGAGATGGTGGTATCATTGGTGAGGCTACCTGCGATTTTATCAGCCAGTTTAGAATGGATTATGGCATTATCGGTATCAGCGGAATTAGCGCTGATGGCGCCTTGCTCGACTTCGACTTTCGTGAAGTAAAAGTATCTCAGGCCATTTTAGAGCATACTCAGCACGTTATTTTAGCCGCTGATTACAGTAAGTTTGAGCGCCGTGCAATGGTTGAGCAGGGTCATATCTCTCAAGTTGACTGCTTGGTTTGCGACCAAGCACCACCGCCAGCGATTAAAAAAATCATAGAAGAAAATAACATCAAATTTGTGAAAGCATAGCTATCGAGCTATTGCCTTTCCATCGTGTGCCACTCTAATTATTAGCAGTAAATAGACTCACACTGGTTTATCTACTTTTTCTTTTAATGTTCGTTTATGTTCGTTTTGTGTTGACATGATTTCTTTTTGGTTGTCAAATGAGCACATAGGCGATTCGTTCTTAAGGGTAAGTGATGAGCAAGAGTAAAGAAGGCAGTAACATTGTTGATGTATTAGTCGTTGGCGGGGGCGTAAACGGCGTTGGTGTTGCATTAGATGCAGCGGGTCGTGGGCTGTCAGTCACCTTATGCGAAAAAGGTGACCTTGCAGGCGCAACGTCTTCGTCGAGCAGTAAACTGGTACACGGTGGTCTTCGCTATCTTGAGCATTATGAATTTCGCCTTGTCAAAGAGGCGCTTGCAGAGCGCGAAGTGCTACTTCAAAAAGCGCCGCATATAATGTGGCCATTGCGCTTTCGCTTGCCCCATCAAAAGCATTTACGCCCAGCGTGGATGATAAGAATCGGCCTTTTCCTTTACGACTCTCTTGCCAAACGTAACTTACTTGCCCGCTCTAAAAAGCTTAAAACGTCAAGCGAAGGGCCGTTAGTCAAAGATATTTCTACGTGCTTTGAATACTCAGACGGTTGGGTGGACGATGCGCGCTTAGTGGTGTTAAACGCTATAGCAGCGCAAGATCAAGGCGCTACCATACAAACGCGCACTGAGTGTGTAAGTGCTCAGAAAGAAGGGGCACTGTGGAGCGTTGTTTTACGCAACGATCAAGGTAAAACGTTTACCGTGAAAGCGAGGTCGATTGTTAATGCAGCAGGGCCTTGGGCGGTATCGTTCCTCGACAGATTGGTGGATATTAAAAACCCTAACGCAATGCGCATGGTCAAAGGCAGTCATTTTGTTGTGCCTAAACTATACGACACCGATGAGGCCTATATTCTCCAAAACAAAGACGGTCGCATTGTTTTTGTTATTCCTTACGAAGAAGACTTCTCATTAGTAGGCACTACGGATGAAGATTTTCAAGGAAACCCATTAGATGCGGCGATTTCACAGGAAGAAACCGACTACCTAGTGGATGTAGTGAACACCTACTTTAAAACAAAAATTACTACCGACAATATTGTTCACAGCTACAGTGGCGTTCGTCCGTTGTTAGAGGAAAAAAATGCATCGGCGCAAGAGCTTACCCGAGATTATAAAGTTGAGCTTAAAGGTGAAGCAGGCGAACCTGTTTTACTCAACATATTCGGTGGCAAGATAACCACGTATAGAAAATTAGCTGAACACGCGGTAGATAAGCTGGTGTCTTGTTTTCCGCGAGCGAAAAAAGCGTGGACAAAAGAAGTACCTCTTCCTGGCGGCGCATTTTCTGATAAAGTCTCGCTGAAGAGCGAGCTGCAATCTAGCTATCCTTGGTTGTCAGCTTCGGTAATCGAGCGTTATGTCCGTCAATACGGACTGCTTTGTCACAAGTTCCTGACAGGCGTTTCGAATGTCGATTGCTTGGGTCAAGATTTTGGTGCACAGCTATATCAAGCTGAAGTAGATTATTTGATAAGTTTCGAATGGGCGCAAACCGTGGAAGACGTGTTGTGGCGTCGTACAAAGCACGGTTTGCGTCTTAGTGATGCACAAAAGCAGGTATTGTCTCACTACATCGAGGGGAAAGTAACATCACTGCAGCAGCGCAGTGAAATGCGAGAAATCGCGTGATTTAGTTTTAAATAAGGTTCAAATCAGGTTCAGATTTGATGCAGTCTAGGCCGAGCTTAGGTCCAAAGCAGACTAAGCTCAGGCCCCGTATCGATAAAGTTTCTACCTCGCTCAGACAGAACCTCGCTCTCAATCACTTTATCTTTTGGCTTAAGCGGCCGATAATCGTTTAAATAAGCAAATTGTAATTTGCGGGCATAAGATGGTTATTGGGCTAGAAAAATGAAAAAGCGACAAGATAATTCGCGTTCAACCGCATTCAAACTATTAACGGTAGTGGTATTTATTGGTGTATTGGTTTTTTTTATAAACAACCTGTATACCGGTGAGCCCGATACCACGCTAACGGCATTTTCAAAGCAAGCGCAAAAGTTTGAGCGCCACACCATCTCTTCTCACTATCAATGGCGAGTTCGCCAACCTACCTCCATGATAATGCTTATACACTTTGATGACACTGGCAGTGAAATAGACAGAAAGCCTGTCAGAATGAATCATAAAGGGTGGCCATCAGCACAGGACAGCGACGAGGGATGCGCAACTGTGTGGACATCGTTGGTGGGAAGTCCACTCAGGGTGGATGGCTTTAATGTAAAGGCGCGCTTTTACTCCACGGCTTCAAATGATGAAGCAGTTAGAAGAAATGATAACGAGTATTGGTGCCGTTATAGTATAAGTAAAGGTGGTGAATTCGATTACTTTCCAGGGTTGGGCAAAGTAACACAACCTCAACTTTAGGATAATAATAAATAGCGCATCTATTTGTTATTCATACATAATTAGTCTACTTTCTTTAAGTGCCTGTATACCTTGTCATTGTCGTGCGCTATGGTGGCAAAATGCTTGTGGGACCATTTACGTATAAGAAGGTATATGCTAACTCGATTCTTCTCTTCAGCAACAAAAAGCCATACTCATTTAGTGGGTATGTCTATTAGTGCATCTGCGCTTCATGTTGTTGCCATTGATATATCGGGAGATACGCCTTCACTGCATTCCTCTACATCACACCCGCTCGAAAAGGGAATGGCAATAGGTGAGCAGCTCAGTAAGTACCTTACCTCCTTTGACAAGCTTCATTGCCACGTGGCCATCGCGATAGAGCAAGATACTTATCAGTTAGTACAGACCGATAAACCCGATGTGCCAGATGAAGACATACGCACTGCATTGCCATGGACTATCAGTGAGATGGTACCCTTTGATGCATCGAATATGGTGCTTGATTACATAGACTACCCTGCTGCCTCAAGAGGCGGGAAGAAAAAGGTAAATGTCTTTGTAGCAGAAAGAGCGCCTATGGCTGATATTGTATCCACATTAACTAAGCTAAAGGCGAAAGTGCTTACTCATATTCATGTGAAAGAAGTACTCGCTACATCTATGATGCCCGATGATGAATATGCCCGTTTGTTAATAATACAAGAGCCCGACAGTGAACCCTTTTTGCTGATTGTTCGCTCCCAAGTCATTTGGCTTGCAAGGCGACTTCGAGGTTTTGTAGATAAAATGCAGGGGCAGACAGACATGACGCAATTTAGCGATGCGTTAGGGTTGGAAATTCAGCGCTCAATGGATTTTTATGAATCACAACTTAAGCAGCCCCCGCTAAAAGAGGTGCTGTTTAAAACCCAATTCGATTGTGCGCCAGTTATTGAGCAATTAAAACCTTTCCAGCCAGCCGCAATGGCGCCATTTAAAACCGATTTGTTATTTTCCGATGTGGTGCATTCAGATAATCATTTCGCTTTGGCCAGTGCATTAGACTTGTTGGGTGAACGTCAATGAAACAGAGCGTTAACCTTTATCACCCCTCGCTGCTGCCAAGCAAAGAGCGCTTGCCGCTTAGCACCGTACTGTGGGTGAACGGCATTGCGTTATTGTTACTCTCAGTACTCACTGTTGGTATGGGCCAGTTTATAGCGCTTAAGCAACGAAAATCAGATGACGTTGCTGCGTCAGTCAAAGCCATTGATAAGGATATCAATACGCTAACAGATAAGTTAGCGGCCAAGCGAGATACTCAATCTTTGCAAAAAGACCTAGATGCACTGCGCGTGAAAGTTAAAAACCGCGAGCAGCTGCTTGACTATATGCAAACCGGAGAGTTGTCTTTGCGCACAACGCAATATCAAAATGTAATGGATGACTTGGCAAATTTTCATAATCCGAATCTCTGGCTCACGTCGATCACCATCACACGTGATGAGCTTCGTTTAACGGGTAATACGATAAAGCCGTCAGCTATTCCCCAGTGGTTACAGAAACTGCAGGGTTCAACTTTCTTTAAGGGCAAAACGTTCTCCACGGTAAAATTTGAGAATGAGAGTGACGATAGCGACGTAAAAACATTTACCCTTTCAACTGACTTTGATGGAGAGGCTGATGACACAGTGGCAAAAGCTCTCTAGCGCTTACGCTCAACTTCAGTTAAGAGAGAAGCAGCTCATTTTTTGGGTTGGCTTAGCCCTTATTGTGTATTTATTTTTTTGGTTTGGCATTTCCCCTCAATTAGACAAACTTGCCCGTTTAGACAAAGACCTTGTGCGCAAAGAGAGTCAGCTTAGTGCGCGGGTTATTCAAAAGGATGCTCTAAATCAAGCGCTTTCTATGGATTACGCGGCAAGAACAAAGCGTGAAATAGATATTGAAAACAAGAAGCTTCTCGAATTAGATACCCAATTATCCGCGTTAAACGATGGCTTTGTTGCTGCGGATAAAATGCCTGAGTTGCTCATCACCTTACTCAATGAGCAAGGCAACGTGAGAATGGTGGAATTTAATGTGGCGCCGAGGCAAACCGTGCAGTTTGGTGATGGGGAATTACAAAGCGCGGCGTTATTTAGGCATAACATGACGCTGAAAATAGAGGGTAGCTTTTTTAACTTGCGAGACTATTTGGCGAGAATTCAGGCATCTGATGAAAAAGTGGTTGTCACTAAATTCCGCTACACTGTAGAGGAATACCCTAACGCTATCCTCACATTACATTTGGCAACGGTAAGTAATAATGAAACCTTCATTTCTTTGTAAAAGCTGGCTGCTGATGGTGTTAGCTGCCGTATTTTCAATGCCAGCTGCTAGCCAAGTTGACCCTACTAAACCTGCCATTTCTGGGGTGTCACAAAGAGCAACAAATGATGAGCAAGATGGAGCGCTTAGGCTTCAGTCAATTTTAAAGCGACAAGACAGTTTTACCGCCGTGATTTCCGGTCGGTCTTATCGTGAAGGTGATTCAGTGGGCGACCATCGCATCGTTAAAATTAATCCCAAAGATGTGGTTCTTGATGACGGACGACAGATAATGACGTTGAAAATGTATTCCTATGAAATTAAAAAATAACTTAGCTTCAACAGCAACATTACTTTTACTTGCTCTTGTTATCGCTGGCTGCCAAACCTACGGAGTGGGCGATGAAGTTAAGCCGCACATTCGCGACGAGCTAAGCGCTTCAAATAAGAGTGCTCAACCTGATGCCACAAAAAGCGCTTCAACTAGGCGAATGTCTCCCTCGCAGCTTAACAATGAGTTACTCGCTGGCGTAGAGCAATTTCAACTATTACCTGCTGTATCGCAGCAAAATACATTCGATGTTTCGGCAAATGCTATTGAAGTCCGTCCGTTTTTTGATGCCTTAGTGACTAACACGCCCTACAGCGTGGCGGTTCACCCTGACGTGTCGGGTCAAATAAGTCTTACGCTAAAAGAGGTTGCGCTAAGCGAAGTCTTGAAAATTGTTTCAAGAATGTACCCACTGGATGTGTTTTTAGAAGGAAAAGTTATACAGGTTATGCCTGCGCAACTTAAAACCGAATCAATTCCCGTTAATTTCCTAATGATTAAACGCTTTGGCGTATCAAATGTGAGCGTTATCGCCGGTGGTGTAAGCGAGCAAGATCAAAATAACGGCAACCAGAATAATGGCGGTTTAAACGGCATTAACGGCAACAATAATATTGGCGGTAATGGTCAAGCCGGAATGATGGGACAAAATGGGATGGCTGGAAATAATATTCAGCAGCTCAATGGCTCGAATATTCAGACCACCAGTGAAAACGACTTCTGGAAAGACTTAAAAGAGGCCCTTAAAGTGCTGGTAACGCCGACAGACGGGCGTCACGTTGTGGTGTCTCCTCAAGCTGGCTTGGTCACTATCAAAGCGCTGCCTAGCGAGATTGCGGTGGTGAAAGATTTCCTCATGCAAAGCCAGGAAAGTCTGCAGCGACAGGTTGTGCTAGAGGCAAGAATAATTGAAGTTACCCTAAACGATGGTTATCAGCAGGGCGTGCGATGGGATCGTATAGCGAGCGGCCTAACGGGAAGTCTTAATTTTGGTCTTAGTGGCGGCAGCGTTGCCACAAATTTTGCTGCAAATACCGCGGCGGGTATTAACCCAGCCATTAATGCAGTAAATGGTATTGGCAATAGTATTTCTACTGACATCGGCGGTGTATCTACCCTGCGTATTGCTCGCGGCGACTTCGACGGCGTGATTAATATGCTGCAAACCCAGGGTGACGTGCAAATGCTCAGTAACCCCAGGGTGACGGTAACCAACAATCAAAAGGCCGTCATTAAGGTAGGACAAGATGAGTATTTTGTTACCGATGTATCTACCAGTGAAGACTTAAACGCTACCGGGACGCAAAATGAAAACGATATCGAACTTACCCCGTTCTTTTCAGGTATTGCGTTAGACGTTACACCGCAAATAGATAAAAGCGGTTCGGTTATTTTACATGTTCACCCCTCGGTAACAGAGACGGCAGAACAAACGAAAGTTATTCAAGTAGGCGACCAGCAAATTCAGCTGCCCCTGGCACAAAGTAATATTAGAGAGTCAGACACAGTGATCCGAGCCCGCGACGGCGAGATTGTGGTTATTGGCGGTCTTATGGAAACAGTAACCAACGAGAAAGAGTCTAAAACGCCATTTTTAGGAGATATTCCCGTGTTGGGCAATATGTTTAAAAATATTGCTAAAACGCAGACTAAGCGAGAGCTCGTTATTCTTCTTCGCCCTTCCGTTGTGCAGCCTGACTCATGGGAGAAGCAGCGAATGCGCACTCAGTCTTTATTAGATAAGTGGTATCAAAACTAGCTATGTATAAGGACTTTTTTCACTTCAACGAAATGCCGTTTTCGCTTACGCCGAATACCGATTTTTTCTGTGCGTTAGCACCGCACAATGAAGCGTTAAAAGTTATCCTTACCGCGCTAAGCATGTCCGAAGGTTTTATAAAAGTGACTGGCGAGGTAGGGACGGGAAAAACGTTGCTTTGCCGCAAACTTATCAATCATTTATCAGACCGATTTGTAGCGTGTTATTTGCCAAATCCGTACTTGTCTCCTGACGAATTACGCATCGCTTTTGCTAAAGAGTTGGGAATTAAAACGGGCAAGACGAAAGAGCGGGTTAACCTGCACAACAATATTGAAGAAAAGCTGTTGAGCCTCAAGGCCGAAGGACGTCAGGCAATTCTTATTATTGATGAAGCACAGGCGTTAAGTTGGGATTCGCTGGAAATACTTCGACTGTTTAGTAATTTAGAAACTGAGAAAAGTAAGCTGCTTCAAATCGTACTCTTTGGCCAGCCAGAATTAAATGACAATCTTGACAACCAAAGAGTGAGGCAGATTCGCCAAAGAATTACCTTTTCTTACTCGCTGCGAAAAATGACCCGCGCTGAAGTAGACTATTACATTGGACACCGATTAGTGACAGCCGGCGGTGATGAAGGGCTGATCCCTCGTTATTTGCGTCCTTTCATTGCTTTTACAAGCTCAGGTACCCCGAGATTAGTGAATATTGTATGTCATAAACTCCTTCTCTCTGTGTATGGAGAAGGAAAGAAGGCGGCAACATGTAAACATTTGGTCAGCGCTATTTTGGATACTGAAGACTGCAGGCGACGGGTGCTGCCTCAAAAGCGTTTGTTTTTTCTTTCTCTTGCGCTCGTTGCAGCGCTGGGCACTTGGCAAATGACGCTAGGTGGCTTATGAGTATTTTAAACAACACGTTGAAGTCGCTTGATGATAGAAACCAAGAAAGGGATTTTGGTTTACCGCCCACTGTACAGCTTCGCAAGTCTTTTTCTATACGCAAAGTATTCGCGCTAATCGCCGTGCTAGTTTTGGTGGTGTGGTCGGCACTTTACTTTATAGGTGATAAGCCAGAGAGCTCGCAAAACTCAACGGCTTCCAAAGAGCCTTCTGCAAACGCTTCTAAAACCGCATCTGAAGCTCTTCCCCAAACGGCTTATGACACGTCCGACTCGTCGCCGAGTGAAGGCATGCAGAGCGTGCCTTTATCTGATAAGGACAGAGCATTACTAGCCCAATCTACGCCCGTCGTTGAGCAAGTGTTTGAGCAAGAGTCTGAGCAAGTGTTTGAACAAGTGCCTGATCAGTTAGAACAAGGCGCTTTAGAAGAAAGCCAAGCAGGGCAGTCAGCCTTTGATGATGAGGCTGAATATAGAAAAGCCAGAGAGGCGGCGATTCAAGAAGAAAGGCTAAAAGAGGCCGCTACCCAAGCTACGGCGAGTGTAACAGGTATCAAAACTGCCACTGCTGACAACAATGCGGATGATAGAGACGCTGTTGATAATAATATTGCTGATAGAAAGAGAACGACAACAAACAGCACGATAGTAAACAGCACACCCTCAATAACACCTAAAACTCAGAAACAGCAGAGTGCGGTTCACTTAGACGCCGGTTTAAACGCTTATCAATTTGGTATGTTTGAAGATGCCGAACAGAATTTTCTACTGGCACTTCAGGTTGAGCCTAAAAACCATGAGGCCCGCAAGCAACTTGCCGCTTTATACTTCGGACAAAATAATATTCCAATGGCGCTGTCTATTTTATCAAAGGGGGTGAGCATTGAGCCTCAAAACCTAATGTGGCGAGAGCTAATGGGTAAAATTCTTATCGCAAAAAGTCGCTTCGAAGAAGCGTTAAGCGTTATGCCTGAAGCATTTAACCAACAGGCGGTAAAAGAGCAGCACAGCGACTATCTCATTATTATGGGTACTGCCGCTCAAGCAATCAATAAGCCAGAGGTTGCTATATCAGCATTCTCTGCCATGACGGCTTTACAGCCACAAAATGGAAAGTGGTGGTTGGCCTTAGGGGCTAATTATGACCAGCTAGGGCAAGACGGTGAGGCCATTAAGGCGTTTGAAGCCGCACTCGCCCAAGGGGGCGTTTCTCCTGCATCTAAGCAGTATGTCATCGAAAGGTTGAATGCATTAAAGGAGGTACGTTAATGCAACCACGGTTAAAAATGCGATTAGGTGACTTACTTGTTCATGAAAATATCATCACAAGCGAGCAGCTTAACCAAGCACTGTCAGCACAGCGAAGTACAGGGCGTAAACTGGGCGACACATTAATCGATCTCAATTTTATTGGCGAGCCACAGTTATTACGCTTTTTAGCGCAGCAGCTAAATGTACCGTTTTTAGATATTTCCCACCGCCAAATTACGCCGGAACATGCTCAGCTTTTACCGGAAACCTACGCTCGGCGGTATCGCGCGCTGGTACTTGAAGTAGACGATAAGACCGTATTGCTCGGTATGAGCGATCCCACTGATTTAGGCGGGCTTGATCAGTTAATGCCACTATTTGAGCCACGCACTGTAGAGCTGGCCATTGTACAAGACAATCAAATTGTTGAGGCATTCGACTCGGTTTACCGTCGTACGCAGGATATAGCTTCATTTGCAGAAAAGCTTCATGAAGAATACGAGGACGATGTTGAATTTGAGCTATCTGCGTTAGATGACAATACGTCAGACGCTACGGTAGTTAAATTACTGCATTCTATTTTTGAAGATGCAGTACAGGTGCGGGCGTCAGATATTCACATAGAGCCGGATGAAAATATATTGCGCATTCGCCAGCGCGTAGATGGTGTGCTGCAAGAGAACACCTTAGATCAGGTGAAGATTGCGTCGGCGCTCGTTCTGCGTTTAAAGCTGATGTCAGGTTTAGATATTTCAGAGAAGCGTATACCTCAGGACGGCCGTTTTAATATTAAGGTAAAGGGTCACACCATAGATGTGAGACTCTCAACTATGCCGGTGAGTAACGGCGAATCAGTAGTAATGCGTTTATTAGATCAATCTGCAGGGTTACTTACCCTTGATCAAACCGGCATGCCCGACGCAATGGTGCGCAAATTTCGCGCTGCCATACATCGCCCTCACGGGATGATTTTGGTCACAGGTCCAACAGGGTCCGGTAAAACAACTACGTTGTACGGCGCCTTGAGCGAACTGAACAAACCAGATTTAAAGATTATTACTGTTGAAGACCCCATTGAATACAGGCTGCCTCGAATAAACCAGGTACAGACTAACGCCAAAATAGGGTTGGATTTTGCCTCTATTTTACGGACTACGTTACGTCAAGACCCAGACGTTATCATGGTAGGAGAAATGCGCGACCAAGAAACCGTGGAGATAGGCTTGCGGGGCGCACTAACTGGCCACTTAGTGTTAAGTACGCTGCACACCAATGATGCAGTAACCAGCGCTATTCGTCTTATCGATATGGGGGCGGCGCCATATCTTGTGGCTACCTCGCTAAGAGGCATTGTGGCACAGCGATTAGTAAGGCGCATATGCGAAAACTGCAAAACCACCAGCGCCCCGAGTGTTCAAGAGCAAGCATGGGTTCGCTTCTTAATGCCCGAACTTGAAAACGCCACCTTTTACAAAGGAACCGGATGTAACACCTGTAATCATACGGGGTACAAAGGCCGTATTGGTGTGTTTGAAATGCTGGAAATGAATGAAGATATGATGGAGTCGCTGCGGGGAAATAACACCCAGGGCTTTGTTGATGCCACAAAAGCGAATAAAGATTTCACACCGCTTTCTCATATGGCGCTCGATTATGCCGCAGAGGGTAAAACGTCTCTTGATGAAGTGTTTAAAGTGGCGGAGTTCGTGCCAGAGGTAATTAATCACTAATGCCACAGTTTGAATATGCTGGTAAATCTGCACAAGGTAAACCTATGAAAGGTTTTATCGAAGCTGCCTCTCAACAAGGGGCGGCGCAGGCATTGCTGGCGAAAAAAATTGTGCCGTTGACCATACAAGAATCGAAAAAACAGTCATCTAACTCTGGGCTTAATGTTGATGTAAGTGCGTGGTTTGAATCAAAGGTTGGCCTTGATGAGATGATTATTTTCTCTCGTCAAATGTACTCTTTGTTAAAAGCGGGTATCCCTATCATTCGAGCCATAAGAGGGTTGTCTGAAAACGCATCGCACAAGCGTTTTCAAGCAGTATTAAAAGACATTGCGGAACAGCTTGAACAAGGAAGAAGCCTGTCGTCGGCCATGTCCAAATATGAAAACATTTTTTCTAGGCTGTCTATTTCCGTTGTGGTAGTAGGGGAGAACACCGGTAAGTTAGACGATGTGTTTTTGCAGTTGGCCCTTTACTTTGAAAGAGAGCAGGAAACACGTAAGCGTATAAAATCAGCTCTGCGGTATCCCACCTTTGTGATTATCGCGTTGGTTATCGCCATGTTTATACTTAACCTGTTTGTGGTTCCCGTTTTTACGCAAATGTTCGCACGGTTTAATACTGAGCTGCCGTTGATGACGCGAATACTAATCGGTACTTCTGATTTGTTTGTTAACTACTGGTGGGTGATGCTGGCGGCCCTTGTTGGTGGAATAATTGCGGTGAAACAGTACCTTAATTCGACTAATGGACGGTTGAAATGGGACAAATTTAAACTAAAGTTGCCTATTGTTGGTGGCATTATTGAGCGATCATTGTTGTCACGGTACAGCAGAAGTTTTTCGATGATTCTGCGTGCAGGTGTACCACTAACCTCCGGTTTATCGTTAACCGCAGATGCTGTTGATAATGCTTATATGCGTACTCGTATTATTGAAATGCGAAAAGGCATCGAGAAAGGCGAGAGTTTACTGCGGGTTTCTAAATCGAGTGAGCTGTTTTCAAATTTAGTTCTGCAGATGGTTGCAGTAGGTGAAGAAACCGGTCGTCTAGAGCCGCTCCTTGACGAAAGCGCAGACTATTACGAGCGTGAGGTAGATTTTGATTTAAAAAGCCTCACCGCAAAAATTGAACCTATACTTATAGGGTTCGTTGCGGTGATGGTGTTAGTTCTAGCACTAGGTATTTTTACCCCAATGTGGGACATGATGTCAGCGGTAAAAGGCGGCTAACGTGATGAATACTCATGTGGTCAAACGTTAAGTGAAAGTGGCGCGAAGCGGGCTTCTCAACTTTATTACCATTGGTATTTTATTAGCGCTAGTGACGATGGCTTATGTCAACCACATGATGCCTGTTTTAGAAGAAGCTGAAACGGTAAAAAAAGAAGCGTTATTAGGTAATTTTCAGCGCATTGTTATGCAAGCTAGAGCGCAGTGGATAAGAACAAAAAGCTCACCCGTTTCTATTTATGAAACCCAGGTGGACCCCAGCGGCACGCTGTCACAAAATAAACACGCTGGAACGAGTGTGGCAATAAACACAAAGGGTTGGCCAGTGGGTTCAGCGAAAGGCAGCACTAACCCATGTGACTATTTACTTTCGCTAGCCGGGGATGAAGTTGGCAGTGAGATGCACAGTAAGATGCGTAAGCAAAATGGATTCTTAGTGTGTGAATATTTTATCGATGAGCAACCGTGGTTTACCTATAGCGCTGAGAATGGCGCAATGAGAAATCACTATTCATATTAACGTTGGCGGGTTACCGCAAAAAAAGAGGGCGTGGCAGTGAAACAACAAGGTTTTACACTCATTGAGTTGATCATTGTGGTCATTATTTTAGGGCTACTGGCGGCTACGGCATTACCTCGTTTTATTGATGTAACCGATGAAGCGCGAGAAGCCAGTGTTGAAGGCGTTGCTGGTGGCTTTGCTGCCGCTGTAGGGCTAGTGCGCGCGCAGTGGGAAGTGGAAGGTAGACCAAATGGCAATAACGGTAGTGCCAACGGAACAGCGATCACTTATGACCAAACCCCAGTGGGTGTGGATGGCACTGTGGGTTACCCAACGGGCAGTGCCGCGGGCAATACGCTGATAACGTCGGTAGACGTAAACCAGTGTAAAAACGTGTTCGACTTAATACTTCAGTCTGCACCTACCAATACTACATCAACTAATGATGCTGTTATTGCAGATTTTAGGTATGCAGTGCGTATTAATGGCTCAGGCGCAAATACGATATGTAACTATTATTTGGTGCAGTCTATGGGGTTACCCAATAACTCTGCGCCAGCTGACGGTGTACCAGATGGTACAACTAACGATGGATTTACTTACAACCCGGCCACTGGCCAGGTAACTGTTTTTTAAATAACGCATAGGACGTTAAATTATGCAAAAAGTATCAAAGCAACAGGGTTTTACCCTTATCGAACTTATCATAGTTATTGTATTACTTGGCATCCTTGCGGTTACCGCGGCGCCAAAGTTTTTAAACCTACAAGATGATGCCAGAGATGCAACATTAGAGGGCATAAGAGGTTCACTTGAAACTGCTGCCTCGGTCGTTAATGGCAAAGCATTAATCCAAAATGTATCAGGCACAGCAGCTACCCCTGCAACTGTAAACGTAGGTAACAGTGTCACTGTTACTGCTGTAAATGGTTATCCGCAGGCGATAGCAGCGAACGTCAATGCGCTTATTGATTTTGATGCAGCTGAGTTTGGTGTTGTTGCGTTAGCTTCTGGCACTGACGTACTGGTTTATTCAACGGGCTTCGGGGAATACAGTACTACGGCTCCAGATGCTACAACATCGGCATGTTCGGTTGTGTACTCAGATTCAACTGGCGCAGGCGTACGTCCAGTGATCACCGTTAACACGTGCGTTCAGTAATGTGAAAAAGTTAGGTTTTACACTTGTAGAACTTATCATAACCATATTGGTTATTGGGGTGCTGGCAGCTACTGTCGCGCCCCGTTTTTTAGGCAACGACAGCGAAGAGGCTACCGCCCTTCGAGATAGAACACTGCAAGTAGTGCGCAACATTCAGCTGCGTGCCATGCAAAATGTCAACGACACTAGCTGTGTTAAAATTACCCCATCTATCCTAGCGCCGCCCGCAGGACATGACTGTAGCAATGCTGTTTCTACTGCATTTGATAGCGACCAAGTTGTTAATGCCCCTTCCGGTTTTTCGTTTCAGACTATTGATGAGAATGACGCTGCGTTTACGCAAATTCAATTCGATAATATGGGAAAGCCAAGCAATATTGCGTGTAATAACCCGTGTGAAATTCGAGTAAAGAATGTGGCGGTGTGCCTACAGCAAGAGGGCGCGATATATGCGTGTTAACTCTTTTGTGGCAAGTCGCGGATTTACCCTTCTTGAGCTGATAATCGGTATTGTTGTTTTTTCAATTAGTCTTACCGTTGTACTTTCCCTTATTGCTCCACAAGCAGCACAAACGGCTGAGCCTTTGCGGCAAGTCAAAGCAGCAAAGCTAGGTCAGTCATTGTTAAATGATATTTTAAGTCGCTCCTTTGACGAAAACAGTGACAGAAGCCCGCCATTTGAAACCTGTAACGAAAAAGGAAACTGTTCTACTACTTTAGGCCCTGAAGAAGCCAATGAGAACGACTATGACGATGTAGATGATTACAACGGGTTTGCACTTGCTGACGTTGGAGGCATTTATGCGAATTACAGTGTGAGTGTAGTGGTTGAATATGACAGCGATTTGAGCGACAGCACTGTAAATGACGGTGATACGTTTAAGCGCGTGGACGTTGCAGTAACCGCGCCCGATGGTCAAACCTATGGCTTTAGCGCATACAGGGGCAGCTATTAATGAGCGGGCCTTCTTCTCAAAAAGGTTTCACCCTTATCGAGCTAATCCTAGTGATAACTATTTTAGGCGTGATTAGTGTATCTATCGCTCAGGTTATTTCACTAAGTGCGCAAATATATGTTACCGGTGCTGAGCGTACAAGATTAGTCTCTGAGGCGAGGTTTATCATCCTTCGCCTCGAAAAAGAGCTGCGAAATATAGTGCCTAACTCGGTTTCCTACGACCCGACTCTTGGCTGTTTAACCTATTACCCAATAAAGCAAAGTGGCACTTACGTGGATGATGCGTTCGACAACCCCATGCACGTGGTGGTGTTTAACAGCACTCTTGCTGTAAACGATACGCTGGTGGTATATCCAACTAACCCACAAAGTGTTACCGATAATGGCCGTACGATAGATGCTATCAACAGTGCCGCCGATGCCCCTACAAGCGTAAACCAATACGATCTAACCCTGAACACACCAGTAAATCAAACGTCACCGGGTAAGCGTTTTTTTGTACCTGAAGCTCAAGTTTCTGTGTGCAAAGCGACCAGCACCGCCGGAGAAGCGTTAGTAAGAACCCAAAACGGAACCAGTGGCCTTATTGCCACCAATGTGTCCCAATGGAGCGCAAATATTAGTACTGCAGGGTTACAGCAAAATGGCTTAATAGAGTTACAGTTAACCCTTCAAGCACGCGGCGACGAGCCCCTTTCAATATTGCACGAGATTCACTTTCCCAATGTTCCCTAGCCGAAGCGTATTGGCGCAGCGTCAAACATTACCCAAAAAGCAGCGTGGCTCTACAATTGTGGTGGCGCTTATTATAAGCATCGTGCTTTTAGGGTTAGGTATTGCACTTTCCAATCAGATTTCATCTACCGTTCGCCAGCAGTCTATCGAATATTACGGTGCAAGAGCTTACTTAACGGCGCAAAGCGCGTTGGAGGTGGCTATATTCCGGGTTGTCAGCGGCGGCAATCCACAGTGCAGTGTGGTCACTACACCCGTAACATTTAGTACCACGAATATGCAAAACTGTTCGGTCAGCCTCTCTTGCGAGGTTGAGATTAATGTGGATGAGCCAGAAGTGAGCGGTGGCGCAATAAGGGTTTATTCACTCGGGGCTCTTGCTGCTTGCAATAGTGGTCAACTCAATACGTCCCGTGAGCTGTTAGTAGAAATAAGGCAAGAAGAATGATGTACACCAAATTTCAATTGGCTTTGCGTTTGGCAGCCACGCTGACAGTTTTATTTTGCTTTAACGCTTTTTCGGTGCCTCAAATTGAGGGGCGTTTTATTGAATTGCAAAATACCTACAATAAAGCAGAGTGGACAACGATCAGTTTTTCTCAAGTTTACGACGAGCCGCCAGCAGTATTTATGCTCTCTACAAGCCAAGGGGCAAACCCTGCAATTGTTAAAATTCGTAACGTGACTCGAACTGGGTTTGAGGCTTTGCCCCTTGAGCCGTCAGGCGAAGATGGCCCGCATGTCACAATGGGGGCGCACTATCTCGCCATAGCCTATGGTGTTCATGAATTTCCAGACGGCGATATTGTAGAAGTGGGTAAGATACAGCTAGGGCCCGACACGATTCAGGCGGCCCCAAACTCTCCCTGGTACGGTGTAGGGGGGCTGACAGGGTCAGATGAGTCCCGTTATGCCCAGGTGCAATTAGAGACTGATTTTGGCGAACAGCCGGTATTCTTTCACTCCATCCAAACACTTAACAATCAAATAGACGTTAATGGAAAAAAACCGCCCAATGAGCACTTGTTGCCCTATTTAACCATTGCCGCCAAATACGATGCGGTTGGGAGTAATTTAACACCTGCGATACCGCTGCTCGACATGGCGTACTTTATCGCGCTGGAGGCGTCTGAAACTGAATTCGGGCCTGTATCTAGGGATGAAACCGTTGCCTACATGGCAACGACAGAAGGTTTTGGACGCAGCTTTTTTGATGATAGTGGCAAAGAAGTGGAGTGGGAAGCTGACTTTGCTGACACGCTTATTTCTGGTTGGGCCGATGGTTGCTTCCAAAATGACTTTAAAAATAATTATTCATTAACGCCGTTAGTAGCGGCAAGCAAAATAAGTCGAAATGGGGCTGATGGCGGATGGTTGAGAAGTTGCACCGTAAACAAGAATCGTCTAGGTCTAAGGGTTGATGAAGACAGAAGCGAAGATAGTGAGCGAAATCATTCCCCGGAAGAGGCGAGTATTCTGGCGATGACCTCAGAATTTGTGTTTAGTGGAAATCTTCCAAGCTGCGATGTTGCATTCCCCGGTGCACTGGCTACCTTTGGTGGTAGCGATATCTTTCTTTCTGCTTCATCACGAGTTATCGATGAAAACAATGGTGTGTTAACCACATTTGACTTAAGAAGCGATGTTGATAGAAGCGATGATAGTTTTCCTGACTGTGGTGTTAATGGCCAAAAATGCACTACTACCAACACCGATGCATTAACCGAATCACAATCCAGAGCTATTCCAACCCTTGATATTCAGGACACTGGACCCGAGTTGGGCACTACGCTAGCCGGCGATTATTTTTTCAAGCGCCAAGCAGTGGTAATTGGGCCAGGAAATTATGATGTTGTTGCACCTACGAGAATTTATATTGCCGATGCTGGTGGCGTTATGCCAACGCTTCTCACTATCGCCGCTGCTTCGATTAATGTGGAAGATGGCGCGTATTTGGCGATTTATGTAGACGGTGACGTTGTCATTGATGGGGCAAACCCCAATGCACTCATTTTGGCTAAAGGACAAATCAGGTTTACTAATGTGCTAAGCGGTAACCTTGTCGGCCGATTTACCGCAGGTGCAGGGATTACGACCGACGACACGCTGCTGCTTACTGCGAATAATGTTCCTGCGTCTATTCCCGGAATTTGCGGGCGAGAAGTCATTGAGGTGCTTAACCATTACCGTTTTGAAATGGCCGATAACAAGGGAAGCAGTTGTGCAGCAAAAAGCGTGACGCTTAAAGCATGTGCTGACGTCGACTGCAATCTTCTTTATTCCCAACCCTCTACAGTCGGCTTATTGCCAGCGTCGGGTAACAACTATACGTGGTCTCCCGCTGATAACGTTTCATTTACTGGGCAGACAAGCCTTAATATCGAAAGCTTAAAAGGTAACGACCCGGTTTTAGCGACCTCTGGCGAAACACCATCTTCACAGCTGCGCTGTTTTATTGGCGGTAAAGAGGTGGCACTGGGAAGCTGCAAAATAAACTTTGAAAAAGACGGGATGGTCTTTAAAAATATCACCGATGGTAACGACGTTATTGTTTCTCAAATTTCCGGTAAGCCATCAGATGTTGGGTTTAATAAGAAGACGTATGCAGTTGAAGCCTGCGAAACTTCTGACTTGCTGCGAGATAAGGAAATTGAAATAGACATGAACTACAACTGCTCAAGCAGCGGCAATTGTTCAAATCAAATGCTCATTAGTAACAATAACAAAGACTTCACACTAGGACTCTCACCAACTGCCGTGCCGCTTTTATTTAATAGCGACTCACAAGCCATCATCACCGTGCAATACCCCGATGCTGGTGAGGTATCGCTGTCAGCAAGTATAACTGGGCGCTCAGGTGTGGCAGGCTCATCAAATTTATTTACGGTAAGGCCATTTGGCTTCGCTACTCGTGTTTTAAATAATGCTGGAACAGGCCCAAATGCGAATGCATATGCGTTTTCTGCTAATGACTCGTTGCTCGCGTTAACCGGTGAAGAATTTATTTTGGAGCTGCGAGCCACCCAATGGGTAGAGGGTGAAGATACCAATGAAGATGGCATACCAGACGATTTTAGTGCTCTTGATAACAATATATCGGCTGAGCATTTTTCTGGCACTGTATCTTTAGCACCCACCGCAATTCTGCCCGCAGCTGGCGTTACTGGCAACTTAGGGTTATCAGCATCAAGTACAGGAGGTACTGCTCAAGCAGTATTTAACGATGAGTCTGTTGTAAACGTAGGGCTTAACTACGATGAAGTTGGCACTGTTGTGATTAATGCAAGGGCGCCGTACTTAACCAGTACTTTAGTTCAGGGGCAAATAGCGAATGTGGGTCGTTTCGCTCCAGCAAACTTCGCACTTACGGGGAATGTGGATGCTGCCTGTGAAGTTGGCCAGAGATTCACTTATTTTGATCAACCCATTTCAAATGTGTCTTACACACTTTCAGCACTTAATCACAACGGACAGCGCACCAGTAATTATCGTGGGGGCTTTGATAAGCTATTCGGGCTAGAGATGGTTATTGAGTCTGATGGCGTGCTACTTGACCGTTTAGCTAATGTAGACGTGATAAGTTGGCCGCAATCAGGTACTACTGGGCAAATTAACTTTACCGACACTGACATCATCTTTACGCGCCTTGGCAGTGCTCAGTTGGACGGGGCGTATACGAACACCTCGCTGGTATTGAATATTGAACGCGGGCAATTAGAAAATGCCTTGGTTAACGGCAGCTCATGCTCAGGAGTCTGTTTGGCAACTGTTGATGCAGGCCTCGACTTTGCCTACGGAAGAGCCACGCTAGTGAATAATTACGGTAGTGCTAACGAACCATTACTACTGCCATTTTCTACCCAATTCTTTGATGGTCAAGACTGGCGTATAAACGCGAATGACAGCTGCACAGCGTATGATCACACTGGGGTTAACGATGCATCAAACGACTTAGCCACTGAAAATTCAGGCACATTATCGCAGGGGAGTTATGTGTCTGGTGAAGGTATTCGAATTACTTCGCCTAACGGCGAAGGTGAATTCTTTGTTACCTTTGATACCCCGCCGTGGTTACTGTGGGATTGGAGTAACAACGACGTGGCAGATGAACCTCCCTCGGCCACGTTAACCTTTGGTGTATACCGAGGTAATGACAACATTATTTATAAGCGCGAGAAAATAGGCAACTAGTGCGCGTGTTCACTCACGCCCTTATACACGCTTAGACAATTTCAACTTTTGACAAGGTATTAGGTTGATTATCTTTATACAGTAGTGAGTTTCCTACTACGGTTATGTGTTATTGTCGTGATAGCGCTGCGCTGTAACAATGCTGCGTGACATATGGCAAACATATTGGTTTCGCATTGATTTGATAAAAAATGAAGATATTTTAACGGTAACCATCGGCATTGCTTGCCGAAAATTGCCCCCATTGTTAAAGTGTGCGAAATTACATTCGACTTCACGTTAAAGCGTCGCCATCTCATCCTTGCAAATACGCGTTAACATAAAAACAGGAATACACTCTTCATGTTTAAAAAGCTTCGAGGCATGTTCTCTAACGATCTGTCCATCGACCTCGGAACAGCTAATACGCTGATTTACGTTAAAGACCAAGGTATTGTTCTCAACGAACCCTCAGTAGTTGCTATTCGACAAGAACGTGCAGCAGGCCCTAAAAGTGTGGCTGCAGTAGGTGCAGAAGCAAAGCGTATGCTAGGTCGTACGCCGGGTAATATCCGTGCAATTCGCCCTATGAAAGACGGTGTTATCGCCGATTTCTACGTGACTGAAAAAATGCTTCAGCATTTCATTAAGCAGGTTCACGACAATAACTTCATGCGACCAAGCCCGCGAGTTCTCGTTTGTGTACCTTGTGGTTCAACTCAAGTTGAACGTCGCGCAATTAAAGAATCGGCCCTAGGTGCCGGAGCGCGCGAAGTGTATCTCATTGATGAACCGATGGCAGCGGCTATCGGTGCAGGCCTACCAGTGTCAGAAGCCCAAGGCTCAATGGTGGTTGATATCGGTGGTGGTACTACCGAGGTTGCGATTATCTCACTTAATGGCGTGGTGTACTCGTCTTCAGTGCGCATTGGCGGTGACAAATTTGATGAAGCAATCATCAACTACGTTCGTCGTAATTTTGGCTCACTTATCGGTGAGGCAACAGCAGAGCGTATTAAGCACGAAATTGGCGCGGCTTACCCTGGTGAAGAAGTACGTGAAATTGAAGTACGTGGACGCAACTTGGCTGAAGGTGTGCCTCGTGGTTTTACACTTAACTCAAATGAAATATTAGAGGCACTTCAAGAGCCGCTAACGGGTATCGTTTCTGCGGTCATGGTTGCATTAGAGCAATCTCCACCAGAGCTTGCATCAGATATTTCTGAGCGCGGTATGGTGTTAACCGGCGGTGGTGCACTGTTAAAAGATTTAGATCGATTGTTGATGGAAGAGACCGGTATTCCGGTGGTTATTGCTGACGATCCACTTACTTGTGTAGCGCGCGGCGGTGGTAAGGCATTCGATATGATTGACCTCCATGGTGGCGACTTGTTTAGTTACGAGTAAACAGGTAAGGCAACCTTAAGGTTGCCTTCTTTGTATCATGGATACTATATTTACTCGCGGTCCCTCATTAAACAACAGACTGACACTGGCACTTGTGCTGTCGGTGCTGTTGATATTCGTCGACCATAAATTAGAAGGGTTTAAGTCTACCCGCGTATACTTAAACTCTCTTATGAGTCCCATTCAGTATTTAGCCAATCTTCCTGGCCTCATTTTAAGTGAGAGTGCTCAAAGACTGACGTCAAAAGAGCAGCTTCTTGCAGAAAACCAAACTATGTCTAACCAATTGCTGTTGATGAGCGAGAAGCTTCAGCAGTTTGATGTGGTGGTTAAAGAAAACGAACAGCTTAGATCCCTGTTGCAAGCTCCCATGCGACAAGAGTCCCGCAAAATGGTGGCAGAGCTTATGGCGGTAGATAAAAATCCCTACAGCCAGCAGGTGGTCATTAACAAAGGCGCCATTGACGGGGTGTATTTGTCTCAACCTGTCATAGACGACTCGGGTATTGTGGGACAAGTGATGGAGGTTGGGTCGACCAACAGCCGTGTTTTACTTGTCGCGGATGTAACCCATGCCATTCCGGTGCGTTCATTGCGCAACGATATTCGTTTTATCGCTACAGGCAGCGGCTCTCTCAATGAGCTATACGTTGAACATGTTCCTCATAGTGTTGATATTCAAGAGGGCGACCTTTTAATATCGTCTGGTTTAGGAAGCATTTTTCCTGAAGGCTACCCAGTTGCCCGGGTGACACAAGTGGTGAGAGATGAAAGCCGTCCTTTTGCTCGGGTTATTGTTACACCTACGGCAAGTCTTGACCGACTGCGTCATCTACTGTTGCTGTGGCATGAAGACGATGACGACGGTGGAACAGGTGATGAAATTGACGGTGAAAGTGAAATAGAGCCCGAAGACAACGTGGTAGAAGAGTCAGAAGATGCGTAAACGCAACGTTATTATTTGGGGCAGCATTATTATAGCCTTGGTGTTGCAAATTGTGCCACTGCCCATCCAAGCCGATGTTTATCGCCCTGATTGGGTGTTAGTGGTTTTGGCGTACTGGAGTATGGCATTGCCTAATCGGGTAAATGTGGGTGTTGCGTTTATCACCGGTGTTGCAATGGATATTCTGGTGGGCACGACGCTAGGCATTCATAGTCTTGGCCTCAGTGTGTCGATATACATTTTGGCGGCTAACTATCAACGCTTGAGAAACTATTCAGTGTGGCAACAAGCGATTATTATCGGGCTACTGTCTTCGCTTTATCATTTGCTGACTTTTTGGGTTCAACACCTTCTTACCGATATCTATTTCCAAGTTGATTACCTGTGGCCCGTTGCGGCATCTATGGTGCTGTGGCCCTGGGTGTTTTGGTTACTGCGCAAAACGCGAAGACAGTTTTCCATCATGTAACAATGCCGGTTGTGCGCGGCAGACGTCATGTTATGCCGTGTATATCTACATAATAAGGTTTTGCCAATGCATTCTCACCTCATACTTGCCTCTGCATCGCCTCGGCGCACTGCACTGTTAACTCAAATGAATGTGGCTCACACCATTTGTCCTGCCGATATCGATGAAACACCCAAACTAGGTGAAAAGCCAGATGATTTAGTTGCGCGCCTTGCTAGCGAAAAAGCACAAGCCGTGATGAAAAAGCTCGAAAAGCAACAGGCTTTGCAAGACAACACCGTGGTGCTGGCAAGCGATACACTGATTGCCTTTAATGGCGAAAGCCTAGGCAAGCCAGAGGATAAAGCTGACGCTTTTCGCATACTCACCATGTTGTCGGGGCAAACGCATCAGGTGCTAACCTCAATTAGTGCCCTTAGCCAGTTAAAACACGTAACCCGTACAGTAGTGACAGCGGTTACTTTCGCCTCACTAACTAAACAGCAAATCATCGATTACTGGGAAACTGGCGAGCCAGCCGATAAAGCAGGCAGTTATGCTATACAGGGCATAGGTGGTGAATTCGTCGTTTCTATTAACGGCAGTTCAAGTTCTGTAGTAGGATTACCCTTGTATGAAACGCGTCAATTGCTCAACGAATTTGGAGTTGTGAAGTGAGTGCTGAGCTATTAATTAACGTTACACCGTCAGAGTCTCGAGTTGCCCTTATTGAAAACGGTATTTTGCAAGAAATACACGTTGAGCGGCACACTAAAAAAGGGCTGGTGGGGAATATCTACCGCGGAAAGGTAAGCCGTGTATTACCGGGTATGCAGGCCGCATTCGTGGATATAGGGTTAGAAAAAGCGGCATTTCTTCATGCTTCCGATATCGTTATTCATAACGAGATTGCCGAGGAAGTATCAGCAAGTCACATTCAAAAACAAGATATTCGAGAGTTGGTACGCGATGGACAAGACATCGTTGTGCAGGTGGTTAAAGACCCTATTGGCACTAAAGGCGCTCGTTTAACCACAGATATCACCATTCCTAGTCGGTACCTTGTGTTTATGCCCTCTGTGACTCATGTGGGCGTGTCGCAGCGCATTGAGGAAGAAGTAGAGCGAGAGCGCTTAAAAACCCTGGTACAAGAATTCTGTGATGAAAACGGCGGCTTCATTCTTCGTACGGCTGCTGAAGGCGTGGGTAAAAGTGAACTGCAGCAAGACGCCGCCTTTTTGCGTCGACTGTGGGATAAAATTCAATCTCGGATGAAAAAACGCAAGTCTAACGTGCTGTATGAAGATTTGCCGCTAGCGCGAAGGGTACTTCGAGACTTTGTCGGCACCGAGCTAGATAGAATTCGTATCGATTCCAAGTTGTCGTTTCAAGAGCTGTTTCAGTTTACTAAAGAATACGTACCTGAAATGAATGGGAAGCTGGAGTATTACACCGGCGATAGACCAATTTTTGATTTGTATGATGTTGAAAATGAGGCGCAGCGTGCGCTAGAGCGCCGTGTAGACCTAAAATCCGGTGGCTACTTAATCATTGATCAAACCGAAGCAATGACCACTATCGACATCAATACGGGGGCCTTTGTTGGTCACCGCAATCTAGAAGAAACCATCTTTAACACCAATACTGAAGCTACTCAGGCTATCGCTCGTCAACTGCGTTTACGCAATCTAGGTGGCATGATCCTTATCGACTTCATCGATATGATTGAACCTGATCACAAACGACGGGTCTTACATTCATTAGAGGTAGCGACAAACAAGGATAGAGCCAAAATCAATATTCACGGTTTTACCGCGCTGGGGTTGATAGAAATGACCCGCAAGCGAACCCGTGAAAGTATTGAGCATATTTTGTGTGGTGAGTGCCCAGTGTGTAAAGGGCGCGGCACCGTGAAAACAATAGAGACAATTTGCTTTGAAATTATGCGTGAAATTGTGCGCGTAAACAGAGCCTATGATGCTGACAAATTTGTTGTTTATGCGTCCCCCAAAGTTGCTGAAGCGCTGATGGGAGAAGAGTCTCATATGTTGGCTGAGTTAGAAGTGTTTGTAACGAAACAAATTAAAGTGCAAACCGAAACATTGTACAACCAGGATAAGTACGACGTCGTTATGATGTAACGCTTTAACGTTAAGAAAGGCATAGTGTGACAAAATTTTCGTCGGCAGCTTCGTACTTATTGAAGAAGTTTTGGTTGCTGCTCGCCGTATTACTTGTTCTTTTTGCTCTGGTATTAAGTGCTGCAAGGTATGCCTTGCCTCACATCGAGCACAACAAGCATTTGCTAGAAGATTATATCAACGAGCAGTACGGCGTAAATTTATCTATTGATACGATCCATGCGGTCTGGGAGCGCAGCGGGCCGAGTATTGTGCTTAATTCAGTGTCGTTAGCAAAAGACGATGCATCTCCTGTCGAACTCAATATTCGACAAATTTACGTAGAGCTAGATTTCTGGCAGTCCCTTCGTCAACGGCTTATCTCTTCCCCTCGATTTGAATTGCGCGGGTTGCATCTGGATATCGATGCCGACCGCGTTTCAGGCAGTAGCAAAAATAAGTTTCCAGTCATCAATGCGTTAGAGCGTCTCTTTTTAGAGCAACTGCAAAGCTTCTCTTTAGAAGAGGGGAAAATATCACTAACCCGAAATGGCGATACCAATAGCTTTAATATCGACAGTCTGTCTTGGAATAACCGTGAAGAGCGTCACCAAGGGTTAGGGCGCATGAAAGTTGACGGGGTATCTGCAAACTCTGCGTCTTTTGTTATTGATATTAATGGCTACAAAGATGAGTTTGATGGCGTGTTTTACGCTAAAGCAGAAGACCTAGATATCTCGCCATGGGTAAGTGATTTAATTAAAACTAAACGTCCTTTGGCGCAAAGCAGAGCGAACTTAGAGGTATGGGCAAACTTTTCTGAAACCGCGATAGGCTCGGTTCAAGCCGAACTGAATAACAGTTTGTTCCAATGGGGAAATGAAAGGGTTAAAACCGTAACAGGTATCACGGGAGGGAGCTTACAAGCGATGCCTTCAAGGGATGGCTGGAATGTTCGCGTGGACCAGTTAAAACTTAACTCAAGTAGCGCTACGTTAACAACGGACGTTATTGGCCATGTATCCAATAATGGTAACGCAGTTTTTAACACCGTTAAGCCCGTAGAAATAAACCCTTTTTTATTGCTGCTACCGCTGTTTCTTGATGACACCAATGAAGAAGAAATACGGGCACTCGATCCCAAAGGTGAATTAGCCACGCTACAAGTGCAATGGCAAAATGGTGCTCCTGCGTTAGCGGCTAAAGTGTTAGATCTAACATGGACAAAGACAGCCTCTATCCCAGGGCTCTCGTCACTGGATGCTGACTTTTTTTGGTACAAGCACAATGGGGCAGTATTTTTAGAATCAAGTGACAGTAAGCTCTCTAGCCAGGGCATTATCAAAAAAGATATAAACGTCAATAAAATCGCCGCAGACATCTACATATATCCCCTCTATGAAGAGTCTTCTGACGATGCTGTTATAGAGGGGGCAGCTGACGAACGTGCAACCGTTGCCACAGCGAAGAAACCCGCCGCAGCGAAGAAACGCACGGCATCGGCCCGTCAGTGGGTGCTCAAAGGTGAGAATATTATTGTAGATACCGACAGCGTAGCGCTTACGTCGGCATTTAGCCTCAATACATCTACTAGCCACATGTCGTTGTTCGCAGATATCGACCCCCTGTCTTTAGGTACCGTGAGCGAGCTATTCCCATCTCCGGTAATGAGCGACAATTTAGATAACTATTTAACACGAGCGTTTACTGGTAAAGGCAGTATCGATAAAGCGCGCATTTTGTGGTTTGGAAAAACGAAAGATTTTCCTTTCACCGAAGGACAAGGCGTATTCCAAGCTTACGTGGATATTAAAGACAGTGACTTCTTGTTTTCATCGAAATGGCCCGCGTTAAACGAACTCGACCTTTCGCTGCGCTTTGTGAATGACGGTCTCTATATGTCGACCTCTTCTGCCAAGCTTGCCGATGTGCGAATTGGCGATATGACGGCCAGTATTCCAAAGTTCAAACCCGGCTCAATTCTAACAATCGATGCCACGGGCGAGGGCACAGGTGAGGGGCTCACCCAACTTATGATGGCGTCGTCTATTCAAGATTCGTTGGGCAATGTATTGAACCAAGATGTGCAGGTTTCAGGGCCTCTATCTGCCGATATTCATTTGCATATTCCGCTTAATGGTGAGCAAGTAAGAGCCACAGGTACCGCGGCTTTAGTTGAGAACACCGTATATATCCCTACAACGAAAATGCGCTTTAAAAAGGCCAGCGGGGACATTGCTTTTGATAATGGCAATATTAGCGCGACAGGTTTGTCGGCCCAGTTTTTGAGTCAAGCAGTGTCCATCGACCTTAGTGGCGTTCAAGAGAAAGACTACTCATTAAATGTTCAATTAGCGGGCCTGTGGCATGTTCACCCTCTTGCCAATTATGTGAACACTGAACTTACTGACTACATTGACGGTGAAACTCAGTGGCAAACATCGGTAGATTTAACCTTGGCCAAAGATAGCTTTTCTTACGCCGCTGAATTAACCGCTGACTTAACCGCGACACAAAGTATATTGCCTGCGCCTTTTGAAACTCCGGCGGGTACAAGTTTGCCTTTGTATATTAAAAGCTCAGGAGATCGCCAAGCTTCAAATGTAGTAGCAACACTCGGTAACGATATTCGATTCACTGGCACATTACCTCATCAAGAGATGCAGTTTTCCCGTGCTCACTTAGCGCTGGGCGAAAGTGATATTGCGAATATAGGGACTGGGTTTAGTATTGCGGCGAACCTGGAAAGTGCTAACGTTGCAGAGTGGTTTACCACGGTTTCTATGCTGACATCAGGGGGACAGAAAAATAGAAATGACGCCACTGCAGACAAAGATAGCGAAAGCGGTACCACTAAAGGCGGTATTTTCGGCACTCCCTCAAGAATATTTGCAAAGACTGCAGAGCTGACCTTCGCCGGTCATTCCATTAAAAATGTGCAGATGAATGCACAAGAACGAAATGAAGATTGGTTGCTCGATATTGGTTCTGCCGCTGCACGAGGCACCGTTCGAGTGAATGGAGATTTAGCGCAGCAAGGTATTGAGATAAACGCTGATTACCTCAATTTACCTAAGCCCGACGATAGTGTGCAGGAAACAAAGAGTGACCCTTTTGAACTCGATCCACGCTCGCTTCCGCCAATGTACTTCTACTGTGAAAGCTGTGTATATCACGGTATTGATTTAGGTAAAGTCACGGTTGATATAGCAAAAACGAATAACGGACTGCATGCACGCCAGCTGATGATACGTTCTCCAGAAACTCACGTTACCGCAACGGGGTTTTGGCATTACGTGAACGGTGCTGTTGAGACGAGTATTGAAGGAAGTCTCACATCGCCTGATGTGGGGCAAATGTTGAAAGAGTTCGAAATAGAGTCGGGGATAAAAGACTCTGAAGCCGACGTGGCATTCAATTTCAGCTGGCAAAATTCGCCCATGGACTTTCAACTTGGAAAACTGCAGGGCGATGTAGAATGGTCATTATCTGACGGCTATTTAACTGAATTAAGCGACCAAGGCTCCCGTATATTCACGCTCTTTAGTTTAAATTCATTGGTTAGAAAATTGAGTTTAGATTTCAGAGACGTATTTGCGAAAGGCTTCTTTTACGATGATATGGGCGGTACGCTGAACATTGTTGATGGCAGAGCTTATACCGATGACACGTTAATTGACGGTGGTGCAGGGGAAATTGAAATTACCGGCCTAACTGACCTTGGTACCGGCGGGCTCAACTACAATGTGTCATTTGCGCCAAACGTCACCGGTAACCTGCCTTTCTTAGTTTATTTTTTGGCAACGCCGCCTACCGCCTTGGCTGCGATTGCTATCGATCAGGTGCTTACGTCAGCAAAAGTCATTTCAAATGTGAATTACCGCGTAACAGGCACTATTAGCGAGCCAAAGTTTGACGAGGTAGACCGCAACAGCAAAGATATAAGTTTGCCTGCGCAAAATGTGCCTATCGAAAAAGACCCGTTAGACAGACCGCTAACGCAAGATGATGTACGGCGAATCAAAATGGAGGTGATTGATGGTTAACCTAGTTGCACTGCAAATGACATCTACGCCAGATGTGGATGAAAACCTGGCTGCGGTGTCTAAAGCCATGTCAGAGTCGGACATTGCACCGAACAGCCTTGTAGTGCTGCCAGAATGCTTTGCGTGTTTTGGCGGTAAAGACAAAGGACAGTTGTCTGTAGCAGAAGCAAAAGGGCAGGGGCCAATACAGGCGCATCTGTCAGCGCTAGCAATACGCTATCAATGCTACATTGTGTCTGGCACTTTCCCGGTCAAAACAGCCAATCCAGATCAGTTCTCTGCTGCATGTATGTTGTTTGGACCTGACGGAGCGCTGCTCGCTGATTATCGCAAAATACATATGTTTGATGTATCGGTAAACGATGCCACAGGCAGCTACAAAGAATCGCGCTTTACAGAAGCGGGGAGCGAGGTAGTGACGGTAAACACACCAATTGGCAACATCGGCCTTGCGGTATGTTATGATATTCGTTTTCCAGGTTTATTTACTGCAATGGCGGATATCGACATATTGGTATTGCCAGCGGCATTTACGCAAAAAACCGGTGAAGCTCACTGGCACGCCTTATTAAAAGCGCGAGCAATTGAAAAACAGTGCTTTGTCGTTGCCGCAGGCCAGGTGGGAGTCCACGCCAATGGGCGTGAAACCTATGGCCACAGCATAGTGTTATCTCCGTGGGGAGAAACAGTAGCAGAGCGTGCTGCAGGCAAGGGCGTATTAAAAGCCAGTGTAGATATTGCAGAACGAGAAACCATTAAACAAAATATGCCGGTTGCCGAACATAACCGATTCAGGAGTCACTTTGTCTAAATCTGTAGAGCGTCATTTATTATCAGACTCAGGGCTTGATATTACCAAGCTTGAGAGTGCATTAGCGACAATACATCGCCATGACACTGACTACGCCGATTTGTATTTCCAGTCTAGCCAGCATGAAAGCTGGGTGTTAGAAGACGGTATTATCAAGGAAGGTAGTTACAATATTGAGCGCGGTGTAGGTGTGCGTGCAATCAGTGGTGAAAAAACGGGATTCGCGTATTCTGACGAAATCAGTGAAGACGCGCTAATGAAAGCGTGCAAAGCGGCACGTGGTATTGCACCTAGCGGCGGTACTCAGCAAGTATCAGCATTAGGTGAAAAGCCTCTTACCGCCCGATACAGCGAGAATAACCCAATTCTTGCTATGCAAGATGCTGAGAAAATATCGTTACTTAGGTCGGTCGATGCCTACATTCGCCAACAAGAGCCATCGGTTAATCAGGTGGTGGTCAGTATCAGTGGTGTATATGAAGAAATATTAGTGGCCGGAAGTGACGGCACACTGGCTACCGATATCCGTCCGTTAGTCCGTCTTAACTGCTCTGTATTGCTTGAAAATGGCGATCGTCGTGAGCGTGGCTCTTCTGGTGCGGGTGGTCGTTACGCCTATGCTTTTTTCCAATCAGATGAAAATGGCAAGCCGCTTTACGAAAACTTAGCTGATGAAGCACTTCATATGGCCCGCGTTAATATGCAGGCTGTGGCAGCGCCAGCAGGTGCTATGCCGGTAGTACTCGGAAATGGCTGGCCAGGTGTACTGCTTCACGAAGCTGTGGGGCACGGTTTAGAGGGTGACTTTAACCGCAAAGGTGCGTCAACATTTAGCGGTCGCATTGGCGAGCGTGTGGCAGCAAAAGGCGTAACAGTTGTTGATGATGGCACTTTAAGCGATCGCCGAGGCTCACTGTCGGTAGACGATGAAGGCACAGCAACACAGCACAACGTACTTATTGAAGACGGCATTTTAAAAGGCTACATGCAAGACAAGCACAATGCTAAGTTAATGGGTGTAGCGCCTACAGGCAATGGCCGCAGAGAGTCTTATGCACACTTGCCCATGCCGCGAATGACAAACACTTACATGCTAGAAGGCCAGCACGATCCACAGGAGATAATTGCATCTATCGAAAGAGGTATTTACGCTCCTAATTTTGCCGGTGGTCAGGTAGACATTACGTCGGGTAAATTTGTATTCTCAAGTGCCGAAGCTTACCTCATTGAAAATGGCAAGATTACCGCGCCTGTGAAAGGGGCAACCCTTATCGGCAATGGCCCAGAGGTTATGCAAAAAATCTCAATGATAGGTAACGATGTCGCCCTAGATAAAGGCATTGGTGTGTGTGGTAAAGACGGACAAAGCGTGCCAGTGGGCGTTGGGCAACCTACGCTTAAAATTGATGAACTTACGGTAGGTGGTACGGCATAGTTTTGCTGTGAAATATTTAAGCAAGACACGTTAGAACAAGACACATACTTAGGCCAGAAATAGCATAAGTGACAACCTACACAAAAAAGCACATAGCAAAAAAGGCTGGTAACGAAAGTTATCAGCCTTTTTTATCACTGCTACCGTCTAACTGCGTTAGACATATCAGCTGTCTTGGACAGTGTCCTTTATATATTGAAAAAGCTCTCTAAAGGCTTTTGGCGGCGCATTCTTCTCTCTTTCTTTTTTTACTTGGCGGCTGAATTGACGCAGCTTTTGTCTATCGAACGCGGGGTAGTCTTCAATTAAGCGTTGAATAGCTGGATCGCCTTCTTCAATAACCGACTCTCTCGCTTTTTCAAGCTGATGAAAAGCCGCATTACTTGCTTGATGCTGATGGGCTATTTTTGACAGCGCCTCTTCAATATCGTGGGTATCGCGCTGACGAAGCAATTTACCAATAAACTGCAATTGTCTGCGATAGCCATCTTTTTTCTTATTCACAATACGCGCTATCGCGACTGCATCGGCTAATTCTTCATCCATTGGGATAGTTGCCACATGGGCATCGGTTAACCCTACAATGGTTTCGCCAAGCTTCTGATGCTCCTTTGCCTGACGCTTTAATTCCGTTTTACTAACGAAATCTTCGTCTTCAGACGTGGTTGCTTTGGCGCCTTCAAAGTAAGGATCTTGTGGAGAATTCTGTTTCTGATCACTCATTTCAAACTCATTAGTGTTACACTTTAGCCAAATTGTAACTATCACAGTCGAATATAGACAGCGAAACTTACTATGCAAATTGAGCAACAGCTATCAGAAATTCAGAATGTCGTTGATGATGTACTGAAAATGGCCTTATCAAAAGGCGCAACACAAGCCGAAGCAAGCATGTCTAAGGTACAGGGTATTGCGGTATCCTCACGCATGCAAGAAGTTGAAAACGTTGAGTTTACCAACGACGGCGGACTAGGCATTAGCGTTTACGTAGGTAAGCGCAAAGGCAGTGCATCCACTGCCGACTTAAGTAAAGCGGCGCTTACATTAGCCGTTGAAAAAGCGGTGGATATTGCGCGCTATACCAGTGAAGATCCTTGCACCGGTCTTGCCGATGCAGAGCTTATCGCTACTGAATTCCCAGATTTAGACTTATATCACCCACAAGAGCTTGATACAGAGAAAGCCATCAAGACCACCATCGAAACTGAAGCGGCGGCGATGAATTACGACCCTCGCATTACAAATTCAGATGGCGCGTCGTATAACGCTAATTTAGGTATGCGTGTGTACGGTAATACTCATGGCATAAATACCGGCTATCCCAGCAGTCGTTACAGCTTAAGCTGTATGGTCATTGGCTCTCAAGATAACGATATGCAGCGTGATTATGCCTATACCGTTGACCGCCAGGCGCCGTTGCTTAAATCTGCTGCGTTTGTAGGCCAAGAGGCTGCCAAGGCCACGGTAGACCGTTTAGGTGCTCGCAAAATCAATACCGCTAACGTGCCTGTACTGTTTCATAAAGACCTCGCTTCAAGCTTGTTTGGTCATTATGTTGGTGCCATCAGTGGGGGGAGTTTGTACAGGCGCTCGTCATTTTTGCTCGACAGTTTAGATAAGCAGGTATTTCCTGAGTGGATGAATATTGAAGAGAAGCCCCTTATAAAGTCAGGGCTTGCCAGCTCGAGCTTTGATAACGAAGGGGTATCGTGCTCTGATATGACCATTGTTGATGGCGGTCGCTTAGCCACTTATCTTTATACAACCTACTCGGCGCGCAAACTCAATACCGTGTCTAATGGTCATGCTGGTGGCATACACAACTGGATTGTTGGTGATACGGGACACAGTGATGCCGACTTGCTAAAAGAAATGGGCACAGGACTATTTGTCACTGAGCTTATGGGGCAAGGCGTAAACATTGTTACCGGCGATTATTCACGCGGTGCAGCAGGTTTTTGGGTAGAAAATGGCATTATTCAATACCCAGTTCACGAAATTACCATTGCAGGCGATTTACGTGACATGTTCAAAAATATCGTCGCCATTGGTAAAGACAAAGATGTGCGCGGTAATGTTCAAACTGGTTCAGTGCTGGTTAATCAAATGAAGATTGCTGGCAACTAGGGCGTGTTGATCACCGCTGCAAAAATGTACAGCAAAGATCAACACACCCTACTGTTTGTCTGAAATGCTAGCCTCGCGAAATTCGCGAGGCGGTTTTCCTACCGACTTTTTAAACCGCTTAGAAAATGTAAACACATTTGCATAACCCACGTAATGGGCAATATATGAAATAGGCCACTGTGTTTTTAACAGCAGGTTTCGCGCCCGCTGCATGCGCAAATAAATGACCTGCTGCATGGGACTTCTCCCAAAGTACTTAAGGCATAAGCGATGCAAATGAGGGGCAGAATAATGGGCTTTATTACTTAAGCTCTCAACGCTCCACTGAAACTGTAGTTGATTCTCAACCGCGGCAAATAAAGACTGAAGCCTAACGGCATGTCTATCATTACTCTCATCTTCACTATTTTCTTGGTCGTTTTGGCTTATCACTTGCCGCAGATGACGCCCTATAATTTGTATGGCAGCTTCACGGTTTCTATTATCTTGCTCTAAATACAATAACTCCATAGCGTGATGTAAGGCCGCTAAATTAATATTGCTGATAACCCTTGGATGTTGTTTCGAAAGTCCCTTCCATTGCTCTGTATCTGATAGGTTTAGCCAAATAATATCCCACTTATCACTAGCAATACTCACCTCGAAGCTTTGATAGGCGGGTAGCGTGATAAGCTGACCACCCGTTAAGCTAAACGAGCCATGTGGTGTGCGAAAGCATCCTTCCCCTGATAGCGAGTAAAACAGCGTATGGTTTGGCGGCATCACTCTGCCAACAACGTATTCACCTGATAAGTTTGAACATCCCGCTAGCTCAATATCTAACGCCATTATTTCTGGCGACGTACTACTATCAATAAAGCGCTCGAAGCATTGTTGGCCTATATTAATAATATCCGAAAAAGGTGACTGCATTTATGTTGTTCTGCTTTTGGTAAGGGCGTGTTGATAGTTTTGGATAAAAGTACGAGAGGTTTAAGCATAAAGTAATCAATGCATTTTAGCTATATTGTGATGTATCAAATGCGTTTTCACACAGGAGCCATGCATGGCTGACATCGAACAAGTTGTTTCACAGAAAGATTGGCAAAATCCCCTCGTATATCAACGTAATCGAATCAATGCCCACGCGCCACACAATGGCTTTGTTAGTGAAGACGATGCAGTTCAAAATCGAAATGCCAGTAAGGTTAGCCTAAACGGTAAATGGATGTTTAGGCTATACCCGTCACCGGAGGCTGTCAGCGATGAGTTAATCGCGCAAGCGCTAACAGAAAATGAGGCCAAACAGTGGCAGCCCATTACTGTGCCTTCAAATTGGCAAATGGAAGGCTTCGATAAACCCATTTACTGCAATGTGAAATACCCCTTTGATGTGAATCCCCCTGTAGTGCCAGCAGATAACCCCACAGGATGTTATCGCACAACATTTACCCTAACTGAAAGCAGTCTTTTAAAACGCAATCACATTGTTTTTGAGGGCGTAAATAGTGCATTCCATTTATGGTGTAACGGCAGTTATGTAGGCTACTCACAAGACAGTCGCTTACCTGCTGAGTTTGATTTATCTGCATTGCTTGTAGTAGGCGAAAACCGTTTATCCGTGATGGTGATCAGATGGTCAGACGGTAGCTATTTAGAAGATCAGGATATGTGGTGGCTAAGTGGTATTTTTCGAGATGTAAACTTAGTTTCAAAACCTCAGCATCATATTCAAGATGTGTTTGTCACGCCCACGCTAGATGCATGTTACCGCGATGGTGCACTGTCTGTTCGCACGGCAATTAATGCCCCAGCAAACTATCAGGTTGGCATTCAGCTATTTGATAAAGCACACGCCGTTACCGAACGTGCCGTTGCAGGGACTAACAATAAGCGCGTCGATGAAAAAGGGGGGTGGGATGATGTGGTGTTCCAGAGCTTAGAGGTAAAAGAGCCTAAGCACTGGACCGCGGAAACGCCTTACTTATACCGAATTGTAGTGTCGTTAATTGATGAAGCTGGGCAGGTGGTAGACACAGAGGCCTATCAGGTTGGCTTTCGCACTGTACAAATGAAGGCCGGACAGCTTTGTGTGAATGGGAAACCTTTACTTATCCGAGGGGTAAACCGGCATGAGCATCATGAAACAAAAGGTCATGCCATAAGCGAAAGCGATATGATTGAAGATATTTTGCTACTTAAGCAAAATAACTTTAATGCCGTTCGTACGGCACATTATCCTAATCATCCACGATGGTATGAGCTGTGTGACGAATATGGTCTGTACGTTGTTGATGAAGCAAACATTGAAACCCACGGCATGTTTCCCATGGGTCGCCTATCAAGAGATCCATTGTGGACAGGGGCGTACATGGCCCGCTTCACTCAAATGGTAGAGCGCGATAAAAACCATCCTTCTATCATTATTTGGTCGCTGGGGAACGAGTGTGGTCACGGTCCAACTCATGATGCCATGTACGGCTGGGCAAAATCCTTTGACCCATCAAGGCCTGTGCAATACGAAGGCGGAGGGGCCGATACCACGGCGACCGATATTGTAGCGCCAATGTATTCTCGAGTAGATACCGATGTTCTTGACGATGCAGTGCCAAAGTGGGCGATTAAAAAATGGCTGTCTATGCCAAACGAGACAAGGCCGGTGATATTGTGTGAGTACGCCCATGCAATGGGAAATAGCTTGGGAAGCTTTGACGAGTATTGGAAAGCATTTAAAGCCTATCCTCGTTTACAAGGTGGCTTTATTTGGGATTGGGTTGACCAAGGCCTGAAGAAGCATACCGACAGTGGCGTTCCTTATTGGGCTTATGGCGGCGACTTTGGCGATACCTACAACGACAGGCAGTTTTGTATTAATGGCCTATTATTTCCTGATAGAACGCCTCACCCAGCGTTGTTTGAAGCAAAATACTGTCAGCAACACCTTAGTTTTGAATTATCAGACAAAGCCGGTAGCGAAGGGAAGGTGTATGCGCTTTCTATTTCTAGCGATTATGTATTTAGAACAACGGACAATGAATTATTGCAATGGAGCGTATTAGAAGACGGAGAATGTATTGCGCAAGGTGAGCAGCGTCTATCTATAAATCCTCAGCAAACCGATACCCTTGAGATTACGACGAACGTCACGCACAAGCCCGGTGCTAAATACCACTTAAATGTAGACGTTGTTACCGCAGAAGATTGCCAATGGGCAAAGGCCGGTCACGTGCTCGATACCGAACAGCTATCCATCAAAAACACGGCGGGTATCACACCGTTTACATTGACGTCCATGCAAGAAAGTCGCAACGCAGCCTCAGGAATGGAGCTAACAACAAACGATAGTTTGTTAACCATTACCATTGGAAGTCATGATATTTGCTTTAATAGTGAAAGCGGTCTGCTGACCTCTTGGTTAGTTAACGGTAGCGAAACAGTGAGCGCACCACTAGAAGATAACTTTTTCCGAGCGCCTCTTGATAATGATATTGGTGTTAGCGAAGTGGATAACCCTGATCCTGATGCTTGGGAATCGCGATGGCGACGGGCTGGCATAGGGAAGTGGATACGAAAGTGTACTGGGGTAGAAGTGCTGCAGGGCACCCACGATGTGCGGGTTATATCGCTCTTTGAATACAGTGTTGATGGCGTAATCACGGCTGCAACAAAATGGATTTACACTTTGAATTCTGACGCCGCGTTATCTATTGATATTGAAGTTGTTTTAGCTGATAACCTGCCACCTCTTCCTCGTATTGGTGTGCAGTTTGCCGTACCAAGACAGTCTTTTGTTGAGGATAATAACGATAGCCAAGGTGAAAGCAGTACTTGCGAAAGCGAATTCGAACAGTTTGAGAAGGTGACATGGAAAGGTCTTGGACCATTTGAGAACTATCCAGACAGGCAAGCCGCAGCGAGGTTTGCTCTGCATCAACTCACGATTAAAGACATGCACACCGACTATATTTTCCCCACCGACAATGGCTTGCGAAGCCAGTGTTCAATGTTAAACATTGGCAATACAACGGTTACTGGAGATTTCTATTTCTCAGTAAGTGAATACGGCCAACCGCAGTTAGATGCTGCAAAGCATACTTGCGACCTTAGCCCACGTGACTGTATTTTTGTATATATTGACCATGCACATATGGGGGTAGGCGGAGATGATTCTTGGAGCCCAAGTACGCATAAAGAGTTTCTGCTTGAGAAGAAGCGGTATTCATATTCACTCACGCTTACTGCCAATTAACAAAGGCAATAAGTGACTGAGGGAGGCAAGAGTCTAAGGAAGATAAAAGGCTAAGGAGGATAAAAGTTACTGAGTCCTTCGAACGCCAAGAAGAGTCTGCAAAATAAAAAAGCCGCTACATAGTAGCGGCTTTCTCGTTAATCAGATTGGTAACAACGTACCTTTCTAATTGTTCTATCAGTTCAGTGGCGATTAGCCATCTACCTGCCCGCAAAAGCGATATCCTTCACCGTGGATAGTCACAATCAGTTCTTCTTCAGAAGGATGTGATTCAAAGTGCTTGCGGATACGTCTAATGGTGACATCTACGGTACGGTCATTAGGGCGCAATTCGCGACCGGTCATTTCCATAATAAGCTGCTCGCGAGTAAGTATTTTTCCAGGGTTGCTTAAAAATAAATGCAACGCACGGAACTCACTGCGAGGTAAACGGAACTCTTTGCCGGTGGGCGAGATAAGCGAGCGGCTGTCGCCGTCTAGTATCCAGCCGTTGAAATTAACGCGGCTTGGTAAATCATCATCTTCAGAAGAGTTTGTTGTTCTAGACAACAAATTACGGGCTCTTATGGTTAGCTCTCTTGGGTTAAATGGCTTAGTAAGATAATCATCTGCACCAATTTCCAAACCTAGAATGCGATCTACGTCGTTGTCGCGACCCGTTAGGAAAATTAATCCAACATTTTTACGGTCGCGCACTTCTCGCGCTAATATAAGGCCATTTTTACCCGGTAGGTTGATATCCATAATGACCAAATTGATTGCGTGATTCTCGAAGAAATCGTGCATTTGGTTGCCGTTTTCAGCTTCAAATACATTGTACCCTTCCGCTTCAAATAAACTTTTTAGCGTGGTACGGGTTACCACTTCATCTTCAACAATTAACACATTTGGCGTTTGCATGGTGTTCTACACTCTTTCAAAAATACGGTTTAAGCAACTAACTGGTTAAAGTTTAATATTCATACACTTATTTGCAAGTAACTTATGAATATCGCTACTGTTAGGATTTTGGGGTTAGCCAACAAATTTCAACAAAAGTTCATACTTTATACAGTGACTACACATTTTTCGCATCAGAAACGGGGAATATAATTACAAATTCCACTCCGTTGCCTTCTTCGCTCGTTAAGGTAATAGAGCCAAGAAGTGCTTGTGTCACTAAGTTGTATACGAGATGCATACCTAGACCGGAGCCACCTTGTCCACGCTTCGTTGTTACGAAGGGATCGAAGATACGCTTGCGGATCTCAGGCGGTATGCCTTTACCATCATCGGAATAAACTAATTTTAATTTGTCGTCACTAACTAATTCAGCACGAATATTTATCGTGCCTGTTTCCATGAATTCAAATCCATGGATAACGGAATTCATTATTAGATTAATCAATATTTGATTAATTGGGCCAGCCTTGGTTTCAACGCTTAAGGTAGGGTCGCATTTCACGTTGATGTTGTGTTTTAATTTTTTGAGCCGAGGCTGTAACGAGAGTAGTATCTCATTAACTAGCTGTTCAACGCAAAAACTTCGACTATTTTCTGAAGATTGGTCTACCGCGACCTGTTTAAAGCTCGATATAAGCTCAGCAGCGCGGTTTAAATTGCGATATATGATGTTTAAGTTCTCGTTGCTTTCATCAATAAAGCGTTTCATTGCGCTTGCTTTCAACGTTTTGTCTTCGAAACCTTTCTGAATAACTGCTAATCGGTCTAACATCATGGTTGAGGCAGTAACCCCTAACCCAATTGGCGTATTCACTTCGTGTGCCACTCCAGCTACCATATCGCCAAGTGACGCCATCTTTTCATTCTGTACAATTTGTCTTTGGAATTGATGCAGCTTTTCTAAGGTTTGTATAAGTTCGCGATTCGCGTCTTTAAGCGCAGTGGTTCGCTCATTAACCATCTCTTCTAAACTTGAATTAAGCTTGCGATGACGCTCTTCAGCCTGCTGCTGCATCTCCATATACTCTTGCATTCGATAAAGCATAACGTTTATCGCATCAGCTAACGTGTCTAACTCTTGTATTTTTGACCCTCTCGCACGGGATGAGTAATCTCGGTGCCGTGAAGTTTGCTGAAGAAAGTGAGTTAATGACTGAATTGGACTCGAAATGCCTAATTGCATTTTAAATGCGGTGTAAAAGGCAATGAACAGCAGTATGACAACCGCGGCAAGATGGGTAAATATGGCTCTTTGTGTAATGCTATTAAACTCCCTTGTAGAGAGTCTCAGGTATACCCAACCCAAGTGTATGCCGGTTTCTGCATCAAACGACTTCGTACTTACTTCTAAATAATCCCCGGTATCCGAAATGGTAGGGTTTAGCAGCAGTGACTCTAATTGTGCTTCTTTACCGCCGGTCATGAGCTGACCTACTTTGTTATATGACGCAAATATTTGCGGCACTTCCACATTAGCCTGCTGCCGATTCTTTTTACGGTATACATGGGCATTGAGTACATAAGGGGCCGCAACGAGATGGCCCAACTCTTTTGCTATGCCTTCGTCTTTATTATTGAAAATATATTGGGAAGAGGTTCGGGCGACAAGGTCAGACAGCACAAAGGCTGTGTTATTGAGTTCGTTGCGATAATTATCTATTTGCATGTACAAAGACAAACAAGACAGTATCGCAAGCGACACAGTGACCACAGACATCACAGTCCACAAAAATACGTTGCGTATAGAAAGCTTGCTTGCTTTGTCTGTCATGTCCGTTTTATTTTCAATCCACTTTGCTATGCCATTTTAATATTGGCGCATATCTTGGCAAAAAGAAAGGTAAGTAAACACAATAATTTATGTGTTACTCAGCGCATTAATTCCACATGCTGCGGTACAGTTTTTGGTAATTCTGCGCCGCAGTGTGCCATGTAAAGCGTGTTTTCATTCCACGAATTTGCATTGCCCTAAAAGCGTCCCTATCTTCATAAAAGGCAAGCAATGCTCTGCGAATGCAGCTAAGCAACGCGGCAGGTGATGGTTCATCAAACACGAAGCCAGTGCGCAGGCTGTTGTTGCCGGTATCGACAACGGTGTCTTTCAATCCACCTACAGAGCGCACTATGGGTATAGTGCCATATGCAAGGCTGTACATCTGATTTAAGCCGCAAGGCTCAAATTGAGATGGCATTAAAAAGAAGTCTGCGCCTGCTTCAACCAAATGAGCATGCTCTGAACTAAAACCATTGATGAACGCAAACTGATTAGGGTGCTGCTGAGCAAATTCGCCCAAGTCCATACACACCTTTGGATCGCCCGTGCCTACAATAACCATTTGAATATTGTGCGCAATCAGGTCGTCGAGAATAGGGAGTATATAACTGAATCCCTTTTGCTCAGTGAGTCGACACACCATGCCGATAAGAGGCACGTTAACGTTCTCTGGTAAATCAGATTTTTGTTGCAGCACTTTTTTACAGGTTTGCTTGGCGTGTAAATTATCTACCGTGTAGTTTTCAGGCAGAAATGAATCTGTTTCGGGGTTCCACTGGGTATAGTCACATCCGTTTAATATACCGCTTAAATCATTTTTGCGATTTACCAATCGCTCGTGGAGCCCGTGACTGCCTAGGTCAGTGAGAAGCTCAGTAGCATAGTTGGGACTTACGGTAGTGACCTTGGTGGCAAATTCAATGCCGCTTTGTAGCATATTGATATAGCCGCCATGAACCTGACTACCAATATCGGGATGATGACGCAAAAACGGAATAGCATCTAGTTTATGTACGCCCTGAAATGCGGCATTGTGAATAGTAAAAACGGTTTTGGTATTATCGAAATAGTCAGTTTTTTCATTCGACAATAAAAACGGAAGCATCGCCGTGTGCCAATCATGGCAATGAATGACTTGGGGCTTAAGAGAAAGTGCTTTTAGTGCATGCAGCACCGCGCCACTGAAAAAACTAAACCGCTCGCCATTGTCGCTGAAGGCATCGTATGCGTCGGAATAAAGGCCGTCGCGCATGAAAAAGTCTGGGGCGTCGATGAAGTAAATCGGTATGCCGTGCCACTGAAGGTGCTTTAGCTTGAAATGATACACTTTACCTTCGGTGAAAAGGGTGTGTACCTCCTCGTCTTCAGGTAAGTCTAACTGTTCTTTCAGCGTCTTGTAGTACGGCATAACAATACAGATGTTTTCATCGAGCGCCTGTAATGCCAAGGGGAGTGCTTTACCTACGTCAGCGAGACCACCCGTTTTTACGAGTTCCTCTACTTCCGAGATAGCAAATACAATGTCCACGGGTTATCCCTTCTATAATCACTGCTAAAGTGTCAACGGTTACGTATGAGCAAATATACATTGCTTCGTTTAACTAACAAGCTACCAGTACGATATAAATTGTTTAACTAGGATGCAAAGCTTATCCGTTTTTTATTTTACTCCCCCCAGCTTAGTCCTTATAGCGATGCATCATAAATTGAGAACTGCGATGTTTGCGCTTTGGTGTAAACCGTTGCAAACTCCTCTGCCAACAAACCCGGATAGGGCAGAAAACGGTTGGCAACCATTTGCAATGTCCCTTTAGAGGTAAGCTGTTTTTTTGCATCAGAAATAAAACGCTTTGTAATGGTGTAATCGGTTTTTATCCCGGTGTGGAATGGCGGGTTTGTTATAATATGCTGCACCTTTTGAGATACACCATGTAAGCCGTCGGCCGCAAAAATCGTAGCGCTTAGTTCATTTTCCGCAAGAGTTAGTGCGCTGCAGTAGAGGGCTAGTGCGCTAACGTCAGATAAGAAAAATGTTAAGTGAGGATATCTGAGCATAAGGTAGCTAGCTATAACACCTGCACCGCAGGCAAAGTCTAGTACGTTGCCCCGCATAGACGTAGAGTGCTTTTGAAGCAGCAACAACGTGCCGGCATCGAGCTCTTTATGGCTAAACACGCCAGGCATTGACGTTACATTCCACGAGGTTTCGTCTACTTCATAAAGATTAACGTCTACCCAAGCATCAGGCTCAAAAGCGCCATGGGTTTGTTCAAGTACCACGGTAACTAAACTGCAGTGTCGAGCAGAGTCAATTTTTTGAGGAGAGCCATACTGCTGCATGAGCTTCGCGGCGCTCTTTATTCCACCTTTATTTTCACCAACAACATGAATTCGCCCGTGCTCTCCCACCATACCTGCAGCCATGCGCAGTAGCAATTGGAAGTGGGTTTTCGCCTTTGGCAAAAACAACATGACATCGGTAAATGCATTTTCGGTGGTAACAAAAGGTGCAAAAGTATGCGTGTGGTTACCAACCTTTTGCGTTACTTCAAAACCCGACTTGTCGATATCTCGGCTGTCTAGAGTTACAGAAGGTATTACCCTTACACTTTCTGCAAAAATATCAAAATACTGATGAATAACCGTAATTTCGGATGACTTCAAACCATCCAGAAAGTAGGCATCTGAAGGATTAACAAACGCCCATTTTCCTTCTTCAAATAATGAGATGTTTCGCTCAAGAAGTTGGCTTTGAGGAGATAAAATCATTAAGAGGTTCGCTCATAAATAAGATCCCAAACGCCGTGACCTAACTTTTGTCCGCGGGTTTCAAATTTAGTGATGGGGCGGTAGTCAGGGCGAGGCACGTAATCGCCTTCAGGTGCTGTATTGGTATAGCCTTCGTTGGCATTGGCAACTTCAGCCATATGCTGCGCATACGGTTCCCAATCTGTTGCCATATGCAGGTGTCCGCCTATCGCTAGCTTGGTTCGTATTAATTCTACAAACTCAGCTTGTACAATTCGACGTTTGTGGTGGCGCTTTTTATGCCAAGGGTCGGGGAAAAATAGTTGCAGGCGCGACAAGCTCTCCTGGGGTAGCATATTTTTGAGAACTTCAACCGCATCGTGTTCCATTACGCGAAGATTGGTTAGTCCTAGTTCACCTGCATCTCCTAAGCATGCGCCTACGCCAGGTCGGTGAACCTCTATACCGATAAAGTCTTTCTCTGGTGAAGCTGCAGCCATCTCAACCAGCGACTTACCCATGCCGAAACCTATCTCAACGACTACAGGTGCCTCGCGGCCAAACAGCTCAGACAAAGAAATAGGCGTATCACAATAGTCTATTCCCATGGTTGGCCAGTGTTCCTCTAGCGCTTTTTCTTGTCCTTTTGTAAGCCGACCTTCGCGCTTAACGTAGCTTTTTACTTTACTGATATATACACCGGCAGCTTCTGCTTCTGCCTGACTTTTGAATTGCCTCATTTGCAATGCCTTTCATACCCAATTTTATGCTGGCGCATTATCCACTTACCCACCTTATATGCAACGCTAGAATACAAATTCTGTGTTATTTTTGTACGCCAATGCACTTGCCAACAATAGTCGCTAACTGGCTGGTTTGTTCAAGTGGGATCATGTGCCCCGTGTTTTCAAATTCATACAGTGATGCATTAGGTAGCGACTTCGCTGCGTACCTAAGCGAATCTATGTGTGCAATATTGTCATCAATTGCGCCTACAAGTGTTACTGGCGCATTAATCTTTTCTAGTAATTTAAGTGTATTCTCTCTTGGTGTCGTGGCAAGTGTGTGCGCTAACAACGTGCTTTTTCCTAAATCTTTAGCCATGGACGTAACGACTTCAGTCACGTTTGTGTCTGCTAAGCGGGAAGGGTGGATAAAGCGAGCAAGATAGTTGTGGTTGTCAGGTTTAAATTGCCCTTTTTTAAGGCTTTTGACCATGGTTTCACGCTGGCTTATTTCATTTGCCGACAAACCAGCAGGATCGTATGCAATTAGCGTGATAGAAGCGATATTCGCCTTATTTCGAGCGGCGATAAGCGAAGCGATGTAGCCACCCATGGAATAGCCAACAAGGTGCACTTTTTCATCAGCAAGTATTCGGTCTTCGCTTAGTGCAAGCATGTCGTCTTTCGAGGTTGCCCACTGCAGAGGAACAAAGCGACGTTGGGCTATAGAAAGCTGCCGCCAGAGGGGCATAAAGATGCGTTCGTCACAAAGAGTTCCGGGGAAAAATAATACGGGGGCTTGTGCAGACACGCGATACCTTAAATAAAAACGAAGAAGAGCGTACATGCTACCATAGCGCACAGTGAATAGAATGTTTATTCAAACTGGTAAATGAAGGTGTTTTAGCAAGTGAATAATACACAAGGTATAGACGTAAGTTTCAGAATAATATGACAAAAACAATGCACAATAACAGTTTTGCACAACGGGTTTTAGCGTGGTTCGATGAGCATGGTAGAAAGCATTTACCGTGGCAGCAAGATGTGACGCCCTATAAGGTGTGGGTATCTGAAATCATGCTGCAGCAAACGCAGGTTGCCACCGTTATCCCATACTTCAATCGATTTATGGCGTCATACCCAAGCGTATTCGAGCTAGCCAATGCATCGCAAGATGACGTGTTGCATCATTGGACGGGGCTTGGCTATTACGCTCGTGCTCGAAACCTGCATAAAGCGGCTAAAACACTGGTTGATGATTACGAAGGCGTTTTTCCTCCCACACTTGACGAAGTGGTGTCGCTTCCCGGTATAGGCCGCTCTACCGCGGGGGCCATACTTTCGCTATCAAGAGACGAGCGTTATCCCATTTTAGATGGCAACGTAAAGCGTGTGTTAGCGCGTTATTATGCTATTGAAGGATGGCCCGGGCAAAAAGCCGTAGAGAATGCCCTGTGGGAAGTGGCTGAGAAAAATACGCCACAAAATCGCTGTGCGAACTACACTCAGGTGATGATGGATTTAGGTGCCATGGTCTGCACCCGCAGCAAGCCAAAGTGTGATGAGTGCCCTTTACAACGTGATTGCGTGGCTTTTGCACAAGGTAAGCAAACTGACTATCCGGGTAAGAAACCTAAAAAAGTAACGCCGGTTAGACAAACCTACATGCTCATCCCTATGTTTGGGCAGCAAGTGTTTCTAGAGCAGCGTCCTCAAAGTGGTATCTGGGGAGGCTTATACGGGTTTTTAGAAGCGCAATCTGCTGAAGAGGGTATATCGTTACTTGCTCAAAGGGGCATTGAAGTAGAGGAAATACAGCAACTAGATGAATTCAGACACACATTTAGCCATTTTCATTTAGATATAACCCCGCTTATCGCCGTGGTAAACTCAACGCCACAAAAGCGGGTGGCAGAAAATGAGTCGAGATGGTTCTTGCTTGATGAGCCTATTGAAGTGGGTTTAGCTGCCCCAACAACAAAGATAATCAAAACACTGGCAAAATAAGTCGCGCACACTGTCGCGATTGGTGTTTATAAGATAAGACAATAGAGGTGCATGATGGGTAGAACGGTTTTTTGTCATAATTTGCAAAAAGACGCCGACGGTTTAGATTTTCAACTTTATCCAGGAGAGCTAGGTAAGCGGATATTCGATAACATATCGAAAGAAGCCTGGGGCAATTGGCAGAAAAAGCAGACTATGTTAATTAACGAACATAAGCTGAATATGATGGAGCCAGAAGCCAGAGCGTTTTTAGAAGAAAGAATGTCGGCATACTTGTTTGACGGCGTTGAACCGACAATTGAAGGCTATGTTCCGCCGGAAAAATAACCAAAATGCCACATTTTGTGTAAACAATGTGCAAACGGTCACAAAAGTGAAAAAAAAGCGGGTAAAACGGTTGACTTGTTAGGCCGAAATCCGTTTAATACGCACCCATAGCAGCACAGGCCGAAAACGCTTGTAACGCAAACGAGTTTCGCCTCGATAGCTCAGTTGGTAGAGCAGCGGATTGAAAATCCGCGTGTCCCTGGTTCGATCCCGGGTCGAGGCACCATTATTCAAGAAGCCCTGTACGAAAGTACG
>NZ_BAAJLR010000005.1:0-311993 GCF_057542855.1 Alteromonas sp. 4NS20-0143
ATAATCGCGTCACGGTCGGTTAATACCGTGAAATAGGCTGGAGTTAATTGATTTAACTTCTGACTGAAAGTTTGGTAAGGAAAAGGTCGCTCAGTTCGCTGGCTCACTTCGCCTTACTGAAAATATCGAAAGCGTAGCTTTCGAAAGAAGATTTTCAGTCCCCTTCGTCTAGAGGCCTAGGACACCGCCCTTTCACGGCGGTAACAGGGGTTCGAATCCCCTAGGGGACGCCATATCAAAAAAACCAGCCAGTCGGCTGGTTTTTTTGTTTTAACACTTAAATTTTGTGAGCGTGCATCCCTTAAGTGTTAAACCGCTTTATCTTCGTTTACCGTTTTCAAAAGCATTACCCCTCAATTCCATCCATTTCTGCTTTTTATTTGACTCTTCTAATCTACATTAACCTTACATTAACGGGAGTAATGCTCTTGCTTCTGGATGAAGGCGTTTGAATATATTAAGTGTCTGTCCACTCTGGTTCGCTCCCGCTATCTCAAAGGAAAAGAAAGTGTCTGTCCATTTTTAAATGCGCATTTTTAAACGAGTGTCTGTCCGCTTTTATTTAAGCTTACATTGTGCCTTATTCAACGGGGAGCACTTTGAAGAAGGTAACGTTAAGTGCACAAAAATGTATTCGGTGTACAGTCAGAGTTACTGCCAGAGCCCGGTTGGGTGGGGTATATCACATACTTTAGCAAATACAGGTGATATCATAACGTCATTGATACAATGAAGAACAAAGAGGCTATTATGCAAAACTACTCAATCGGCACTGCGGGAAAACCGTGGGGCGAGAAAGAAAAAGCACAGTGGTACGAACAGCAAAGCGTAAAGCGCAGTGCAAAAGAAGAAGTGTTTACTAAGTTACAAAGCATTATTCCCGAAAGTTTCAGGTTACAGCAATACGGCGCATTACCCTATGATGAAGCGCGCTACCCGCTTTATGCAGTAGTGCCTATATCATTTGACAGTTCTAAACCATCTGCATTAGTCACAGGCGGTGTACATGGCTACGAAACGAGTGGTGTGCAAGGCGCGCTGAAGTTTATTGAAACTAAACTATCAAGTTATGCCAGCAGCGTTAACATTGTTGTAGTGCCCTGCGTTAGTCCGTGGGCCTATGAAACAATCAACAGATGGAACCCGCTAGCTATCGATCCGAATCGTTCTTTTTATCCTGATTCACCCGCTCCTGAATCTCAGCAGTTGATGCAGTTTGTGACGTCGTTAAAGACAGAACTTTCATTGCATATCGATCTGCATGAGACTACAGACACAGACAATAGTGAATTTAGACCTGCATTAGCAGCACGCGATGGAGCTGATCACGACAACTGGAACATACCAGATGGGTTCTATACGGTAGCGAATACACCAAACCCACAGCTTGCTTTCCAACAGGCCGTCATCGAGGCTGTTAAAGGCGTTACTCACATAGCGCCACCTGATGAAAGTGGAAAAATTATAGGTGCTGACGTCGTGAGTGAAGGGGTTATTTGTTACGACAAGAAATCTCTTTTTCTTTGCGGTGGAATGACAGATGCAAAATTTGTTACCACAACCGAAGTGTATCCAGACAGTGATAATGCTACGCCAGAAAATTGTAACGATGCGCAAGTGGCGGCGGTATGCGCTGCACTTGATTTTATAATGTAGCTTTCACGTTACAGTAACGCGCATATTTATATTTGGACGCTTGAACGTTTAGACGTCTAGATGTATATTGAGCCTTCTTTCAGAGGAGGCTCATTGTGTTTACTTTTTCAGCAGTCATTTATGACGGTAATAAACAGTCTTTAGTAAGACATAATTGTAAAACCGACTCAGAGTTTTCTGCATACCTCGAAGCGCGCTACGGTTGTTATGTTTGTCTATGGTCGAATAAAGAGCTATCAGAGAACACGCTAGCGAATATAGCGGCCACAAAAAAGTTACAGTAACCATATTAAGTAAAGTAGTAGAATGAATAACCCCATATCTCCCTGTAAAGCCCAGTGTAAGCTCACTGAGGACGATATCTGTAGTGGCTGCAATAGAACCCTAGATGAGATTGTAAACTGGGCGTCGTACACCTCTGAGCAAAAAGCTGCGGTATTCCAACGACTCAACACCCTAGAAGATACTGATTAAGCTTAAGTGAGCTTAAAGTGGACACACACTCGTAACTCAAAGTGGACAGACACTCGTTTTATTTAAAACGCTCACCTTTTTCCTCAAACGCTTCGAGACGGAATATTTAACCCACTCCTTGGGCACCTCTCAGGTTTACCTCTGCCGGGGATAATATTATTAACTTTAGCCGCATAGCGACCAGCCAACCTTTTTGATAAACTCCCGCTGATTTTTCTTACTTTTCTTGAGCTCAATTCCGAATGAAAATAATGCTGGCCCCGATGGAAGGGGTTGTCGACCATCTAATGAGAGACATGTTGACCCGCGTTGGCGGATTTGATCAATGTGTGACGGAATTTGTTCGCGTTGTTGATCAAAAGCTACCTAAAAAGACCTTTTATAAAATCTGTCCAGAGCTTCATACCGACGGCAAGACTGCCTCAGGTGTGCCTGTGCGTGTTCAGCTATTAGGGCAGCACGCCCAATGGTTAGCTGAAAACGCTGAAACTGCTGTCGAACTTGGTTCTCCCGGAGTGGATCTTAATTTTGGATGCCCTGCTAAAACCGTCAACAAAAGCAAGGGCGGAGCAGTTTTATTAAAAGAAACTCAAACGCTATATGACATTGTAAAAGCAGTGCGAGACGCCGTTCCAAAGCATATTCCGGTGTCGGCAAAAATTCGTTTAGGGTTCGAAGACAAGTCACTAGCGGTTGATAATGCCATTGCTATAACAGAAGCCGGCGCTTCAGAATTGGTGGTGCATGCCCGTACCAAAACAGAAGGCTATAAACCACCTGCGTACTGGGATTGGATAGCGAAAATTAAGCAGCACACCGATATTCCGTTGGTCGCAAATGGTGAAATATGGAATGCTGATGACGCCCAAAAATGCCAAGCACAATCTGATTGTATCAACCTAATGGTTGGCCGGGGCGCTCTCGCTATGCCTAACCTTGCACGGGCGATAAAATTTGGCGATACCCCTATGCCGTGGCCGGAATTGGCCGCGTTGCTTATTCAATATTCGGGTTATGAAATCTTTGGCGATAAGGGACGGTATTACCCAAATAGAATTAAACAGTGGTGTGGCTATTTAAAAAGGCAGTACCCTGAAGCAGACATTCTTTTCAACGACATAAGACGTCTTACAAATTCCCAAGATATTGTTGACGTGCTAGCTCGTCAGTCTTCCCAGTAAACAGAGGGTTTATCCCAGAGCTACTTGGTTTTAGTGACTCAATTGTCTACTCTCAGAAAGCGACATAACGCAAACGTTATGTCCTTATCTATAAAACCATAATCATAACAATTGCTCTGGGGTACACATGAAACTAACGCCAACGAAGCTGACGCTTCTGTTGGCTTGTACTATGTCTTTGCTAACAGCAGGATGCAGTAAACAAGCCGACAACGATAGCGCTAAAGCGCCAAAGGTCACCATAGACCCAAATCCTTATCCAAGTACTTATTCGCCTATAGAAGGCCAACCAACGCTTATAACCAATGTCACCATATTAGATGGTGTAGGTAATCGCATAGAGAACGGCAGCATCTATTTTGCAGACGGTAAAATTCAAGCACTAGCTGAAAGCGGACAGACACTCGAAGTGCCTGATGAAACAGCTATCATCGACGGTACTGGTAAGTGGGTTACTCCTGGCATTATCGACAACCACAGTCATTTGGGCGTATACCCTTCGCCATCTACACGCTCGCACTCCGACGGCAATGAAATGACAAACCCAGTGACCGCACAAGTATGGGCAGAGCATTCGGTATGGCCTCAAGACCCAGGTTTTGGGCGCGCATTGGCTGGCGGTGTGACGTCACTACAAATTCTACCCGGCTCAGCCAACCTTTTTGGTGGCCGTTCAGTAGTATTAAAAAACGTTCCCAATAGAACGATGCAAGATATGAAATTTCCCGATGCTCCCTATGGCATGAAGATGGCGTGTGGCGAAAACCCCAAGCGGGTTTATGGCCAAAAAGGCGGCCCCATGACTCGCATGGGGAACGTTGCAGGTTATCGACAGGCCTGGTCTGATGCACAAGACTACATGCGAAAATGGGACAAGTATGAAACCGACTATGAGGCGGGCAAAGATGCTAAAGCGCCGAAACGAGATTTAAAGCTTGAAACGTTAGCGGGCGTACTCAATGGCGATATTCGTGTGCACATGCATTGTTATCGAGCTGATGAGATGACGGTAATGATGGACGTAATGCAGGAGTTTGATTATCAGATAGGTACCTTTCATCACGCTGTCGAGGCTTATAAAATTGCTGACAAGCTGAAAGAAAATGATGTGTGCTCAGCGATGTGGGCAGACTGGTGGGGCTTTAAAATGGAAGCGTATGACGGCATTAGGGAAAACATTCCCGCAGTGCATGCAGCAGGTGCTTGTGCCATTGTTCATTCTGATAGTGATTTAGGTATACAGAGATTGAATCAAGAAGCAGCCAAAGCGTGGTCTGACGGCAAACGAGCAGGTCTTGATATTCCGATGAAAGATGCGTGGACTTGGCTTTCAGCTAACCCTGCCAAATCGTTAGGAATATTTGATAAAACGGGCTCGTTAGAAAAGGGCAAACAAGCCGACGTAGTGCTATGGAACGATAACCCATTTTCGACTTATGCCAAAGCTGAGCATGTTTATATAGACGGCGGGCTTGCGTATTCACTTAGCGATAGTACTTCATGGCCGGTAAGTGACTTCGAGTTAGGTCAGGTAGGTGAGGGAGATACCAAATGAAAAAGTTAATAATATTATTAGCCGCGCTCACAATGACGCCTTATGTTCATGCTGAAAATATTGCCATTGTCGGCGGTAAAGTACATACCATGACATCTCAAGGTGTGATAGAAAATGGCACTGTGTTGCTGTCAAATGGTCGCATAAATGCAGTGTTAGCTGACGGTGACGTACCTAATGGCTATCGAGTCATTGATGCAAGCGGTAAAGTAGTTACCCCTGGTTTCATTGGTGCCTTAACATCGCTAGGTCTGGTTGAGGTGTCTTCATCATCTGGTGTGGTAGATGCCAGCATTGAGATTACACCTATATCAAAAACAGGCGCTGCATTTGATGTTCAATACGCAATAAACCCAGACAGTTCGCTTATCGCGATAACCCGTTTAGAGGGTATTACCTCAGCTGCCACCACCATGAATAGAAGCGACTATTTGTTTGGCGGCCAAGGCGCGGTAATCAATCTTGAGGGCCATCGCCTGGATGGTGAGAGCGCAAATGCTAGCGAATTTAAAAGCGGACAGACACCCGTTTTAAAATCTGGCGCGTTTATGACCGTGGATGCGGGCAGCGATGGCGCGGAAATGTCTGGGGGCTCTAGAGCGTCACTATGGGTAATGCTCGATAAAGTTTTTGAAGAAGCGAAGCAAGCAAGTGACAACCTCTCGCCTGAAAAATCATGGTATGGCATAAACTCGCGCTTAGACGTGACTGTGCTGAAAAAAGTGGTTGCTGGAGACATGCCGTTGTTTATGCGAGCTGATAGGGCTGCCGATATTCGACAGGTTATTGCCTTTAAAGACAGACACTCGTCGATTAACGTTGTGCTTGTGCACGGTGTTGAAGCATGGAGGGTGGCGAAGGAACTTGCTGGTGCTAATATTCCGGTTATTATCGACCCAGAATACAACTTACCAGGTGGGTTTGACCAAATGGGCGCAACCTTAACTAATGCAGCTCGACTCCATGAAGCTGGTGTAGAAGTCGCGATAGGGATGGATACGCATAATATTCGTTTGGCGGCGCAACATGCCGGTAATGCCGTTGCAAATGGTTTGCCTCATGAGACTGGGTTAGCAAGCTTAACAAGCGTACCAGCGAAAATTCTGGGTCTTGAAAACGAAGTAGGAAGCCTTCGCCAAGGCGCAAGAGCAGATGTTGTTATTTGGTCTGGTGATCCGCTAGAGGTAACGGAAGCGGCTGAGTCGGTTTTCATTGGCGGTAAAGCCATTAAAATGGAATCTAGGCAAACGAAGTTGCGTGATAGATATATGTCGCTGCAACAAAAGAAACATGCCGCCCCGTCGCAGTATGAGCGTGTTGAGTAATATTGCATAACCTTAGATGGAAAGCCGCACTTATATTTACTCTAAGTGCGGCTTTTCATTTTAAGACAGATATTTGATAGCGTTTTTTACGTTTGGCCTTGAGCCTCTGTTACATCCGTCCGCAAATTTACGCATTTTGCTTTCATTGCCCACCGGGCCTGAAAAGAATGTTTCAAAGCGACTGGTTAATAGACGCCATTTCTCTTGGTCCATCCCTATTTTAGACAGTAACCCGTGAGGCAATTTAGGTATCTTGCTTGTGCATTTATCTTTATGAGCTTTAAATGTTGCTTCTACCAGTGATATGTAATCGTAATAGTTGAATGGTAAATATGGCTGTGTTTTTATCGCCTGATCGTTGAATACCATCAGGTACTTTGGCGTTTTTCTCACTCTTTGCGCGTTCATTCGATAATGAATACTGGTATGTTTAGAGGTCTGAAGAGATGTTGCGATATTCGCTCTAATTGGATTTAGGTCGACATAGGCCATGACCGCAGCGAGCGCTTTTTCATCTAATATAGCCTGAGAGCGAAATCGCCGTTCCCAAAAGTAACCTGTACACTCATCTTCTTTATTTGCTCTTCTTGCGATGTATTCGTTTAATAGCCGCATGAACCAACTAATGCTTTGTAGTCTTTCTCTGTACTGAACTGACAGTGATTTAATTTCATCACTCTCTTTTTCAGTGAACGCCTGATGTTGATCATCTAAATATCGCTGAACAATCGGTGGACATTTATAAAACATTCTCCATCGCAATAACACTTCATCCATCGACCAGCCATCAGCACGTCCTTTTGCGATGTGAAGCACTACATGGATGTGATTGTGCATAACGGCATAAGCACATAAATCGATGGCAAAAGCTTGAGATAGTTTATGTAATCTATCTGTAATCCACTTTCTCCTGTGCTCATAGTTGGCTCCCGTACGCTTGTCCTTGCCGCACAAAAACGAATGCCTTACGCAACGTGAGGTGCAATGATAATAAGGAGTAATGTTTGTATTGATTTGCTTGTAGCGTGGTAAAGGCATATCCATATCCCAATATTTTCTTAGTATTATGAATAAAAAGTGTGGGATGTGAACTGAGCTTTAGAGCAGGATTTGGTTGTTTTTTGTGGTTTATAATACGAAGTTGGGAAAAAGAAGGGCGATCGACAGAAGCATATTGTTGTTACGGTGTAGCAACTGTGGACAGACACTCATAATCAAACGAGTGTCTGTCCACTGTAGTTTTTAAATGTCAATTAAGCAAACACATCAACGCGGCTGCCTAGACGACTATCACTACTATTTGAGGACGTCTCGTTAGACGGTCTAGATTCACTAACCTGATTGGTCTGCTCGCTGCGCTGCTCTTGGCGCTGTGGTGCTTGTGGCGTCGATTCTAAAATTGTAGACACTGGCGCCGAATTTACTGAAGAAATGTCCATACTGTCCCTTTATTAGTTCATTCTATTAATTGAAAGTAGCACAAATATTACTCAGCTATTATTAAACTTCGTAAATTACTGTCCATAAGCGTGGCTATTTTCGGCTGTGCCTCAGCATTTGGATGGATCCCATCGTTTTGCATCATTGACTCGTCAAGTGCGATAGTCTCAAGAAAAAAAGGTATTAATTGTATCGAGTATTTGTCTGCAATAGTGTCAAAGCTTTCCATAAACATAGTGGTATATCGCTTGCCGTAGTTCGACGGTATCTGCATTTGCTGTAAAAAAACGGTGGCGTCACTTTGCTGAGCAACCTGAACTAGCGAGTCTAAGTTATTTCTAATCTTCGTAATATTGTGACCCTGAAGCCCATCATTTCCTCCAAGCTCGATAAAAATGTGAGTAGGCTTGTGCTGCTCAATAAGACGTGGCAACCTGGCAAGTCCGCCATCTGTCGTTTCACCGCTCACCGCAGCATTTACAATATCAATCGGAATGTTGTCGTCTTGCCAGCGTTTTTGTAACAAACTGACCCAGCCTTGTTCTTGTTGAAGACCGTAGGCTGCCGACAAACTGTCTCCAACAATGAGCAATGTCGCTTCATCTGCACCCTGTGATGGGCTTTCTTGATCTGAAAGCGCCTGAAACGGTATTAAAACAATGAATAAAATCGCGATAATTTGACGATAACTTACGAACAAATTGATGACCCCTTATGATAAAAACAAGCACGGTAACGAAAACAGTAAATACGAGTGAAGGTTCGCTACAGATCCTTCAGCCAATCTCCTTTGAAGTCAAGTCTGGTGAGTCCGTTGCAATTATTGGTGCGTCAGGCTCCGGAAAATCAACGCTTCTTGGTCTGTTAGCTGGCCTAGATGAAGTGACGAGTGGTGAAATCTATCTCGATAATGAAGCACTCCATACGATGGATGAGGAGCAGCGAGCCGTTTTAAGAGGGAGTAAAGTAGGTTTTATCTTCCAGAGCTTCATGCTGGTTCAAAGTTTAACGGCGCTTGAAAACGTGATGTTACCTGCAGAAATCTCAAACCTGGATAATCCGAAAGAATTGGCAATGGAAATACTAGAGCAAGTAGGACTAGCCCATCGTGCGCATCATTTTCCTAATCAGCTTTCTGGTGGAGAGCAGCAGCGCGTTGCCATTGCACGAGCTTTTATCACATCACCAAAGATTTTATTTGCCGATGAGCCTACCGGCAATCTAGATGCCAAAAATAGCGATAAAATTGAAGAACTACTTTTTGAATTAAATCGAAATACGGGTACTACGCTGGTATTGGTAACGCATGATACTGAATTGGCGGCGCACTGCGATAGGCAGCTCACCATGCACGCCGGTGAGCTTAAAGAAACGACGCCCTCATCCACATCGCCTAGTGAGGTGAGCTAAATGCCTATGACGTTTAATCTCGCTTGGCGACTCTTTAAACATGAAGCCCGACGGGGCGAACTCACTATTATTTTGCTTGCTATAGTGCTGTCGGTAGGTGCGGTCCTTTCTCTGTCTCTTTTTAGTGAACGTTTACAAGGCGCATTGAAATCCCGCTCAGCTGCGTTTATCGCTGCCGATGCCCAGCTTCGTTCCGATAAGCCGGTTGATGAAACGTGGCTATTAAAAGCGAAAGACGAGGGGCTCGATACCGCCAAACAAGTTTCAACACGCTCCATGGTGTTTAAAGGCGATGCAATGTCCCTTGTAGATTTACGTGCTGTAAATAACAACTACCCGCTAAAGGGAATGGTGAGCGTGGCGGACGCCCCTTTTGGTGCAAAGAGGGACACAGACGCATTGCCGGCCTCCGGCGAAGCCTGGGTGCAGTCTAGGCTCTTTCAAACGCTCAAGCTCAATGTGGGTGACGCTATTGATATTGGCGAGGTAAAGCTAACCGTAACCCGCGTGCTGTCTGATATCCCAGATGCTGGATTTAGTGTGTTTAACACCGATCCGATAGTATTGATGAACTTAGATGATTTGGAGGCCGCTGAGATAACAGGGCCAGGAAGCCGAGCTCGGTACGTCAGCTATTTTGCGGGCGATACCAGTAACGTCAACAGTTATACCTCGTGGCTTCTTCCTCAGCTAAATGACGACCTACATTCATGGCGCACTGTTGAAGACGACGAGTCAGCTATCGGTCGCTCGGTGGCCAGTGCTGAACGTTATTTTCTACTTGCCAGTCTACTCGCTATTGTTTTAGCGGCAGTGTCGATTGCGGTTGCTGCTCAGCGGTATGCACAGCGTCATTTTGACCCTGTTGCAATCATGAAAACCTTAGGCGCAACAAAGCAAACAATCCGCAAGGTGTATTTAATTCAAATACTCTTTATCACGTTGTTGGGGATTGCCATTGGGTTGATTATTGGCTTTGTTGGCCAACACATTGTTGTGTCTTTAGTTGCCGATAGGGTAGACGTGTCGTTAAACGTATGGCACTGGCGCCCAGTGGTTATCGCCATTGCCACAGGGGCAACCTGTGCCGTCTTGTTCTCTTTGTATCCGCTGCTTCAGCTTTTTTCCGTGCCGCCCTTACGCGTATTACGTAAAGATCTTGATGCCAGTTTACGCTCCAGAAGTATTCAGTTTGTGGCTTCTGGTGGCGCTATTTTTGCGCTTATGTGGATGTATAGCCAAGACCTGAAAATCAGCGTTATTCTTTTTGCCTCTGGCGCGGCGTTAGTAGCTGGGCTCTTAGTTGCCACCTATTTCCTTATTGCATTAGGTAGAAAATTAGGGAGTGGCAAAATGGGGCCGTGGCAGCTTGCTTGGGCGCGTATCAAGCGAAGAGCCATGGATAATAGTGTGCAGCTTATCAGCTTCTCAATCACTATCATGCTGCTGCTGGTTGTACTTGTGATGCGAAATGACATGGTGTCTCAATGGCGCGCGCAACTGCCTGAGGGAACGCCTAACTACTTCTTAACTAATATTACTCCCGATAATCAAGCTAGGTTGGACAGACACTTCGCTGATCAAAATGTTGATATCAATGAGTTTTTCCCCGTTACTCGAGGCCGTTTTGTTTCGGTAAACGGCGAAGGGGTTAATACAGAAGTCTCTAAAGAAGAAGAATCATCTAACGAAGGACGAAGAGGACTAGGCCGAGAAGCAAACCTCACATGGGGCAACACGCTGCAAAAAGAAAACGAGGTTATAGAAGGTATTTGGCATGGCAATGTAGACACTACATACTCTGAAGGCTGGTTTCCCGTATCGGTGGAAGAGGGCGTTGCCGAAAGGTTAGATATTAAAATGGGCGACTTGCTAAGCTTTAACGTGGGTAGCGAGATAGTTGAAACGAAAGTAACCAGCGTTCGCAAGGTGAATTGGCAAACGATGCAGCCTAATTTTTTCTTTGTGATACACCCCGATGCAATGAAAGCGTTTAGTCCTACCTATATCACGAGCTTTTACTTACCAACAGAGCGAAAGGCAGAGCTTACTAAATTGCTCAAACCGTTTGCGTCTGTGACGATGTTTGATGTGGATGCTCGCATTAATCAGCTAAGAGATATAGTGGAGCAAGTCTCTGTGGCAGTTGAGTTCATTCTAGTGTTAGTGCTGATGGCGGGCAGTTTAGTGCTCATAGCTCAAGTACAGGCAAGCATGGATGAGCGCCGACAGGAGATTGCAATATTGCGAACATTAGGCGCTAAAGGCAGCTTAATTCGCAAAAGCGTGGTGTTTGAGTTTCTTATCATTGGCACCGTAGCGGGCTTTATGGCAGCACTGGCGAACGAGCTGAGTTTGTACATGCTGCAAACAAGCGTATTTCAAATGACGGCCAGTTTGCACTTAGAGTATTGGTTGGTTGCACCTGCTGTTGGTGCCCTGGTTGTAGGTGTTCTTGGAGCTATAGGCTGCTGGCGTTTGCTTACGCTTAATACCGGAGAGATGCTACGCAAAATGGTCTAGTTTTTGGTTACTTTAAGGACAGGGATGTTCTTAGTGCGAATAGTAGCCGGAGCTTTGATAAGAAATTAAATCGGACAGACACTCGAAACAAAACCGTAAAATAGAGCGGACAGACATTTAAATTGAGACATAAAAAACGGACAGTCACTCAAATGAATTTGAGTGACTGTCCGTTTTTCGCTTCTTAAGTATTTGTTTATTTTGGGGCTAAAAGATAAAGCTTTAAGTGACTGTCCACTGTTAATTCTCTATGGAGTCCAGCGAAAGCTTCCCGTTTAAACCTAGGAAGCTCTATAGAAATGTCAGTGTTTTATTTTGCCAGTCACAAGTCAGTTATCGATAGATAGCGCTAAGGGCGCTGGATACGGTAGGGTAGGTAAATGAGTACCCAGCTTTAATCAGCTTATCAGGTATTACATTTTGCCCCTCTAGTAACATTGTTGATGATTCACCCATGGCAATTTTCATCACAAAGCTGGGAACGAAAAACAAACAAGGTCGAGACAACGCTTTGGCTAGTTGCTTAGAAAACGTTTTGTTCGTTACTGGCTCAGGTGCGGTGAGGTTAAACGGCCCAGAACAGTTTTCATTATTGAGTAGAAACTCTATTGCATTGACCATGTCGTCAAGGTGGATCCACGATAAATATTGACGTCCGCTTCCTAAACTTCCACCCACACCTAGTTTAAACGGCAACGCCATTTTCTCAAGCGCGCCGCCATTCTCTGCCAACACAACGCCAGTGCGCAAAATGGCTACACGGGTTTTGTCGCTATTTACGCCAGTAGCAATACTTTCCCATTTCTCACACAAATCGTGGGTAAATTCTTTATGTGGTGAGGTATCTTCGGTAACGACCTTTTCTCTCTGTCTGCCATAAAAACCAATGGCGGAGCCAGAGATAAACGTCTTAGGCGGATTATCGCTACTATTAATTTTGGCGACAAGCTGGGTCGTTATGTCCCAGCGGCTGTCGCAAATAATGTTCTTTTGAGTGTCTGTCCACCGTTTGTCAGCTATAGGCTCACCTGCTAGATTGATCACAGCATCAAACACACCAATATCTTTTACGTCAGCCACACTGCCAAGCACGTTGGTGTGAGCGCCCAGTGTTTGCTTGGCGTTTGCTTCGTTGCGCGAGATAACCGTAAAGCTATGCTCATCGCTAAGCTTTTTGATGAGCGTGCTGCCAATTAATCCAGTGCCGCCGGTAATAAGAATGTTCAAGACATAACTCCCTGCTAAATTGACTATTCAGATTTGTTGCAAGAAAGTGTTAGCGACACTGAGTCAGAGAATCGCAATGCGTGAGGCTTATCGACTTCAACTTGAGCATAACGCACAGAACTATGTTCTGACGCGATGCTTAGTACATCAGCGGTAAGCTTTTCCAAAAGCGAAAAGCGATTGTCTTCAACAAGCTTTATTATCGCTTTGGTGATGATTTTATAATTAAGCGCGTCACTCATGTCATCGGTGTCGGTGGCTTTTGCAGCGTCGTAATCAATCTTTACGTTTACCACAACGTCTTGTTTGTTTTTTATTTCGTCTTCGTTAATACCGATATAGGTGCGAAGACGTAAATTTTTGATTTTAATAGTGGCAAGGTTGAAATTCATTGCAGTCTCTTGTTTGTAGTTGATTATAAGTCGTTGTAAAGTGTTGCTGTTTTATTTAGGAATGTAGCACACAATGTCTATGGAACTACGATCGTCAACAGCAAAAAGTCTCGTTGTGTTAGCGTGCTTAGTTGTTGTTATGGCTGGTGTTAAATCAGCAAGTGCCATTATGGTGCCTTTTTTCTTATCCGTTTTTATTGCAATTGCATGCGGTCCAATCATTCATTGGACGTCGCGTTTTGGCGTTCCAAAATGGTTGTCTATCTCCTTTGTTATACTACTTATTGTCGTTTTCGGATTCCTCTTAGCTGGCCTGGTTGGTCAATCGATGGCGGAGTTCAGAGAAAACCTGCCTCAATATAGAAGCAAACTTGATTCTGAGTTTGAGTGGGTTGTTGCTAAATTAGCCGATTTCAATATTCACATTAACAGTGAGCTTATTGCTAATCATCTAGACCCTGCTACAGCGATGTCTGTCGCGACTAACTTTATTAGTGGTATGGGAGGCGTGCTGTCTAACCTTTTCCTCATATTGCTTACCGTTATCTTTATGCTGTTTGAGGCCGACAGCATACCGAGACGCTTGCATATTGCTCTGTCAGACCCGGATATGAAGTTACAGCACATAGACCGGTTTATTCGCTCAGTAAACAGTTACTTAGCCATTAAAACCGTTGTAAGTTTAGGGACGGGTATCATTATCGGTACATGGCTTTACGTGATGGGTGTAGATCACTTTATGCTGTGGGCAGTGCTAGCCTTTATGCTGAATTTCATTCCTAATATTGGCTCTATCATTGCCGCAGTGCCTGCCGTGCTTATTGCGTTTGTTCAGTATGGTATTGCCTCTGCTGGTTTTGCCGCACTCGGCTTTTTACTGGTGAATACCATCATGGGAAATATGGTCGAGCCGCGACTAATGGGCAAAGGAATGGGGCTTTCTACCTTGGTAGTTTTTCTCTCATTGATTTTTTGGGGTTGGCTATTGGGTACCGTTGGTATGTTGCTGTCCGTTCCGCTCACCATGGTTGTGAAAATTGCTCTCGAGTCGAGAGAAGAGAGTAAATGGCTAGCAGTGTTGCTTTCAAGCGAAGGGAACGAAAAAAACGCATAGCCGCTAGTGAAGTATGCTGAAACCCAAAAGTGCCAAAAGTGGAGAGACACTTAAATTAAAGCTGGATCAAAAGATACCAAAAGCGGACAGACACTCATTTTACCTAGGATTTTGTCCGCGCTATTTCAATGTAAAGAATTAGTGGTTAGGGAATTGAATGATGATGCGGGCGCCGCCAAGGTCACTGTCCTCAATGCGCAATTTACCCTCATAAATAGACACCAAATCGCTCACTAGTGCTAAACCAATACCTTGGCCTTCTGTGTAAGTGTCTAAACGTGTACCTCTTTCCAACAAAAAATGCTTTTTATCATCAGCAATACCAGGGCCATCATCGTCAAACGATAGTGTTAGCCAATTGGTATCAGAAGCTACCTGCACCCGAATTCGAGACTGAGCCGCTTTACAGGCATTATCTAATAGATTCCCACACAGCTCTAATAGGTCGGTGTCGTCTCCCTTGAATAGATAGGAGTCAGCCACATCAATGTCAATTGAAAGTTTCTTGTGATGGTAAACCTTGTCCATGGCGTCAGCTATTTTTAACAGTATAGGTTCAATAGCGATAGACGCTTGCCATCCCACTTTGCCAGCGCTGGCGCGTTTTAGCTGTCGCTGAATTATCTTATCAATTTGCGCTAGTGATTCTTTTACTTCTGGCTGTAGGCCTTTGCTACTTGAAGCAACGGCAAGGGGCGTTTTTAAACTGTGGGCTAAATCTCCCAAGCTATTCTTATAGCGTTTTCGCTGAGCGGCCTCAAAATATAATAGCTCGTTGATAGAGTGTTTAAGTGAGTCGAATTCTACAGGGTAGTGGTTGTCTAGTTCATTTTTGTTACCTTTAGACGCGAGTGAAATTTCCTCGATTAGTTTTCTAACGGGGACTAATAACACGCTGATACCTGTGATAATAAAAATCAGGAGGGCAATGCATAAGGTGCTTATCCATTGCCAAGTAGTCGCTAAAAAGGTTTTGCGTTCCTTTTCGAACAGTAGTTTGTCGTTGAATATATAAAAGTGAACGGGTTCAAAATCTTTGCTCGATAAAAATTCAGCAGTGAAGGCGTAAACAAAATACTCCTCATCTTTATCAAAGCTAGGATGGTAAGTGTCAGTAAAAAGTTCATTGCCAACGGGCACATCAAAATTTGGCGGTGTGAAAAAGTATTCTAAGGCAGATGCCGATTGCCAGATAACGCGGTCGCGAAAAACAATGATACCCAAGTACCCTGAGCCAGGTAAGTTGAGTTGCTCTTCAAAAAGCAAATCGGGCATAAAGGGGGCATCACCCTCTAACTCGAAAGCTGACAGCAACCCCAAATTCATTAGGCGCAATTCGCTCATCTTGGCTTCAGTGAGACTTTCAGTAAACGCTTCTTCTAAAATGAACACGGTAAAAGGCGCGAACAACGCAAGAAGGGTTATTGCCAATAATACACTTCTTACGCGAAGTGATAGTTGCCTCATAAGCTACGGTTTATCCGATAACCTCGGCCTCTTAAGGTCTCAATAGGCTTTAAACTTCCGTCAGGATCGAGCTTTTTGCGAAGTCGTCCAATAAATACTTCAATGACATTGCTGTCTAAATCAAAATCCTGATCGTAAATATGTTCGGTAAGCTCGGTTTTTGAGACAACCTTTTGCGGGTTCATCATCAAATACTCCATAACCTTATATTCGTAAGCAGTAAGATCAAAAGATTTATCATTAACGCAAAGCTCTTCAGATACCGTATTTAAGGATAGTGGGCCAAATTGTATAGTGGGGTTAGCTTGGCCAGAAGCTCTGCGAATGAGGGCTTTAGCTCGGGCGAGGAGCTCTTCGTTATGAAACGGTTTAGTTAAATAGTCGTCAGCGCCAGCATCAAGGCCTTCTACTTTTTCCTGCCATCTGTCACGAGCTGTTAATATTAGAATAGGGCAGGCTATATTATCTTTGCGGGCTTGGCGAATTACTTCAAAGCCATCTAGTTTTGGCATACCGATATCGATTATTGCTAGATCGTACGTGTATTCCTTTATGAGAAATAGGGCGTGCTCCCCATTATCTGCAAGGTCAACACTGTATCCGTTTTGCTGTAAGAGAGCATCAAGTTGCGTTAGAAGTCTACTATCATCCTCAGCTATTAAAATTCGCATGTTAACCCTTGTCTTTAGACTTTTTAACTTTACCTGAGCGTTTATCAACTTCTACAGAAACAACTCGGCCAGACTTTTTTAGTACCTTTACGCGGTATTTTGTTGAGGTTTGCTCAATCTTCAATACGCGACCATTTTCGGCACTACTGGCTCGTGAAGCGGCTTGGCTCTTTGACAGTTCACCGCTTGTACTTTGCTGAGCATAGGCGCTATTTACACTCAACAGTGTAAATATAACGCTAAACATTGCTGCTCTAAGCGATAACCACATAAAACCTCACTATGAAAAGATGTGCTCAGGCTCACTAATTTATCTGATTATAAAAGACAATGATGAACCTATCCTGAATCTATAATGAGTTTACCTCGTGATGGGAAGACTGTACACAAATTGCCTATTAAGCACCGAACTAGTCGGTAGCAGAGTGGAAAGAGGACAGACACTTTGTTTCGTCAGATAGTGAAACTGTGGCGAAAGCGGACAGTCACTTAAAGGATGGTTCTATATTAACAATGGACAGACACTCAATATGAGACTTTGAGTGACTGTCCACGTTTTCCACTTACAAGGCCTAAGGCTTCCAAAGACTGACAAGCCTGAAAAATTTACGCGGGAGACTCGCTAGCCTGTAGGAGTTGACCTTTGAGTGTCTGTCCGTTAAGCGAAAACACAATCAATATCAAGAGTCTGTCTGCGAAAAATACTTCGCTAGAAGCGAGTGTCTGTCCACTATCAACCTTACATTCAATCTGAGGTTAGTTTGAGTGTCTGTCCACAATCAATTTGGCCATACATGCCAGTCATACTCCCATAGCGCGGGCTTCGTAGTCGGTTCGATGCAAAGAATCTTTAGAGCGTAAGCTGTGTTTTTTCTACGTTGTGATATTGGTTCAAAGAAAAATTAATGGGAGTATTTGGAAAGTGAATTTTGCGTGGTGGCATGGCGCATGCTTTGTATTACTTTATTAATTCAGTAAATACATCAAGTGTAATGGCCAACTAGCATCACTATCTAAATGAGTTAGCGCCACTACACACATCCTTTAGGAGGGAATATGTCTAGCGATATTACAACGAAAATGTGGAAGGCAATGTCAGAAAGCCCAAAAGTTATGGTGAGCCTTGTGAATGAGGACATGCATGCAGAGCCAATGTATGCCCAGCTAGATAGTGAGGCCAACGGCATGTTTTGGTTTTACACCACTAAGGAAAATAGAATAGCGAAGGGCGGAAAGGCAATGATCCACTTTGCATCTAAAGGCCATGATGTGTTTGCCTGTATTCGCGGTACATTAGTAACTGAAGATCGGCCAGAAATTATTGATAAATATTGGTCTAACCCTGTTGAAGCGTGGTACGAAAAAGGTAAAGAAGATCCACACCTTCTGATGCTCAGGTTCGAGCTCAATGACGCGGAGATTTGGGATGCAGACCCATCTTTGAAGGGCGTATTTAAAATGCTAACAGGAAAAAACGTACAGCCCGAAGAAATGGGCAACCACGACACAATAAATTTGTGATGTGTTAGGGCTTAAAAAGCCCAAAGCGCATTTACCTGAAGCGCAATTACCTAAGGCAGAGATAAAAAAAGCTTGGTGAAAAGAAAGACATGTTTTTCAACATTCACTCTTAAGCACCAAGCTTTTTTCATTAAGAACGCTACAAGCTTATAAGTATTGCATCACTGCATTCATACAAACACAGTGAAAATATCCAGCTCTACGGCAATACCTTCTTATAAGGTTTTACAATAACGCTTTCGTAAACGCCAGCCTCAACATACGGGTCAACATCTGCCCAGGCCTGCGCGTGTTCCAGCGAATCAAACTCTGCCACCACTAATGACCCTGTAAACCCTGCAGGGCCAGGATCAGCACTGTCGATAGCAGGGAAGGGGCCAGCCATCACTAGGCGACCTTCATCCTTTAGCACATTCAATCTTTCTAAATGCGCCGGCCTTGCAGCAAGTCGCTTATCTAAACTGTTTGCCACATCAGTTGCGCAAATCATATATAGCATAGTGGTTAGCCCTTCGTTGTTGCGGCTTTCATTGCCGATACAAAGCTACCTAGCTCACTGAGCATCTTTTCATTATCATCTAAGTTTGCAGCAATGATATTCACTGTGGCTGAACCAGAGATGGCACCTGCAGCGCCAGCATCAATAGCGGTTTTCACCTGCTCTGGTGTTGAAATACCAAAACCTAACAGCGCAGGCGCAGCATTATGCTTATTAAGGCGCTCAATTAGCTCAGAAGCCGGCACATTAGCAGCCGTCTCGGCGCCAGTTACCCCTGCGCGACCTAGTAAATAGGTATAGCCTTTTGAGTACTCGCCAATTTTCTCCATAGTCTCATCAGTTGCATTAGGTGGTGCAATAAGAATCTGAGAAACACCCGTTTGCTCTGCCGCTTCTTGAAATGGTTTTGCTTCGCGAATTGGCACATCAGCAACCAAAATAGAGTCGACACCTGCATCGCGAGCGTTTTCGTAAAAGTTGCTAATACCTTTTGCCATAACAAGGTTGCTGTAAAGCAGTAACCCAATTGGTACGTCGGGGTACTTGGCTCTTACGCGAGAAATTAGCGCCATACAGTCAGCAACCTTCGTTTTGTGGCTCAGCGCGCGAATACTCGCCGCCTGTATTGTCGGGCCATCTGCAATTGGGTCTGAGTATGGAATACCTAGCTCTAGTGCATCGGCGCCACTTTCTACAAGCTGGCAAATAATGGCTTCAGATTGAGCTAAATCAGGGTCTGCCACCATAACAAACGGAACAAAAGCGCCTTGGTTTTTCTCGTCAAGACGAGAGAACATGTCTGCATATCTATCCATTATATATCGTCTCCTAACACTCTGATTACATGCTCTAAATCTTTATCGCCACGACCCGAAAGGTTAACAACGATAATGGTTTCTTCTTCAGCCTCATCCGCCATGTTTAAGGCGTGAGCTAGTGCGTGAGATGGCTCCAGTGCTGGAATAATACCTTCTTTACGGGCCAGCAATTTAAAGGCATTAAGCGCTTCTTCATCGGTAGCTGCAACATATTCTGCGCGGCCAATATCATGCAAATAAGCATGCTGAGGGCCAACAGCTGGGTAGTCTAGGCCAGCCGATACAGAATAACTCTCTTCAATCTGACCTTCATTATCTTGCATGATAAAGGTGTAAGCACCGTGTAATATACCTTTTGTGCCCGTTACAATAGTCGCGCCGTGGTCTTTAGTGTGAATGCCTTTACCAGCAGGCTCTACGCCTACTAAACGAACTGAAGGTTCATCAATAAAGTCAGCAAACATACCAATAGCGTTTGAACCACCGCCTACACAGGCTACAACTGCGTCAGGTAGTCGACCTTCTTTTTCCATAATTTGTGCACGAGTTTCTTCACCCATCATGCGGTGATATTCGCGAACAATTGTTGGGAAAGGGTGCGGTCCTGCGGCGGTACCTAACAGGTAATGCGCAGTATCGTAGTTTGCAGACCAGTCACGCATAGCCTCATTCACGGCATCTTTAAGCGTACCAGAGCCCGCATTTACAGGAATAACTTCAGCGCCCATTAGCTTCATTCTAAATACGTTAGGTGCTTGGCGTTCAACATCTTTAGCACCCATATAAATACGTGCTTTAAGGCCAAGCAACGCGCATGCTAGGGCTGTCGCAACACCGTGCTGTCCAGCACCTGTTTCAGCGATTACTTCTTTTTTACCCATGCGCTTAGTTAGTAAAGCCTGTCCTAGCACCTGATTAGTTTTATGCGCACCACCGTGAAGTAAATCTTCACGTTTTAGGTAAAGCTTTACCTTAGGGTTGCTCACTAAATTACGAGTTAGCGTCATCGCAGTTGGGCGACCCGCATAGTCTTTGAGCAGAGATAGAAACTCTTTGTTAAAGCTAGGATCTTCTTTTGCGTCTAAGAATTCTTTTTCCAGCTGGTCAAGCGCTGGTATTAGCAATTCGGGCACGTACATGCCACCAAATTCGCCAAATTTTGTATCTAATTGGTTCATACGTTGTCCTGTTTTTAATATTAGTAGCGGCGGCAAACCGTGAATAATTCGGTCAGCTTTTCTGCTGACTTATCGCCCGGCGCGTTTTCTACACCAGAGTTTACGTCAAGTACGCCGCAGCCTGTGGCTATAGCATCTTCAACGTTGTCAGGGCTAATACCGCCTGCAAGTATAATTTTTTGCTTTTGTTGAATATCGTCAAGTAACGACCAATCAAACGACTCACCCGTACCGCCTTTTGCTTTGCCCACTTGGCAGTCTAAAAGTACGCGATGAACGGCGTCGTTATTTAAGTGACTGTCCACACTGTTAGGAATGCTGTCGGTCACGCCTACTGCTACCCAAATTTCACATGTCTTTGGTAACTTACTCGCGAGTTCTGCGATATAGGCGCTATCTTCATTACCATGAAGCTGAACAGCAAATAGATTCAGTGAAACGGCAAGGTCGACAACGTCATCAATAGCGTGATTAACAACTACGCCAACGTAAGCGCCTGGCACAGACTGCGTTATCGCTAGCGCTGTGTCTTTACTTACGCATCGTGGTGATTTCTCAGCAAAGATTAATCCACCAAAGCTCGCCCCTTTCTCAAAGGCCATGGCAGCTTGTTCTTCGCTAGTAAGGCCGCATACTTTCACTGCACCATTAAGCAAGGTTTTCACCGCGCGAGGGAGATCGGCTTGGGCCATTAGTGCGCTACCAACAAGAAACCCTTGAGAGACAGAGGCTAACCGCAATACATCTTCGTGGGTGTAAATGCCAGATTCAGAGATAACTACAAAATCGTGGGTAGCACTTTCAAGCATAGGAACCAAACGCTCGGTAGTGGCCAAGTCGGTTGATAAATCTCGCAAGTCGCGATTGTTTATACCAATAATGCCCGCTTCAAGAGCGATAGCTCGCTCCATCTCTTCTTCGTTGCTTACTTCGGTAAGAATATCTAACCCTAGTGAATCAGCAACATCAGCAAGCTCTCTGTAACTGGTGTCGTCAAGCACGCTTAGCATTAACAGCACGGCATCGGCATTGTAGTGACGAGCAAGATGCACTTGGTAGGTGTCAACAAAAAAGTCTTTATTAAGCACCGGTTGCGCAACGCGCTCAGTCACGTAAGACAGGTATTCAAATGTACCTTGAAAGTATTTTTCATCGGTCAGTACCGAGATGCCCGCAGCATATGGCGTATAAGCTTCAAGAATTTCGTCTAAATCGAAATTCTCTCTAATGAGCCCTTTAGACGGGGACGCTTTTTTGCATTCGAAAATAAAGCCCGCGTTTGGCTCGCTAAGCGCAGCAAAAAGACTTTTTTGCGACGGCGTTAGCTGTGCTTTGAACGACTCAAGTGGCAGCGCAATTTTTCGTGCTTCCACTTCCTCTCTTTTATCGGCAACTATTTTCTCAAGCACATTAGCCATTCGTGCCTACCTCCTGAGTAATTTTTGCTACGTGTGATAACACCTGCATGGGCGCACCTTTTTTCATTGCTTCCATTGCCATTTCCGCGCCATCCTTAAAGCTATTAACCTTTCCGGTTACTTTAAGTAATGCTCCGCAATTCATGGCAATTGCAGCGCGGTGGGCTTCTTTGCCTTCACCGTTTAACGCTGCTTGAATATATTCTCTGTTTTCTTCAGGCTCTCCACCTTCGATGGCAGAGAGCGGGTAGCTTGAAAGACCAAAGTCTTTTGCTGTCACGGTTAGTTCTCTGATGTCGCCATGCTCAAGGTCGTAAATAATTGATTCACCATGAAGCGCTAATTCGTCTAATCCGTCGCCGTGAACGATCATCGCTCTATGCTGACCGAGCAGCATAAGGGTTTTTGCATACGGTTCAAGCAACTCGGGAGAGTATACTCCGAAAACGCCGTGAGTTGGACCCGCAGGGTTAGCCAAAGGGCCTAAAATATTAAACAGAGTTCGTGTCTTAAGGGCAGCGCGCACGGGGGCTGCGTATCTCATGCCAGCGTGATAGACGGGGGCAAAAAGAAATGTGAAATTTGCTTCATCTAAACATTTGCGAGACAGCTCTGGGCTTATCTCTAAATTCAACCCAAACTGGCGAAAAAGATCGGCGGATCCAGATTTGCTCGACACGCTCTTATTACCGTGTTTTGCTACTTTTACGCCACACGCAGCAGCCACAACGCCCGCCGCACTCGATATGTTAATTGTGTTGTGTCCGTCGCCACCCGTTCCAACAATATCGGCAAATTCATAATCGGGCGAAGGGAAGGGCAATGCGTTTGCTACCATTGCACTGGCGGCGCCTGCAATTTCTCCAGGCGACTCTTTTTTCATTTTAAGCGAAGTGAGAACAGCAGCAATCATGGCATCGCTTTGCTCACCGTGCATTATGCTGTTAAACAAACTAAATGATTCAGTTTGAGACAGCGATTCTCGCAGCATTAGTTGCTCAAGTAGTTTGGCAGCATTAAGCATGAGCAGTTCCTTGTGAGGTTAAGTAATCGATACTTTGTTTTAATAACAAACTTCCCTGTGCTGTCAGTATTGATTCTGGGTGAAATTGAAAACCAAGCATGTGATCAGTATCGTTGTACACTGCCATAATGGCTTCGCTACCATCGTCGTTCACACAAGACGCACACGCCGTCAGATTATCTGGTAAAGAGTGCGCTACTAGTGAATGATATCTCGCCACGTGCAGCGGTTGTTGCAACCCTTCAAACATGCCTTTTTCAGAATGCGTGATAGCAGAGGATTTCCCATGCATCACCTGCGTAGCGCGACCTACAACACCGCCGTAGTATTCTACAATGGCTTGATGTCCCAAACAGATCCCAATTACAGGGAATGTACCTGCCACATTCTCTAAAAGGGCAGGCATGCAGCCTGCATCGCTTGGCGCACCAGGCCCTGGAGAAAGCATCAGTAACACCGAGCTTTTCTGCGCTTGCTCCTGCATTCGCTCAAACAATAAGTCGGCAGACACGGTATTACGGTAAACTTTGATATCTAGATTCAATGTTCTGAGTTCGTCTACCAAGTTGTAGGTAAAAGAGTCTACGTTATCTAGCAAAAATAAGGTGGTTTGTTGCTTGTTCATACCCGAATCTGTGCCTGCATTTGCGTCTACGTTTATTTCAGTGCTCATCGCGCTTCCTCACTGCTCTTACTCTCGAGACTTGACGACTTAAATTCTTCTTCAAGCGCAGCTCGCACAGCACCGATAACCGCCTGAGCTTTCGCTTTAGTCTCGTCCGCTTCGGCCTGAGGAATTGAGTCGTGAACAACGCCAGCACCAGCTTGAATATAGGCAGTATTGTTTTTCACGAAAGCTGAGCGGATAACAATACACGTATCCATATCGCCTTGACCGTTCAGATAACCTACCGCACCGCCGTAGCTACCGCGGCGCTTTTTCTCAACGTGGCGAATAAGGGTGGCCGCGCTGACTTTTGGCGCCCCCACTAAGGTGCCCATGTTCATACAGGCTTGGTATGCATTGAGCGCGTCTAAGTCATCACGAAGTTGACCAACCACTCGCGACACTAAATGCATTACGTGGGAATAGCGGTCTACTTTCAATAAATCTTTTACAAATCGAGTGCCTGGACGACTGACTTTAGCCACATCGTTGCGGGCCAAATCTACGAGCATAATATGTTCAGACTTTTCTTTGGTATCTTCACGCAAGTTTAATTCAATTCGACTGTCTAGGTCGTGATCGATGCTACCATCTGCACGTTTTCCGCGAGGACGAGTACCTGCAATAGGATAAATCTCAACTTGGTTGGTTTCGCTGTCGTATTTAAGAGCAGACTCTGGAGAGGCGCCGAATATCGCAAATTCAGCGTCTTGCATGAAAAACATGTAAGGGCTTGGGTTCTGCTCTTTTAATTTGGCATACGCAAGAAGCGGCGACGGACAGGGCAAAGAGAAGGTGCGGGATGGCACGACCTGAAAAATATCACCTGCCAGAATATGCTGCTTTAAATCAAGAACGTGATTACAGTAAACCTCGTCGCTCATGTCTGTGTTGACGAGTGTCTGTCCGCTTTTAACTGCGCTTTTAACTGCACTGTTAAGGGAAGAGTCCGAATCGCCAGCGGCGGCTTCGTTCATCAACTCAGGTGCCTGTGGCATGGCGTGAAGCTGCTGGTGCAGAGCTTCTAACCGTTGGGCCACCGCGAAGTATTGCTGAGCCACATCTTCACCACTAAATACACTGCCCACTAGGTGAGTTTCTCGCGTTTTATGATCAACGGTAATTAAGGTTTCTGCTAAATAAAAAACAAAGTCAGGGCAGTCATTTTCACCGTCAACCACATCAGGCAATGTTTCAAAGCCCGCCAGCATATCGTAAGCGAACACACCACCAAGAAATACAGCGTGGGGGTGCTTTCGAATGGGCACAATCTTATTTACCACAATGCGAAGCGCGTCCATCACGCTTGCCGCTTTTAATCTGCTGTCCTCATCAAGTTCACTTGACGCTATATCGCATTCAAGGGTGATGGAAGTCTCGTCGCTGTGCGTAACATTAAGGCCTTCTGGGCGCTCTGTTTGAAAAAGCGGAAGCACTGATTTGCCGTTGCCTGTTAGCGCGGTAATAACAACAGTGCTGCTTCTGCACTCCAGTCTTAACGCAGCGTCTACCATTAATAAGCTCTGCAAGTCGTCTTTCGAGTCTATTTCCGCAGACTCGAGCAGTAAGGCATTACTTTTTTTACCGCAAATGTGGGCAAATGCGGCAAGGGGATCGTCTATGTAATGACCCGCTTGTTCTATGGTTTCTACCTTGCCTGGAGATGTCCCCAGTTCTGCTAAACTCATTTTTGCTACTCTCCAACTGCAAAAAGATAAAAAAAAGGCCCGTACTAACGGGCCTTTTGTGTATTCATTCACGCACTACCGTGCACACCGCCCGTTAAACTAGGGAGTGCCACCACCAAGCTGCAATTTTCATTGCTGTTGAAATTGTCGATAAACGCATGAATAACTCGCTATTTGGTTCAAACTTCAATAGGCATTGAAGCTGTAAAAACGTATACTCTGTGCCTATAGAAGAAAACAAAACGCCTTTTGTGTCAACCTTAAATTTGCATAAGACATTGAAAATAGATCTACATAGCCATACAAAATTCTCAGACGGTCATCTTACGCCCACTGAACTGGTGCTGCGCGCTCATACTATGCAGGTGGATGTGCTCGCAATCACAGACCACGATACTGTCGCTGGGCTCGATGAAGCGCATGCCACGCAAGCGCAGCAAAAACGCCAACTTACGCTCATCGACGGTGTTGAAATTTCTACCCTGTGGCATGGTTTCGATATTCATGTGGTAGGGCTTAATGTAAATCGAGAGTGCCCTACGTTTCTTGCTCGCTTGCAAGAGCAAGCAAATGCGCGAGAAGCACGTGCTGCGTTAATTGCCGAAAAACTAGAAAAATGCGGGTTTGAGGGCGTGTTAGCACGGGCCAAAGCGCTTGCTGGAGTAGGGCAGGTAACCCGTGCTCACTTCGCCAGAGTGCTAGTGAATAATTACGGTGTGCCTACCATGAATGCAGCATTTAAAAAGTATTTAGGCAAGGGCAAACGGGCGGCAGTAAAGGCACAATGGCCAAGTATTGATACTGCCATAACCTGGATTCAAGAATCAGGCGGGCAAGCGGTATTGGCGCATCCTGCTCATTACGACATGACCGCGAAATGGCTTCGCAGACTCGTCGCGTTTTTTGATCAATCTGGTGGAGACGCCATGGAAACGGCGTTTCCTGGCATCAATAAAACTAAGCAAGAGCTAATTAACGAGCTGGCAGAAAATCACGGTTTATTTGCCTCTGCAGGCTCTGATTTCCATTTTCCGTCTCGTTGGACCGAACTTGGAAAGAATTTAGGCATAAATAGTAAGTTGACACCTGTCTGGCAAAATTGGCAGCATATCTAGGGCGTGTTGATTTTTGCTGTACATTTTTGTAGCGGTTTGTGAGCTATTTAAACAAGGCGAATGGTTGAAGGTCTAGCGGGCTAAATCGAAACCATTCAACGCAGTGTAAATAGCTCACAGGCACTGCCCGGAGGGGGGGGTATGGAAGCATTTTACTCTTTGTCGCGGCTTTTTTTATTTGGGCCCTTTGACTTAGCCCACTAGGCCTACAGGACTGTTTCACTATTAAAATGCTGCCATTTAGCCCAAAACTCGTACAACAAATATTAACACGGCCTAACAACTTACTTAACTGATGGGATGAAGAGACACCATGAGCCAATTTTTTTACGTTCACCCAGATAATCCTCAAAAACGACTTATCACTCAAGCCTGTGAGTTGATTCGCGACGGTGCCGTAGTGGTCTATCCTACCGACTCTGGTTACGCCATCGGCTGTCAAATCGAGGACAAAAAAGCCTTAGAGCAATTGTGCCGCATTCGTCAGATAGATAAGGATCACAATTTCACGTTAATGTGTCGCGACATGTCTGAGCTGTCGATTTACGCAAAAGTAGACAACACGGCTTTTCGCCAAATCAAAAACAACACGCCAGGGCGCTATACCTTTGTGTTAAAAGCTACGCGAGAAGTGCCAAAGCGCTTACAAAATCCAAAGCGTAAAACAATTGGTATTCGCGTGCCGGACAACGCCATTGCGCTAGCACTGCTAGAAGAGCTGGGCGAACCATTGATGTCTACATCGCTTATTTTGCCAGGTAAAACAGAAGCTGAATCTGATCCAGACGTTATTCGCGAGAATCTTGAGAAGCAAGTTGGGTTAATTATCCATGGTGGTTATATTGGCGAGCATCTTACTACGGTAGTGGATTTGTCAGATGATACGCCAGTTATATTACGTGAAGGTACCGGTGACATTACGCCGTTTCAGTAACGACAGTCTTTGCAGCGAAAACTTACGTTGAACGATGACCTAAACACTGAAGAAGCGGGCGCTGAGCTTGCCACCACCGACATGCCCAGCAATGGGTCTCAAGGTGCCAAGCTTATAAACGCAGAACTTACTAACGGCGAAAAGCAGTCGCAGGTGCCTGTTCAGCAGCCATTGCCACTGGCGTTTATCAACGGTGAGGCGTTGATTGAAAAGCCAGAGGACTTGTTTATTCCTCCCGATGCTCTCGAGGTGATACTAGAAACTTTTGAGGGACCGCTAGACCTACTGCTATATCTCATTAGAAAACAAAAGTTTGATATTACCGTATTGCCCATTGCTGATGTCACTAAGCAGTACATGGAGTATGTGGATGCCATGATGGCGCTAAAGCTTGAGCTTGCCGCAGAATATCTTTTGATGGCGGCGATCTTAGCTGAGATAAAATCTCGCCTGTTACTGCCTAAAAGAAGCGATGAAAGCGATGATGAGGAAGACCCTCGCGCCGAGCTTATAAGGCGCCTGAAAGAGTATGAACTGGTAAAGCAAGCCGCGGAAGATTTAGACGAGCAGCCGCGCTTAGAGCGTGATGTGTTCAACGTTACTGTTTCAACAAGCTCTAACGTAGTGCCTATTAGGGTTGAGCCTGATGTGTCTCTTGCTGAGGTGGTATTGGCATTTAGCCAAGCAATGAAGCGAGCTCAAGCCTTTGAGCATCATACTATTGCGAGAGAGGCGCTGAGCACGCGAGAGCGCATGTCATTGATATTGAGTCTTCTCAATAGCACAGATTACTCGCCTCTTGAGGCGCTATTCACTGTGGAGGAGGGACGCGCTGGTGTGGTGGTGTCATTCTTAGCCATTTTAGAGCTAATGAAAGAACAACTTATTTTTTGCATACAGGCAGGTCCTTACGCCAAAATTCATGTAAAATTGGGCTCACATGAAGAAAATTAATACCGCACAGCTTAAGCAGCTGGTGGAAGCTGCTATATTTGTAGCAGACAAACCCATTACCAAGCAGCAGTTGAAAGAGTCAGTGCTGAGCGAATTTACCGTGGCAGACAGAACCTTAAGCAAGGTAATTAACGAGCTAATGTTAGATTATCAGCCCCGCGGAATTCAGCTAATTGAAGTAGCAAGTGGCTTTCGATTTCAGTCACTTGACGCACTTAGCCCGTGGTTGAGCAAGCTATGGCAAGAAAGTGCACCAAAGTATTCGCGCGCAATGTTAGAAACATTGGCGCTTATTGCGTATCGTCAACCCATCACCCGCGGCGAAATTGAGCAGGTTAGGGGAGTGGCGGTAAGCAGCAATATTATAAAAACACTCACAGAACGAGATTGGATTAAAGTTGTAGGGCACAAAGAAGTGCCTGGGCGTCCAGCGCTTTATGCTACAACCAAAGGTTTTCTAGATTATTTTTCTATGTCATCACTGGCCGATTTGCCAAATGCAGATGCTTTTGAAAATATGGCAGAAAGTATTGAATCTGACTCGACGCTTAAGGTGTTAAATGAGGCACCGTCAACATGGACCGTGCGACCGTAAACAAGCAAATAAAGAGTGAAGTTACCCATGACTGAAAAGTTGCAAAAAGTACTAGCTAACCAAGGGCTAGGCTCGCGACGAGAAATGGAACGTTGGATTGACGACGGTAGAGTATCGGTAGATGGTACCGTTGCAACCCTTGGCGACCGCGTTGACAACACCGCGAACATTCGCGTTGATGGCCATTTGTTATCCCGCCAAACCGAACAGCCTGTGTGCCGTGTTCTTATGTACAACAAACCCGAAGGTGAGTTGTGTAGCAGACACGATCCAGAAGGCCGAGATACGGTGTTTGACCGTCTACCTGCAATACGCCTAGGGCGTTGGATAACGGTAGGCCGCTTAGATATGAACACCAGTGGTTTATTGCTATTCACCAACGACGGTGAGCTCGCCAACCGACTGATGCACCCTAAGTGCGAAGTTGAACGGGAATACGCAGTACGTGTATTTGGTGAAGTTACTGGCAAAACTATCAGCACCCTTAAAAAAGGGGTTCAGCTAGAAGATGGTGAAGCCAAGTTCCTCACGGTATCTGGCGCTCCTACACCGCAACTATCCGAAGACGAAAGTATGAACCGCTGGTACAACGTTACCCTTAAAGAGGGGCGTAACCGAGAAGTTCGTCGCCTATGGGAGTCTCAAGGCGTTCAGGTAAGCCGTCTTATCCGCGTAAAATACGGTCCTATCGAACTGCAAAAACGCTTGCCTCAAGGTGCGTGGGTGGAACTTGAACTATCAGATGTTAACGCGCTGAGAAAGCATGTTCAATTAACTGACGAAACCCAGACCATGGTGAATGTGAACCAACAGGGCAAGCTGGATCACGTTAGGTTAAGCCGCATGCGTCGCTCGGTGAAAAAGCACAAAGTGCGCAAGCAGCAAGGGCTTAAAAATAGAGTGGGCCGCGCTACTAAGCGCAAATAAAGCCGAGTAACTCGAGTAAGTCAACAAAGCGCGAGTTAGACTCATGAAACGCAAAAAATAGTAAAAGTGAAAAAGGGCAGCATGCCCTTTTTCTTTATATTACCCCGTCCTAAATATCTTGATCATTTTTCAACCTTAGCGCCAACTTTCAAACCAATCCCTGTATAAAACTCACTTTGCACCAATACGCTGAATAATTGTTAATTATTTGTTGAACAATCGTTGCCGACTGGTATAGACTAAAAAGACAACGTTGTTTATTTATAAGATTTCATCACTTCAACAATTGGGACGCGATATGAAAAACCATAAATTGCATCCATTAGCCCGACAGTTAAGAGAGGCAATAAAGCCTGCTCCGCTGGCATTGGTGCTGATGGCTACGTCGCTACAGGCGCAGGAAAATGACCTGGGTGCCGAACAAGAAGAAATGTCGAAAGAAGTAGAAGTTATAGAAATTTCTTACGGATACAGCGCGGTCGAGAAAACAGACCTGACTGGCGCAATCGCGACGGTCGACATTGAAGATATTATTGATTTACCTGCTGGTAACTTAATGCAAAATCTTCAAGGGAGGGTGCCTGGGCTACAAATTACGACTACCGGTAATCCAAGTTCGACAGCGACGGTAAGAATTCGGGGGCAGGGACTTGGGCCCCTAGGAAACAATGATCCATTGTACATTATTGACGGCATACCCACTAAATCAGGTTTACACGAAATTAACAGCAATGACATTGCTGATGTTCAGGTGTTGCGGGATGCGGCGGCTGCAAGTATTTACGGTGCTCGGTCTGGAAATGGTGTGATCGTAGTCACCACGAAGAAAGGTCATGACGGTTTAGATTTTAACTTTCGTTATAACCAGAGTATCGAAGAGTATAATTATGACCTGCAGCCACTCAATACGCTTGAGCGAGGAGCGGCAGTATGGCAGGCGGCCGTCAACGATGGCTCCAATCCAAATTCTGCAAGTCCGCTATATACCTTTGACTGGAATCAAGATTTTACTAATCCTGAATTATATTCGGTTGTTCTACCAACCTATACTGACCCAGAAGGAGTTCAGCGTCCTGCTGATACCGATTGGTTTGAAGAGGTTACCCGAACGTCAAAAGTATCCGATTTGAATTTCTCAGTAGCTGGGGGAAATGTTGTTTCTAAATTCTATACGTCTATTGGATATTTCGAAGCCGAAGGGATTGTAGACGGCTCGCAATTTGAAAGATTGGCATTTAGGTTTAACTCTGAGCATGAGATTGTAGAAGACAAGATAAAAGTTGGTCAGACGTTTTTAATCACCGATCAGAAAGCGAGCATCATCAATGATCTTGCTGGCCAGGTCCTTGGTTTATCCATTGAGCAGCAATCAATCGTGCCTGTTTACAATGATGAAGGAGGGTGGGGCGGGCCTGTCCCAGGCATTACTGACAGAGACAACCCCGTTCGTATTATTGAGCAAAACCGTGATAACGGACATACCTACAATAAGGTGATGGCCAACTTTTTTGTTGAATACACTCCTATTGAAAACTTAACGCTTAGAGGTAATGTCGGCGTTGACTACAGCCAGTTTTATTTCCGCAACTTTACCCGCGCATTTACTGCGGGTTCTCTTAGCGGAGGAGATCGGTTGGCGGTAGAAGATAACTGGAATCAAAGTATTATTACCGGCGCGACAGCAACGTATAAACTTAAGCTAAACGAGCTGCACAAGTTCAACTTTCTCGCCGGCGTAGAGCAAATTAATTACCAGCGCGAATTATCACGAGGTATTGGTTCAGGGTTCGCATCTGATGATCGTTCATTTGCTTATTTGTCTCAAGCTACTTCAAATGTGAGGGTGGAAGGTGAAGGGGAAAACTGGTCCCTAGACTCTCAATTTGCACGTGTAGATTACAACTATGACAATCGCTATCTCACATCGTTTACGGTACGTAGAGACGGCTCCTCACGATTTGGTGATGCCAATGAGTACGGTACTTTTCCCGCAGCATCTTTAGGTTGGGTCGTTAGTAATGAAAGTTTTTTTGACGTAGATTTCATCAACGCATTAAAACTGAGAGCTAGCTGGGGAGAAACCGGCAATCAAGAGATTCCAACAGACGCCACTGTCACTACTTATATTCCACGTTATGCAACACAGTCGCTTTTCATTTTTTTTTTCAAGCAGAAGACGGCATACGAGATTACCGGCGCCAACGGAGGCACGTTACCCTCGGGATTTGTGCGTGCACAAACGGGGAATGCCGATCTTAAGTGGGAGACTTCTACGCAAGTCAATTTAGGTTTTGACTTTGAACTTCTTGATAACACCGTTTACGGCAGCTTCGACTGGTTCGAGAAAGAAACGCGCGACATTCTCACATTAACTCAACCGATTGCAACGCTCGGTGAAGGTGCGCAGAAGTGGGTTAACGGTGGCACAATTGAAAACGCTGGCGTTGAGCTGGTTCTTGGTTATGAGAAGTGGATTGCCACTGATTTACTGGAAGATGAGCTGCTTGTAGATATTAATTTTAACATCTCATCGGCTGAAAATACCGTTACGGCTCTGCCCGAAGATGTTGTGAATTCCTTTGGTGGCAACGGTCAGGACAAAACAATTTTAGGCCGGTCAATAAACTCAGTCTATGGATATCTCGCTGACGGCATATTCCAAAATCAAGAAGACGTTGACGTACATGCCACGCAATCAGGTGCAGCTCCCGGTCGAATTCGCTGGCAAGATCTAGATGGTAATGGCGTAATCGATGAAAACGACCAGGATTTCTTCGCTGACACTGATCCCGATTTTATTTACGGCATGAATTTTACTTTCAAGTACCGCAACTGGGACTTCAACATGTTTTGGCAAGGCGTGAAAGGTGGGCAAGTTCGAAACAACTGGCGACTGTTTACTGATTTTACGTCTTTGAATATCGGTTCTAACTATGGTTCTCGAGTACTTGATGCATGGACACCACAGAACGCCGATAGCAGCGTACCTGCACTTACTCTCATTGATAACAACGGAGAAGGGCGACAGTCCAGCTTCTTTTGGGAAGAGGGAACTTACCTCAAACTTCGTAACATTAGCATTGGATATACACCAACCTTGGACTTTGTTGAGCGCTTTGGCCTCTCAGACGCTCGCGTTTACCTCCAGGCTCAAAACCTTCTGACGATAACGCCAGATGGCACATTGAGCGAAGATCCGGAAACCCCTAACGAAGTTTTTCCTGTGCCCCGTCGATTTACGCTAGGGCTGGAAGTTTCTTTTTAAGCGAACAGGATAATGGATTAAAAATTATGAATCGTATAAGCAAATTTTTAACAACAAGTCTCATTGCGCTGTCGGTCGTGTCTTGCGGCGGAAGTGACGAATTAGACAGTGAGCCTCAAGCCGTATTGACGGAAGATCAGGTCGCATCCACAGAAAACGTTGACGCGCTGGTCATTGCTACCTACTCCTACCTAGGTAACGATCACTATACTGCGCCTAACTTTCTGTGGCCTACAGGTAACTTGCGCGCCGGAGATGCCCATAAGGGAGGCAATGGCCCTTCTGATATTTTTGCCTACCATGCATTGTCAATGTATGAGCCACTAGTGCCTGATATGGAATCATTTCCCCCCGACCTAATTGATCTTAATAATAAAAAGTGGACGCGAAACTACACCGGTATATCAAGAGCAAACTCTGCGCTTCAGGTTATCGCCGATGCTTCTTCAAGTGAACTTCCCAACGCAAACGAGAAGGCAGCTGAGTTACGTTTTCTAAGGGCAATCTTCTACTTTGACCTGAAAATACATCATAAGCATATTCCTTGGATTGATGAAACGATGACGCAGGAGGAGATCTTAGCTACTACAAACCGAGATCTCACCGATCAACAGCTGTGGGACAATATAGCCGCGGATTTTCGCTTTGCGTCAAATAATCTTCCCGAGGTTCAGCAGGATATTGGCCGCGCATCGTCGTTATCAGCGAAGGCTTATTTAGCAAAGACGCTATTGAATCAAGCATATGAGCAAGACGAACTGCATAATGTCATCAATATCAACCAGCAAAAACTAGAAGAAGTAGTAAGCCTGGTTGACGAAATTGAAGCTAGCGGTGAATACGGTCTATTTGGTGACTATGCGGAAAACTTCTTGGTTGAGTTTGAAAACGGTCGAGAATCAGTATTTGCTATTCAACGTTCCTTAGATGATGGCAGTCCCGACGGCAGAGGTGCATGGTCGAGCGCGTTAAACGCGCCCATGTCAGGTGGCTTCGGCTGCTGTGGTTTCCATGTTCCAACTGAAAATTTTGTCAACGCATTTAAGACTGATAACTCAGGCCTTCCGCGCTTTACCACATTCAATGACAGTGTTTACGACGTGAACAATGATTATGTTGACCCACGCCTCGACCATTCAGTGGCGATGGAAGGTAAGCCATTTAAGTACGACCCAGATCTTATTCACGGAGGGGATAGCTGGGCCCGCGCTCCAGGGATTTACGGCAACTACACGGGAATGAAGGATTTAGAGCACCCCGAATGTGACTGTCGAGGCGAGAATGGCCCCTTCCCAATATTCTCTTTAAATACCGTGTTGGTTCGCTATGCAGATGTTTTACTTTGGAAAGCAGAAGCTCTTATCGAACTCGATCGATGGGAAGAGGCTACACCTATCATCAACCGCCTTAGAGAACGCGCAGCAGCAAGTACCGCAAGACTTAATGATGCGAGTTTATATCGCATTGGCACTTATGACTCTTTTACCAGTAAAGCAGAAGCGCGAAACGCGCTCCGTTGGGAAAGACGTGTTGAATTGGGCTTAGAAGGCCATCGGTTTTTCGACTTGGTCCGTTGGGGAATAGCTAAAGAAATTATCGATGATTACCTTGTCACCGAGCGCGGAAGAAAACCGTATCTTCAAGAAGCAGCATTCACTAAAAATAAGCATGAATACCTCCCCATTCCTAATCAGCAGATTAACTTAAGTGGCGGAATTTATATACAGAACCCGGGCTATTAAGCCCGGCGTTTCTCAACAAATTTAGAGGTACGATACACATCATGAATAAAATAGTTTACTGGTCACTTACTGTTGCTATAGCCGGATTTCTGTTTGGTTTTGATACAGCTGTGATTTCCGGTGCAGACCAGTCGATACAAGTATTGTGGGAAACCACTCCACTTTTCCACGGTTTGTTTGTTATGTCTTCAGCGTTATGGGGCACCGTAATAGGAGCGTTGTTGGGGAGCTGGCCTTGTGATCGTTTTGGACGCAAGAAGACATTGGTTCTCATCGGAGTGCTTTATTTGCTATCTGCAATAGGCTCTGCACTTGCCCAAGACCCATATACTTTCGCGATCCTTAGATTTATTGGTGGTTTAGGCGTTGGAATATCTTCAATTGCGGTGCCTGCATATATTTCAGAAATTGCGCCTGCGAGGGTAAGAGGAAGATTGGTCGCCACTTACCAGTTTCAAATCGTTTTCGGTATCCTCGTTGCGTTTCTCTCAAACTACTTACTGTCTGGCATTATTGTCGAAGACTGGCGTGTAATGCTCGGTATCGAAGCCGTTCCTGCTCTTGCTTACTTTTTAATGATTCTCAAAGCCCCGGAAAGTCCGCGCTGGCTGCTACTTCATCGCAACGATGAAACACGCGCACGACGAATATTTATGGACTTACAAAGTGAGGACACTGAGCAAATCATAAGTGCAGTAAAGAAAGACAAAACCGTACACAACAAAGAATCTTTGTTTAAGTCTGAATATCGATTTCCAGTAATGCTGGCTTTTTTGCTTGCTGCTTTCAATCAACTGTCAGGCATTAATTTTATTATCTATTACGCGCCACGCGTATTTGATATGGCAGGTTTGGATGGAAGTGCAGCATTGTTGTCGACTGCGGGGGTCGGGCTAGTCAACCTAGTATTTACCATGCTTGGACTTAGCTTAATAGATCGCCTCGGGCGCAAATCATTAATGTATATCGGTTCAATAGGTTACATCTTGTCTCTAGCAACCGTTGCTTGGGCTTTCAGTAGTCAAGTGGGGGGTACCATTGTGGTTAGCGCAGTGTTTGTCTTTATTGCGTCTCATGCAGTTGGACAAGGGGCCGTTATCTGGGTTTTTATTGCAGAAATTTTCCCCAACTCCGTTCGTTCTAAAGGGCAGTCTATGGGGAGCGGCACGCACTGGATCTTTGCTGCGCTGATCACACTCATAATGCCTCAGGTATTAGCGACTTTCACCGCGACCCAAGTATTTGGATTCTTTACGTTTGCTATGTTTTTACAGCTTCTTTTCGTTCGCTTTATGATGCCTGAAACGAAAGGTAAAACGCTCGAAGACGTTTCTGCAGCGCTCGCAAAATAGAGGCACTTAAATATGAAAACAATGTTAGGTCTTATTATTTCTTCAGCTCTTGTTGGATGTTCCATGAATCATACCAGTCCACTTACCGAGAGCCCGACTTACCAAGTCGAGGCTAAGCGCAACGAAGCCTTCCGTCCTCAGGTTCATTTTTCTCCCGCTGAGAAATGGATGAATGACCCAAATGGCATGTTTTATCTCGACGGAGAGTACCATCTTTTCTTCCAGCATAACCCTGATGCCTCTGTATGGGGGCCAATGCACTGGGGGCATGCGGTAAGCAAAGACTTAGTTCATTGGGAAGAGCTACCGATTGCCCTATACCCGGACGAGCTAGGCACCATTTTTTCGGGTAGCGCAGTTGTCGACTTCAATAACTCCAGTGGCTTTGGAACAAAAGAAAATCCACCCATAGTCGCATTGTATACTTACCACAATGCCGAAATGGAAAAGCAGGGAGTAATTGATTTTCAAACCCAGGCACTTGCCTACAGTCTAGATCAGGGAAAGACGTGGAAAAAGTATTCAGGTAATCCGGTTATTGAAAATCCAGGAATAAAAGATTTTCGCGATCCCAAAGTGATGTGGCATGAATCGTCTAAAAAGTGGGTGATGGTTTTGGCACAAAAAGATCATATTGGCTTTTACAGCTCGGATAATTTGATTGACTGGTCTTTAGAAAGTACATTTGGTGAAGATATTGGAAATCACGGCGGCGTTTGGGAATGCCCAGAACTACTTTTAATGCCAGTTGAAGGGACTAACCAATCTCGATACGTATTATTAGTCAGTATATCACCAGGTGGACCAAATGGTGGCTCGGCAACTCAATACTTTGTTGGCGATTTCGATGGTAGCAATTTTGTGCTAGATAGTCAGTGGCAGAGCGAACTAGCTCCCATTCCAGCACAGTTTCCTGAAGGCACAGTTTTCGACGACTTCGAAAGCGGTGCCGATAAGTGGAAGTCAATAGGCAATGCTTTTGCTACTGCTCCAACGACCGGCGGTCATCCTGCTCAACCCTCGCCGACGGGGTTCTCAGGCTCGTCTCTTGTAAACAGCTTCGCAGAGAAAGACGGTGCTACAGGTACGCTTACTTCGGAATCATTTATTCTCGTAGAGCGGTTCATTAACTTTAAAATCGGTGGTGGAAATTACCCAAATAAGGTGGGCATTCAACTTGTTGTCGAGGGAAATGTCGTCAAATCAGAAACAGGTTTAAACCGCGAAACGCTTCACTATGCAAGCTGGGATGTTAGTCAGTGGCAGGGCAAATCAGCCTTTTTGCGAATTATCGATAAAGAGACACAAGGCTGGGGTCATACATATATCGATGATATCGTTTTCGCAAAGGCACCGGCGTTAAATCGAATTGAGCCGGCCATGTGGCTTGATCACGGTACTGACAATTATGCCGGTGTGACTTTTTTCAATTCTCCAGACAGTGAAGAGAAACGACATATCTTCATGGGATGGATGAGCAATTGGTTATATGCCAATGAGGTACCCACTGAAAAGTGGCGCAGTGCCATGACTTTGCCCCGCTCTTTGCATCTAGTTGAGACCGATGAAGGGTTACGGGTTCAAAGTCAGCTAGTTGAAGAGGTAGATAATTTAGTGGAAGCTACAAAGGAATCTTCAACGCTAGCTTCAGGTGAAACAATTAGCCTTTCGGCGGTAGACAAAGCTAATAGAGAGTCAGCGCTTCGCTACTCATTTGAGATTCAGGGAAAAGCGACATCACCGATTTCAATTCGATTAGAAAACGAAAATGGTGAATACGTTGATATTGAAATTGACCCGCAACAATCTACCGTTTTGCTGGATCGCAGTAACTCCGGAGAGATAGCGTTTAATAAGCAGTTTAGTGATAAACAGAACGGTATTCTCACTACAACAACCGATTCATTTAACGTAACCCTAGTGGTTGACCGTTCTTCACTGGAGCTGTTTATTGATAATGGAACTACTGTAATGACATCGTTGATATTTCCCGAGTCGGTGTACGACACGATGCGGGTGGGACCAGATAGTCAATCATTACATCAGATATCCGTTGAGCGCTTAGGCTCAGTGTGGTCGTCTGAGTAAGTCAATAGTAAGAGCCTGGACACTATTATGAAATGGCAGCCACATTCAGCATACTGGTCATCGGCATTAACGTTCTTCACGTTTTTCCTGACTTGGTCGTTTTGCTACTCCCTATTTCCTTTATGGTTAAACCAAACCCTCGGGCTATCTGGAAAGGAAATAGGGGTAGTATTTGCCATCAATGCTATGGCTGCCTTACTCATTATGCCTGCATATGGTGTTCTGCAGGACCGCTTAGGTACGGGTAAACAACTTTTGTTTTTGTTGGGCATTCTCATGGCTAGCGTGGGGCCATTTTTTATTTTTGTTTACCAACCATTGCTGGAATCTAACTTCCTGGTTGGTGCCATTGCTGGAGCGGTGTACAGCGCGCTTACATTTGGTGCTGCAGTTGGAACGCTGGAGGCTTTCATTGAACGGATTGGCCGGCAACATAATGTAGAGTTTGGTAAAGCTAGGTTATGGGGATCACTGGGATGGGCCGTAGCAACTTTTATAGCAGGTGGGCTCTTTAACATCGACCCAAGGCTAAATTTTGCGTTTGCAACAGGCACAGGAATAATGTTCATACTTTGTCTGTTTTGGTTACCTACATCAACGAGTCAAACGTCATCGAAAACTAACAAAGTGGGTCTAAGTGATGTATGGGCGCTCTTCAAACTGAGCCGATTCTGGCGACTAAGCGTTTATGTTATGGGGGTGTCATGCCTCTATCAGATATACGATCAACAATTCCCTGTATACTTTGCCTCTTTGTTTTCTTCGCAAGAAGAAGGAAACCGGTTTTATGGCTATCTAAACTCGCTGCAAGTATTTGTCGAAGCAGGGATGATGTTTGTTGCGCCTTATATTGTTAATCGAATTGGACCAAAATACGGGCTTCTTTTAAGTGGGGCTATTATGGCTGTCCGTATGTTAGCGTCAGGTATGGTTGACGATCCCCTGTCCATTTCTCTGGTAAAGCTGTTGCATGCGTTGGAACTTCCTATCCTACTGGTTGCCATTTTCAAATACATAGTAGCCCACTTTGACGCAAGGTTATCGACAACAATTTATCTAATAGGGTTTCATCTTTTTACCCAGGTAGTGACAACATTGCTGTCGTCACTTGTTGGGAAGCTTTATGATGAGCTTGGATTTACAGATTCATATTTACTATTAGGTTGTGTGGTAACCGTGAATCTTGTTCTATCGTTCTGGCTGCTAGAGAATACAGGCCCCAAAACATACCAAAAAACTGCTAAAATGACTGGCGGTTAACAAAGGTAAACCGAGCCGCTTCTTTTGCTTTATCAGTTCGTTCCTCAAGTAAGTAATTAAATGCCCATTGGCCCATTTCATAGTGAGGGAGAGCCATAGTCGTCAAGCCTGGTTGTACAAGAGACGGTATAATGTCCCAATCATCGAAGCTTCCAATTCCAATATCCTTACCGACTTGAAGTCCCAAAGCTTGTGCGACAAAATAGACTTCCACTGCCATAGGGTCCTGACCGCATAAAATAGCATCTGGTTTGAAACTTTTTATCAATTCAGCGGCGCGTTTGCGGGTAACTGAACCCTCTTCATTCTCTTCACCGATAATCACAGACTCTATAACTAGGTTGTCTGAGCTTATTTTAGCGTCAGCAAATGCTTGCTCTACACCTTCTTTTCGAAGTTTCGCAGCGATAATATTTTCATTCAGGTTTAAAAATGCGATGCGCTTGTAGCCTTTGCGCAACATGTTTGCGGTAATTTCCCGTCCAGCTTCTTTTTCATCAGGAACAATTGAAGGGTATTGACCTTGACTGTCGAAGCAATTTGCTAAAACGGTGGGAATCTCGGAAAATTGAGAGGGGAGTGTCACCTCTCGGTGATACATAGCCGCGTAAATAATGCCTTCTGCACGGTGCTCAAAAAGATGATTTAACGCGCCCTCAGCACTGTATTTATTGACGTTTACGTTTAAAACCATCAACTCCTTATTGTTATTCCATGCTAGGTCTTGAGCTCCTCGAATAAGATCGAAAGTGTAAGGTACCCGTAGTAGCTCATCAGCAATAAAACCAATTACTCCAGACTTTTTCCTACGCGTCAATTGCGCTGCACGGTTTGGACGATACCCGAGTTCGTCAATTGCTTTAAGCACCTTTTCTCTATTTTTAGGCTTAACGGTAAGGTCGTTATTTACAACCCTGGAAACTGTTTTAAATGCGACGCCAGCGTGCGCAGCTACGTCCTTTATCGTCACCATGACAGATTATTCCCGACTTCAGTGCTTAATATTAATGTCCTAACGCTACACACTTTTGCATTCTTTTTCCATAAGGTGTTCACAAGACGAGGTTTTTTGAGCTGACCTCATAAATGTAAAAAAGTTGTTGAATAAATGTTTATATCCCATTAGCATAAAAAGACAACGTTGTTTATTTGGGTTGAATACCCACAGATTTGAACGTCAAAAAACGTGTACGGTTTTGACATAACTCATTAAAGTTAACAGAACATAGTGTAATTAAACGCTATGGAGGAAACCATGAAAACATCAAAGCCCTATCTTAGGGTGTGGAAATCATCAGGACTAATATTGCTAGTGGGTGCTTCGCTTTCAGCATGCTCTGATGAAGAATCAAAAAATAAGGTTGATGCTGAGCTAATTGTTTTACAGGAAGGGCAGAGCCCGTCGGATGTGATTGGTGGCGGAGGCACTCCTGAAGAGCAACAACCCAATGATGAGATTATTCTCACCGACAACCCAGAGAGTTCAGGCTTACCACTTTTTACCAACCCGGAAAATAGCGAACAAATTCTATCGGGCTTTGAATTTTGTTGTGGGCAATATAATACCTATGCTGAAAATGGCTATGGGGCAATAACAGGTGATTTTGACACACTAGATGGAGGCTTTTGGGGGGCCGATGTGGCTGGCGTTGTCGGTGAGCGTGTATTCTCTAGCTTTAGCGATGGCTTCACAAGTGACGACGAAGCGCTCGGCTGGATTGGTTTTAGTGCGACAGGAACAATGGAGAGCCCTTCTTTTGAACTTACTCACCGTTTTATAAACTTTCTTGTCGGTGGAGGCCACAATGGTATATCTGAGCCGAATACAACCGCTGTAGCACTGATTGTCGATGATGAAATTGTCCGTCAGGCTAGTGGCGACGATACTGAAATGAGCATGCGGTGGGTAAGCTGGGATGTTACCGATTACATTGGCACCAATGCGAGAATCCGTTTTATTGATCACCATCCCGATGATAATTCTGACGATGCTTTGCCCTATTTATTGGCAGATGAATTCAGAGTGTCAGAAGAGGCCGCTGCCGTACCAGAATTAGAAAGCAAAATGTTGGCGTCGGTGAATATTTCTGTAGAGCCTGAAATTGAGGGTATACCTGCATTTATTCGCGTTTCAGATCCTGATCAAAATATTGCTGGGTTTGAATTTTGTTGCGGGCAATTCAATACATACGCCAATCATGACTTCAGAGCGACAGGAGACATGGCCAACTTAGATGGTGGATGGTGGGCAGCAGATATTGTTAACCACCAAGGAGAGCGAATTTTTACCAGTCGTGGAGATGGTTTTACAGCCGACGGAACCGGACTAGGGTGGATTGGTGACGAGGCTACCGGCACGTTGAGCTCACCACCGTTTGACATTTCCCATAAATTTTTAAACTTTCTGATCGGCGGTGGTACCAACGGCTTTACTCATGAAAATGCCACAGCAGTGGTGCTGCGTGTAAACGGCAAGATAGTTCGCCAAGCAGTGGGCAACGGGCAAGAAGCTCAAGTTGACTGGCATACTTGGGATGTTAGTGCGCTGCAAGGTGAAACCGCAGTACTGGAAATTATCGACCAGCATCAAGGAGAAGATGACGGAAGCCTACCGTTTATCATGCTAGATGAAATCAGACTGGCTGATTTTGCGGCTATTGAGCCCAACCAAAGTGATTTTGTTAGCACGCCTGACGGCCATCATGTCGCTCTGCCTTTGGTCATGGCCGATCCAAACCCGTATTTCAAAGATGGCACTTTTTATATTTATTACCTAATCGACACTGCATTTCACGATTGGTATCTCACGAAAACAACTGATCTTCAAAGCGGAAGCTTTCCACAACGCGTAATTCAAGCTACCGGCGATGCCAACACGCAAGATCAGTGGACAGGCTCAGGAAGTGTTATTGAGGACGTAGATGGGCAAACTCATATCTTCTTTAATGGCCATAATGCAGAATTTAACCCTGTGGAAGCGGTTATGCATGCCGTAGCCACCGACAATACTCTGACAGACTTTGCTAAAGTTGCCGAAGATACGTTCACAGGAAGCAACGGATACAGCGATTTTGATTTCAGAGATCCGGAAGTATTCTGGAATGAGGATACGGGCAATTACTGGATGCTCATTACTACCCGCTATAACGAGCAAGCTGCAATTGGTCTGTATACCTCTGACAACCTTGCTACATGGACGCCACAATCGCCTTTATTCACTTTAGACACACCGCTTAATCTAGAGGTACCAGACTGGGTCGATTTTACAGACAACGAGTTTATACTGTTTTCAGACCAGAATGACGGTGAAAGAGATATTAAACACCTTGTGCAGTCCAGCTCTGGGTGGCAGCTTGGAGACTACACATCACTTGATGGTGAGTTCTTTTACGCAGGTCGAACCGCCTCCTCTGAAGAGGCAACGCTTATGTTCGGTTGGATACCGCACAAAGTCACTCGAACAAATGCGGGAGTAGGCACATTCGGTGGCGATTTGGCCATTCATCAACTAGTGCAAACCGCATCAGGCGAGTTGGCGGTGATAATGCCAGATGCTTACAAAACCGAGTTTGCCGAGGCAATTAACACTGATATCCAGGGGCACGAGGGGACCATTTCTGAAGATTCGCCTATTTCGTTAGTATCATCTTCTGCATTTGCGCTAGAAGCACTAGGCGAAAAGAACCGCCTATCCATGAATATAAGTAGTGAAAATGCAAATGGTAGGTTCGGCCTTTATTTTCCGACTGATGAAGAAACTGAGCAGGTTGCTAGAATTGAGTTCGACACCAACAGCAACCAGGCGTCGTTTTACTTTGGTGAGGTACCTCCGACAGGAGGCTCGAGCGTAACGCCAACACCTGCACTGGAAGGCGAACCGCTTTTTGCGAGAACAGAAGATCCTGAGCAAAATATCGCTGGTTTTGAGTTTTGCTGTGGTCAATACAATACATTAGCGGGTCATGAGTTCACAAACATCACGGGTGATTTCGTAGCACTTGACGGTGGTTGGTGGGGCGGCGACATCGCGAATAATGTGGGTGAAAGGGTGTTTTCAAGTTTTGGTGATGGCTTTGACGAAAACGGAAATGCGCTTGGCTGGATTGGTTATGGTGCTTCGGGAAGCGCGGACTCCCCAACATTTGAGATTACTAAGCCTTACATCAATTTTTTAATTGGCGGTGGCTCTAATCCATTTGATAATGAGAATGCAACTGCAGTTGTTCTAATTGTAGACGGTGAGGTTGTTCGCAGTCAGTCAGGCAGTGATGCAGAAAAGACTGCAGATGATAAGTTCTTGTTAGCGTGGGCGACGTGGGATGTTAGCGAGTTTATAGGGCAGACCGCCGTGATACGGTTAATAGACCTGCATTCGGATGACGGTTCAGATACTGCACTGCCATACCTAATCGCGGATGAGTTCAGAGCAGCAGACTTACCTGCGGTGAGTGAAGGCGAAGAAGTGAATGTAGGTAATATGGACGCACAAGTGTCAGTGCCGATGGACCTTGCCGCGGGCGTGCAGATTGATGTGTGGTTAGATCCGGAAACTGGCCTAGGTAGCGCCTATATCAATGACTTTAGAGCGTTGAGTTTTCGTTTATACGATCTTGAGTACCGTTCGGTAGGCGTTTACACTCGAGAGCAAGCGATATCAGTCAATAATTTACAACGGTTTGTAAAAAATTAGTGAGACAAAACCAGACCACGTTAACGTGGTCTGTTTTTTTTTAGTCTCGAAAAACGTTTAACTCTTAACGAAATAACACCCTACCAACCGACCAGCTATATCCCACTTTCTATTTTGCTCTACTTGAATAAAGTACGAGCGAGTGTGCGCATTGAAGAGAAATATGTACCCTTGATATTTTTGCGCGAATCGATAGCGCAGTAGTTCATGAACAGCCGTTACTATGTTCAGCAGTTCCAAGAGCCAATACCTAGTTTGCATCACTATTATGACGCTTAACTGGAGCGACTTTTAAAGGGGTTAAACTGAATATTCGCATTTCTGTATTTCCTCCAATTGACTCAACCGAAAGGTTCTTCGCGCTCGGGGGAGAAAATACTAGATTTGACAGTACAGCTTCACCGTCATTCGCAAAAACCTCGACCGAGGTCGTATCAACAATGATATCCAGCTTTATAATGCCGTTTCGTGCCTTTACCGTAGATTGTCTGACCTCTCGGTAAATCTCAGGCATCGCATCGGCTGCAGCATCCTTATCTCGCATGATAGCAACAGTGTTATTCGAAAAGTTGTACCCAACAACAACAAAGTTATCACCTTCTTCCTTTAATCTGAACTTTACTTCCCTGGCTTCTGAGGCTGCGTCAAGTTCAATCCTAAGCCGGTAGGCATCGGCTTTTGGCTGCGGGAGTATTGTTGTCGATGTTGTTGTTACCTTTACATCAGAACGCGACTCGCCAGCCCCCTCTAGTTTATCAACCGCAGCAATGGGCTGCGAGACAAGCTGCGGTTTACCATCAATCGACTTTAGCCTGATTCGACGAACGATTGAATGAGTTCCCCCTTGCCAGTCATCTGTCGGCAGATTGGTGGCATAAGCCCAATTATTGAGCCAACCAATAGCATAGCGAGCAGCGAGTTGTTCGGTCTCGCTCTGGCGTGGATCACTCCACGTTACTGCAGCGTAAAAGTCAGCGCCGGCGTCTAGCCATTGAGGTTCTTCACTATCCGCGGTGAAATGCTTTCCATCCCAATCTCCGATCCAATATAGGGTTCCCGTTGTCATGCCTTTTTTGAAGCCATTGGCACCGGTTGCTAAAACCCAGCGTGTTCTAGCGGGGTCACCATCAAGCGACATGCGGAAAAGGTCAGGACACTCCAAAATTCCAAGATCATTGCGCTCAAACCCAGACTGATAGGTCCAACGCTTTAAATCAGGCGACGTATAAAAGCCGATCTTGTGGCCTTCGGCTAGCACCATCAGCCATTCTTCACCCGCGTCATCCCAGATGATTTTAGGGTCGCGCCAATGTTCGGCGCCGGGATTATCCATGACAGGGTTACCTTTATACGCTTTGAAACGATAACCACCGTCGACAGATACGAAAAGTGACTGGCGCTGTATGCCCTCATGCTGTTGAGTCATGGTAGCGATAATAGCGCCAGAACCAAATCCTGCAGTGTTGTTAACGTCAATCACCGCGCTACCCGTCTCAATATCGCCAAGACCATTTTTGTACTTGTCTATCGCGACGCCGTGATCTTGCCAGTGTACAAGGTCCGTTGACGTAGTGTGGTACCACTCAGTACCGTTTCCTTCGGGGTAATCGGCATTGTAGAGATAATAGTAATGCCAGACACCGTCGATCATAATTGGACGCTGAGGGTCATTCATCCAGTGTTTAGCGGGTGTTAGGTGCACCGCGGGTCGATAAGGTGCCCACTCTGGTGAACGCAGAAATGTAGACGATTCTGCAGATAATGATGGTTTCAACCCGGAGTCCGGCACAGTTTTAGAACTGGATGCAGCGACCAGCGCTGCCGCTGAACAGCCTATCACTAACAGCGCGCAAATTGCTAAACGACTGCCAGATACAAACATTGAAATAGGGCGATGATTCATAATTCTCCTTACCGGAGTGTCGGCAATGAAGCAAAGTAATTCCGCAAGGGTACTCTGCGAACATATCAAATGAGATTGAGCACCAAGATACCAGTTTGCAAAGAGGGTAATTGCAGCATTGTGCAAATCGTCTTCTGCATAGTGGGAAAGCCTGAGCTCTATGTGAGATTATCGTGCAAAGTGTTACCAATGTACTTTTAGTTATCATGAACGAGTAAGACAGGAGAGGGTACACAGCCCTGTAGCCGTTGTTCCTCTCCTGATAAGCGCTGAATAAATTAATAAATTGCGTTATTACTTAAGTGGCTTGATCTTTCCGCCAGAATTAACATTCAGGTTTGCCGGGATATCGGCCCAACCACCCAGTCCATACCCGTTAACACCGTAAGAATAATCTACTGTTGATGAAGCGCCATCAATGTTGATCTTGACCGTAGGTGCAAGGGTACCGCCACGTCGGAAGTCTTCCTTAGTGCCGATAGTGTCAATGAATGACTGGATTAAACCTCCAGGCATTACGTAGTGCGAGTAAGACTGGAATTGTCCAGGGTGCTGGTTGTAGTCAGGCGCAAATGGCGTGCCTGGCCAATAATTAAGGTTTGTCGGGTTACCGAGCACTAGGCCAGATCCCTGATTCATCGGCTGGTAATCGCTACGAATACCATTGCCTACAAAGCCGTATACGCCTTCAGGACCAGTAATGCCTGCCGCGTAAGTGGTGCTGTGGCTAATAGTGAAAAGATAATACTTACCATCCTGCTGGTAGATCTGCGGGCGTTCGGTCTGGTCGGTTACACAGTTTGCAGACAGAATCGGAGGCAGGAATTCCCACTCGGTCAGGTCTTCGTTGGTGGCTCTGGCCAGACCCACATTACCGATCTGAAAAGGGGCACCTGATGCATTTACCTGAGTGACTGTCTCAGCATAAGGGTCGCCATCACGGTAGCCAAGGTCCTGTGCATCACACTGTGCAGTTGCACGGTTCATTGCCGAGTTGCCCTCAAATACCATATAGGTTTCTCCCGGATGAGCTGGGTCTTCGAAGGTAAACGGGTCGCGGAAGTTATAGTACGGGTTTTGCTCGGCATTCTGATAGTATTTGCCTTCCGCCTCAAGCAGTGACTTAACCTTATTGAAACCGGTGAATCTCACACCATTTTTATTTGCATGCACACGACCTACGCTTAGCGCGAGCCGAGAGTCGTAAGGCTTGATGTCTGGGCCACCATCTGGGTCACGGTAAAAGGCAACGTCAGTGAAAAACAGCTTAACTTCGCCACCTGGAAAAATACGGGCTGAACCTGACCATTGTGTCTGGTGACTATAAGACTGGTCTTCAAATATCTCACCGGTCACACCTTCATCAAACACTAGGCCGCCATAGGTCCAGCCTCCGTCTTCCGGACGCTGCTCAGCAGGAATTCCAGCCGGGCGGTAGAAGTATCCAATTTTCGCGAAAACGTGGCGATCGTCAAAGCCAAGGCTACGATCAGCAACCAAAGAGAAAATAATTTCCTGCCCGTTCACACTGTACTGATTCGCGTCGGCGTCAGTCAGAGGCCAAGAGTCCCATACCCAGACTTGTTCATTCGACATGTCGGGGAAATTCTGCGGAACGTCAGGCATTGTGTATTCTAAAGGCATTGAATTTTGACGTGAGCCTGCCGTTGGATCAGACATACGCTTGATCTGACGGGCGTCGGCTCGAGTCCATTTGGCAGTGAAGTTGCCCTGTGGCGAAAATGCTTCTTGCGTGTGAATCGTTGGCTCAGGCCCTGGTTGTAGATAGGGGTCTGCAACAGCAGCCGTCGTTATACCCAAAAATACCCCTAGAACTGAGAGGGCTGTCTTACTTATTTTACGATCCATTAATATCATTCTCCTTGATTAGTGTGTGCTTTCTAAATTGGAATGTGCACGAGTTTATTCCGTTCGTACCTTAATGCTGATCCACATCACTGCTCCTCGGCAACAAAGCGGAAAATAGGTGCTGTGATTAGCCTTGAGGTATGATTAATAATTACGAGCTACATACCGTAGAGATAGGGAGTGTATACTAAAGTACAAGTCAACTTAAACGATTAAGTTTAAAGATATTTATAAGACTTTGTAATAGATAAGAATTTAAATAACAAATAAATTGTCTTTAGATTTTTTTTGAAATTTTCATGGGGATTTTTGCCATTTTTATTTTTTAAACTATTTATAAATTTATTTTTAAAGGGTTAATATTATGATTCTATTGCATTTATTTTATTGGTGAATGAGTGATGTGTTAAAGCTATGATAAATCTATTTTTATGCGAAAAAAATTATATTAAGTTGGATTACTATTTTAATCCTTTTGATGATTCATAATGTAAAATTGACTTAATCGTTTAAGTTTTTTGTAATTTTTTCATTATTTAAATGTTTCTTATTTTGATGTGAGTATTTTTTGGCGAAGCAGGTTTCGCCTGTAATTTACCCTTATAAGATTCAGATAACAGCTTTTCTGTAAGATATCAATGAACTGTGTTTAAAGTATTAACTTGGGAATGCGGCGGATAAATAATGCCAGTATAGCCAAATAACTATTTACCTAATGCTTAAGAGTGTTGTGCGAGAGTCAATTCAAAACTAAAACACGTTCCGTGACCTAGCTGGCTTTCTACCTGTAAATCCGAATTCAGCAGCGCCATCAGCTTTTTACAAATAGCTAATCCTAACCCCACGTGGCTAAGGCTACCTTTCTCTGTATTGCTAGCTTGATATCTAGCATCGAAGATAAACGCAATTTCCTTGTCGCTTATACCTACGCCAGTATCAATAATATCTACCCGTAATTTTTCATCAAAAATAGTGACTTTTAGGTCAATGCTTCCATTGGGGTGCGTGTGACGTATCGCGTTGGCAATTAGGTTAGTAAGCACCCGTTCAAGCTTTCCAATGTCTGCAAATACGTGATACTCGAAATGATTGGGAATAACGCGAATAGTAATGTCTTTTTGCTTTGCATCTAGCTCAAACTTTGCTGCTACATCGTGAAGTAATTCTCCTAACGGAAATGACTCTTGATGCAGCATTACTTGGCCGCCCTCTAAGTACGCCAACTCAAATATCTGGTCGATGAGATGCTTTAGGTTTTTGGCATTCTTTAACGACACATCAATAAAGTACTGTTTATCCTCATTCGATAGGCTATCAGCGTTAATCGCCAAAGTTTCGATATAGCCCTGCAAACTTGCCAAAGGGGTTCGCAGGTCGTGGGATAAGTCGGCCAGCAGCACGCGCCTTTGGCTATCAATCTTATTTAATTGCGTAAACTGATCATCAATGTGCAATAGCATATCGTGAAAGCCACATCCTAGGCGGTCTATCTCGTTGGTACTGTTTTTGTCCCACTTGGCTAAAACGGGCATTAACTTTTCTCGGTCAAATTCAGCTTTACATACCTTATCCATGTCATCACTTAAGCGCCTAAGGGGGTGAGTGAAATATTTAAAAAGGATCAAAAGCACGGTTAATAGCAAAGCCATACCCACAAACATAAACAACGCCACTTCTCGCATGCTTTGGCTGTTTTTCAAATTAGCAAGAATGGAGTCGTAACGCTCACCGCCAATAATCACATACAAGTAGCCTTGAAGCGTGTCTTGCTTGTACACAGGGGCGGCTGAAAATATCTTATGCTGGTCTAGGTTTCTCGGGTCATCCCCTAAAATAGGTAATTCAATGTCGGTATTAACTAATTGAAGAATGGGGGGTAGATCGATTTTCTTTGCCTTTACCTTACCCGGCTCTGCTGAGTAGGTAAGAATGTCACCTTGCGGACTGAGATAATAAAATTCGAAGTTAGGGCCCAAAATCATCAACGTGTGAAATAGATTCTCTAACGCTTTATAGTCGTAAACCCCTTCTTCGAGCAGCGGATTGTCGCCAACTAAATGCTCAGCCAAACCAATGTGGAGTCTTTGCTCAGCTTCTTCTTGGGTTCGCTGTTGCAGTAAATTCGTGACGTAAAAGCAGGCAACAATAACGACCATAAATACGCCAACTACATACAGCGCAAGGCGAGGATAAAAACTGAGTTTCATTGGTTTGTTCCTTATGAGCCCACACCTTGTGGATTGAATTTATAGCCAACGCCCCACACGGTTTGCACTATTTGGGGCGCGGTGGCGTCGTTTTCCAATTTAAATCGCAGCCGGTTGATGTGAGAGTTAACGGTATGCTCATACCCGCTATGGTGGTACCCCCACACCGACTCAAGCAGCTGACTTCGACTGAACACCTGTCCAGGATGACTGGCTAAATGATGAAGTAATTCAAATTCGGTAACGGTAAGTACTAATTCTTTTCCCTGCAAAAAGACTTCATGACTCTGCTGGTCAATGGTAAGGCTTCCGATGGTTAATGAAGTGGTAGGTTTTTGCTGGCTGTTTTGAGTATTCTGATTGTTTAACAGGGCGTGAAATTTCCGCAGTTGTGAGCGCACCCTGGCCTGTAGCTCCCGCACACTGAAGGGTTTGGTCATATAATCGTCGGCGCCCAGCTCTAACCCTAACACTCTGTCGGTTTCCGACGTTTTTGAGGTAAGCATTATGATAATTTGCATCGGAAGTGCTTCCCGCACCTGTCGGCAAATATCTAAGCCATTGAGCGATGGCAGCATAACGTCTAATATCACAATGGCGTATTCACCAGTCAATGCGCTTTTAAGTGCTGCTTTGCCATCAGATTGGTGCTCAATGTTCACCCCCAACTCTTGCAAATTGACTCTCATAAGGTTTGCTATATCCAGATCGTCTTCAACGATTAATATTGTGTCAGTCATCCGAGGCGTTCCGCGCGGTAAAAATAAGTAGAACGATGAAAAGGCGTTAATCTTTCATCCGATTAACGCTTTTATTTCGGGAGTCGGTTTGTGTCAGGGCATTTGGTGGCATTTCTATCCAGTGCTGGTGCCAATTGCCCCTAGGAACACATTCACATTACTCAGTTCGGGTAATGTGAATGCGGATAACTGGATTGTCGAACTTGTGCTGTGAGGACAGCGCAGACTGCGACAGTCCGTCATCACCGCTCACTACCCCCGGATGCATCGAAATATAGCCAGTGTCATCGCGCTGGGCATTAAACCCTTCTCCGTTTGCAGCGGGTCCAGGCATTGTTGCCGCACTTTCAGAATTCGATTCCGTACCAGAATCATAAGCAGGGCGAGAAGTAATGTAGGTTTCGCCAACCTCAAGGCTGGATAAGTTCCATTTGCTAATTCCCGTAAAGGCGTCATTGGTATTGACCAACATGGTTGCAATAGTGAGATTGGCATCTGTCACATCATCCACTGTCACACTTATCGTTTGCGAATCGCCAGGCGGTATAGGGCCCGTGCCTCCTGCGCTTGCTACACCTTGGTTAAGAAAGTCTGTAGCGTCGCCACCTTCGGCTATGCGCTCTAGCTCAACAGAGGCGACGTCACCAACCTGCCATAGCGTATCGTCACCATGTAATACAACAGCGGGTGGAGACAAGGGCTGTGCATTGGTCAAATTGGTTACAGTAACTTCATAGCTTACGGGCACTGGCGGTGGAATTTCTGCCGGTACTTCAACAATCACTTCTCTGGTTTCGTCATCACCACAAGCGGCAAGTAAAAAAGGGATTAGCAATACAATAGCTTTTCGAACATGTTTTGTCTTTTCTTGAAATAAATTGGTCATATCCTGCTCCTTATCGCACCGTTACGGTGACTTTCGCTACAGGGTTTAACCAGCGATGAACGGCATTGTTTACGTCGCTTGCGCCTTCAGTTAACGAATCATCGCCAATGTTTCCTCTGTGTATATGAACAGTTTGGTTAATGTCTGCTCCGGCAACGCCGGTTCCGCCAGTGCCCAACATGTCTTCTAACGGCGGTGGAACAGGCATTCCTGCTTCTCCTAATGCGCCACTACCGCGCAATTCGTCATTGGCCTCTGTGCCTGCATCATAAGCATTGAGATAAACGGTGTAAGTGCCCGCTTCTGTTGGAATTTGCCAGTTGTCTAACCCAATAAAACCGTCGTTAGATGGAAGCACCATAGCAACGACAGACAACACGACGTTGCTATCAGCTGTCATAATATCTGCTGATGCTGTCATAGTTGGGGCTAACAATCCGCCTGCTGGGTTAGCGATAACATCGGCACCAATGGCGTCGACGATGGTTGCAATACCCTCTAAACTGCCGCCTTCTGCCATCATTTGTAACTCGGTACTTGCCGTTTCACCCACCTCAAAAAGGCTGGCGTCTGCAGAGTGTGCAACGGCTGCAATGGGGGTGAAATACAAGCCGTGAGTTAAGTTTTGAATTTCTACAGTTAAATCGGCGGCAACACCGTGTTGGGCTGTAAAAGCTAATAACGCTGCGGTAGTAAGTTTACTTAATCGTTTCATGGGTATTTCCTCAGTTATCAAAAAGCTCTTATGAACAAGCTCTTATGAACAAGTTCTTGCAAGTAGGCGCTCATGTCTTAGCAATACTGAGGGTTAAATGTCACAAAAGTATCCCGAAAATCAGACAAATCTCTTCTCTTGATATAACAACTATTGCAGTGGTTTTCACTGCACACATTTCCATCATCCAACCAATATCAACAAAAAATAGCGATCCACTGCTGCGAACACCCGTAGGAATTAGCGTACAAGTTGTTTCAAAATGACAAGGAGGAAAGATGAAAGACATGCCACAGTTGGGAATGGGAACATTTCGTTTAGAAGCCGAGCAGGCAAGGCAAGCAGTTAGCGATGCACTCGAAGTAGGGTTTCGCCATATCGATACTGCACAGTTTTACGGTAATGAATCTGAGGTAGGCGATGCTATTCAAACCAGTGGGTTAAAACGCGCCGACTTTTTCGTTACTACCAAAGTTTGGTATGAATCATTAGGTGAAGATCAATTCATGGCAAGTGTCCATGAAAGCTTAGAAAAGTTAAAACTCGAATATGTAGATTTACTTCTTATACATTGGCCGTATCCAGGCAATGATATAACCCTTGAGAGTTACTTAAATCGTTTAAAACAAGCGAAAGAACTCGGGTTGGCTCGACATATTGGCGTATCTAACTTTACGATAGATCAGCTCGACCAAGCAGAGAAAATCTTAGGTAAAGGTGAAATCTACACCAACCAAATAGAAGTGCATCCTTTTATGCAAAACCGCGCAGTAGCACAAGCGTGCAGAGAAAAGGACATTAAGGTAACTGCCTACATGCCATTTGCGGTGGGTAAGGTGATGCACGATGATACGCTCGCAGCGATTGCTAAGAAATATGATGCTTCTGCCGCTCAGGTGGTTTTATCATGGATGGAGAAACGCCATATATATGCAATACCTTCATCAACCAGCAAAACACATCTGGCAGAAAACCTAGCCTATGGTGGCGTGCAGCTATCTGATGAAGAGTTAGAGGCAATTGATGAACTGGATAATGGCGAGCGGATTGTCGATCCTGACTTTGCTCCCAAATGGGATTAAAAAAGTAAAGTACTGAATAGTTAGACTAACAAAGCGTTAGTTACAAAAAGACAATGCAAAATAAAGAGTAGCGATTGGACAGGGCATGTAACAGATTCTGCCTCTTGCTACTCTTTTCTCCGCTCACTATTACCTTTAGCTAATTGCTCTCGCCTTCGCTTTTCAAAGAGAGTGAGAAAATTCAGTAAGTAAAACAATTAAGCTCACTAATTTCTCCAAACCTCTAATTCTGCCAAGCCTTTAATTATTCCAAAGCAATTGACTAAATTTTGATGGCCTACCCTCATCGGTTGAGAGACAGTTTTACTCCAGCCAGTAAGCGAGTAACGCCTCCGACAGTGTCCACCCTCACAAACCAGTCGGTATCGTGCTGTCTAGACAACACACTGCTAAATTCCACAGAGCCACCGTGTCCGGTGCCTAAAAAGTCTTCAGTAAGCTCTACGCGGTCGCCAAAACCATCGTCCACATAAGAGTAGTAAGCGAAGTACTCAATGGGGTAGGGCAGGGCCACACGTTCTCCAGAGAATTCGCCACTCATACCGGCAACAAATTTATTTGCTGATGCATCAATGCGCTGCACGTTTTCAAAAAACAACGTGTTGTCACTGGAATAGTTAAAGCGATATTCAGCACGCAGGAAATCACCACGTAGCATTCTCTCTATGCTGGCTTCATAGCTGTGCCGCTGACCCATTCGTGCTGAGTATTCAACTTCAAAGTAGTTGTCATCGCTGTTTCCTTTGCCAATGTCTAACGCATGGTTCGCTTGTTCATTAGCAAGTTGCCCTACAACAACTTCTATGGCGCTATTATTGCGAAGAGAACGAACGTGTCGAAAGCCAGTTATCCACCCATCTTTCGATAGCCCTGTAGAAGAAACTCGGCCTTTGTACGTAGGTATTATTCCAAATTCTGTCTTTCCGTACTCACTTTCATGACGGGCATAAAGTCGCCTAGCGTAGAGGTAATCGGTGTTGCTACTGCCAATAGTATTGTGGCTTGAAGAAAATCCGTCACCTGTTACAACAAAGCTATGCAGCGACCACGCTTTTGATAGCGAAACGGAAGGGTAATAGCGAAAGCGATACTGCTCTCGACTAGGTCTATTCGAGCGATTGTCATAACGCAGCTGAATATCTAGCTTTTGTGAAAACTTCACTGAATCAGCACTTGTGGTGGTATCGGCTGCTGCACTTTCCTCATTTGCCGCACTTGCCGCAGTTGTTAAAAGCGCAAGCAATACCATCATAACAGCTAGGCTAAAAAGGGTACTGAGCCTATTGAGTAAAGTCCTATCCACACATGTTCCTTGTCATTAATTGTCACCTATAACACGCAGCGTAGAAGGTGAACCGACGCACTATTGCGCGAATCAACGCGCGCTTTATTGCGATTTCTACTGCAGAAAAAAACGTATGTTACACGTTATTAGGGAAAGAATCGTTGCGCCAAGCTGATTAAGTTACTGTGAATAACCCAACGATGACCTTTCTGCTCAAATAATGAGATAGAGGCTGGGTCTGGTAGGCCATAGTAATTGGCTTGTGAGTTGTCTTGCGGTATCGAAACTAGCGCCACGCTGTCTGTTATACGTTTTGTCGCGGCGATCATGGCATCTAAGCCTGCAGGGTAAATGGCAAGCATGTTGTCAAAGTAGGACAGGTTGTAATCAGTTTTGATAGGATGGGTAGATAATATATCGCCCGTATCAATACCCCCATCTTGTATGCGATGTAACGTGCACCCTATATGAGATTCGTCCCTTAGCATAGCCCAAAATGTTGCCATAATTCCGCGGTACTGTGGCAATAATCCCGAGTGCAGATTGAGTACTCCGTGTTTGGGCAAGCAAAGGGCGGGGTTTTTTAAAATACGGCCAAAGCGCACCGACAATATTAAATCGGGTTTGCACCGCTCTAATACAGAAAGGCCGTTACCTTCGTTAATCTCTGACACGAGATGGATGTCGATACCACGCTGTTGCATGGCGTCGAATGTGAGAAGTCTCGGTGTTTCATAGCCTTCTTTTTCACAAGCCTCTTTTCCACAAGTTTCTTTCCCAGAAGCTTTTTGCCCAGAGATTAGCGCAGGAAAAAGAATTTCAGTGAATAGTGTGTTTTCGTAGAATGACAACGCCTCAAGCGCTTTAGGGTGATGGCTTTTGCCACCTACCTGCGCTGTCATTAGCACACTAAAATGATGTTCGGGCAGGGCCGTGATAAGACGATTTGCGGCCAAATTACTAGCAATATCTAAGTTGCAAAGAAGTGTAATGCGCATAATCGTCCTTTCAAAACGGCTTCAATGAAGTGTTTTAACTAGGGCGGATGCCGTTACTACACCGCTAATCTCATTCCTAGCAACACCAACATAACCACGTTAGCAATAATACCAATTAAAAAGAAGTAGCTTCGTGGGCTTGGGTTCTTTTCGGTGGCAATGGCATAGTAAAGTGCCATGTGAATGACTCTCGCGATAACATAAACCCATACACAAAGCGCAAAAACTGGGCTTTGATAATTAATAACAAAAGCAAATAACACAGTACCTATAAATAAAGCACTGTTTTCAAGCGTATTGTGAAACGTGCGATGCGCTCTAAAGACAAAACTATCGTGTGATAAATCGTCATCTATTTTGCCTGGAACTGCATGGGGTTGTTTCGCTTTGCTCACCGTTGCAACGCCCCACTGCACGAGTAAAAGTACTAAATACAAATAGAAGGCGAAGTAAGCTGAAAATGTGATGTCTGTCATGGATAAATCCTTTACTGAGTTTTCCGTGTTTTGCGGTAGTCGCAACCCTTATAAGGTGATTAAAAATAACGCTGCAAAAAACAGGTTATTGAAAGCACTTTGTAAAAAGCTCTGTGCAAAAAGTACTTTGTAAAAAATACTGTGCAAAAAGCACGCCTCTATTATTAGCAGCGTTTTACTCGCTTACAGCGCAAAACCACCGAATGCTGCTGTAATATATTCCAAATTACTTATAAAAATTACACGGGAATGCCGGAATTATCCACGTCGCATCAAGGGTGTAGGACGTTTCTCACTCGCAAAAACGCCGATGTGGACGGGAAGATGGACAACTATGAAAGGAGCCCTCTGAGCAACTATTTAGGCTTGGCTGAGAGCTATTTGTATAGTTAGTAACAATAGTGAATAGCTGAATATGATAATCGCTAAATAAACGGCAGCAGAACATGGCTTAAATCTTGTAGGCTATTAAGTATATGAGGGTGTCAGCAGGTTGTAAGTAAAGCCTTTAATAGAACTTTTCTGACAAAGCGATTCAACAAGCAATTAAGCGTGCGCAGCGATAGACAAGCAGCGTGCTCGGGGATAAACAAGTAGTTCAAGTAGAACAGTGTACGAAAACTTACCTTGATAAAACGCTCAGTAAAAGTCGCGGTTAGAATAACTAGGATTCATAAGAAAAAATGCAATTAATTTATGTTGACGACAATTTACCCGGCATATCTCGAAAGCCAAAGGGAAAGCAATGGCAGTATTTCGATCCGATCGGAAAATCCATACAAGATGCAGATGTTATTGATAGGCTAAATAGCTTAGCGTTTCCGCCAGCCTATAAAAATGCGTGGTTCTGCCCTGAAGAAAACGGCCATATTTTAGCGACTGGGTTTGATAGCAAAGGGCGCAAGCAGTACCGTTATCATCCGGAATTTAGAGCTCAGCAGGAAGCAAAAAAGTATGAAGCCTGCGGTGTTTTTGGTAATAAGTTACCGCTTCTTAGAGCGCAATTAGAATCTGACTTACAGGGTGACGAGCTTAATGTTCAGCGCACGTTGGCTGCGGTGGTCAGGTTAATGGATTTAGGCGCCTTGAGAGTTGGCAACGAACGCAACGTTAAGCAAAACAAAAGTTACGGTGCCACTACGCTTCGCACCCGTCACGCAAAACTAACCGGTAAAACCATTCAGCTAAACTACCGTGCTAAGTCTGGAAAGGAGCGAGAAGTCAATATCACCGACAGAGTACTTAGCCATGTAATTAAAGAGCTGCAGGATTTGCCCGGTCAGCACCTTTTTCAATATATAGATGGCTCAGAGCGCACCAACGTGACATCAGGTGAAGTTAACCAATACATTCAAGAGGTCATGGGTGAATCGTTTAGTGCCAAGCACTTTAGAACGTGGCGAGCCAGTGTGATTGCATTTGAAGAACTGGCTAATGCAAAAGGCGAACTTACCCTTAAAAGCATGCTCGATACGGTGTCTTCTCAACTTGGTAACACGCCAGCCATTGCGCGTAATTCTTATGTGCACCCTGAGTTAATTACGCTGTGTAAAGAAGATGGGGCAACCCAACAGGCATGGAGAAAGTCTTTAACTTTACCGAGAAAAACGAAATATTTAAGCCGCGCAGAGCGAGGCTTTTTAGCATTTTTAGAGCGCTAGCCCTACAGCTATAATTAAGCTCGTACCTCCAAGATACAGCAGCTTTAACTTCACCTGACACTTTAACTTATAGATTTAGACGCCATATGACTGGTGGCTTGAGACAAGAACCGGAAGTTCAAAGGTACTTTATTGACTTAGGTTTTATTATGTTTTCTAAACGCGAGGGTTTCCTATCTAACAACATTAGACCATTATCAACTCTCAGAACATTTTAACCCAAAGTCATTCTGCGGTTTTTGAAGCGCAGCAACAAAGGTTTAATGCACTTGTGTGACAACAACGAGATAGGGGCGAACATGAATACACCGACAAATGGGATAGCAGGGCCAAACACAAAGGCTGAGCCGATAATATGCCCGAGAATAAATTCCATTCTGTAAAGCGGTACAAATAGAGCTGAAATTAAAACGCCCAGAGCTAAATACATTGTTACGCTTGGAAAGCCATTTATGAAAGCAATTGATTGAACTGTGCTTACCAGCAGCATGCCAAAGAAACCCAGTATTATTGACGGAGAAAGTGTTTTTGCATCTGACTTAGTTGATATTCTTTTTCGGATTACTGCAGCGGATAGCCACACAAGAAGGGGCAAAATCAGCAGTCCCCACCAATTCGACAATCCGGGAAGATCAGCGCGCATGAAAAGGTGATGGGTAACTACTCCGCCGTTAAAGTATTCCCACGTTAAGTGACATACTTCGAAAAGTATTACTGCTAGTAACAGGCCATTTGTTATTTTATTGAATTGCTTCTCTTTCATTTCATTTTACCCTCAATCGGTCAGAATATTAGGTATGGGGTGCAATCACCGCGCCATAAACAAAAGATAATAAAATCAATTAATTACAATTAACTCTTGCTTTGAATTTAGTATGTTTACTTAGATATTAACGTTATATGCCAATTTGTCGCATTAAATACTACCTTTCGCACAACATAATCAAAACCTGATCAGACTCAATAGCGAAGTTTGATATTTCCTATACACGCTTGAGTATCTTTTCACAATAACAGTACTTTACTATGCGTCGTGTACTTTTTTTTCGTTGCAGCGTTGTTATTGTTGAGCGGTTACGCTGATAACACTCTTTTGTTGAAGGGGCCGCAAAAGACAAGTTGCTGCTAGCCACATTGAAAATCTACAGGTCGGCAATACGTACACAGTTACCGGTTAGATGTTTTCTTTAAAACAACTACTTCTTTTCACAAATTAGTATTTGAGACTTCACGAAAATCTCAGTCCCGAACGGCAGCTTTTGGGCTTAACTTTGAATTCGTTCTAGCCTCGCCGACTTATGACTTTTTAAATAAAGTCTCGTTAACATATCGATATTCCCCACATGGATATGACACAGAATATCTTCTGGTGTAATATTGCACCAGCTTATATGTTGGAGAAGTTAAAATGCCACGTCAAAGTATTACACTTTCTGAAAAAAATGATGATTGGTTAAAAAGTCATGTCGGTGCCGCGGGAGAATACGCAAATAAAAGCGAGTTAGTAAATGACATTATCAGAAGAGCAAGGCGAGCTGAGTTTATTAATGAGAAGCTTGCGAAAGCTGAACAGAGCGGCCACGTTGATCAATCGCCAGAAGAAATTTTAGCTGAATTCAAAGCTGACCTAAAACGCTAAATGGCGGCATATAGACTATCGAGAAACGCAAAAGAAGATCTCCGACGTATATATGTTTATGGAGTAGAAGAGTTTGGCGAAGCGCAGGCCGACGAATACTTTTTGGGCTTCTTTGAGACGTTCCAAAAAATAGCGAGTAATCCGCTAGCATATCAATCTGCTGAGCATATTCGTTTGGGTTATCGGCGTTGCGTATATCGTTCAGACACTATCTATTTTCGCTTTATTGATAGTGATATTGAAATTACCGCAATATTGGGTGGGCAAGACACCGATAACTGGCTATGAATAAACACTCCGAATATCGGCTATGACGCTGAAGTTCGCATTCGCGATAAAAATTTGAATTCAGAACTCTTTCTCAAAACAGCGTCAGGCTTGTCGTAGCATCAAGGTTCGCAACACGTACACTAAAGACTGCCAGATGTGATCTTGACGCCTTTTTAATGAAAGAGAAATTTTTGTCCACGTTATTGTTCATGAGTATGCGCCTCTATTGTTAAGATCAAACCGAGTATGATAAGTGCTATTAGAGCAACCTATACAATATACGTAGCTTTAACTATGAATAAAGATGACCTTATTTCTTTTTTTGTATGAGCAAGGTTCATGCTCTACTGGGCCCGCTGAAAGTATTTGTTACAAAAAGACATAAATAACTAATTTATTTAAGGCTACACATTTATAAATGTGAGGAGCCTATAAATATGCTCTTCGGATAGTAAAATTATTAGCCGCTAGACAGGGAAGTGGTATGAGTAAGCAATCAAACGTAGACATTACTTCGCTTATAGAAAATACATTGCGCTTCGCCGTGTATTGGATGTTACAACCTACCTTAATTGCCATTTCACTGTATTTAGCCGACACGAAAGCGTCTATAGATGCTCATAGCCTATTTATCGTCGTTGCATTCTGTCTGCTTACACTATTTGAGAACATTATTCCCGCCAGAAAGGATTGGCGAAAAAGTTTCAGAGAAAACGTCGCGCTGTTTGGTTTTGTATTTGTTGCGGGAGCTGCTTATGCCGCTGTTGAAGCTTTATACGAAGCTTCACTCTTTCAATGGATGACAAGTATCAGCGAAACATGGCAAGTAGACATTTGGCCTTCACACTGGCCTGTAGTCATGCAGGTACTGCTTATCTTTTCTGCATTTGAATTTGTTAACTATTGGTATCATAGGGCGTCTCACCGATGGGGATGGCTTTGGCGACTTTCAGGCCACGGTGCGCATCACGCGTTTAAAAAACTGAGTAGTATGAATTCACTAGCAAATCACCCGATAGAAGCTTTTTTTCTTATACTGCCAAGAGCGATTGTTGGATTTCTCTTAGGTGGAGAGTCGGTGGGTGCAGCTTTTGTTTCTCTCACGGCAGTAACAGCTTTACTTGCACACAGTAATTTAAGACTGAATTCAGTCATAGTTGGCTGGTTTTTTACGATTAACAGCTTCCATATTCATCATCACTCTCAAGTTATCAACGAAAGTAATACTAACTATGGTTGCGTGTGTATAATTTGGGCCCGGTTGTTTGGCACGTTTCACGATGCGGATACCAAAGACACCGAAATTGGCAATGTTCAGCCTAGTTATAAAAACATATTCACCCTGCCATTCAAGCAATAGGAGACTTTTTATAACTGGTGTAGGTCATTAAACCGCATTCAATAACAGACACGCTAAACCATAAAATGAATAGTCGTGTGTAAATCTAGGAAAACTTAGCTCTGCAAATGGCGGTGTATCCGCCATTAATGATTACGCAGAGCATCAATTAACTCGCCTTTACTCATGTTAGAGCGCCCGTCAATGCCAACTTCTTTGGCTTTTTGATAGAGCGCATCTTTAGTGCGATCTTCGTACCTGTTGGCTTTGCCACCATCTTTAGACGGCGTTTGTTCACTATTTGCTTGGGCATTTGCGATACGCGCCGACTTTTCTTTGCTATAGCCTTCGTCGCGAAGGGCTTCATAAGTATCGTCGTTTTTTATTTGGTTACCGTGGTTTTTAGCCATTTTAAACTCCTTTTTAAAAGGTGAATGAAGCTATGATGTTTGTAGTATTTCATACTTGGTATTTGCAAAGTCGGTTTAGGTTTAGATCGCTAACTAGCAATAACGCTGCACCGCAATGTAAAGACTTAACACGCCGCGAGGCCGAGACCTCATGCTAAAGGACGATATGATCTGCTGAGCAATTTAGCTATCTTGCTTTATACTAAAGCTTACCCAAATTATTTGATGCCGTTCGCTTTGGCGTCTACCCTGTGGACAGACAAGGCACGCAACACGATTATATTTGAATATACTTTCGGGTATGATAAATATTAACGCCCTTAAGAATAGAGGGCCATAGCAGCCGCAGAGGTAGTTTAAAACGATATGATTCAAGGATTATCACTGCCCCTATTCGTGACCTCCACCATTTGCTTGTTACTAAGCTTTTTCTTTGTACTGCTTTACCACCGCTTAACTTCTCGCCATGAAGAGTCGGTCAAATACTACTTAATTTTCTCGATTGCGGCATTGGTCAGCGGTATTTTCTTTGGTGCATTTGCGGTCATGCTCAATTCCGGTGATAACCTTACTTATCTTAGTATTTCAAACCGGATTACGGTGGTTGCGGCTATGTTTACCACGGTCTTAAGTCTGCATTTCTATCTGGCGTTCTTTGAGTTTGAAGCCCCAGCGTCTTTAAAATGGTGTTATGGCATTTGCGCCGCTTTCTCAGTAGCCACGGTAATACCGGGTTCGCTATTTCTCGACAATGCCTTTTATGCGACATCCTCTTATTACACAGGCCTCGCGTTCGGGCCACTGTTTGAGCTTTGGGGAGTGTGGATTTTAGTATTGGCGGTGTATTGCATTTTTATACTTTTTAGGGTGTTTTTACGACAGCGCAGAAGGCAACTACAGACACAAGAAAAGGAGCAAAAAGATAGCAATACCAGCACCGTTTTACTATTGCTTCTTGCCAATACAATTTGGATGGTAACTGGTGTGTGCGACATGCTAACAGGTGTTCAAGTTGCTGATTTACCGCCGCTTACATGGATTGGTTCATTTTTAGTGACATCGACCATTGCGTGGGCGCTGGTGTTGCACATCGATGACCTTTATGAAGAACGACGATTACTAAGCGATCGTTTAATGTACGATCATTTGACCCAGGCATTTTCTCGCAGTTACCTAGAAATACGCCTCACCGAAGCCGTAAATTTAATGCTAAGGGGAGAGCTTAAATGGTTATCAGTGTGCGTGTTCGATGTGGACAATTTTAAAACTATTAACGATCAATATGGTCATGCTAGTGGTGATGCGCTACTGACACGAATGACCAGTATTATTAAGGAAAATATTCGACAGTCTGATTGCATTGCGCGGTTGGGAGGTGATGAGTTCGTTATTTTATTTACCGAGACACAAAACGAAAATCACGCTCCTGCTATTGTTGAGCGCATTCGTGCACATGTGGCTAATACACAGTTTGGTGAAGGCGATAATGCCTTCAATGCCTCTTGTTCATTTGGTATTGTCAGCGTTACGCCCGATCAGTTAACGATGAACGACTTGCCCAATCAAATGCTATCAAGCGCAGATGAGGCCTTATACAGCGCCAAACACAAAGGCAAGAACGCCGTTGGTATGGCCACGCTAAGTGACTTGTCTTAGTCAGTTGATAGAGCCCGCTGGGTCCAAAAAGCTGATTCGCGATTAAACCCCTTCCATTCAGATAAAAATTCGTGCACCAAAGGTTAACACGGCCTAATCACACGAGCAGGATTTCCGCCAATGATCACGTTATCACCAAAGGATTTGGTTACCACAGCACCTGATGCAACCACCACATTATTTCCAAGCGTTACACCGGGGTTTATTACAGCCATTCCACCTACCCAGCAATTGTCGCCAAGCGTGATTGGTTTTGCGAATTCAATGCCGGTGGCACGCTGCACTGGGTCTATTGGATGTGTTGCAGTATAAAGACCAACTTGTGGTGCTAGCATGCAGTTATCGCCAATGGTGACCTTGGCGGCGTCTAAAATAACGCAATTGAAATTGGCGTAAAAATTCTCACCCACAACAATGTTTTCACCATAGTCACATTTAAACGTAGACTCGATGTAAAGGCGCTTTCCCGTTTCGGCGAACAGAGTTTTAAGTAACTGTGTGCGCTTTTTATGTTCAGTCTGACATGTGCTATTGAGTATATCTAACTGCTTACGGCAGTCTTTACGACGTGCCGTAAGGTGTTTATCTGAAGGAAAATAAAGATCGCCTGCGAGCATTTTTTCTTGTTCGGTCATGTAAATTTAGCGCCTATCTATTATAAAAGGTTCGGTAAACGATTATTTAGCGTCGGCGTAGCTTACAATAACCTTTCCTTTGATGTCTTGATTTTCAATCTTAAGATCAACCGGTCGCTCTAATATTACAGACCCGTGCAATGTCACGTTAGACCCTATGGTAAGTGTGGGCATGTGGTCATCCTCGTCTATCCACTTGCTGTCGCTGCTTTTATAAACGATGTTGCCGAAAATAACGCTGTCGCCTTCAATATCAATGTCGCCGTTAACAGTAGCTAGGTCTTTTTCGATTGTTACGTCGGTAATATGAATGTCGCCATTTACCGTTTGTATATTTCCGCCTATTTCACCATGAGAATCAAACGATATGTCGCCGTTCACCGTTTCTACATCTTGCGTGACAGTGACATGAGATGCGGCGAAAATATCACCGTTTACCACGTCAACTCTTCTCGCTGTTACGTGACTTTCCATGTCTAAATTACCGTTTACTATGCTGATGTCCTCAGCACTGCCGTGATCATCAATATCCACGTTACCATTGATTGATGAAATATCACCGGCATGCTTACCGCTCTTTATATCAACGTTGCCAAGCATAGTACTCACGTCGTTTCCATCCATAGCACTAGCGTTACCCACATGAATAACACAGCCGCTTAACAAGGTTGTACTAACTACAATCATGGCACCGGCGATAAAAGACTTTTTCATTTTCGTTCCTTTAAGAATCTATAATTTTATATTGAAAGCGAGAAAATTTGTGGCGTAACGCGGTACAAGATTATGTAAGTATTACGTCTTTATTCTCTCACTATTACTTAAATGTTGCGTAGCAGGTATTTAGCCAGTATGCAGACTAGCTAGCTGTTGCTACGTAGTATGTTGTTATCATGTAATGTGCCAAGTCGTAAAAGCGTTAATAAACATGGGCTTATGAAATATCGGGCTGCTGTGTAGTACAATGTTTTCGTAGGTTTGATTATTAAGTCACTGAAAAAGCTAAATTATGATTTTTTTCGCTATTTGTGATGGTGATGTGTGCAGCAGAAGATGTGCGCTTATTCAAGGTTTAAGCACGAAGCTAAACAGAACGTTCAGATAAGGTATGCATAAAGTAAGCGGCCGAGCTGCACTGTGCACCGTTTAAAAAGCGACAAAGTGTAGCTGCCTAGCAAGTAAATATGTTTTAAGCGTACGTTTGCTGATAAAAGGTCTGTAGTTTGCATAGCTTGTAGGTAGAAAGTTGAAGCAGAGGAAAGGATGGTGAGCGTTGAGGCTATTTCAATCAACTGGTCTCCTAAGCGGTCAACGTTTTTTATTTAAAAGGAAATTGCATGCAAGATAAGCAGTATCAGCTACACAGAGCTAAGCGTCAGGCATTGGCATGTTTACTGTTTGCGGCGGGTGTTTTTGTGATCACTATTCTCACTCAAAAATATCAGCCTGATATTGCTCAAACTTGGTGGCTAGGGCTTATCAAAATGGCAAGTGAAGCAGCCTTAGTCGGCGGGCTAGCCGATTGGTTTGCCGTCACTGCGTTGTTCAAACCTATTCCTTCATCTTACCCAATTCCACACACCAATATTGTGGCGAACAATAAAAACGCTATTGCGAATAACCTCTCTGAATTCGTAAAAGAAAAGTTTTTTAATCCTCATGCAATTGAAAAGCTGATAAGCGATAGTAACCCTGCGCAAGGTGCTGGCCGGTGGTTAGAGACTCCACAGAATGCGCAAAAGCTAAGCCGTTTTTTATGTGATGCGCTAAGCGGAATGTTAAGAGTATTAGACGATAAACCGGTTAAAGCCTTTATTGCTAAAACAGTGGAGAAAGGGCTGAAAAATCTCGATTTAAACCAGTTAATCGCTACCTCATTAGGAGCAGTAACGAAAGAGCGCCAACACCAAGTCATGCTCGATAGGCTTCTCGGTAAGTTAGCGGGGTTACTCAGTCAACCAGACACGCAAGAATACATTGCTGATACGCTGGTGATATGGCTTAAGACTGAATACAGCAGACTTGAGAAAATTTTACCTTCTAGTTGGATAAGCGAACAGGGCGCGTTAATCGCGGTAAAGGCTGTATCCTCTATTTTAGAAGATATCTATCAAGATGAAGATCATCCAATCAGGCATGCATTTGACGAGCAGGTCAATGAGTTCTTACACGACCTGCAGCACAGCCCTGATATGGAGCAAAAGGTAAACGGATTTAGGGAAAAGGTTATCAACGACCCTGCGCTAAAGAATTACCTTCACAACTCGTGGCAACGGTTTAACCTGTGGCTGTTAAAATCACTTGAAGAAAACGAGGGTAAAGCAGAGCAAAAGGTTGCAGGGTTATTACAGGATTTAGGGGCTTCTTTGCGAAATGATAGCCAATTATCCCATTCATTCAATCAGCATATCGGTGAGGCTGCAAAATACATGGCGCCTGAGGTAGCAGAGTTTCTTACCCGGCATATTAGAGACACGATCAATAGTTGGGATGAAGAAGACATGGCAGCGCAAGTAGAGTTGAATATAGGGAGAGACCTTCAAAAAGTGCGTATCAATGGCACCATTGTGGGTGGGGGAATTGGCGCAATACTGTTTGGCATAGAGATGCTTATTGGTTTGTGAGTATCTGCAATGATACTGAGTTGGTGAGAGTTGGTGAGAGTTGGTGTGAGTTGGTATAACCCGTGAGTTTGACTAGCCCCGCCGAGACCCATAGCATAAAGACGAATGAATAGTGAAAACGTTAATGCGTTTGCCGCGAGAGAACGGGCGTGTAAACGAACTTGCTCTCTATAAGAGCAAGCGTATTCGTCTTAAATTATTGCTGTTAACGTGTCCTTATTAAATTCGCCCTGTTAAATTTTTCTGCTAAGTGATTCTTACAATGCGGGCATAATTTCAAACTGGATTGGTTTATAGCGAAAGTTATTCGATTCGCCTGCTGAGCACGCCGTTAGGCCAACTATCATGTCCATCTTCGCTTCAAATACAGTGTAGTCACCGGCTTTACTGGTAGGCGGTAGCACCGCTATTTTACCCTCTTTGCTTACATCCACGTTCATAAAGGTGTTAAAAGTAGTACCGATGTGATGCGCGGGAATGTCGAATTCAGCAAATGCTGCCACTAAGTTGCCATGACATCCAGGAACTGGTGTTTCATTGGGATAGAAGTGTTTGAACGTGTCTACACTGCAAGGCGTTAAAAGAAAGTCGTGTTCCTTTACCGTGTCCTCAATAATTTCAAACATCACCTGGCTCTCATTAGAATAAAGCTTACAGCCCGCTTCAAAATGAGTACTTTCATTGTAATCTAGGGAACGGCCCGACGACATGAACTCATTTTTATCGTGAGCATTAAAAGCATATAAATCCGCTACTTGCTCGCCTTCAGGGTCGATGACTTTAAGCCGTTCACCTTTTTTAATGGTAAAGGCCGTACCGCTTCTTGGTTGAATGGTTTGTCGCATTTCTGCTCCTTCAATGTCTTTATTTGAATATGTAGATTCGGTGAAATTAGACTAATTTTGATTCGCATGGAAAGGGCATTGCCAGCGCTCGGGCTGCTGCTTGCCACTGTATTGATAGGCTTCCGATTTTTCACCATGATTTTTCAATAAGGTATTTTTCGAACCACAGAAGGCTTCGTCTTGCTGACGAATATGGTCCCTTAAATCTTCAAACTTGCCTTGCTCGCGCAGTAGATCAAATTGCTCGTGAAGGTTGAAAACGAGTGTCGGACGTTCAAAGCGTCTGCTTTTTCGTTTAGCCCCTGGATGAAGCCCTATGATAAAGAACGCTTTACCGCCTAAACTAAAGCTAAAATTAGGACTATGCGGATTGTCATCTACATGCTTATCCCAGTTGTGCATACAGGTGTCGATATCATGAAGTTGCTGAAGCTTTTGCCACAGTAATTTGTCGAAGGCAACCTCACTCAATACTTCCGGTTGCTCAAAGGTGAATACCAACGATGAGTACATGTCTTTTTCTAGCTCAAAGCGATGAATAAAGTTGTAAATATCCGTTAGTATATCGGTGTCATTTATGTCGCATCGTAAATCATCGTACTGCTTCATTGTGATCTTACCCTTGTTTAACGCAGTTTTAGCGCCTACGCAAGGGTATTCACGTTGGTTTATAAAGGCAGAAATTTTTTGCTCCAAATTTGGTTTTAAAATAGACATAGTCACTCCTTGTTGATTAGTCTTCTTACATCCTACGCAGTTTGCTTAATCAGCGAGGCATCTTGCCCATCCGCCAATACTTGTGTTTCGCCGAGAGTCTTCTCTCCTTTAGGCAGTTGAAGAACGCTTATCCCTGCGGTTTCAAAATCTTTATTGATATATCCGGCATCTGCGAAAGCACGAAGCACATCGCTACATGGATTCATTCCCCACTTAGCGTGATAGCGCTCGGCGTTTCTGACAAAATCAAGAAGGTGATTAATAGGGCAGCGATAATTTGGTCGCTCTGGGGCGAAAGTGTGTAAGTCTACTTGATTTAATGCAAAGCCCAGCGAGCGGCAGTTCGTAAAAAAGTCTTCATCGTTCAATCCGAAGCCCTCGTAACCTTCATCGAATCCACCGGTTCTTTTAAAATCTATATTGCTGATGAAAAATACTGTTGAGCGAGTGCTATCGTCAGTTAACGCGCACCCATCATTTTCTTTTTGTCTTGACGGAATTTCATTATTGTCTTCTTCTGGCAGTTCTTGGCTTTTGATATGGCATAACGTGTCGTGGGGAAATATCCATTGTGATTCTGGAACAAATGACACTTTGGTAAATAGCACTGAGCCAGGCCGCCATGCATTGGTAAACGTGTCGATAAAGTGAGTATCTACAATGGCATCAACGTCAACGTAAGCCAGTAGGTTACTTTTCGCTTCCTGCAAGCCTCGGTTGCGCGCTTTAGCAATGGGCAGTGTTTCGTTAGTCACAAATTTGTGGACGATAGAAAACTTCTCACTTTGCGCCAGTGAAAGGGTTGAAGGAGGGCACATCCAAACGATAACAAGTTCATCAGGTAATGGGGTGCACGACTCGAGTTGTTCTATGAGTCTGCAGAGCTTTTCAGTCCGATTTTTTACTATGGTGACAACGCTTACGGGTGAATGCATGTAAATCTCCTAAGTTCCTTTTGGTGAGAGATTGATAACTTAACTTCTATCGTCGTTATCAATCAGCGCTCGACCTGGTTTATCCGTAATAATTACTTGCAGGAAATTAGCAATAATTAGACCTTAGTCTAAGATTTTGAAAAAATGAGAGTTTGTTTCGAAAGATTTTGACTGTCAGGATCCATAAGTGCAAAGAATTCACTCACCGTGAATCAATTTCACAGGGTAAAAAAGAAAGCGTCACTTAGTTGTGAACAAACATAATGATTCTAGTCAACGCTTGCCTAATTGAGAGTGGTTTATACTGAAGTTTACTGCTACATCGCTATGCGAGAGTCCATGATGCAGTTGTGGTTTTTGCTCTGCCATTATCTTTAGATTCGTATAGTAATTCATCGCATTTTTCAATTATGCTTGTGTATTCAGCAGGTTTAGATAGCTCTACAAGGCCAGCGGAGAAACTAGCCGAAAATTTTGAGCGGGTAGATTGCCAACTTGTGATGCTTTCGAGCTGAGCTCTGATATCAGATATCAAAGAGTTAGCGTTTTTTAAATTCATATCATGAAGAACTAACAGGAACTCTTCTCCACCATATCTACACATTCTGTCAGTTTTTCGTATTCGTGTAAGGAGCAGTCTACTGAACGTCTCCAGTACTTCGTCGCCGGTAGAGTGGCCGTAGTTATCGTTAATGTGTTTAAAATTATCTAAATCGATGAGACAAACGCAATGGGATGAACCTGTATTCCCATAAGAGTCTAGCCACCTGAACATGGCTCTCCGATTTAATGCGCCAGTCAACGGATCGATGTCGGCGAGCCGTTTACTGAGTTTTTGTCTACTCCACATCCACAAAATCACGAAAAACATAAAAAGTATTATGAGCCCTGAAATGAGATAGTTACGTTTTTTTGTAATCAATTCAAGACGCTGTTGTTCTACTTGTAGTTTAAAGTTTGATAGAAGCAGGTTATCCATTTCTTTCTGCATTACTTGTGAAATTGAGGTGAGAGAGGAGCCTATGCTTGATCTGAAAATATCACTATCAAAACTTTTACTCTCTTTTTTAGCGTAAGACGCCATTGTTTCATCACCAAGTATTTCATAGGCGATTGCGATTGCACTTGCTGTATCTCTTTCAGCAGTTAAATAGTGCTTGTAAGTAGATTTCGAGATTTTTTTAAGTTGGCTTTCACTATTTTCAACTTCATGTCTATCACCATTTATTGCAGCAATAAACATAGTTGCAATCGAACTTAAAAAACTCTTGATTTTTGTACTAGAGCTATCGTTAATCATTTCATTTAAAAGATTTTTTGCATTAAGCAAATCATCCGTTTTATTTCTCAATATCAATGCGACAGCAGCAGTAAATAAGTATTGGTACCTTAAATGCTGAAATTGAGTTTGTTTTGTAATTTGTTCGTACATACTTATGAAATGGAAAGCATTTTCATGTTCGCCGGCCATGGACAAAAGTAGGGGAAGCTGCATGAAGATGAATTCACCGTTACCATCTTCCATGTAGACTTCAAAAGTTGGTGCTAATTGAAGCGCATATCGACTTCCTTCTTGAAATGTCCCCATCATGTAAAAGTAATACGCTATCTGCGATAAAGTGTCTTCTTTGGTAAATGTACTAAGCGAATTTTCACCATTTATACTTTGCATTTCTGGTAATGAATAAAGGAACTCTACTTGAGCACTGATGTACCCACCATAAGAGGCTAAAAGTTTACCCAAAATGTAAGAAACTTGCGCGACAGCTTCTTTGTTTCCATGAACTAACATTTCAGCTTTTAATTGACGATTGGATTGAATGGGATTTTCGTCGTACATTTGCTGATACGCGGATTTTGTTATGGCATAAGCAACCGCATTGACCTCCAATAGCGACTTCCAATCACCATTAGACGGAATATCGATATCTTCAACTCCCAAACTAATTTGATATTGTTCACTTGCTAGTAAAATAGGTTTAAATACTCGTGCAATCGAGGTGTTATCAGCGAGCAATCCAGAATTTTCAACCTCTTGTAAATATTGCTCCCCCTTTGTTTCCCCTCTCAGCAATGCCATAAAAAGATTGGTATAAGTTTCTACTTTTTCGTGCAGTGGCAGCTGGGCCGAATATGTTTGGTCTGAGATACAAAAGAGGCTAATGACTGCTAACAGCTGAATCTTTCTAAAAAAATACTTCTTCATATTTGAATTGCAACGAACTATTGGTGCTTAAGACAGGGCTATTGTACCTGCAATTACTAAATCTTGTCTTTAAGGATTCTGCCGTCAGCATTCGGAGCTATTTCAAACAGCTGAAAGACCTGACCTGTTCGGTCAAGATCTTAAAATTACTTTACAAAAAACGGTATATTCGCGTGAGCGGCGTTACCGGTTCCATCATACACATAGGCGTATAGCCGATAGGCCCCCGGTGTTTTCGGTGCTTCAAATTCAATTTTTTGAGCAGAAGTATCTTTAATCAATCCATCCACAATCTCAGGAACTTCCTCTTTATCACCACCTACTTGTGTTGCTGTCGATTCCTTTCTTATTTCCCACTTGAAGGTTAGTGGGTCTTTATCAGGGTCTACCGCATTGAGAGTTGCTTCATACTTATCACCCATAAAAAGGTACACGTTATCAAAGGCTACCTTGCCATCTAAGCCAATAGGGCTAACCCGGGGTGTTCGATTTTCTGGCCACCTGCCTGTCCATATATATTGCATTACATCAACAGCTTCTGTGCGCTCGCCAGAGTCTAAAAACATGCCGTACCAGGTGCTGGTGCGTTCTTGTTTTTGACCCCATAAAAACACATAGTTGCCGATAACTTGCGCCCCGTGGGGCTGAATAGCTTTTAAATAGCTCTTGGCATAGTTACTGGCCTTTTCAGAACTTGTTGTTTCTACAGGGGCTCCCCATTTTGTTTTGTACACTTCCCAGTGGCCTACAGCGCCCCATTCGGTGATCATATAAGGGCCTGTGTAGCCGTAAGACTTGATATACTTGGGTAGGTTTACCACATCGGCATAAAGCTGAAAGCTAATGAAGTCTAATGATGTTGCTCGCTGGGTAATAGCATCCATGGCTTTTTTGTCAAAGCCAGCCATCGTTGTGGTAGTGGGGTGGTGTGGATCTACGCTTTTGATCATTTCTGCGGTTTGGTTTACCGCGTCGTAAACCTTCGGGTTAGTGAAATCGAAGTTCAGTTCGTTACCAATAAACCATGTGAGTAAAGCTGGGTGGTCTTTATATTTCATCACTTCTGCTTTCACCCGCTTTAATTGCGCTGCCACTGCAGATGAGTCATCGTAATCGAAGCCGTGACGCTCCCGCGCAAAATCTATTCCTAAAGACACAGTCATCCCTAACTCATGGGCTTTATCTAAAAGTTCGGAAGCTGAATATGCGCCACCATCAATAGACCAAGTACGAACAGAGTTAGCGCCATGTGCCTTCAAGGTTTTTAAATCAGCGCCGTCTGCACCTGCACCTTTAACCACATAATGTTTACCCGCCCGCGTTAACACATAGCCTCCGTCTGAGGCTTTAGTTACCTCAACGTGAATAGCTTTAGCAAATAGGCAGGGTGAAAATAGTGCTAATACAGCGATTACAAAATGTGTTTTTAAACGATGAAGTATGGTCACTGCATCACTCCTTAAGGGGGCCTCACGGTTTTCAATAATGTGTAAACGCGGCGACACCCTACTGAGAGTGTCGCCGTCCGTAATTAATTTTTAGATAACCCAAGCCTTAATTAGTAAGTGTAGCGCATGCGCACACCAAAGGTTCTAGGGCGCGTGAAGAAGCGTGTGTTATCAAATTGGGTAATAATGGTTGCAGCAGTGCGAACCTCGTCAAACAGGTTGTTAGCGAACGCTTCAAATCTAAGTGCACCATCGCCGTGGGTGTAACCTAAGCCAGCGTCGACTGTCCAATAGGCGTCTACGCTGTCGTCTAAACGGCGGCGCGGGTTGTCAGGGTTTTGATAATCAATGCTGTTAAAAATAGTGAGAAACTGCTCATCCCGCCAACCTGCAGATATCACGTAATCAATGGTGCCAGAACTGAGATCAAACACCTGGCTTAAGCTTGCATTGAGTTGAAAGCGAGGTGTGCGTGGCAGTCGGTTGCCGTCAATAGACTGAAACACTGCTTCATCGGGTGCCACATCTGCTTGAAAGCGAGAGTCTTGAATATCTTGGCTGTCTTCAATTTCTGCCTCAAGCCACAATGCTGTCCAGTTAAGGTTAATATCGTAGGGTAGCTCAAACTTGCCATCAAACTGCATACCATAAATAGCTGAGTCTGCGGCGTTGAAGCTAAACGAAACCACCAATGCACCTGGCGTTGCATCGAGGGGGTCTACGGGGGCGCCTGAATTGAATTCAAGGGCCTGCTCTACGGAGAGTAGGTTAGTAAACACCTGATCGCGATAGTCGTTATAAAACGCTGAAAAATTAAATGTAGTAGGTACGTCGCCCAAATCAAACTCATTTTTTGAGCCAAACTCAAACAAAGTGACGCTTTCTTCTTGATAAGTTGGCGCTAGAGTAAGCCCTGTCGTTGGATCGCTAAACGTATCGTTGAAGCCGCCAGATTTGTGGCCGGTTGCAATTAATCCATACACAAGCTGATCGTTGTTTAAGTCGTGCTCAATACGTAAACGCCAGTCGACAAAGTTGTTATCAATGCGTCCGTTCTGAACGGTAATTGAGTTGTTTGGTGAAATGGGCACAGCAAACGAGTGGGTGCCGTCTTGATTACAAATCAGGTTGTCGGTTACGTCGCTATCTGAGCACGCAGGACGCACGACTGCGCCGCCTGGAGTAATGCCGTTAGCAAAAATATCATCAAGGGTGTCTCGCTCGCCAAACTGAGCAATACCGTCGAAGTAAAAGTTTAAAAATTCAGCATCGGATACCGCGCCGTCACCATCTTGATCAGGCTCATAAATAGAGCGTCCAAATCCTGCAAACGCAAATCCTTCAGTGCCAACGCGAGCTCCCATACAGCAACCAAACGGGTTGCCGGTATTGACATCAAACCCACCCAAAGCAAACGCATAGCGTGCGTTCACACCTTGTCGGGTTTTTGTGTCTTCAGTATAACGAAGACCAATTGTGAGGCGGGTGTCAGCGCTAAACTCGTAGGTGGCGTCGCCATAGACAGAAAATGAATCGGTATCTGTATTAGGTTGATTAAATTCTGCCCCTTGGAAAAAGCCGCCTCTATCGCCAGCCGATGCTAGAAATGTTTTCTGTCTCTCATTAAATAAGAAGATACCCGCGGTATAGGTTAAACGACTGGTGTCATCATCAGATAACAGACGGAGTTCGTGAATAATCGATTCTGAGTCGGTTAAAAATTGAAAGCGTGAAAAGTCATCAATTGCTTGATCCAATGGGTCTAGTGCTTCAAATACGCCAGGGAAATCAGGCGACAGCGGTGTGGCGGCTTGATAGTCGTAAATTAAGTCTCGATAACTGCCGTTGTATTCAAGTAAGGCCTTACCCATATCCCACGTAACTTCAATTTTAAATCCATCGTGGATGGTGTCTTGAATTGGAGTGAAGCCTCTTCCTACAACATCTCGAGGGTCTTCAATATCATCTGGGTCAATTCCTAACCCCAGTGGTAGGGCAAAGTTAGTGCCAGTATACCCAGTTCCTTGTTCCCGGGCGTAATCATAAGAAAGGTAAATACTTAAGTCATCGGTGGGCTCATACAGCGCTTGAAAACGCAGTCCAAGGTTATCTGCTGCCTCGGCAAGCTCAAGGTCTAAGGGGCCGACATCGTTATAATACGAGTCGTGATCCACTTTAGTGCCTGCAATGCGAAAGGCCAAATTATCGGTAGCAGGAATGTTAAGCGCACCTGTTATAGAGCGCTGATTATAATTACCCACCTCCACTTCTGCACTTCCATTCCACTGATTCAAGGCAGGCCGCCAGGGAATGATGTTTACCGAGCCGGCGGTGGCGTTACGACCGCGCAGCGTCCCCTGTGGGCCAACGTTTACTTCCACTCTCGATATGTCAAAAAAGGCAGAACCAATGCCTGAAGGACGAGGAATATAGACACCGTCTAAGTGAGTTGCAGCGGCAGGGTCGCCAAGCTCGGTGTTGTTAGAACTGCCTATACCTCTAATCCACACCTCCACGTTACCTTGATTATTACCAATCTCAAGACCGGGGATAGACTCGGCGATATCAGTAATATCCTGAATGCCTTGGGCTTTCAAATCCTCTCCAGAAAACGCAAAGGCAGTGCCCGCTAAGTCCTGTAAGTCCTGTGTTCTGCGCTCTACAGTGACAATAATTCGCTCTACGTCAGCGTCTTTTTTATCTTGTTCGCTTTCAGCTTCCTGTGCTGCTAACGAGCTGCAGGCCATTAAAGCAACCGCAGCAATCAAAAGCTGTTTGCTGACGAAATGAACCTTTGTTGTGGCAGTATTCATGAACCCTTGCTCCGCGCTCGATACATTTTTATTGAAATATTTCATTGCGTCTCTCCTCACTCAGCTCGGGAAAATTCTACGTTGTCGTAGAAAATGCCGCTGGGGTTGTAGTCGGTGGCTGAGTTTGAGAACCCAAACTGAAGTATTTGACCGTCTAAGCTGTCTTCTAGCGTTGCCTGTACAGTAAAGCGAGCCCATTCACTGTTGCTGACTTCGCTCAAATCCACTCGAATATCAACGGATGAAGCAAATCCATTGTTAGGGTCGAGTACGCGAATGTAGGCGTACGCTGTGGTGGGTGGGGCAATACCACCCTCAAAAGGAGCTTTGGCATCGAACGAAAACGAATACTCGCCGGCATCAGATGCAGAGAATGTACGCTCCTGAAAACTAGCCGCTTCAATTGTGAGGCCGTTGCCATGGTCGGCGTTATTGTAATCGCTGAATACATTCAGATACTGAGTACCTTGGCTCTCAGTGGCTTCGCCTGAGGCATAGCTGGTAAATCCGCCAGCGTTGTTTGGTGATGGGAACGGCCCATAGCTATAGGCAAAATTACCATCCGCCCCAAATACCGCAGCGAAACTTAACCAGTTATCACCAATCTCACCACCGTTTGGGTCGCCACTTTCAAAGTCGCTGGCGTAGTTTATTCCACCAACAGCTAGGTTGAAGTCTATGTTATCAACGACAATTGCCGAGGGAGCAAAGCCAGTAGTGCGGTTTGTAAAACCAAACTCTAGCAACTGTCCAGCCATTGCCTCACCGTCAATATTGAAATCAACACTGAAGGTTTGCCAATCTGAGCTTGATAATGTGGATAAATCGATTTCCACACGCGCTGTAGTAGCAAAGCCATTTGATGGGTCTAAGGTTTGTACGTAAGCAGTCGCAACGGTGGGCTCGGCGATAGCACCTTCACCAGGCGCTCTTGCATCGAAGCTAAACGTGTATACACCGGTATCGTCTGCACTCAACGTGACTTGCTGGAAAGTCGCTGCCTGTATTAGCAGGCCATTACCATGGTCTTGGTTATTGTAGTCGTTAAAAATAACCAACTGTTGCGCACCTTGTCCTGCGCCACCTTGGTCAGTGGTGATATTGGCAAAGCTGTTGCTATTTAACGGTGTTGCGAAGGGTTGGCCGTAATTGTAAACAAACCCGCCGTTAGCATCAAAAACGGTGCCAAAACTTTGCCAGTTTCCACCTAACGCTGCGCCGCTCCCGTCAACGCCCTCAAAGTCTGCAAAGAAACTTAAGGGCAACACCTCTACCTCTTCAATGTCGGTGGTCGGCTCCCAGCGCACGTTATCAATGATAAATGTTGAGGTAGCATTAACATCGGTGGTGGCCAACACTAAACCAGCACTTACATTGGCGGTATTGAGTCCACTATTAATAAGCTGACTCAGTGGAATTTCAATTTCTTGCCATTCGCCATCACCAGGGCGACCTATATCTTGTGGGCCACTTGTGCAGGGGAACACACAGTCTATTTGCATTGTTATGCTGTTGGTGTCACTGCCAAAATCTGAAACAAATATATCGAATACCACCGCACCGCTGTTATAGCCCGAGAGGTTAACGGGCTCGGTAGCGATAAACCAAACGCCGCTCTCTCCGTCACCATTGAAGGTAATCTCTATGACTTGGTCGCGAGCGGCATCATTAGCCGTTATCACTTCCCATTCTATTTTGTTCTCACCATCTGGATTACTACCATCGGTGTAGGTGGCAAACCCTGAGCCACTGTCACCTGCGCCAATGCCAAAGTCCCATAAAGGGTCGACGCTATCAATAAACACGTTTTGAGGTACGGTGGTGATACTCACAATGCCGCATGGCTTCGAGGAAGGCGCACCACAGACTAAATTAATGTTGTCGAACTGAATGCGAGCAGCGCCACCCACGGGTTCAAGCACAATAAGGTTGAGAACCTGTTCAATATCAAGAGGGCCACCACCGAAAGCGCCAATATTACTTTGGATAACGTCGCTCAAGGCAAGGGATACAGACGTCCATTCATCCTGCGGTAAGTCGCTCAGAGGTACCTGTGTAAAGCCAATGTTTGGAAAGCCGCTGTCAACACCTACCTGCAGCAGTGTGGCCTCTGTAGACTCACTGTCTACGAAAAGGTCAAAGGTGAGCTCGCCGCCAAAGAATTCATTATTATCCGCTCTACCCATGCCAAACAACTCAAAGGTATCGCCTTCTGGGTCGTTAATTTGGATATTACCGCCGCCGGAAGTGACAACTTCAATGACGGTACCTCTATCAGCGTCTGCAGCCTCGACTTCGGATACGGTAAGTGCTCCGTTGTTGTCGAAAACGCCTATACCTAGTGGACGCTCGCTGTTACTGTCAGGGAAGAGTACGCCAGGCCCGTTGTCGTATAAACTAAAGCTGTTTATCTCTACGTTTTGCGCAGGCGGGGTACCATCACCGCCTTGAGTGATAACGAACGGGTCAACTTGGTCAATACTATTTTCACACCCTAACCCATCATTTACAGGGGGAAGCGGACACTGATAAACCCGCACATAGTCCACGAGCATTTGCCCTGGAAATACATCAGTGTCGTTGGGGTTTGGTGTGCCTGCCGGATCGCCACCTACAGCAAGGTTAAGAAGAAGATGCTGATTTTCATTGAAGGGAGCATCTTCTTCGCCGGCTAAGAAGCCTTCCATTTGGTTTTTGAAATAGTAATTCCAATACGTATCTCGGCTAACTGTAAAGTAATGCACGCCATCTACAAACCAACGTATACGCTGCGAATCCCATTCTACTGCGTAGTCATGAAAACCGTCGGCGGGGTCGATTTCAAACGTTTTGGTAGCGCTTTCATTTAGCGGGAACCTTTGCCCATAGTGCACTGTACCTGCTACAAAAGGCGTGGCTTGTCCAAAAGACTCCATAATGTCTATTTCACCTTTTGCAGCCCATTCTCCAAAGGGCGAGGGGTCACTTCCCAGTGTCCAAAATGCCGGCCACAGCCCAAGACCTTCAGGCACTTGTATACGAGCTTCAATTCGTCCGTAGGTAAAATCTAAAATTCCTTGAGTGCGAAGCCTGCCGGAGGTAAATGCAAAATTAGCGTCTGGAGAATCGCCTACGCGAGCCTCTATAACTAGTACACCGTCTTCAACAGTAATGTTGTCTGCGGTGTAGTATTGTTGCTCGTTATTACCCCAACCTGGTGGTAATCCTTCAGACGTCCCGTCTCCCAATTGAACTTCCCATTTATTCGTGTCTAGGGCATTGCCGTCAAACTCGTCTGCCCAAATTAATTCGTAATTGGCTGATGTTGGGGGAGGGGGATTCTCTAACGTACCTCCGATGGCCTCATCGTCGTTTTGACATCCGCCTAGTATCAATGTGCTGCCTGCAATTAATGCAAGGCCAAACCAAGTGTTGTTAGTGCTCATGCGGCATTACTCTCAAAGTGCGTAGTGTGTTTTCTATCTCGTTTTTTAGTGCAAATGTCACTGTGAGAGTCCAAATAGAAACTTGCACAGTGAAACTGCGCTACCCTTCACGGCGAATTCCAACGAAAGGTAGAGAAAACAACGACTAAGCACTCTGATTACGAGTAGATACTCATCGAGCACACAGGCTTGATTAGACGGCAGCGAATACCTATGCAAGAACTTCATTCTAAGTATTAGGGCGCTGGGTACACCTAGCACGCGCAAACATTCAATAATCAATAAGAAGCGTTGGTATAAAGCTCAATGCTTTTCAGAACACTGTGTATCGTGGTTTTCTGAATTTGATATTAGTTCAAGACTATAATTGTGCAAATGTTGATTTATTACATTTTTTTTACATATGTGGCGAATTAGACTTAAGTCTAAATTACTGATTTTATGATAGTTATAGGATAAGCAAAACGAGGAATTGGGGACAGATAAGCCACTTTAACCTGACTTATTTAACTTATAAAACGAGGAAATGACCTAGATATTAATAAAAAACGCGTTTTGCTGTGGGTGTGAGAAGACTAGATGGGGAGACAACTCGATTGGGAATTTATAACCTAACATCGAAAGTACTAATGAATGCATTAATGTGGGTACTTATAAGGATACTAATAAGGAGAATCACAAGTGAACCTGCAGCGTGAACGGATTGTTGTGAGCTCTTAAGTGCAAAAACTTGAACCCAGAACTAAGCACTACGATTAAAGACGAAGCCTAAAGATTAAGCTTAAAGACTGAGCTTAAAGACCAGGCTGTCTGCTTTCACTTTTCTTTTTAAACCGCCTTCTACATTAGAGCGCTCAAGCTGCGAAATTGAATAATTACTAGCATACATATCAGCAACCATTTCGTCATTCACACAAAAAGGAGGACCTGGCAGTTCACTCTGGTCATAGTCGAATGTGATAACTAATTGGGGGGCGTTATGAGTTATGTCTATAAGGTGGTTAGCGTACTTTCGACGAAGATCATCGGGCAAAGCAACTAATGCTGCTCTATCATACACACCTGTTATTTCGCCAATGTCATCACGACCAAGTGCAAAAATATCACCAACAAAAATGGTAAGGTTAGGGGCTGAATATACTTTACCCTTAGACGAAGACTTAACAGTGGGAGTAATGTCGAGATCGTCGAACAGCTGTGTAATAGCCACCTCGCTAAGCTCTGCACCAACAACCTGACAGCCCTTTGACAGCAACCATGAAATATCTCTAGTTTTCCCGCACAAGGGCACAAAGATTCGCTTTTGTGAGGCTTCATTACTACCTGGGCCTAATAAAACATCACTATATTTCACCAGCAAGGCATTACCAGTGGGTTCATGAAACCCAATTTCATTATTGTGCCATTTGCTGTGCCAAAAGCTATGTTCCATATTAATACCCTAAATCAAATACCCTATATCTAGTGCTTTAAGTCTAATGCTACGAATCTAACAGATTAAATATAATATCGTAGAAAATAGAAGCACATTTAAAAAAGCAGGTTAATAACCTGCTTCTGTGCTATTTTTCTGCACTGCTGTAAAACGACGTCTTTGAATTACTCGTCGAGAGGAGTATTGAAGTCTTCAGACAGTTCAAAGTCGCCTTCAACGTTAGCCACTTTATTGTCTACAAACGTGATGATCATTTGACGCTGGAAGTCGTCGCCTCTGTCTTTCATACCACGCTTCATATCGTAAACGTAATACCACGTGTCGCTATCAAAAGAGTCTTGAACAACAGGGTTACCTAACACGTAGATAACTTGCTCTTTTGTCATATTAATACGCAGTTTTTCAACATCACGCTGATCGAGAAAATTGCCCTGCGGAACGTCAATTCTGAAAATCCAGTTAGAACAAGCTGTGGTAGTAAATGTAATGCAAAGAATAACTATAAGATGGTGCAACTTCATGCGTATATAAGTCCAGTATTGCCTTTGTTAGTGCCTAAAGGTTTCCTCATAAGGAAACCTCAGCTGTTTTAATGCAAGCGCGAAGGCATGCTACATTGACAACTATGACCAATCAACTGCATTTTAGTTCGATGAAGCGCTTTTTAGCAGCTCTTTTGCGTTAGCAAGTGCCGATTTGGTTACTTTGTCGCCAGCTAACAGTCGGGCGAGTTCGTCAATTCGGTCTTGTTTCGTCAGCGGTATCATCTGTGTTTCTGTACTTTCGCCATCAGTAAGCTTGGTAACAAAAAGCTGGTTATGTGCTTGTGCCGCCACTTGAGGTAAATGGGTGACACACATAACCTGAGACTGCTTTCCTAATTTTCTTAGCAGTGCACCTACAATTGAAGCGGTTGGTCCGCTAATACCGGTGTCCACTTCGTCAAAAATCATAGTGGGGGTAGCATGGCTATCGCTAGCAATAACCTGAATAGCTAAACCTATTCGAGAAAGCTCACCGCCTGATACCACTTTCTCCAATACGTCGGCATCTTGCCCAGGGTTCGTTGATACTTTAAAGGCAATCGTATCTACCCCATTAACTGCGGGCTTTTTCAGCTCGTCATAAAGAATATCAATACACACTTTAGCGTGCGGCATATTCATTTGCTGAATTTGTGATTCAATGTCGTTTGCAAAACTTTGAGCTGCTTTCATTCGGCTTTCAGATAAACTGCTTGTTGCCACCAAATAATATTGTCTTGCTGCTTCAACATCGTGTTCGAGTGTGCCTAGTAAGCTTTCCTGCTCGCCAAGTGCAGCAAATTCTTGCGACAATAACTGGTGATGTTGAGCAAGTTCTTCAGGCGTTACGGCGTGTTTACGAGCCAGCTCCATCGCTTTTGAATAGCGGGCTTCAACCTGCTGTAAACGCAGAGGGTCTATTTCCAATTGATCGCAGTAACCACGCAGTTCGCTTGCTGCTTCTTCAACTTGAATTGATGCGTCGTTAAGGAGGGCGATGATAGGCGTTAGGCTCGCATCGTGTGCTTCTAATTCGCCAAGCTTCTCAATACTGCTTTGAATAACGGTCAGCGCATTCCCTTCATCATTTTCATAGAGGTTATACACACTGGTTTGCGCTTGTTCTAATAAACTCTGACCGTTGCTTAAGCGTTTGTGCTCAATTTCAAGTTCTTCAAATTCGCCATTCTCAATGGCAAACTCGTCGAGTTCTTGCACCTGATAGGTAAGTAACTGCAGACGATCTTCTCTTTGTTGAGCTTTCGAACGCAGTTCATTGAGCGTTTTTTGTTTGTCTCTCCACGAGCCATAAGCGTCTTTTACATCATTCATTAAATGAGTATGGTCTGCGTAACTATCAATAAGCTGGCGCTGATAATCTTCTTTTATTAGCTGTAGATGGGTGTTTTGACCATGAATGGAAAGCAGTGTTTGGCCGAGACCTTTTAGTTGCTGCAAAGATACTGGAGTGCCGTTAATGAAGGCTTTTGAGCGACCTTCTTTCGATATTACCCGGCGGATAAAGCAGCTGGTTTCATCTTCATCCGAGGTTAATTCATGTTCGTCGAGAAACGCTTTTGCACTTGCATTATCAGCAAGTGAAAAGTGCGCCACTATTTCGGCTTTTGCTGAACCTTTTCTTACCGCATTTGCATCGGCCCTTTCACCAAGGCACAAGCTTAGGGCATCAATGGCAATTGATTTACCTGCCCCGGTCTCACCTGTAACCGCAGTGAGGCCATTTTCAAAATGAACAGAAAGTTGTTTTACAACGGCAAAATTTGATATCGAAAGATTCGCTAACATAACCACACTCTAATAAAGTTGAACATGATGATATATACAGTACATGTAAATATATACAGTATTCTTGAGATGTAAAGTATAGTCGAATGTAATCTGTCGATTTGCGAGGTGTTATTTGCCGAAAATTTTTATCTGACCCACTATTTATGGGGGCTGTACAGGTTTTACGATATTTTTATGCGTGCCTTGCCTATTGCGCTTTACTATTGCAACTGTTGTTGCACTTGCTTTTTGCACTTGTTTTTACAATTAGCTATCGCGATGCGCTGTTGCATTGGCCTGGTGCAACTTCATATTGTAGTCGATTGACGCTAATTGAAATAAAACTACTATAAAAAAGGAATAACAATTAGGAAGAAAAAACGCATGAGAGTGAAATTCATCATGCGCTTTATTACACGTCACTTGTTACTTATACAGGTAAACCACAAAACTATTTGCTAAGGCAATTACCTAAAACCTAAGCCTACAACCTAAGCCTATAACTTAAACCTAAAGACTAGCTTTAGGGTTTGGCCCATATTCATTATCATCATGGCTGTCTTGCGCTAAGAGAATAATCAAAATAATTGAGCCAATTATCGGAATTAGATTGAGTAGCTGCCACCAACCTGAGCGGCCAGTGTCATGTAAACGCCTTGCGCCTGCACTCAGTAAGGGAATTAATAATGCAAGGGCGTAAATCATCGTTATAAATTCAGTGCCAAGGAAGTATCCAACAGCTGAACACACAATGTAAAAAATAATGTAGAACAGATAAAACATCCAGTATTCTGTGCGCCGCGCACGGCCTGTAAAATCAGCATAGTGTTTAAGCGCTTTTGTAAAATAGTCCATTAAATGGAACTCCTTTTTGTCTAATGATGTTTGGTTACGGTAATCGGCGATGAATTACGTCAGACTAGCCATATACCTCTATTTAAGTGTTGTTTTTAATTTTTGTTTTTTTGCACCATTTTTTTGGCTGCAAATAATATTTCTAAGCAGAAGGTATTAAGCCGTAGGAGTATTTTTTGATTTGTATATAAATTAGTTTTTTATAAACAAAGCACACACTTTCCAATGTTCGTAAGACCTCTGCTTCGAAATTTAGCCTACAACTTTTTTTGCCAGTGGTCACTGTAAAGTTAATGGCAATTCCACCTCATGTAATTACTCGCATTACGTTAAAGATAGATACAAGTGAGTAAGCGAAGAAATTCGTTTGGGAAAAAATGTGAGGAAAGTAAAAAATAGGGAAAGAGAAGAAGTAAGACAAGGGGAAAATAGAAAACAAAAAAAAAGGAAGGCCTCGGTGGCCTTCCTTTATTTTCCTAACGGTACTGTTTACCGATGGAACTATTGGGCTAGTTCGCCGCTACCTGATTCTAAATGCGCTCTTACGAACCATTGGAACTGCTCTAGTTCAGCTAACTGACCTGTAATCATATCCTCCGACACTGGGTCCAAGTCGCCTAAGCCTTCAATCGCCTTGCGGTGATCGCCATTTACACCGTCATACACTGCATCTAGCGCTTTTAAATGGTCAGTCACTAGGCCCTTGCCTAACTCATAATCATTCCACGAGCGACCCTCTACAATGGCTTTGGGTGTGCCTTTCGGTACGCCGCCCAGTGTGGCAATTCGTTCTGCAATGGTATCAGTCATTTCGCGCACTGCATCAACTTGTGGGTCTAGCATTTCGTGCACACCAATGAAGTTTGGACCTACTACATTCCAGTGAATGTGCTTCAGGGTGAGCTGCAGATCAAGTAGCGCCACTAAACGTTGCTCTAACGTTTTGATAGTGCTTGCTGCAGTTTCGTTATCCATACCTGGTGCAGTAAATTTAAGTTCGTTGTTACTCATAATAATAAACTCCTTATTATCGCTTCAGTAAATAGGTGTTGATAATACTTATCGAGTCTTTCGACCTTCAAAAGTTGTGTTGAAACAACATAGATTATCGAGCCAGTTGCTTAAGTTGTTGCAACCGGTATGCCGACTTGTACCAAAATTATAAGTAACTAATTTAATTGAATAAATTCGCAAAGGTTAATTTTTCTTTATTTTTCAATGTGATAGGTTCATCTAAAAGGTGCGAAAAAGATGCTCGAAATATGAATAGCCGTGTAAAATATTCAGTGTTCTTTGTATGGCAGGGCGAACATTAGGTAGAAAAGCCGGTTAACTTGCCACAAAGTTCGCTAGGCTCGAGAAATTCGAAAACTTTACGAAGACAGGGTAAATGAAGCCATAGATGTTTAGTCTACATCTGCAGTATTCACACGTATGGCGGCCACACGTATGGCAGAAGGCGAGTGCCCTACATTAGTAGAGCTTACTGCCCCAGCCCAGCTTTTTACGCAATACGTTAAAGTAGCTATAGCCCTTAGGGTGTACTAAGTGAAGTTTATCGATACTTTTGTTTATGCGAATTTCATCGCCGGGTAAAACCGGCAATACAATGTGGCTGTCGCAGCTTACTTGCAACGAGTCACTATTCACTTTTGACACTTTCATCGATACCTGGCTGTCGGCGTCTACCACAATAGGTCTGCTGCTCAGAGTATGGGGAAACATGGGCACTAAGGTTAGCGCATCAAGTTTTGGCATAATGATGGGCCCGCCTGCGGAGAGCGAATAGGCGGTTGAGCCCGTTGGCGTTGCTACAATGAGTCCATCACTGCGCTGGCTAAACACAAACTGTTCGTCGATATAAATCTCGAACTCCATCATGTGCGCCACTTTTCCGTGGTGGAGTACGACTTCATTGACCGCTGAGCTATTACTTTTTAACTTCTCGTGACGGTAAACGCCCACTTCCAGTAAAAAGCGTTCTTCAACGAAACACTCGCCGTTAAAGATGTAGTCAAGTTGCTGAATGATATCGTCGGGATGAATGTCGGTGAGAAAACCTAAGTTACCTCTATTCACACCCACAACATGGATATCAAAACGGGCAAGTACGCGGGCGGCGCCAAGCATGCTGCCATCTCCACCAACGACAACGGCTAGGTCAGCTTCTTTACCGATAGCGACAAGGTCGCAGCTTCTAATGTTGTCGGTTTCTAGCTCTTGAGCAATACTTTCCTCTACCAACACCTCGCATCCTTTGGCGAGTAAATAATCGGCAAGTAAATTTAAGCTGTCGTGAGTGGCCTCGTGCTGAGGTTTTCCAATTAAAGCAACGGTTTGGTAGGGCATGGAACGCTAATGTCCTCTCATTTCCAATGATTTGGACATTAGCACAAGTGTTTTGTAAAAGGGAAGTTTTACCTTGCGGTCCAGCCGCCATCTAGGGTTATTGCTTGACCTGTAATGTTCTTGGCGCTGTTTGTCATTAAAAATGCGGCAGTATCGGCGAGTTCTTGAACTTCAATAAACTGCTTCTTCGGCATAGGTTCAAGCATGATTTTTTTCACTACTTCGTCCTCGGTCATATTGTTTTCCTTGGCTTGAGCCGCTATTTGTTGCTCAACTAAGGGAGTTTTTACATAGGCCGGACACAAGGTATTAATAGTAATATCATAGTCACCAGTCTCTAATGCCACAGTTTTAGCAAGTCCTAGCAAGCCATGCTTCGCGGCCACATAGGCCGACTTAAACGGCGAGGCTACAAGAGAGTGAATAGAGCCCACGTTAATAATACGCCCAAAATTTTGTGCTTTCATGGCTGGTAATAGCGCTTGGGTGGTTAGGGCAGGGCCAACCAGCATAATATTAATCAGCTGCTGCCATTTTTCAGCAGGAAAATCTTCAAGGTTTGAAACGTGTTGGATGCCAGCGTTATTAATTAGTACGTCGACGGTGAGCTTACCGAGTACTTCAGGTAAGGCAGCAATTTGCGCTGCGTCACACACATCTACCGCCACTGCGCTCGCGCTGCCATCATTAATACTGCCAAACTTACTGGCCAGCACCGCTGCCGCCTCTTGCGCAGCACTTTCGTTAATATCCGCCACAATAACGTGATGACCCTGTTTTACCAACGTCTCTGCGATGCCTAAACCAATACCACTGGCTCCTCCAGTAATAAATACCGTTCGCTTATTCATCAAAGCCTTCCTGTTTCATAGATTCTATCTTGCGCTGTGTCTTAATTCGCTGTGCACTAGCTCGCTGTGCACTAGTTTGCTGTGCGATTGCCTGGTGTGGCGAAGGCTGTGCAACTTGAGACATTGCTTGAGGCCTTACTTGAGATACAGCTTTAGTTGTTGGCGAGGGTAACGTATCAAGAGCGTGTAAAAGCGCATTCACCGCCTTTATCTGATCGCCATCTCTGTTGGCATAGTCCTTTGAGGCATATCCCCACCAGTCCCAGCAACCTTGTGGGTTTAGCGGCATAAAGAGTGATTTTTTTGTTTGCGGATACAGCACAATCATATTGTTGTCATCGGCCCAGTCATTCAGCCCTGTTTGCGACGTATAGGCATCGTCCACAGCGTCAGCGTATTGGTTGCAGCCGTGAAAGCTGATGTGTGCCCGACAGCTTTCTCCGCTTGCGCAGCTTTGCGGTACGTAAACAAAGCCTTCGCTGGCCAGTGTTTTGGCATTGCTGCCTGCAATGTCCTGTTGGTTAATGGTATGCAGCGAACCTGACAGTTCATCGTCTGGTGCAGTTAACCCTTCAACAAGATGGTTAAGCATGTCGCCAGCGGCGTCATAATCGCAGTTACCAATAAACGGGCTTTCTGATGTTATACAGTCGGTTCCGTTCGTTTTCGTTGGAAACAGGTGAGCGATAGACATATCGTTAACGTATTTTATGTTTTGAGTGTCTGTCCACATTGTGTATTGCTCGAATAAAGCATCGCTAACTTCACTGGCAATTCGCACGTCACGCTTGCCATGAAATAACCACACCTTGGCATCTTTCATGTTGTCTAAGTCTGCAAGCTTTCCCGCCTTTGCATATTGTGCCGCTTGCTCATTTAAAACCGTTAAATCTGGCTTGGTGTCGGTCTTATTGACACACTGGGCAAGTGCCGTTGTAATATCACCTTTGGCACAAAAGTAGGGGCCAGCTGCCAATACCCCTACACCCTTAACCCAATCGCTGTGGGCCAGTTGAAACTGTGTAGCCATATATCCACCAGAAGACAACCCCGATACGGTGACGTCAGATAAGTCGAGAGATAGCTCCGGCATGCCTTCTTGTTTTGTTTGCGCGTGTAAGGCAATGGAAAAGCAAAGGCTACTTGCCAAGGCTGCTTTGATAATAGTGTTAATCGTCATCATAAAAATCCTTTACTCATTTTCCAAAAACTGGCGAATAGCGGTTGCCTGTTTTGATATATTTGCCACGCCCTCTAGGTGTCCAAGTGACCCTTGAAGTTCGGTATATTCGGTGTTATTTCCCTGCTGCTTAAGCGTTTGATGTGCATGTTGAGCTAAATAGGGCATCAGTAATAAATCAGAATCGGCGGGCAGAAACAGCGTCTTCGCCTTAATGGTGTCTAGTCCCGCATCTAGGTTTTCTTTATGTCCTGCGACAAAAAGCTGGCACGCTCTTACTAGATACAGCAGGTGATTGGCATCCATCTTTTTACCACGGGCGGCAGCCCGCGCTTTTAACCACTTTGTGATGGAATGTTGTTCGTTAATACTGGACAGGGGAGCTTGCTCTACGTTTTTAAAGCCTAGCATATTACCTTGAGCGTTAAAAAATTCAGGGGTTAGCGCATTTTGCGTTATCAGCATCAGCGATGCGGTAAGTCCATCCGTTGGCGCTTCTTTTGGCGAGTAATTACCCTTGTTCCATTTTTTATCAAGTCTGATGGGCGTAGCCCAATGCTCAAGAGCCGTGGTCGTCCACGCGTCGCTCTCCCCCGCGCCTATTACCGACAGCATCCTAGGTACCCAACTTGGATAGGCACTTGCCCAATCAATGGCCTGCATGGCGCCCATTGAAGGCCCTACCACAGCATGAAGTTTTGTGATGCCTAAGCTTTCTAATAAGGCTTTTTGCACATTAACAAAGTCGCGAATAGTCACTACTGGAAAGTCTAATCCGTAGGGTTTTCCTGTAGACGGGTTAATGGAGGCGGGCCCGGTGGTGACCACCTTTTCATCATAAGCGTTTAAATTCACCAAGGTGTCTGCACTTATAACGAAAAAGCGGTTGGTATCAATAGCCTTACCTGGGCCAATAATACTATCCCAGTACCCTGCATTTTCATCTAGAGCGCTGTATTTCCCTGCTGCATGGGAAGTGCCAGAGAAGTAATGGGTAATTAAAATCACATTGTCCTTTTGTGCATTAAGCTTTCCGTAGGCTTCCCAGCCTATCTTTACATCGTTAATTGTTTTGCCACCAAAGGTAGTAAACTTGTCCATGTGAAAGGTGTGCTTATTTACCAACAAGGTAGGTTGCTGTTGCTTATCGCTATTCACTTCGTCGTTAGCCTGCACAGCGGTGGTTGCCAGTGCAGACAGTAAAAGCAGCGCCGCTATAGACCTTTTTGTTAGCCCAATTGTTAGCTTAGCTGCTAGCTTAGTTGCTAACTTAGTTGGGAGTGCAACTTGCACGCCGGTGCCTTGGCTGCCGCCAGACCTTCCGCCAAACAAGATGCCAGCTTTAGCAGGGCGAAAAAGTGAAGGTTGCCTGGCAGTGCACGTATTCGCTAGCACTAGAAAGTCGTGAAAACGCTGATTCATAGTAAAACCTTTCCTTTTTTTACAATATGCTAAACAGGCCGATAGCCAGCGCTAGCCCCATTACCGGCACAACAACAGTCAGTGCTCCCACTGCCCAATAGGCCGCTTGATGGGTTTCATGGCAAATTGCGCGAATCGTTGTGACGACATACCCGTTATGAGGCAATGAGTCGAGGGCGCCCGATGAAATAGAAACAATTCTGTGTAACTGCTCTGGCTCTACACCTTGGTCCATATAGTGTGGACCCACTAAGGGAAGGGCAATGGCTTGGCCGCCCGATGCGCTACCTGTTAAACCGGCTATTACGCTGACTGCAATGGCAGCACCAATCAGCTCATTGCCAGGTATTTGAGTCATTAAGGCCACCGTTTGTTGAAAGGCGTCGGTGTTTTTTGCAATCGAGCCAAAGCCCACAACCGCTGCGGTATTGCCAATGGCAATCAGTGCCCCAGTGGTGCCAGCATTTATGGCAACAGGCAAACTTTGAAAGTATTTAAAGTTTATGGCTAGCAAACAAAGCACGCCGCCGCCCAAGGCTAGAATTAACGCTAACTGAGCCAATTCTTCGTGAAATAAAAACGAAATGGCAAGCACAACGAGCAGGGGCACAATGCCGGTAAATGGATGTGGCAGATCCCTTTCTCTTATTTCAGGGTCGCTTTCCCTTGCCTCAAACACTTCACCCTGATTAACTGCTTTTCGAATCATTTTAGCGAGCCACCAATATCCGAACACCGCCATTAAAATAGCGACAATTAAACTGACTTCCCAAGCAGCAAAAGGCGATGTACCCAAGTATTTAATTGGGATCCAGTTTTGAATTTCTGGTGAGCCCGCCGACGTCATCGTAAACGTTACCGAGCCAAAGGCCATGGCGGCAGGAATGAATCGTCTAGGTAAATTGGCGTCTTTAAATAAGCTTACCGCCATGGGATAAACCGAAAATGCCACCACAAATACGCTCACGCCGCCGTAGGTAAGTATGGCGCAGGCCATGACGACCGCTAAGACAGCTTGTTTATAGCCAATTTTAGAAATTATCCATTGAGACACTGAGTCTGCCGCGCCGGTGTCTTCCATAAATTTGCCAAATAACGCCCCCAGCAAAAACATGAAAAACCACGACGCAATAAACCCAGAGAAACCGCTCATGTAGGTTTCTACAAAGTTTACGTCGCCGGTAAATACCGCAATATTATTGGTTAGCGCCACAATAAGCGCACACAGGGGGGCAGCGATAAACAGGTTCATCCCACGTATTGTTAACACAATAAGTAGCAATAGCCCGCCTACCAAGCCAATCATACTTAACATAGTTGTTTTCCTTTAAAAATCTGTGACCGCAGATATTCCAAAGCAGTTAAGTCGATTGTAGATCTACTAACCGACTTGCTTTCGCGCAAGCTTATTGTCAATAAATCTAACGTATTCAAATTACACGTAAAGTTTGACGTTACTTTTGCAAAAATCCCATAGTACGATGGTACTACATACTGTTAACAATTAATTAACTAAAGTATTTCGTGACCGTAGCAAATTATCCAGCAGTGAATAACACTTAGAACAATAAAGGACTCACTATGTCACTAACAACACACACAAAGCGTCATGGCTGCACACCACTTTCTCTTCACAAAGTGTCTCATCACAAGGCTTCTTGTCACAAAAGTGCTCGCCACAGTTTATGCGCCATTGCGGTAGCCGCAAGCTTATGTGCATCTCCTGCTTGGGCACAACAGACCAATAGCCAAACAGCCAACACAGAACAAGCTGAAAATCAAAAAGGCAAATTAGAGCGTATTGAAGTGACCGCGCGTCGCACCCTTGAATCGCTGCAGGAAACCCCCGTTGCCATAACGTCGGTAGGCTCTGTTGAACTAGGTGAAAAAGGCATTAGCGTACTTACTGAATTACAACAATTCTCGCCCAACACAACCTTGCAAACCAGCCGCGGAACTAACAATACGTTAACCGCGTTTATTCGTGGTTTGGGGCAGCAAGACCCTTTGTGGGGCTATGAGCCTGGTGTTGGGATTTATGTAGACGATGTGTATATTGCACGACCACAGGGTGCAGTGCTCGATTTACTAAACGTTCAGCGCATCGAGGTATTACGTGGGCCCCAGGGGACACTTTATGGCAAAAACACGATTGGTGGTGCAGTTAAATACGTAACAAAAGAAATGACTGGCGACACGCAAATGAACATTGAAGGCACGGTGGGCAGCTATAGCCAGCGCGACCTTAAGGTTACCGGTCAAATTCCACTGGTTGAAGATACGGTTTACTTAGGTGTGGGTTATGCCAACTTAAACCGAGATGGCTTTGGCGAGTATTTGCTAAGCGCATTGCCTAATCAAGATAAAGAAAATTATAATAAAGACTTATGGGCTGCAAGAGTCTCTCTAGAGGTACATGCTAGCGAAGATTTATTCTTCCGTTTTGGCTGGGATAAAACAGAAGATACGTCTAATGCCCGCGGTGGTTATCGATTGATACCAAGCTTGCTAACCGATGCGCCTGTACCTGATTCAAAATTTGACTCTTATACCAGCTTACCAACATCTAACAGAGTTGAATTAGAAGGTTATAGCTGGCTGGCCCGCTATAACGTGAGTGATAAATTAGAGCTTAAATACATCGGCTCTCATCGCGAAAGTTATTCTCCAACAAACATCGACTTTGATAATACGCCACTGCCTATTTTTGACGTACCGGCAGAGTATGACGACAGCAACACTACCCATGAATTACAGGCAAACTACTTTGGCGATAATTTTGACGTGGTGTCTGGGCTCTATTTTTACGATGGTGATAGCTGTGGTAATTTCGATGCCATCTTAGGTGTACTTGGGCAGTCTTTAGGCGCACCGGGTTTAACCCGTGAGGTGACCGGCTGTAACAACTCAGAAAGTTATGCCGCTTACGCTCAGCTCAATTACAACATTACAGAGCAACTCTCTCTGTCTCTTGGCGCGCGCTACACCGACGAAGAAAAATCTGCGTTTGTAAATAACGGCCTTATTTTTGACAATGTCTATCCTTCCACTGGCTGGATTGAAGGCTATGTGCGCCCAGAAGGACAGCTAGTTCCACAGGTATTGGGCACAGATACAGATGGTGATGGGTTACTCGATGCCCCAGCAGTGCAAAGCTGGTCGCGATTCACACCTCGTGTAGGGCTAGAATATCAATTCGACCCAAGCATGATGTTTTTCGCCAGCTATTCTCAAGGTTTCAAGTCGGGCACCTTTAACCCTCGTGCAACAATAAATGAACCTGGCGTAAATCCAGAAGTGGTAGACAGTTTTGAGCTGGGTATGAAAAGTGACTTAAGTGATACCTTACGATTGAACGTTACGCTCTTTTCCTACGATCATAGCGATAGGCAGTATATTGGTGTAGAGGGTGATTTATCCGACCCTACAGCGCTGGATCAACGCTTAAGAAACGCGGCAGAAACAGCAGCAACAGGTGCCGAGTTAGAGATGACCTGGATTGCCTCAGAAAACCTTCAGTTTGATGTGGCCTATGGATACATCGACTTTGAAATTAAAGAGAATAATGCGATACCACCACTAATTGGTTCAGCAAGTACGCCAGAAAACACCTTTAATTTAAACGCTAACTATTTCTTAGAAACCAGTTTTGGCGATATTACATTTAACGCAAACTACTACTACAGAAGTGACTATTTACTGTTCGAAGCCAGCGATCTTATTGAACAAGATGCGTATGGCATGGTTAACCTGAGTGCTCGTTGGGAAAGCATAGAAGGAGATTGGTACGCAGGTCTTCACGTGAAAAACCTCACCGACGAAGAGTACCTTACCGGCGGATATGACTTTGTCACCCGCGACGAAGATGGCAATTTTGGACCAGGGCTAGGAGGCGATACAACCTTGATTGGCTATTATGGCGACCCAAGAACCGTTCATCTAACGCTTGGCTACCGTTTCTAATAAAACAAAGCTGCAAACTTTAAGAGCCCGCTTTTTAAGCGGGCTTTTCTATTAATACTTTCTATAGATTTTTCTTAATTTAAGGTTTACGAAATCTTTTGTCCTAAGGAAATTTTCCGTTAGGCAAGAGAAGGTGAAAGTAGGTAAGAGAAAGAAGCCCAATGTCGTGTTAGTATTCTGTTTACACTAAAATAACAAGTTGACAGCCAAAAATACGAAAACTAGATGGTAGAAGTGAATGGCAGAAATCAACGGCAGAGACGGATGACAGATAAAAATGCTAGATACAAATACTAGATACAAATGGTGGCGATGAATGAATAGCCCAGTACCGGTAAAATTGCTCATAGCAGATGATCACCCGCTATTTCGTGCTGCAATGTGCCATGCGCTGCAAAACAGCGAGGGCGCAGTGCTACTTGAAGCGTCTACGTTCCCAGAAACAAAGACGTTATTAGCTCAAGATACCAGCATCGACATCGTGTTTTTAGATTTGGGAATGCCAGGCAGTGAGGGATTGAATGGATTGTCTGAGATTAGAGCTGAGTATCCAGATGTGCTTGTAGTTATTGTAACAGCGCAAGATGCGCCTGGTATTGTGCAGCGAGCACTCGCGTTGGGCGCAAGTGGATTTATTCCTAAATCAGCGTCTGTGGATTGTATTATAGATGCGGTAGATACGGTATTAGACGGCGAAACCTGGTTGCCAGAGCATATCAGTGCCACTGCGGATGCTAGCAGTACCCTGGATGACTTCAGCGCGCGATTGAGCCTGCTCACGCCTCATCAATTGAAAGTGCTTAAAATGGTCGCCGATGGTTTGCTTAACAAGCAAATTGCCTACGAGTTAGCGATTTCAGAGTCAACGGTAAAGCAGCATGTTTCCGCAGTGCTAAAGAAGCTAGGGGTTATCAATAGAACCAAGGCTGGCATAGCATTTAAAAATGCTATGCGAACCGATGGATAATGTTGGCCAACAAGCACTAATTGGCACCCGTTTATTTACTGCCAAGGGCCTTTTTTAAATAGGCGCTAAACGCTGGCGCAGCGGCCCGTTTATCTGTTTCAATTTGTTGTACTTCCGGCATTTCTTTTAACCTGGTCATGAGTGCTTTACTGCCAGGAGCATGCTCATACAAGTCTACATCAAAAAGCTTTTTAGCCACCGGAGCTGCAAGGTCCATTGAATACAGCAGCATAATGTCGGCCGCAGTTAACGTGTCACCTGCAATATAAGGAGAAAATTCAGCGGCGCGGGCAAGCGCTTGAGCACCGTTAAACAATGCACGCTTCACTTCTTTTTTGGTGATTTCATCAACGGGTACGCCCCAAAATGCCTCTGTATGACAACGCCTTGCAGGTAATTCAATATATAACTCGATGAGTTTAACTAACTCTTTCACCTTGGCCTTTGCGAAGGGCTCGGTTGGATAAAGTGGCGCTTGAGGCGAGATTTCATCAAGATACTCAAGGATGACATTGGTTTCTACCAGTACGCCTTGGTCTGTTTGCAATGCGGGCACTTTACCCGTTGGACTGATTGCTAAATATTCTGGCGTTTGATTTGGATACGTCATTACGGCTTCATAATCTATCCCTTTCAGCGCCATCGCCAGTTTAATCATGTTGTAGTAATTACTAACATCAAATCCGTACAATTTAAGCATAGTGAACCTTTAACACAGTTATAAATACATTTATGTAATATAAGATTGCTTTATAAGAAAGAGTGCAACACATCTGTAGTGATAGTTGAGTATAACGATGGCAGCTAGTGCTAAAACATCTCTACCTCAAGTTCATCGAGTAACATTGCGCCTTTTTCGTTTTCGGCAAAATAGAGTTCATATTTGAGATTATCGACATAGATTTCCCAATAATCGCCAAGTGCAAAAATGTTTTCTTCACCGAATAACGCTGTTACATTTTCTTCGTTCATACCTGCTTGTAGAGGTCCGAAGGTCCATTTGCCCTTAGGTGGCACATTTTTAAAAAACGAGTCTCTTACTATCAACTTTCTCAGTGTATTGTTGGAATACACCATAGCCAGGCTTCTGTCATAGATGTGCAGTGTTTTGTCTTGATAACCACGTGCTGCAAGTATGGGAGTAAAGGAAAATTGATCTATAGTAATGGGCTCTAGCGTTTGAGATGCTTCGGTGAGGTCGCTGTGTATTTTTTCGTAAATACTCGGCTTCGAATTCGTTATTTCAGGAGCTATTTCAGAATCGGCTTTAGAATCATTGCCATCAAGATACCCATAAGCAAAGTCTTTTGCGACGTAACGCTTGTCCTCATTAGCTATCTCAAGGGTTAATCCGATATCAATAAAAACGCCATTCTTTGAGGCTAGTCGATAGGTATATTCTTCTTTTAAATTGCCATCGAGTTTGGCGTCAATGGACTTCATGTCGTCCCTTCTGCCAATGGAGCCGTTCACTTGCCATGCAAGAAATGGCCTGTCATCAAACTCAAAATAATTAATCAAACCAGCAGAGAGCCACGTGTTATGACTCTGTATGCTTTTTACTTTGTTGTTTCGCACCACAATCCATAGGTTTCGCCCGTAGACGTATAAGGTCTCAGTGTCATTGAGAATTAACTCTGCGGTAGGAGTGCCTAATGTTTCAAGCAGCATAGATAGATCATCTTCTACCTTTACCCCAAATACACCGTTATCAAAAGAAATTACTTGGTTTTTAAGCTCAGGGTTTTGTACCTCCTTTTTTCCGCCTATTGCGTAGTCGGCAAAATCAAAGGTCATGTCTCGCCCTTTGACGACAGTGCTGTACTCGTAGGACATACTTACCTTGGTAGTACCAAGCAAACGATTTCTCTCTACGCCAATTTTAGCTAGCGCCTTGGAGGTACAGCTGCTTATTAGCGCGGCACTCACAATATTAGTTTCGGAAGCAGTGGAGTCGGAATCATTAGTGTCGAGCTTTGCAGCAGATGTTTTTTCAAGAGAGCGGGTTTTACTGGAAGCCCCTTCATTCCCATCGCTGTTAACAGAGAGCTGTTCGCTGGATACGAGTACAATTTGACTGGCACCAAGCTCTTTTGCATCAAGAAGTGCAGCTTGCTTTAATAAAGATAATGCATCGGTGTTGCTATCTTGAGTGGCTTGCTTGCCCGAGACGTTTGAGGAATTCGAGTCTTTTCGTGAATCGTTATCACTATGTGATAGCCGTGAGGCTGCATCCTGTAATGTAATTTCTTTCAATACTTCATAATTACAGTCCGGGTAGTTGTTAACAATTGGGATGGCCTCTGACAGCGCTTCTCCAAAAGCATTAGATGAATATATTGATGCTACACAAAGTGCACTTATTGAAAGTTGTATTATCGTTTTCATACGCCTCATTCCTTATCGGCTCGTTCTTATTATTATCGTTACTCTTAGGATCGTTATTCCAAATGTTACGCTTTCAAATATTTAGAAATATTTTTAAATTCTACGCCTACAAATGCTGGCACTGAGTCGTTTATATACGTTTATTTCATTGTGCAGATATTTTACGGCTGAAAGTAAGCGTCCATATCGTTTGCTAATTGCGTAAGGCGTTTTTTATAGTCACTTTGATAGTTATCGTCAGACAATACCCGAGTTAAATCATTTTCCACATTGAGAATACGTTTTCGCAGCGCATAAAACAGTTCGCCTTCAGCGCCTCGCATAAAGACTTCGATATTTTTCAGGTCCTTAAGACAGCAATCATCAAGTGAGGTATTAAATTTTTTGCCCATGTACTCGATCATCGAGTTGCTTTCTAACGATGCGCCGCTTAAAGGTGCTAGCGGCATATCGTGCACGCTATGTTGAAAATTAAGGGTCTTTTCCAGTGCTAAGCGCAATAGCGATAAGGATGACTTGGCGGCTTGTTTTTCAAACTGTTTCAACCTCAATTCAAGTGCTTGTGCATCAGGGGAGGTGATACCGACAATTTTTGCATCAATGAAAACAGACTTTGCACTATCGAGCTTTTCTTTTGCATAAATGAGCGTGTTAATGTCAGATAAAAATTCGCCTGTCAGTTTTTCATCAAGTAGTGCTCTCGTTTCCTCAATACGTTCTGCATGGAGCTTCACTGCTGCGTTATATCGTCTTTCAGATTCACTTAATTCATTGGTGTCACTGCACCCAACTATCAAGGTTGTTAGCAATACAAAGAGTATTGAGTTCAGTGAAGCGGAGAAAAACAGTCGCAACGGCAAATCCTTTTTTAAATGTGATGTTGTCCCTAGAGTAATCGGTACGGGTATCAGTGTCGATAGTATTAGATTTGGTAGCAATAACAAATAAAGCGCCTGTGGACGCGGCAGTTGACAGGGGGGCAGTCGTTAGCTGGCCGTGCCTACTTCAGCTGGCATGCAGCTACTCTGGTTTGCGGGCGCAGGTGGTGAGTAGAGTGGATAAAGTCGATAAGTAGTAAGTCTTGGCAAACCAATCGAGGGCAAACCAATTGAAGACGAACTAATTAAGGGTAAAACAATTCAGTACTATTGTATTGTGAGAATGTAGTGCGAGAATTAAACCACACTGGCTATAAATACGTAAAACACAACACTCAATAATATGAAGTGTATGCCGTGTTATCAAATATTATTAAGCGCTTATCAAGTGGATTAAACAAACAGTCCCTTGCTTCTCAGCAAAACAAAAAACATATCAATAATCACAAAAACGATGCTGTTTCTATCTGGCAAGATACCGGCCAGGTGTATTACTTAGAAAATACGCTAAAGCTTACTTACACCTCTAATAGCGGTGTAATGACATTAGAAAAGCTCTCTCTCAATGAATTACCCGATGTTATAAAAGCGTTAGACGCAATGCCCGCGGGCTCCCCACTTGCCAGAGCCACCGTCGCACAGCAAGATGACGCTTATGTTGTGAGTGTGTGTGGTGTTACATGGCAAAAAAGCCATGACAGCGTTCGTATTAAAGCGCTGCCAGAAGCGGCAATGCTGCGCAGCAAAACACATTGCTTTACTAAATCTCAGGCGGTATTCAAACATGCGTTTTTACTCGAGCATGACGACCTGCTCACGCCGTCTATTGGAGGAAAGAAAGAGGGAGTGTATACCTACAATCGAATATCTATAGAAGATTTTACTCAGCAGTTGGCAAGAGCTAACGAGCGCATTGCTCCACCTATGCGTAAATCAATACCTGTGCACAGTGATAATTTTAAAACGGCGTTCACTGAACACGAGAAAACAGTTATCGATGTGGTGCTTGGTCATAATGTTGAACAAAACCGCACTGAACAAAACATTACGGATAGAAACTTCACTGGTGCAAGCGATACCGGTAGCAGCGATAAGCAGATAGACAAATAAACGTATAAACGACGACGGTGTTAATGGAAAAAGCAGCACCGACCATAATCACACTAAAAATAGCAGCACCAAAATAGCAGCACCAAAATAGCAGCACCAAAATAGCGGTACCAACAGCCGCAGAAGAGAAGGTGGTTCTAAAGATGAATAGCTGCGCAATTCTTAGCCTAATTGATTATGTAAATTTTATAGTTTTAGCCTAATATCTAACTCTCTTAAACACGGACTAGGATTAAGATGAGTTTGCAAAAGTCAGCGGCAACAGCTAAAGGCGTACATCAGGAGCCACTAAAACCTGTTGCAATGGCTTTTTTCTTTTTATATTTTGCGCTTTCCTTTAGTCACTTCCTGTTACTTACTGAAGAATTTAAATGGGTGCTTGTCACATCCGCATCCATAACCACTGTCATTAGCTTTACTCTTATGCTGAAAGCACAAAATCTTTCAAGTGTATGGCAGCGTTTAGGGATTGTTTCAATATTACTGCTTGGCACAACGAATAGCCTTTTACATTTATGGCACTCTCAATCACCTGAACAAACAACCAATCTTTTCTTAGTTATTATTGCCAGCGGTATTGTTCTCTCGAAAAGGCTGCACTGGGTGTTATTGATACTGCTAAATTGGGCGGGGTGGTTAGTCATTAATTCAGTGGTCGAGATGTCTATGACGATGCATTTTTTCTTTGCATTGGCTATGAGCACAACATTGAGCTGGTTTGCACATTTAGCGCGAAGAAGTTTGGTGAGTAAACAAGTGGAGCTGCTGCAAGAAAGGGACTTAGCGATTGCTCATGAGCATGAAGCAATAAAAGCAAACGAAGCAAAAAGTGCATTTCTTGCCAATATGAGTCACGAAATTCGCACTCCAATGAACGGTATTATTGGCATGATTGAAATGATCAGCCGTACGTCTCCTAATGACAAACAAACGAAATTTATTAACACTGCTCAACGCAGTGCAGATTCATTGATGATCATCATTAACGATATTCTAGATTTCTCAAAAATAGAAGCCGGAGAGCTGGCTATAGAAAATGTTGAATTCGACTTAGCGCAGTTCATGGGTAACTTTGTGCAGGAACAAACCTTTCAAGCACAAGAAAAGGGATTGTGGCTTAAGTCAAAAGCCGCTGGTGAGAGTTACAAAAAGGTTGTGGGAGACCCTCATCGCCTAAAACAAATTTTTAATAATTTACTGTCTAATGCCATTAAGTTCACAGAAAGCGGCGGTATAAACATTCAGTATAATGTAGTGAGCGAGGGAGATGCATTGTTATTGAATGTAGAGATTAGTGATACGGGTATTGGTATTAGCGAATCTGCCATGCCTGGACTTTTCGACTCTTTCTCCCAAGCTGATATGTCGACCACAAGAAAATATGGTGGTACCGGGCTGGGGCTTGCAATTAGCAAGCAGCTTTGTGAATTGATGGGCGGCGAAATATCTGTTGAAAGCACACCTGGGCAGGGTTCTACATTTAGGTTTGTGGTAAAGCTAAGTGCGCCTCTAATAAGCGAGGAAGCTAATAGCGTTATGCACGTCGAGAAAGAACCACAATCTTTCGATTTGAATGTGTTATTGGCTGAGGACAACGCGATAAATCAACAAGTTATGTTAGCAATTTTAACTAACTTGGGAGTAGAGGTTGAGCTTGCAAACGATGGCGTTGAAGCGATAGAACGTTTGTCGAAACCAAGAGCGAAACATTACGACCTTATTTTTATGGACTGCCAAATGCCGAATGTGGACGGTTATGAGGCAACACGTCGTATTCGCGAGGGGCATGCAGGAGATGAAAACAAAAAGATACCCATTGTCGCGCTAACAGCCCATGCCATGGATAGCGAAAAGCAAAAATGCCTCGATGCAGGTATGGACGAATATCTCACTAAACCAGTAGATTTAGCATCGTTAAAGGCCATATTGGCACTGTACTAAATACTTAAGCGATAGGGGAGTCCTTACCGACTTTAGCTAAAAGTCTGTTTTAACAATCGCTTGAGGGCACTTGGTTTTACAGGTTTTGGTAAATAGGCAAGGTTCATCTCTGCGGCTAAATCCCTTATCTCAGGGCTGCGGTTCGCAGTGATTAATATACGAAGCGCTGGGTTGTTAGGCTTGAGCGACTTTGATAATTCAGATAATGCTATTGATTGAAACGACGCTATTGATTGAAGCGACGCTATAGAATCAGATGGCAAGGAGTCCATTGACTGCAAAATGTCTGTGCCTGTTTCACCGAAGTTTAGATGATAGTCGGCTATAATAACGTCAGGTTTGTGTTTGAAAGCAGCAAGGGCGTCTTTCTTTCCTGTTGCGGTAATAACCTCAGCTCCCCAATCACTGAGAAGCGCCTGCATGGCTACCGTTACTTGCTCGTCGTTTTCAATAAGTAGAATTTGTTTGTTTGTTAAAAACAGCGAGTGTGAGTTCTCTTCTGCTTCTCCTAAAGCGCTTCCTCTAGCAATACCTTTTGTAGCGTCGAGCGGCAGAGGGTTGGGTTCGGCCTCCATTCCTTTTCTCTGTATTGCGCTTGCAGGGTACTTAGGCACAGTAATGGCAAAGCAACTGCCTTTATGCAAAGCAGATTTCAGTGATACAGAGTGCCCGAGCAACTTGCATACCCCATCAACAATGGTTAATCCTAAGCCAATGCCCTGTGAACTATTGGGGTTTTCTAGCTGGTGGAATTCGCCAAAAATAGCTTCTTGTTGATGCAGTGGAATACCCGGACCTGTATCGTAAACGCATACATTCAATGCTTTTTCACCATTGGCGCTACATTGTCTTACCCCAATTAAAACACTGCCTTTTTGGGTATACCGTATCGCGTTAGACAGTAAGTTTTGTATCACTCTTCTGAAAAGGTGCTTATCGGTGTGTGTGTGACAGTGTGTTTTTACGTATTTTAATGAAATATCTCGCTGAGACGCGATAAGACTAAACTCCGTCACTAATGATGAAAGCACGTCGTCTACGGCGAAGGTGATCTTATTGGGTTTGAGTACGCCAGAGTCTAACTTTGTCATATCTAGCAGCATAGAAAGTAGCGTTTGTGCGTTATTAAGTGAATTCACTACGCCCTCAGACAAGCCCGATAATTCACTATTTTTCGTTTTCTTCTCTAGCATAGAAGCAAAGAGGGTTGCGGCGTTAAACGGCTGCATCAAATCGTGTCCTGCAGCGGCTAAAAATTTAGTTTTACTCTCGTTTGCTGCATCAGCCTGTTGCTTGGCAAGCTGAAGCTCTTTCGTGCGTCGCATTACCCTCTGCTCAAGTTCCGATTTTGACTCTTTTAATTCATCTTGAATGGCGATGTATTCGGTAATATCGCTATAGGTAGTTACATAGCCGCCTCCGGGAAGGGGGGCGCCGTTAAGTTCTATAACCCTGCCATCATGTTGTTTTCGTATATATTTGTGGCGACTCCCTTCCAGCATAAACTGAACGCGCTTTTCTATTTCTTGATTAATGCGGCCCTTTATCTCATCTACATCGGTAATGTCAGTATCTATGGTTGCTGAATCTAGAAGCATTGAATCTACAGGCGTTGAATCTACAGCAGTCGAATCTGCTGCTCCCGACGCTGTTGTCGCTGAGTCTGCTGTCGCTGAAATGCTAGTATCGGTTTCATTCCTATTGCGCTCTTGCTTCCCAAAAAGCCCTCGTTTGGCATTAAAGCTCAGTATTTCATGAATTGACATGCCGACTTTTAAAAAGCCTCTAGGGTAGCTGAACAATTCAACGTAGCGTTCATTCCAAGCAAGTAAGTGCAGCTTTTCGTCAAGCACACTGATCCCTTGCTCTATGTTTTGCACAGACGACTGCAGCACCTCGTGATTGAATTGAAACGACTGAGAGGCTTCTTCCACCCAGTCTACAAGCTCGGGAAGTGAATCTGTGTTTTTATCGGCAATAGCGCCTAATAGTATACGAGCGCTTGGTCCGCCAACTTGCGCTGCAAGAAGTTGCTCTACTCGTTGCAATAAGGTGTGATTGGCAAGCCCGTTAGCGCGAGCGTCAGAGACGTCGATGGAAAGTTGATTGATTAACGTGTCGTGACTCTTTTTATCTAACACTCTTTGAGTTAAAGAGACGATGTCACCCACGCGAATTTTTAAGTAGGGTGTGGATAAGGCCAAATTCTCACTGTCGTCAATATTGCCAACTAGGTTATGAGTTTGAGAGCCATTGGTACCTCGATGACCCACTAAGCCCCTTCTACTTATTAATCGTCGTTTATTGATTAAACTTATCAGGGAAACCACCACATATACGGCGGCGTTGGTAATAAGTGAAACAATAAAGCCGATACCTAGCTGAGCATCTGTGGGCGGTGCATTAAAATAGTAACTAGACATAACGCTGGGGTAGAGCAGTAGTGCGCACCAACAAAGAAAGCCTGCACATAACCCGGCCAAAGCAGCAGCCTTAGTACTTTTTTTCCAATAAAGGCCAAACATCAGTACGGGAAAGCACTGCCCCAACAAGGCAATGGCGATCACGCCACTTTTTACCAGTGGTGCAGCTTGGCTGACATTGAGGTGATACCAAAGGGCCACCGACAGCACTACCAACACGGTTAAGCGACGAATAACGAGTACTTTATTTGTCTCAAGCGTATGGTTTGGCTCGGTTCTTAACCTCGCTTTTATCCAAAGCGGCGTAACTAAGTTGTTGGCAATCATTATGCCTAGGGCAAGCGTGGCCACAATTACCATGCTGGTGGTTGCAGACAATCCTCCTAAAAACGCAATGATTGAGAGCAGCGTGTTTTCGGCAAAAAGAGGAAGCGCCAATACATAGGTATCTGAGCTTACGCTTTCAGGCAGCAGCATTTTGCCAGCCAGGGCCAAAGGAATGAGAAAAATGGTCATGCCCAATAAATACACGGGGAAAAACCAGCGAGCGGTTCGCAGTTCCCCTTCGCCGTTTATCTCGACAAAATTCATATGAAATTGACGCGGCAGTACAAACATGGAGCAAACCCCAAGCATTACATGAGTAACATAAACAAGGGGAGCGCTGTCGGCATAGATAACCTCTCGCGCTTGTTCATTTACAGACGCTTTTGAAATAAGGTCGAGCACACCGTCGAACATAAAATAGCAAACGAAAATACCAATACACCACAGCGCCACAAGCTTAAACACCGACTCAAATGCAATAGTCATTAAAAGCCCAGGGTGCTTGTCGGTTAAGTTCAGGGTTCGCGTCCCAAAAATGATGGCAAAAATAGCCATCAACAAAGCCACATACATGCTAACGCTTTGGCTGGTTTCCGCGGTATTGGGTGTGATCAGAGTAATACTTTTGGTAATGGCGTCGAGCTGCAAAGCGATGTACGGAATAACCCCCACAAAACACAGCACGCTCACAAAAGCCGCGACAAGGTGAGAGTGCTGGTATCTCATACCAATCAGATCAGCGAGAGAAGTGATATTGTGTTGCTGGCATAACCGACTGATGTGCAGTACCACAGGAAATGCAAAAACCATGGTTAATATAATGCCCATGTAAGTAGGCACTATAGCCCAACCATATTCTGCGGCTTGTGATGTGGTACCAAAAAACGCCCACGACGTGCAGTGAACGCCTAAGCCTAAGCTATATAAGATAGGGTGCTGCCGATTGTCTTTGAGGTACCTTTCGCCCCAGAAGCCAATAGCAAACAAAATAAAAAGATAAACGGCAACAATACTGCCTACCGACCAAATGCTGAGCATTCACCCACCTCATAAAAATCACTGATTTACGTTAACACGATTTTCACAATAGTGAGCAGTATTGACGCTGATAATTATTTTTTGAAAAAAAATTAAATTCAAACCACAAAAATTGTGTGGTTACCCTTGATCGCTTACAAACCAGCCCCATAAATAAGCGCAACAGAGATATTCCTTTTGTTTAGTAATACTAGCAAATGGGTGTTGCCCAATTTATACAATGTTTGGAGGTAGGCATGAGCGACAGTCGCGACGTGCACGCAGATAAAGAAAACGCAGTTGATGAAACTGTGCAGGCTGCTGAAGAAGTAGAAGTTGAAGGCCAGGTAGTAGAAGGTACTGACGCTCCTCAAGATGAAGCTACACAGCGCATTTATGAGCTAGAGACTGCTTTATCTGAAGCTCAAGCAACGATTAAAGAGCAACAAGACGGCGTACTTCGCGCTCGCGCTGATGCCGACAACGCTCGTCGTCGCGCTGAAGGTGAAGTTGAGAAAGCACGCAAGTTCGCACTAGAGCGTTTTGCTGGTGAGCTTCTGCCTGTTGTTGACAACCTAGAGCGTGCTATCGAACTTTCGGATAGCGACAATGAAGCGGTGAAGCCGCTGCTCGAAGGTGTGGAGATGACCCACAAAAGTTTTATGAGCACTATTGAGAAATTTGGATTAAGCCTTATTGATCCGCAGGGCGAAACCTTTAACCCTGATTTGCATCAGGCAATGTCGATGCAAGAAAGTGCAGACCACGCGCCGAACACAGTAATGGCAGTGATGCAGAAAGGTTATCAAATTAACGGCCGTTTGCTCCGCCCTGCCATGGTAATGGTATCGCGCGCGCCAAGCGGTGGTGTTGATACGCAAGCGTAAGTTGAACAAACAACGCACAGCGAAATAAGACACAAAAAGTCAGTTTTTTTACTGACAACTATTGAAAATAGCGGGAATAACCCCACTAATTTTACAGAATTAAGAAACTTTTCGGAGACACGAAAATGGGTAGAATCATAGGTATCGATTTAGGTACAACAAATTCATGTGTCGCAGTTCTAGACGGCGACAAACCACGCGTACTTGAAAACGCGGAAGGCGATCGTACAACGCCATCAATCATTGCATACACAAATGACGGCGAAACGCTTGTTGGTCAATCAGCGAAGCGTCAGGCAGTAACTAACCCTGAAAATACCGTATTCGCTATCAAGCGTTTGATTGGTCGTCGCTTTAAAGATAAAGAAGTACAGCGCGACATCGACATCATGCCTTACAAAATTGTAGAGGCTGATAACGGTGACGCATGGGTAGAAGCGAAAGGCGAGAAAATGGCGCCTCCTCAGATTTCTGCTGAAGTACTTAAGAAAATGAAAAAGACCGCTGAAGACTATCTTGGCGAAGAAGTGACAGGCGCAGTTATCACTGTACCTGCATACTTTAACGATTCTCAGCGTCAAGCAACGAAAGATGCGGGTCGTATTGCTGGTCTTGAAGTTAAGCGTATTATCAACGAGCCAACTGCTGCTGCTCTTGCCTACGGCATGGACAAAAAGCAAGGCGATAACATCGTTGCAGTATACGACTTAGGTGGTGGTACGTTCGATATCTCTATCATCGAAATTGATGAAGTAGACGGCGAGCACACATTTGAAGTACTCGCTACAAACGGTGACACCCACCTTGGTGGTGAAGATTTCGATAACCGTGTTATCAACTATCTTGTTGACGAGTTTAAGAAAGATCAAGGCATCGACCTTCGTAAAGATCCGCTTGCTATGCAGCGTCTTAAAGAAGCCGGTGAGAAAGCGAAAATTGAACTTTCATCTTCACAACAAACAGAGGTTAACCTGCCTTACATCACTGCTGATGGTTCAGGTCCTAAGCATTTAGCGATTAAACTAACTCGCTCTAAGCTAGAATCTCTTGTTGAAGAGTTAGTTAAAAATTCGCTTGGTCCACTTAAGCAGGCTATCGAAGATTCTGGTCTATCAGTAGGCGAGATTAACGATATCATCTTAGTTGGTGGTCAAACTCGTATGCCTTTGGTTCAAAAGTATGTAACTGAATTCTTCGGCAAAGAGCCACGCAAAGACGTTAACCCTGATGAAGCTGTTGCAGTAGGCGCGGCAATTCAAGGCGGTGTTCTTTCTGGTGATGTTAAAGACGTATTGCTTCTAGACGTTACTCCACTGTCTCTTGGTATTGAAACCATGGGCGGCGTAATGACGGCGCTTATTGAGAAGAACACGACTATTCCAACGAAGAAGTCGCAAACGTTCTCTACAGCAGAAGACAATCAGTCTGCGGTAACAGTACACGTACTACAGGGTGAACGTAAGCAATCAAGCGGCAACAAGTCTCTTGGTCAGTTCAACCTTGAAGGTATTCGTCCAGCGTCACGCGGTGTACCGCAAATCGAAGTAACCTTCGATCTCGATGCCGACGGTATCCTACACGTGTCAGCGAAAGACAAAGATACGGGTAAAGAGCAGAAGATCACTATCAAAGCTTCTTCAGGTCTAAGTGACGATGAAGTAGAAAAAATGGTAGCAGACGCTGAAGCGAACAAAGAAGCTGATAAGAAGTTCGAAGAACTTATTCAGGCTCGCAACCAAGCTGACGGCATGATCCACGCGACTCGTAAGCAAATGGAAGAAGTTGGCGATGCATTAAGTGCAGAAGACAAAGCGCCAATTGAAGAAGCATTAAGCGCGCTAGAAACAGCGAGCAAAGGCGAAGACAAAGCTGAAATCGAAGCGAAAACGCAGGAACTTATCCAAGCGTCTAGCAAGTTGATGGAAGCAGCGCAAGCGCAGCAAGGTGCATCAGCCGGCGCACAAGAAGGCGCTGAGCAAGAAGCTTCTGCAAAAGGCGATGACGATGTTGTTGACGCCGAATTTGAAGAAGTCAAAGACGAAGATAAAAAGTAAGCTGTAATGATTAGCCCGGTGCGCCGGGCTGTTTAGCAGTTCAGGCGCATCAGGATTTTCTTGCTGCGCCTTTGTTGTGTAAATGACTTGTCGTTAGCGTATGAGCAGCGCAGGTGATTTTCACAACAGTCAGATGTAGATTTGACAGGCGATTTACATGGCTTGTCGACAATAAGTAGGGTAAGTAAACGATATGTCGAAACGTGACTACTACGAAGTGCTTGGAGTAGATAAAAGTGCTGGCGAACGCGAAATTAAAAAAGCGTATAAAAAGCTAGCGATGAAATATCACCCAGACCGTACTGAGGGTGACAAAGCACTTGAAGTAAAGTTTAAGGAAATTCAAGAAGCTTACGAGATTCTGTCAGATTCACAGAAACGTGCTGCTTACGATCAGTATGGTCACGCAGGCGTTGATCCTAACCGCGGTGGTGGTGGCTACGGCGGCGGTGCAGATTTCGGCGACATCTTTGGTGATGTGTTCGGCGATATCTTTGGTGGCGGCGGTCGAGGCGGTCGTCAATCTCGCGCTCGTCAAGGTTCAGACCTTCGATACAACCTTGAACTTTCGCTAGAAGAAGCGGTTCGCGGTAAGAGCGTTGATATTCGGGTACCTGCTTTGGCAGAATGTGAAGTGTGTGATGGCTCTGGGGCTAAAAACGGTTCCTCGCCAAAAACATGCCCAACGTGTCACGGCAACGGCCAAGTGCAAATGCGTCAAGGGTTTTTCGCGGTTCAACAAACCTGTCCTACCTGTTCGGGTAAAGGCAAAATTATTGAAGATCCATGTAACAGCTGTCACGGGCATGGTCGCAAAGAAAAAACGAAAACCCTTAATGTTAAGATTCCAGCAGGCGTGGATACGGGTGACCGAATTCGCTTGTCAGGTGAAGGTGAAGCCGGTGAAAACGGCGCGCCAGCAGGCGATTTGTACGTTCAAGTACATATTCGCGACCACGAAATTTTCGAGCGTGATGGCAACAACTTGTACTGCGAAGTACCGTTAAGCTTTACCACCGCAGCCCTTGGTGGTGAGTTAGAAGTTCCTACACTCGATGGGAAAGTGAAGCTGAAAATAAGCCCTGAAACTCAGACTGGTCGTATGTTCCGCCTACGCAGCAAAGGCGTTAAGTCGGTGCGTACCGGCGCGCTTGGCGACTTAATGTGTAAGGTTGTGGTAGAGACACCAGTGAACCTTTCATCTAAGCAGAAAGAGCTATTGCGCGAGCTTGAAGAGTCGATGGGTAAAGCTTCAAGTAAGCATAGTCCGAAGGCACAAGGCTTCTTTGATGGCGTTAAAAAGTTCTTTGACGATCTAACTAATTAAGTTAGTCAGCTTTTTAGGTGTTAAGTTTCTGTCGTAATGCTGGTGAGGTCACACACCTCATCATGTTTAAAGGCTTAATAAAATAGCCAAAAACACAGCTCGGAAAGATAGCTCGGAAAGATAGCACGGAAAGATAGCTCAAAAAGACAACTTAAAAAGATAATTAAAAAATGCCAGTTAGCCATGCTAACTGGCATTTTTTTATCTGTAGCCACTGTCTATCTAGGTCAATTTGACCTAATTATTTCCTCAATTCATACCTTTTGTCCTTACTTTCCTATATTCAATAATTCTGATTTGTTTGCTTTGATTATTGTTAAGTTTTTGAAATTAAATGATAACTTTTATATTTAACACTGGGTGGTAATTTTTGGCTTCAACTAAAGTATAGGTTTGAATACTTATATATTGTTCAGCATGTTTTTGTTCTACCAATAATGGCGTTTAATACATCACATGCAGTCACGCAGCACTTGCAAAGACGCACCAACTTAAACCCTTTATTAATTAAATCAGGAACTTTAACCATGTTGAAAATAGTTAAAACCTCTATCGTTATCGCAGCTTCTACTCTTGCTTTCTCTAACGCAGCACAAGCAGACGGCATCAATGATGCACTAGCTAATATCTGTACCATCGTACAGGCTGATGACAAAGGTGAGCTTCGTAAGAAAATGCGTAGCGTACAGTCAGATTACCGTTTGAAACTTCGCGATTATTACGCAGGTGTTTCATGTGACGGACAAAGCCTTATCCGTACAGCAGTAACCAGCAATGCGGTTGAAGTAGGTACGTTACTTGTTAAGAAAATGCCAAGTAAAGACCTTCAAGCGCCAGAAGCAGACGGCAAAACACTTCAAGCGTGGATTGCTGAGCAAGGTTTACAAGACTCACCCATTTCTGCTGAGCTTAACGGAAGAATTTAATCTTCAACCATACTGAATTTATCACACCACGCTTTCAAGCGGTGTGATTACCATTTCAACATGGTAGCGGCATTGCGCCGCACTAGAGGCCCCTTTAATGGGGCCTTGCCTTTTTTTTACTTGCCATCATTTTTCTAACTCTTCACTGCTGTAATTTCTTGTGTTTCCTAACTCTCAATTTTGCGGGTGTACTTTTTGTGCCCCTAACATGCGCTTGGCATGTTCCTAGATTGTTTCGCCTGATTTTTATCAATTATCACTTGCGCTTTGAACGGCTCTTCGTCACGATGAAAAGCGCGCTCGAAACAGCGGGGCAACAGGCCTTATAAAAATCACCACTGATACCGCAGTGTATAGAAAGCAAATCTCATAGTGTTAAAAAAAGGGAACAGGCATGAAACATATAAATAAAGTAGTAATCGCAGCCACAGCTTGCATGGCATTTTCAAGTGTTGCGTTTTCTAGTAACGCATTAGCCGCAGAAGTAAAGCCTGCAATGTCGGCAAAGCATGCAAAAGCGGCAACACAATATCGCCAGTCAATTTTTCAACTAGTGAAAAGCAATATGGGACCACTAGGTGGCATGGCAAAAGGCGCATTACCGTTTGATGAGTCTGTAATGCAAACTAACGCTGTGCGATTAGAGCAACTTGCTACCATGATGGGCGACTACTTGTCGGTAGATACTCGAGAATACAACGTAGACACTGGCGCAAAAGATGCTATTTGGGAAAATTTCTCAGATGTTGAAACAAAAATTGCTGCGCTTAACACTGCCGCTCAGGGCTTACAAACTGCCGTTAAAGCTGGCGATAAGAGTGCTTACCGAGATGCCATTGGGAAAATTGGTGCAAGCTGTAAGTCATGTCACGATGACTACAAAAAAGACTAAGCTATTTTTATCAAAAGCGAACTCGTTTTTTTGAAAAGCTGGTAGCGGTGCTGCCGGCTTTTTTTTGACTATTAAACAAAAGCTTAACTTATGTAAGCCTGAAGTCTTATAAGCATTCACGACTATACTGAAGTAGTGTAACAATGAACTCTACAACGGATTTGGTTATGAACTACAAAGAAGAATATACAGCCTCAACAACCTCTCCTGAACGCTTTTGGTTAGAAAAAGCTCGCGACATAGAATGGTTTAAAGCGCCTGAAACAGCACTATCTGGCTCAGCAAACGGTTATCAAACGTGGTTCAAAGGCGGGCAGCTCAATACCAGTTATCTTGCGCTTGATCACCATGTCAATGCGGGGAGGGGAGACAAAGCCGCCCTTATCTACGACTCTCCGGTTACCAATACCACGCGAACCTATAGCTACAGTGAATTGCTACAGGAAGTGGCTACCTTTGCCGGCGCGCTTCAAGACCTTGGGGTCTCTAAGGGAGAGCGAGTAATAATTTATATGCCCATGATCCCACAAGCCACTATCGCCATGCTTGCCTGTGCTCGCTTAGGTGCTATTCATTCTGTGGTCTTCGGTGGATTTGCAGCAAATGAATTAGCGGTACGCATAGATGACGCTACTCCTTCGTTTATTGTTACTGCGTCTTGCGGCATTGAGGGAGCAAAGCTGCTCCCTTATAAACCGTTGGTAGACAGTGCCATTGAGCTTGCCTCGCACAAGCCTAATGGATGCGTGGTTTTTCAACGGCCACAGCTGCACGCCGAACTCGATTCTACCTTCGATTATGATTGGCATTCTTTAATGGAAACGTGTTCGCCCGTCCCTGCCGTTAAGGTAGACGCAACAGATCCTCTCTACATTCTTTATACGTCTGGCACGACCGGCAAACCCAAAGGTGTAGTACGAGACAATGGTGGTCACGCCGTAGCCCTTTATTATTCTATGGGAGCACTTTACGGTATTGATGAAAACGATGTGTTTTGGGCGGCTTCCGATGTAGGCTGGGTAGTTGGGCATTCTTATATCGTTTATGGACCACTGATAAAAGGTGCTACCTCGGTAATGTATGAGGGTAAACCTGTAGGCACGCCCGATGCAGGGGCATTTTGGAGTATGGTAGAGCGGCATAAAATCAATATTTTATTTGGCGCACCTACTGCTTTTAGAGCTATTCGAAAAGAAGATCCAGAAGGCGAGTTTATCAAGCAGTATGACCTTTCCAGTCTGCGAACGATATTTATGGCCGGAGAGCGTTTAGACCCTCCTACGTATTATTGGACGCTAGAGAAAACCAATAAGCCGGTAGTGGATCATTGGTGGCAAACTGAAACGGGATGGCCCATTTGCTCAAACCCAATGGGAATAGAACCAATGCAGACTAAGCCTGGTTCCTCAAGTGTGCCCACTCCAGGCTTCAACGTAAAAGTACTCAATGGTATTGATAGTGAATCGGCACCCGGACAAAAAGGCTCTATTGCCATTCAACTGCCGCTGCCTCCAGGGTGTTTGTCTACGATTTGGCAAGACCACTCTCGGTTAGTGAATGGTTATCTAAGAGAGTTTGAGGGCTACTACAGCACGGGTGACAACGGCTATATCGATGAAGACGGTTACGTGTTTATCATGGGGCGCACCGACGATGTTATCAATGTAGCAGGCCATAGGCTTTCTACAGGAGAAATGGAAGAAGTGCTTGCTGCACACCCTGCAGTAGCTGAATGCAGCGTTATCGGGGTCAACGACGCACTAAAAGGTCAACTCCCTGTAGGTTTAGTTTTGTTAAAAGACGGCGTTGATATTAATGAGGCAGACTTAGAAAAAGAACTGGTTGCTTCGGTAAGGAGCAGCATTGGTCCCGTTGCCTGTTTTAAACGCGCCATTGTTGTTAAGCGTCTGCCGAAAACTAGGTCAGGTAAAATTCTGCGCAAATTATTGCGACAAATAGCTGCTGACGAACCCGTGTCAGTTCCCTCAACTATAGACGATCCGAGCAGCGTTGCTGAAATTGCCACGTTAATGCGCGATAAAGGGCTTGTAGAAGCAGCCGAGGTATAGGTAGTTACTTTGTATTCAAACCTAACGCTAGCGCCTCTTCTAGAGAGCGCCGCTAGCGTATCTTTTAAAAGCGCCGCTAGCCTATCCATTTTCATCCGGATGCTAGCGCTCTTGTTGAACTACACGCTTAAGTAATAATTACGGGCTAGCACTAAAAATATGCTAGTAATAATACTGGGCGGCAGGGGCTGAAGGTGGTAAAACTTCAACCACAACATACACACACGCAGCAGCGACAAGGGCAATAATAATGGCCTTGCCTAACTGAGAGTGTGTTATGCCCTGAGCTTCGCCGTAGTATTGCGCTTCGTCTTCAGGCAGAGGCTTTTTACCGCTTATCATTGGCGGCACAAGCTTTTGTCTTTTATAGAAACCGTAAAATACACTAGCGCCAATGTGCAGCACAATTACATACACCAGTGTATCGAATGATAGATGGTGCAGTGTATTCATGATTGATAAGACATCGTCTTTCGCCATGCTTCGCAAAGGTCCATCCAGAAAGATATCGTCAGTCATAAACAGTCCTGAAACGGCTTGCACTAGCACAAGTGCTATCATAACCACCACAAACCAGCCGCCTAGTGGATTGTGTCCAACGGATGGCAAGCTGTCTCTATCAAAGAGAGTCTTTACGTACGCAAACACAGCCCCAGGGCCTTTTACGAATTGACTAAATTTGGCGTACCTTGGGCCAAACATACCCCAAAGTAGCCTGAATATAATCAGCCCCAACGTAAAATAACCAATATAGAAATGCCACTGCAGGGCATCGTCAAGTAACTCAGCGGTCACGTATTGAGCCAAAATACTCAGCATCAATAGCCAGTGAAACAGTCGAGTGGGCAAATCCCAGATAAGCCTTTTTTTCATAAGAGGTGTTCTTTTATGTTTGAGTAGATAAGAGGGCGTTTTTCTTTATCGTATCGACTCTGCACTCAAAATTCGAGTTCGAACTGATAAAAATAACACTGTGGGCGAAGGTGATAAAAATTATGACCTGTTATGTAGCCTTCTATGTCGCCCTCTATGTAAGTTCATGTGATCTTCTATATATACTGTAAATGATGATATCACCTCAATTAATCTAACAATCGCATTGCATTAGTGAATGCATTTGGCAGAATGTGAACAAGTTTAGAATTATTTAAAAGATTAAACATGAAAGTAGGACTATTTGGCGCGAATGGGCGCATGGGTAGGGTGTTAATTGAAGCCCTCGACCTAAGTGAAAATGCAGACCTAAGTGTCGCTACAGTGAGAGATGACTCACCTTGGGTGGGTATGAATGTAGGCGAGTTGGCAGGCATTGGTAAAAAGTCGGTAGATTGTTCAGGATTTTCATCGTTATCAGAAGAAGATGCCGATGTCATGATCGACTTTACATTGCCATCTATCATCGAGACCAATTTAAATTGGTGCGTTGAGAACAATACGCCAGTAGTGATTGGTACTACAGGGCTTAACAAAGCGCAGTTGGCAGCGCTAGACGAAGCAGCAAAGCATATCCCTATCGTATTTGCTGCTAATTACAGTGTTGGCGTAAATTTAATGCTGTCGCTAGTAAAGCAAGCGGCTAGCGTGTTAGGTGAAACGGCAGACATTGAAATAACGGAAGCCCACCATAGATTTAAACAAGACGCGCCATCAGGCACAGCTATGGCGATTGGTGAGGCCATTGCAGAGGAACTTGGAAGAGACTTAAGTACCTGCGCAGTTTATGGACGTGAGGGCAAAGAGCCTGAAAGAGACCAAGGCACCATCGGTTTTGCTACGGTCAGAGCCGGTGATATTGTAGGTGAGCACACTGCGCTTTTCGCTGATATTGGCGAGCGTTTAGAAATTACGCATAAAGCATCGAGTCGACTTACGTTTGCTAAAGGTGCTGTTCATGCTGCAAAGTGGTTGTGCGGTCAAAAACCTGGACTATACTCCATGACTGATGTTTTAAATTTAAAGCTTTAATTTGAAGCTTTCAATAGCTATGGAGCTGTTGCTTATCTTCTGCCTACGATAAAAAAGCAATATAACGAGTACCGCGCTAATTCAGTTTGGGCTTGAACGCGGACTACTTGAACAGCGACGGCTAGGGCATGAGTTGAGCGTTGAATGAGCGGTGCGAGCGTTATTTAAACACTAAGCCGTACTTTCAGTGGTTCTGCGCAAAAAAACGATGTTAAGGGCTATTTTAATAAATTATTACAAATAAATTAGACATTTTCGGTGAGTAATGTATACTCGCCGGAATTTGCCAGAATTTCGAATTCTTAGCGAGTAAATCGGCTGTAGAGCACGTATTTATTAGCTGCAAAGATCGTGAAACGGGATGTATTGTTTTCATTACCTTCCGTTTTTTGTGGGGTTTGTGCAAAAAACTGCACAAACACATAGTTATCCTTAATCTGGAGGTTGACTTGGCTCATTCTGCCCTTTTGGTGTTAGAGGACGGTTCTGTTTTTAAAGGTACTGCTATTGGTGCCGCTGGCTGTTCCGTTGGGGAAGTTGTTTTCAACACTTCCATGACAGGCTATCAAGAAATTCTTACCGACCCATCTTACGCTGAACAAATCATTACCCTTACCTATCCACACATTGGTAACACCGGCACTAATTCTGAAGACGTTGAAGCAGATAAAATCTGGTCAAAAGGTCTTATTATTCGCGACTTGCCGCTCGTTGCCAGTAACTATCGTCAACAACAAACTCTATCTGAATACCTCAAAGCGAAAGGCATTGTTGGTATAGCAGATATTGATACCCGTCGTTTAACTCGAATTCTTCGAGATAAAGGCGCGCAAAATGGTTGTATCATTTGTACTGATGAATTAGACGAGTCTAGTGCGTTAGAGCAAGCCAAAGCATTCCCGGGTCTTAAAGGCATGGATTTGGCAAAGGTAGTGAGTATTACCGAACCGAAAACATGGACAGAAGGAAGCTGGGAGCTTGGTAAAGGCTACGTAACACCAAGTGAAAGCAAATATCATGTGGTAGCGTACGACTACGGTGTTAAACACAACATCCTTCGTATGCTTGCTGACCGCGGTTGCAAAATCACTTTGGTACCGGCACAAACACCTGCTGACGACGTGCTTGCTATGAGTCCAGATGGGGTATTCCTATCAAACGGACCAGGCGATCCAGAGCCATGTGATTACGCTATTTCAGCAATCAAAACCATTGTTGAAACGGGTATTCCAGTGTTTGGCATTTGCTTAGGGCACCAGTTATTGGCGCTTGCCAGCGGCGCGACTACCGCCAAAATGAAATTTGGTCACCATGGTGCGAATCACCCGGTTAAAGATCTAAAGCGTAACGTGGTTATGATCACCAGCCAAAACCACGGTTTTGCTGTTGATGAATCTAGCTTGCCAGATAACCTAGAAATCACCCACGTTTCATTGTTCGATAAGTCGTTGCAGGGTATTCACCGCACCGACAAGCCAGCGTTTAGTTTTCAGGGTCACCCTGAAGCAAGCCCAGGCCCTCACGAAGCGGCGCCATTATTCGACCACTTCATTGAACTTATTGAACAACACAAGCAGTAGGAATTAGCCAACATGCCAAAACGTACCGACATAAAAAGTATTCTTATTATAGGTGCTGGCCCTATTGTTATCGGCCAGGCCTGTGAATTTGATTATTCAGGCGCTCAAGCGTGTAAAGCGCTGCGTGAAGAAGGTTACCGCGTCATTCTGGTTAACTCTAACCCAGCGACGATAATGACCGACCCCGAAATGGCAGATGCCACTTACATCGAGCCAATTCACTGGGAAGTAGTACGCAAAATAATTGAGAAAGAGCGTCCAGATGCCATCCTTCCTACTATGGGTGGGCAAACGGCACTTAACTGCGCACTCGAGTTAGACAAGCACGGTGTGCTTGAAGAGTTTGGTTGCGAGCTTATTGGTGCGACTGCTGATGCTATCGATAAAGCTGAAAACCGCGAGCGTTTCGACAAAGCAATGAAGAACATTGGGCTTGAATGTCCACGTGCTGAAATTGCTCACACCATGGATGAAGCCCATGACGTGCTTAGCCGCATTGGCTTCCCATGTATTATCCGTCCCTCGTTTACTATGGGCGGAACCGGTGGCGGTATCGCTTACAACATTGACGAATTCAACGAAATTTGTACCCGAGGCCTCGATCTTTCACCTACAAACGAACTGCTTATTGACGAGTCGTTGCTAGGGTGGAAAGAATACGAGATGGAGGTGGTTCGAGATAAAGCAGACAACTGCATTATTGTATGTACCATTGAAAATTTCGACCCCATGGGTGTTCACACTGGCGACTCGATTACTGTAGCGCCAGCACAAACTCTGACCGACAAAGAATTCCAAATTATGCGAAATGCTGCCATGGCGGTACTTCGTGAAATTGGTGTTGAGACCGGCGGTTCAAACGTTCAGTTTGGTGTTGACCCTGAAACAGGGCGCTTGGTTATCATCGAAATGAACCCTCGCGTATCCCGCTCTTCTGCGTTGGCGTCTAAAGCGACAGGTTTCCCTATTGCTAAAGTAGCTGCCAAGCTTGCGGTAGGTTATACCCTTGATGAGTTAGCGAATGACATCACTGGTGGTTTAACGCCGGCGTCTTTCGAACCGTCTATCGATTACGTTGTGACTAAAATTCCACGCTTTAACTTCGAAAAGTTCGCCGGTGCAAATGACCGTTTAACTACCCAGATGAAGTCTGTTGGTGAAGTCATGGCCATTGGACGTAACCAGCAAGAGTCATTGCAAAAAGCATTGCGTGGTTTAGAAGTGGGTGCTAACGGCCTGAACTCCATGGTGGATTTAGACGATTCTGAATCACGTAACAAAGTGATATACGAATTGCGTCAACCCGGTGCTGAGCGCATTTGGTACATTGGCGACGCGTTCCGCATGGGCATGAGCGTTGATGAAGTGTTCGATTTAACCAATATCGATCGTTGGTATTTGGTGCAGCTAGAAGACTTGATTAAACACGAAGCTCAGATTGCTGAACTTGGATTGCCTGGCATAGACACAGACCTTATGCGCACACTTAAGCGTAAAGGTTTCTCAGATTCTCGTCTTGCAGAACTTACCAAAGTAGCTGAAAGCGACGTGCGTGAAACACGCAGAGAGTTCGGTATTGCGCCGGTGTATAAGCGTGTTGATACCTGTGCTGCTGAATTTTCTACCAGCACTGCCTACATGTATTCAACCTATGATGAAGAGTGTGAAGCCAACCCAACAGACCGTGACAAAATTATGGTTATTGGCGGCGGACCGAACCGTATTGGTCAAGGTATTGAGTTTGATTACTGTTGTGTTCACGCGGCTTTATCGATGCGTGAAGATGGTTACGAAACCATTATGGTTAACTGTAACCCAGAAACGGTTTCTACCGATTATGACACTTCTGACCGCTTGTATTTCGAGCCTGTCACCCTTGAAGATGTGCTTGAAATTGTTGAAAAAGAGAAGCCAAAAGGCGTCATCGTTCAGTACGGTGGGCAAACGCCCCTTAAGCTTGCACGGGCCCTTGAAGCTGCGGGCGTACCAATTATGGGTACCTCACCTGATGCGATTGACCGCGCGGAAGACCGCGAGCGTTTCCAGCAGATGGTTAACAAGCTGAATCTTAAGCAGCCTGCTAACTCTACGGTTACCAATGTAGAACAAGCACTAGCGATGGCCGAAGAAATTGGCTTTCCGTTAGTCGTTAGACCGTCTTATGTTCTTGGTGGTCGTGCAATGGAAATTGTTTACGACATCAAAGATCTCAAGCGCTATCTAAATGAAGCGGTTAAAGTATCGAACGACGCCCCAGTATTGCTAGACCGATTCCTTGATGATGCCATTGAAGTAGATATCGATGCCATCTGCGACGGCAAAGAGGTTGTTATCGGCGGTATTATGGAGCATATCGAGCAGGCGGGTGTTCACTCTGGTGACTCTGCATGTTCATTGCCACCGCACTCACTGTCAGCACAAATTCAAGACACCATGCGTGAACAGGTTCGTGCAATGGCCCTTGAGCTTGGCGTAATCGGTTTAATGAATACCCAGTTTGCGATTAAAGACGGTGAAGTTTATCTTATCGAAGTTAACCCACGTGCTGCACGTACGGTTCCTTTTGTCTCTAAGGCAACCGGCGTTCAGTTAGCAAAAGTGGCAGCACGCGCCATGGCTGGCGTTAGCTTAGCTGAACAAGGTGTTACTAAAGAAATTATTCCACCGTTTTACTCTGTGAAAGAAGTGGTTCTGCCATTCGCGAAGTTCCAAGGTGTTGATCCACTGTTAGGCCCAGAAATGCGCTCTACGGGTGAGGTTATGGGTGTTGGCGATACGTTTGAAGAGGCGTATGCCAAAGCGAACTTAGGTGCTGGTGCGCCACTGCCGAAAAGCGGTAAGGCACTTATTTCTGTTCGTGACACTGACAAAGGCAAAATCATTGAGCTTGCAAGAGCCCTGGTTGACGCAGGATTTACTGTTGAAGCTACCCGCGGTACGGCGACAACGCTGTACGATGCAGGCATTATGAGTTCAGTAGTGAATAAGTTGTCTGAAGGTCGCCCTAACATTGTTGATGCGATTAAAAACGGTGAGTATGCCTATTTAATCAATACAACAGAAGGTCGTCAGGCAATCACAGATTCAGTGTACATTCGCCGTGAAGCGTTACTTAATAAGGTAACCTATACCACGACAATGAACGCTGCCTTTGCGACTATCAGAGCAAAATCTGCAGACGATAGAAACAAAGTAGCCTCTGTTCAAGAACTACACGCTCGAATCAATCACTAATGACATGAGCTAGGATACGAGGTATCCTAGCTTTATTACATTTGTGTGAATATATAAAAGTGCGCCCTTAGGGCGCATTTTTCAGTTTAAATATTACGTTAGTCGAGACTGTATTTATGAGTCAGTACCCAATGACCGCGCATGGCGCCCAAATGCTGCGCGATGAGCTAAACGAACTTAAAACCAAGACACGTCCTCGTATTATCGCGGACATCGCAGATGCGCGTGAACACGGCGATTTGAAAGAAAACGCTGAATATCATGCTGCTCGAGAGCAACAGAGTTTTTGCGAAGGGCGTATTCAAGACATTGAAGGTAAGCTGTCGAACGCGCAAATTATCGACGTTACTAAAATGGAAAATACGGGCAAAGTTATTTTTGGTACCACTGTAACTATCCTTAATGTAGACAGCGAAGAAGAAACGACATATCGCATTGTTGGCGACGATGAAGCTGATATCAAAAATAACCTTATCTCAGTAAATTCACCAATTGCTCGCGGGCTAATTGGTAAAGAGTTAGATGATACAGTAACCATTCAAACGCCTGCTGGCAGTGTTGAAGTTGAAATTATCGAAGTAGAATATATTTAGCGCCAGCTTAGCGTTGTCCATATAATACAAAATAATGTAAAACGCCGAGCTGAAGCTCGGCGTTTTTGTTTTTGCCAGTCACTTCTTATTCCATGCTTATGTAGGGAGCTTTATGAAAGATATAGAAACGCTAGACAGCAAAGTGGTATACCAGAACAAATGGCTCACATTAAGAGAAGATAAAATTCTACGCTCCAGTGGTAAAGAGGGCATTTACGGGGTGGTAGAAAAGCCTGACTTTGCGATTATTATTCCCATTGATAAGGGTGATGTTTACTTGGTGGAACAGTATCGATACTCCATTGGTAAAAGACAAATAGAATTTCCTCAAGGAGCATGGGAAGACAACCCCGATGCATCACCGCTTTCACTTGCTGCTGGCGAGTTAAAAGAAGAAACAGGCCTTAGAGCAGGCAAAATGGAATATGTCGGTTTTCAATACCTTGCCTATGGTTTCTGCAATCAAGGCTACCACATCTTTGTCGCCTCTGAGTTGAGTCAGGGAGAGCAAGAGCTCGACTGCGAGGAAGAAGATCTTAAGGTACTCAAAATGCCTGTTGAAGAGTTTAAAAACAAAATCATAGCGGGCGAAATTCAAGACGCCTCTAGCTGTAATGCATTCGGCTTGGCTACATTAAAAGGCTTTATTTAATACCATTTATGGGTATCAGGTCAGTGGGGAACACGCTTACGGGTTGTTTCTCGTAGGTACAGTATTCTCGTAGATACAGTAGTGAGGTAAAAAGTAAATAAAATCCTCCGGTTACTCTTGGTAACAAATTCAGTATTGCTTTTTATTAACTATTTTTAATAATATGGCTGAAAGCGAATTATTAAGCGAGTCAATCATGAACGGCGAAGGCATATTTACCATCACACAATGGAATGAAGAGGTAATAAAAGAGAAGTGCGAACAGGTGAAAACTGTGCACGCCAGCGTTGTTCAAGCCTACGAAGGTGATATGAAGGGAGAAGGTCACGTTGAGTTCATCATGAGCTACAAAAGTGGTATTAGTGCATGTTTTGTTGGCTTTGAAGAGTTTATCGGTGTGATTGACGGGCGACGAGGCACCGTTACGTTTAAACACGATGGTTCGTTTGAAGACGGCGTTGCGCGTAGTGCGTTCACCGTTGTAGCGGGGACTGCGACTGGAGAGCTTTCCGGCGTGAATCTTACTGGGCAGTTCACTTCCGCTGAGTCTGGTAAAGCGAACTATTCATTTACAGAGTGAAGCACTTACTGCCCTTACTGAGTAACGCATTTATTGATGAGACACTTCCTGAAAAGGGTCTTTCTTGAGCACTGCGTTTACCGTGCTACTCAAGGATAAATAAAGCCATAGCGCTTACATAATACATCTGCGTGAAAAACATCGCTTATGGCGCACAACTTCCTACGACCGGCAAACCCATACAGTCTGCGTAAGCGAAGCAGACTGCAACCTCAACCGTAGTCTCTCTATTTTTCTCTCTATTTTCTCTGCTTTTTTATTACGCATAAAAAAACGGCGCCCACACAGCGCCGTTTAAAACAGGGAAACACACAATATTTAAAGACTAGTTCTCTAAAAGATTCGAACCAATTTCAATCGTTCGTGGTTTCTTCGCATCAGGAATGACTCGCTCCATATCGATATGTAAAAGGCCATTTTCCATATCAGCAGCCAACACTTTTACATGGTCACCTAATTGGAATTTTCGTTCAAAGTTGCGTTCAGAAATACCTTTGTGAAGATACTTTCGCTCGCTGTTTTCATTACTGTCGGCTTTTTTGTTGCCGGTAATGGTGAGCGTGTTTTCCTCAACTTGAATAGACACATCGTCTTTACTAAAACCAGCGATGGCCATAGTAACGCGGTACTTGTCGTCGCTTAGCAACTCAATGTTGTAAGGCGGGTAAGTACTTTGCTTTTCAGAGCGCGCTGCGGCGTCTACAAGTGATGCAAGGTGGTCTGAACCAATGAATGAACGGTATAGTGGAGATAGATCGATATTACGCATAGTCATATCCTTAAAATAAAGCAATATGTTAAAAAATGATGCCCCGACATGCGGCGGCAGTATTGTCGACCTGACCTTTCAGCGCCGACATAACAGATATGGGATTAGCCAAATGCTTTTCAAGAAAAAAATAACATTTTTTCAAAAATATTTTTAGATTTTGAAAGTCTCATACTTTTCTCTGGCGGTTTTTAATTCAAGTGACTATATTCTGATTAAATAATTTTAATAAGTGTGCTTCCTATCAGCACCACTGTCCTTCGTGGCTCTGATGCTCTAAAAATTCTTTGAATGCAGTAAAGGTGATGCCATGAAGTTAACTCCTTATATTCAAAATGCTTTACTTGCAGCCAGTGTCTTCACTTTAGTTGGCTGTGGGGGCGATAGTGAAGAAGAACTGCCCATAGTAGAAAGTTCACTCTCTACGCAACTCATGACAACATTAGATGAGCAAGTAGATGGTGGTGCAGCAGGTCTTATATTGCCCCAGTCATCAGACTTCTCAAATATTCCTTCCGATCCGAACAATACTTTGACTCAAGAAAAAGTGCAGCTGGGAATGATGCTTTTTCATGAAACTGCAATTGCCACTGAGGGGGTGCACGGCGAACTGGCGAATACATGGTCATGTGCCAGCTGTCACCATGTAGGTGCTGGTTTTAAATCTGGAATTGTTCAGGGTATTGGAGAAGGCGGTCTTGGGTTTGGAATTGCGGGTGAAATGCGTGTATTGGCAGAGGGCTTTGACAAGTCAAGCGAAGACCCCAGTTTCATCCCCGACGTTCAACCGCTTGCGTCGCCGAGTATACTCAACACCGCTTTTCAAGAGGTGATGCTTTGGAATGGTCAGTTCGGTGACCAAGATGGTGGACTAGTTAACTCAGATTTGCCCGTTGATGTTTTGGCAACGGCAGGTACGCCTAAATCTGAAAATACGCGTGGCCTTGCCGGTTTAGAGATTCAAGCGATTGCGGGTACGAAAGTACATCGGTTAAATACGTTTGACAACTCTTTCGTTCAGCAAAATATAGAGTATCAACTTTTGTACGAGGCTGCATTCCCTGAAAACGGTGATGATATTCTCGAAAATATGGGGAAAGCAATTGCTGCATACGAGAGAACCGTACTAGCAAACCAAGCGCCTTTTCAGCGCTGGTTGCATGGGGACGACGCTGCGCTAACTGACCATGAGAAAAGAGGCGGTTTGCTATTTTTTGGTAAAGCCGGTTGTTCAAATTGTCACACCGGGCCCGCATTGAGTTCAAAAGTAGGCGCAATTAGTCAAGAAGTATTTATGGCAATCGGATTTGCTGATCTTGATACGTCAGACCCAAATATAACCGGAGCGGTAACAGAGAACGATGCAAAGGGAAGAGGGGGGTTTACTGGGCGCGCAGAAGATAATTATAAGTTCAAAGTACCGCAGCTTTATAATTTGAAAGATTCAAATGTATTCGGTCACGGAGGAAGTTTCACTAGCGTTAGACAGGTTGTATTGTACAAAAACGCCGGTGTCTCTCAAAAAAGGCTGGCGGATGACTTACTTGATGAGCGCTTTGTGCCATTGAACCTCAATGAAGACGAGATTGATGCTTTAGTCGCATTTTTGGAAGAAGGGCTCTATGACCCTAACCTTGAAAGATATACACCTGACGCCTTACCTTCCGGCTCTTGCTTTCCAGTTGCAGATGCTCAGTCAGTTGTCGATCTGAACTGCTAATTTTACAAGCGCAAAAGCACAAAAAAACGGCGCCTAGAGGCGCCGTTAAAAACAGGGAAACTCACACAGATTTGAGGTTGCTATTGAGAGCGTTCTTTCTCTAGCAGTCGCGACCCTATTTCAATGGTGCGTGGTTTCTTCGCATCTGGAATGACTCGCTCCATATCGATATGTAGAAGGCCATTTTCCATATCAGCAGCCAACACTTTTACATGGTCACCTAATTGGAATTTTCGTTCAAAGTTGCGTTCAGAGATACCCTTGTGAAGATACTTTCGCTCGTTCTTTTCATTACTGTCGGCTTTTTTATTGCCGGTAATGGTAAGCGTGTTTTCCTCAACTTGAATAGACACATCGTCTTTACTAAAACCAGCAATGGCCATAGTAACGCGGTACTTGTCGTCGCTTAGCAATTCAATGTTGTAAGGCGGGTAAGTATTTTGCTTTTCAGAGCGCGCAGCGGCGTCTACAAGTGATGCAAGGTGGTCTGAACCAATGAATGAACGGTATAGTGGAGATAGATCGATATTACGCATAGTCATATCCTTAAAATAAAGCAATATGTTAAAAAATGATGCCCCGACATGCGGCGGCAGTATTGTCGACCCGACCTTTCAGCGCCGACATATCAGATATGGGATTAGCCAAATGCTTTTCAAGAAAAAAGGTGAATTTATTTTAAAGAAATATTGAAAAAATTTCTAAGTTACTGATTTTAAATTGTTTAATTTTAATTTTTTTGCTGGTCTTTTGCTGAGTGGTGTTGTGTACGCTACTAGCGAGCTTTTATACGGGCTTTTATACGAGCTTTTATACGGGCTTTATACGAGCTTTTAAACGAGCTTTTATACGAGCTTTTAAACGAGCTTTTATACGAGCTTTTATACGAGCTCTTACATGTGCTCTCATACACGCACTCTCATATACGCGCTCTGCCAACACCTTCATTCACGCTTCATTCCCACATACTTTGATGTTCACTTGGAGAGTTCGTGAAGTACATCAATCGCCGAGTGTTTGAATAAATTTGTTTATCAAAATGAAAGGTTTGTGACACATCTTATAAAACATTTAGCAAACCATTAACCAACGTCGTTGATTATAAATGCTACAATTCCAACACACTCACCGTTTAACCTTTATACGAATAAATTCATGAAAAAAGAAGTTGTTGTTTTAAATTGTGGCAGTTCTTCCGTTAAATTCGCCATAATTGATGCTAATACTGGCGAAGCTGGTTTATCCGGTTTAGCAGAAAGCTTAGGTAATGCCGATGCAAGTATCACTTACAAATTAAATGGCGATAAAACGTCGTTCTCATTAAGTGCCAACGCAGGTCATACCGAGGCGCTCAATGCTATTTCAACAATCATTGAAGATACAGGGGTTAAACCTGTTGCGGTAGGTCACCGCGTGGTACATGGCGGTGAAAAATTTAAGCAGGCTGCATTGGTTAACGAAGAGGTATTAGCGGCAGTTAAAGACTACGCCAGTATGGCGCCCCTTCATAACCTAGCCAATGCAAAAGGTGTAGTGACGGCGCAAAAAGCCTACCCTCACTTACCTCATGTATGCGTATTCGACACCTCGTTTTTTCAAACCATGCCGCAGAAAGCGTTCATCTACGCGCTCCCAATGAACCTTTATAGAGACTATGGAATACGCCGATATGGTTTTCACGGCACCAGCCATAAGTTTATTCTCGACAGCACGGCATCGCTTCTGAATAAGCCGGTTGAAGAGACAAGTGTTATCAGCGCTCACTTAGGAAACGGTTGCAGCGTAGCAGCAATTGAAAAAGGCCAAGCCGTTGATACAAGCATGGGCTTTATTCCTCTAGAGGGTTTAGTGATGGGCACCCGATGTGGTGATTTAGATCCTAGCCTTCCTGGTACGCTTCAGAAAAAATTAGGTAAATCCGCAGATGAAATTAGCGATTTATTAAATAAGCAGTCTGGATTGTTAGGCATCTCGGAGCTTAGTAACGATTGTAGAACGTTGGAAGAAGAAGCAGAAAAGGGCCATGAAGGGGCAAAACTTGCTATCGAAATATTCTGCTATCGTTTAGCGAAATATATTGCGGGTTACCTTATTGCAGTGCCTTCCTTAGATGCCATTGTGTTCACTGGCGGTATTGGTGAAAATTCGTCACTTATTCGAGAAACCACTATGGGTTATTTCGCGCACATGGGCGTTACCATTGACCAACAAAAGAATCTCGACGCACGGTTTGGCAAGGGAGGCGAGATAACCGCTTCCTCATCACAAAAGACCGTTTTCGTTGTACCCACGAATGAAGAGTGGGTGATTGCCGCTGAAGCGGCTACGTTCGCTTAACAGTGCCTTAAAAAGCAGGAGAAATTATGTCTCGTAAGATTATGCTGATCCCAGTTGGTTCAAGCGTTGGGCTTACAACGGTTAGCATGGGCCTTGTTCGCGCCATTGAAGAGCAGGGCATTAAGCTCAACTTTTTTAAACCTGTGGCACAGCCTCGCCGCGGTGATAAAGGCGAAGAGCGTTCAACGGCTATTATCGCCCATCACGCCAGCGTAACGCCAATTACCCCATTTACGCTCGACTATGTCGAGCGAATGATCAGCAACGACAATACTGATGAATTGTTAGAAGACATTATTGAGCGCTTTGAAAATAACTGCGAGCAAGATGCCGTCACGGTTATTGAAGGGTTGGTAACGACCAGGCACCACCCCTATGCTGAGCGATTAAACTTAGAAATCAGTCGTGCACTAGATGCTGATATTGTGTTTGTGGCGGTTCCCGGTAACGACGATACCGTTGATATTAACCACAGACTAGAAATTGTAGTGGATACCTACGGCGGGCATAAAAGTCAGAAGGTAGTAGGGTGTATTTTTAACAAAGTTAATGCACCGTTTGACGAGCATGGACGTTTGCGCGCAGATATAGGTGTTGTAGATAAGCCAGAGCACGATGAAGCTCGCTCAACTGCGCTGAAAAATTTGCCCATTTTCAAAAAAGGGTTAAGCCTACTTGGAAACGTTGATTGGAGCGCCGAGCTAGTGTCTCCCCGCGCTATCGACGTTGCTAAGCACCTTAACGCCACCCCTCTTAATGAGGGCGACATGGCCAAGCGCCGACTCAGTAGCGTGACGTTTTGTGGACGAGAAATTCACAACATGACTCATGCGCTAAAGCCGGGGGCATTATTGGTGCTGTCTGGCGATAGAAGCGATGTTTTTGTGTCGTGCTGCCTTGCTGCATTAAATGGTACAAAGCTGGGCGCGCTGTTACTGACCGGCGGCTATGAGCCCGATGAGAACATAGCGGCTTTATGTAGCCAAGCCATGGAAACGGGGTTGCCGGTAATGTTAGTTAATACTAATACATGGCAAACCGCCCAGAACTTGCACGCGTTTAATCAAGAAGTGCCGGTAGACGACAGTCAGCGTATTGAAAAAGTGATGGTGCATACCGCTGAAAGTTTAGATGCAGAATGGGTAACGTCACTTACCGATAAAGTATCTAGACAGCGTAAGCTGTCACCATCGGCATTTAGGTATTATCTCACCAACCGTGCCAGACAGGTTAATAAGCGAATAGTGCTGCCAGAAGGTAATGAGCCTCGTACCGTTGTTGCGGCCTCAATTTGTGCGAGCCGAGGTTTGGCAAGACCCGTATTATTGGGAGATGAGACCGAAATTCGACGTATTGCAGAGCAACAGGGCGTGGTGTTAAGTGATGGCGTTGAGATTTTATCGCCTGAGCAAGTTCGCGGCGAATACATAGAAGGCCTTGTGGCACTTCGCGGGCACAAAGGCGTTACTGACGTGGTGGCCAACGAATTACTTCAAGACAACGTGACCCTAGGCACTATGATGCTTCAGCAAGACCATGTTGACGGGCTTGTTTCAGGGGCTGTTAATACTACCGCCAATACTATTCGTCCTGCGCTGCAGTTAATTAAAACGGCGGAAAATGCCTCTTTAGTGTCGTCAGTATTTTTTATGCTACTGCCTGATCAGGTATTGGTTTACGGTGATTGCGCTATTAACCCAGACCCCAACGCACAACAGCTGGCAGATATAGCAATTCAGTCTGCAACATCAGCGCAAATGTTTGGCATTGAGCCGAGAGTGGCCATGATTAGCTATAGTACCGGCACGTCTGGCGCAGGAAGCGATGTAGAAAAAGTGCGTGAAGCAACTGCGATTGCCCAATCGATGAGACCAGACCTTCTTATCGATGGCCCACTTCAGTACGACGCGGCGGCCATTGAAAGCGTTGGTAAAAGCAAAGCGCCAAATAGCCCGGTAGCAGGAAAAGCAAATGTGTTTGTGTTCCCCGATTTAAACACGGGAAATACCACGTATAAAGCGGTGCAGCGTAGTTTTGATTTAGTCTGTATTGGCCCAATGCTGCAAGGCATGCGTAAGCCGGTGAACGACCTAAGTCGCGGTGCGTTAGTTGATGACATTGTATTTACCATTGCACTAACGGCTATTCAGGCGGAAGGCAACAGCTAATATAATGCTCAAATACCAGCCCAGAGCATATGTGTAGATAACAAGCTTAGAGCATATGTTTAAGGCAAAAATGAGAGCCTGAAACAGAGACAGTAAATGTTAATAAGGGCCATTGCTTTTCAGGTAATGGCCCTTATTGATTTTGGCGCTTTTACTCCGGCATTTACTTCCGTGCTTTAATACCAGCATTCGCAATGAACAAGGCAGCTATAGCCGATGACGGCTGGGAATTTTAAAAAAGCGAAACTGCGCTAGCTAAAGTGCATGCTTAAGATATAATGCGCTCCTTGTTGAATCCATCGATATAAAACGCGAGTTAGCCACTGTGATTACCGTTATCAAAAACGCGAACGTGTTTGCGCCACAGGCATTGGGAATAAACCACCTTGTGTGTGCAGGCAGCAAAATCATTTATATGGGTAAAACGTTACCGGCGATGGAGCTTCCTCACGAAGTTATCGACGCTGACGGCGCAATGCTAACGCCAGGGTTTATCGACGGTCACACACATTTAACAGGCGGTGGTGGAGAAGCTGGGTTTTCAACCCGTGTTCCGCCCGTACCTTTGAGTAAATTTACCCGAGCAGGGGTTACCACAGCCGTAGGGTTATTGGGTACGGATGATATTACCCGCAGCACTGAATCTTTAGTGGCTCAGGTATACGCATTGCGAGAAGAAGGCTTTTCAGCGTATTGCTATACCGGTGGATATCATTTACCACCAACAACGCTTACGGGCTCGGTGCAAACCGACATCGTATTTATAGAGCCTGTAGTTGGTGTTGGCGAACTAGCGATTAGCGATCATCGCTCTAGTCAGCCCACGCTAAATGAACTACTTAAAATTGCTTCCCAGGCCCATGTTGCACGACTTATGACTGGCAAAGCAGGTATGCTGCATTTGCATTTAGGCGACGGTGAACGCGGCTTAGGCTTAATTCGCGAAGCCTTGTCACAAGCAGAAATTCCGCCGCGTACGTATAATCCAACACACATCAATCGCCAAAAGTTTTTGTTTGAAGAAGCATGCGATTTAGCCAAAAAAGGGTGTTGGGTAGATGTGACGGCGTTTGAGTCTGGCGATGTAGGCTACGACCCTGCAGACGCATTGTTGCGCTACATGCAGCAAGACTTACCACAAGATAAATTAACTATCAGTTCAGACGGCGGTGGGTGTTTACCGGATTTTCACGCCGATGGTAGTTTAGCGAAAATGGATTTTGCTGATTCACAATCTATGACTAATGTTTTTTACGAGCTTATTGATAATGGGGAAGAGGTGTCTCAATTTTTGCCATTTTTTACCCAAAACGTTGCTCAGCTAATGAATTTTCACAATAAGGGGCATATAGCCGTTGGTGCTGATGCCGATATCCTTATTTTTGATAAACAAAATAGAATTGAGCATGTGATGGCCCTTGGGCAGTTACACGTTAAGCATAAACAGCAAATTAAAAAAGGCACATTTGAGTAAATATTATGCCCTCTCCAAGTATTGATGGCACCCAACGTGGATATGTAATCCCGATTGGTGGTGCGGAAGAAAAAATTGATAACCCAGAAATCTTAGCGAAATTTGTGGAGCTTTGCGGCGGCAAAGATGCGGTGATAACGATCATACCCACAGCGTCTCAATTGGACGATACCGGTACTCGTTATCAGCAAATATTTGAAGAAATAGGCGTTAAAAAAGCCTATTCACTGCCTATTTCTGAGCGTGTTGACGCGCAAAACGAAGAATACGTTAAAACCCTAGAAAAAAGTACGGGCATTTTTGTTACCGGTGGTAACCAACTTCGCTTATCGACTATTTTGGGTGGCACTCCTATTGCTAAAACCATTCGTCAGCTTAATGCGCAGGGCGTGCATTACGCAGGCACCTCTGCAGGTGCGGCTATTGTCTCTCAGCATATGATTACTGGTGGCAACACGGGTATTGTACCGACTGAAGATGGCGTTAATCTTGCGCCTGGTATGGGGCTTATCAACACCATAGTGTTAGATCAACACTTTAACCAGCGTAATCGTTTGTCTCGTTTATTGTCAGCGGTCTCATACAATCCATTCCTTATCGGCGTTGGCCTTGACGAAGACACGGCTGCATTTATCAACCCAGACAATGAGTTTACGGTTGTTGGAAGTGGCGCTATAACAGTCGTCGACCCCAGCAACATAGAATACTCTTCTATGGCAGAGGCCCGCACTGGCGATGCACTGACACTGCTCAACCTCAAAGTGCATATTCTTGCCTCAGGCGCTCGCTACAACATCACCGACAGAAAAGCCTCCACCGCATAATTGGGGTCAGGTCCACATTAAAAATAAATGGGGTCAGAACCCTATTTATTTCGCGCTGTTACAGGGCGCAGCAAGCTCTACCTATCAAGCCTGGGGCGCCCAGGCTTGCCTTTACTTACTAGCTTTCCAGTTATTTTTTCAACATCTTTGATAAACACATCGCTACCTAGCGCTAAACCTTTATTCGCCGCATTGCGAATATCAGTTAGCAATTTACTATCCAGCGACTCTTCAAATAACTTTCGATAGCTTTCTCTTCGCTGCACATCCGATTTACCCAATTGTAAATATAGTGGGTGAGGACTTGCGAGTGAGCTTATCTTACCTAACGCATTTATTTGATAGCTAGACCACGTATATTCTCTAGGATCTGTCACCATGCCTGCGCGCACAGGGTTTAGCTCAATATAACGATGTAAATGCATTAGATAGCGTTCGTTATCTACTAGAGAAGAGCGAAACCGGCCTTCCCACAGCGTACCAGTTCTACTATAGCGCCTGTTAAAATACTGCACGTACTTACGACCCAGCGCCTGCATCATAAGTGTGGTACCAAATTCGACGTTTGGTGTGCAAAGCAAATGAACGTGGTTTGTCATTAATACCCAAGAGTGAATGTTGACTTCATACTTTTCTGCATACTCTTTTAGCCAAACCACATAGGCTTTCATATCACTGCTGTGGGCAAAAATGCTTTGCCGATTATTACCACGCTGAATAACGTGTTCAGCAACGCCTGCCACCGAGGCTCTTGGTTTTCTTGCCATTTTTGTGTGCTCAATGATTAAAAATGAAAAGTGTAATTAGATTTTTTTGAAACATAACTGAACGTGGTAACGGTTTATGTGGTTCTGACCCCCTTTATAACTGTTTTATGTCAGTTAATTTGGATCTGACCCCAATTATTCTGTAATGTGTTTGTATAATCTGGGTATAGAAAAAGGGAAATTCGGTGTAATGAAGATTTTAAGTCAGAATGTGTATGTTGGGCCTAATGTTTACGCTAATTTTCCGGTTATTTGTTATCAAATAGACATTGGTGAGTTAGAGAAGTGGCCGTCAGTTAAACTTGGTCGAGAGTTTATTGATGGATTAGTAGCGGCCATTCCAAGCTTGCAAGAACACGGCTGTTCGTATGGTGAATCGGGTGGTTTTCTTCGTCGCTTAAATGAAGATGAAGGCACTTGGATTGGCCATATTTGGGAACATGTGGCTATAGAGCTTCAAAATTTAGCTGGCTCGGCCGTCTCTTTTGGTCGTACTCGCAGTTTAGAAAATGAAGGCTGCTATTACGTTGTATATCAATATCATCAGCGCGATGTAGGTATAGAAGCTGGCGCGCTTGGATTAAAGCTTCTCAAGCACTTAATGCCAAGTGAAGTGCAGCAAGCGATAGATGCTGACATAGAAGACTATTTTGACTTTAATGACGAACTCACTGCGTTTATCAAAATGGCGCAGAGGAAAGAATTTGGACCGAGTACCGCATCGCTAGTTGCTGCCGCTGAAAACCGCGATATTCCATGGCTTCGCCTTAACAATTACAGCTTAGTGCAATTCGGCCACGGTAAACATCAACAGCGTATTCAAGCCACGATAACCAGTGAAACAAAGCATATTGCGGTAGAAATTTCCTGCGATAAAGAAGATACCCACAATCTTTTAAACGACCTTGGCCTACCCGTACCCCAACAGCTTATGATTTATAGCGAGCGACAGGCGGTAAAAGCCGCTCGCCGCATTGGCTTTCCGGTAGTGTTAAAACCATTAAATGCGAATCACGGTCGTGGCGTAAGTATCAATTTAACCACCGATGAAGAAGTTCAGGTTGCGTTTAACGAAGCGCAGCAGCATGGCACAAGCAGAGCTGTATTAGTAGAAAGCTATTTAACGGGCTACGACCACCGTATGCTGGTGGTTAACAATGAATTAGTTGCGGTAGCCAAGCGAGTTCCTGGCCACGTAGTAGGCGACGGTAAGCACACTATCTCAGAATTAATCGACATTGTGAATCTTGACCCTCGACGCGGCGTAGGACATGAGAAAGTGCTTACTCGCCTAGAGCTAGATAACCAAGCAATGCGCCTAATGGAAGAAGCTGAGTACACTGAAGAAACGGTGTTGCCAGAAGGAGAAGCTTTCTTCTTACGTTCAACGGCAAACTTATCAACCGGCGGTACCGCCATTGACGTGACTGACATTGTGCACCCTGACAATCGGGATATGGCAATTCGTGCCATTAGAGCAATTGGTCTTGATATCGGCGGAGTGGATTTCTTAACGGAAGATATTAGTCGTTCATACAAAGAAATAGGCGGCGGTATTTGTGAATGTAACGCCGCGCCTGGTTTTCGAATGCATGTGGCGCCAAGTGAAGGCCAACCAAGAGACGTGGCTGGTAAAGTGATGGACATGCTTTTCCCCACTGGTAAAAGCTCGCGTATTCCCGTGGCGGCCATCACCGGTACAAACGGTAAAACTACCACCTCTCGTATGCTGGCCAGCATCATGAAAGCCGCTGGCCATACAACGGGAATGACCTCTACAGACGGTGTGTATATTGATGGACACCTTACTGTAAAAGGCGACATGACAGGCCCAACGTCGGCCCAAATAGTATTACGCGACCCAAGCGTCGATTTTGCGATTATGGAAACGGCTCGTGGCGGCATTGTAAAACGCGGGCTTGGTTATCAAACTTGCGATGTTGGGGCTTGCCTGAATATTACCGCAGACCATTTAGGCCAACGAGGTGTCAACACCCTAGAGCAACTCGCGCAAATTAAGCGAGTGGTGGTTGAGGTTGCTAAAGACTGTGTTGTGCTTAACGCCGACGATATTCACTGTTTGCAAATGGCGGAGTTTTGTAGCGCCAAACAAATTTGCTACGTCACTATGGACCCAGGACACGGCCTAGTGCGCGAACATATTCGCCGCGGCGGTATGGCTGTTGTATTAGAAAAAGGCATAAACGGTGACATGATCACCATTTATGACAAAGGCGCTCACATTCCACTTTTATGGACGCACTTAATACCTGCCACCATAGAAGGTAAAGCGTTGCACAATGTTCAAAATGCCATGTTTGCCACCGCAATGGCATACAGTTTTGACACCAGCTTAGAGAATATTAGACAAGGTTTACGCATATTTAATACCTCGTTCTACCAAGCGCCTGGGCGATTAAATATATTCGATGAACATCCCTTTAAAGTTATTTTGGATTACGCTCATAACCCAGCTGCTATTAAGACAATTGCTGACCTTGCGTCACGGTTAGACGTGAAAGGCAAACGCCGCTTAGTTATTGCTATGCCTGGAGATCGCCGCGATGAAGATATTATCGAGTCTGCCAAATCAGTGGCATCCACGTTCGATACCTTTGTGTGTAAAGCTGATGATGACAGACGCGGGCGAGGCTTCGATGAAGTGCCGCAGCTACTGAAGAAAACGCTGATGGAAGAAGGGGTTGACGAAAAAGACATCCAAGTTATTCCAAGCGAAGAGGAAAGTATAGATGCTGCATTGTCTTCGTGTCACGCTGGCGATTTAATTGTCATATTGGGCGACAACATCACCCGCTGCTGGAAGCAAATAGTGCACTTTAATGACGATGGGGTAGCGCAAACTGCCGAGTCGCAAGCTAACCTGACGCCTTCCCAAGACTATCCTGAAAAGCTGTTTGAGCCTGTGGAAAACAAGTTTGAGCTGCAGGAAGGACAGCGCATTGTAAACGATGAACGTGGTGTACATATTGTTGTCGATCGCGACGAAGAGTCAGACTAAATGGAAGAGCAGCACACAACTATAAGGCTTGAATTAGACGAAGTTCGGCGCCTCACGGGGCCGAACTTACTGTCAAACGATGCTGGCGCTATTATCGATGTTTTTATAGAGGGTATAGACCCTCAAACGGTGGTTGATTGTTGGCACAAGCACCTGCATACCATTGAGCAGCAGCTTGAGTGGAATGAAAATACATATGTGCGCTTATACGAGGGTGGCGCAAGTATGTCAATAAGTGCACCTATCGACCTTTTGTATAGCGCCTGTGATGTTATCGAACTAGCGTGGGAATGCTGCGTGTTAGACTTCAGTAAGCGTTATTCGCTGCGCTCTGATACGCCGGCTCTGGCCAACTTCTCTAGTCGAGTAGATGAATTAAAAACCGCCATCATTGAAGAAAGAAACCCAGCAATCATCGCTTTTGTAAACGCCGCTACAGACAATAATGTGAGGTGTTTAGTTGACGATGATGAAGTGAGTTTGGGCACGGGTACTAGCGCGCAAACCTGGCCTATAGATTCACTCCCAGATACAAAGGAAGTAGAGTGGCAAAGCTTCCGCGATATTCCGTTAGCGCTGATAACTGGGACTAACGGTAAATCAACCAGCGTAAGATTGGCTGCGCAAATTGCGAAGGCAGCCAACCTAAACTCAGGGGTTACCTCTACCGACTTTATCAAAGTAGGTGAACAGATTATTGATGAGGGCGATTATTCAGGCCCAGGTGGCGCCAGAATGTTATTGCGTGACAATCGCACTGAAATAGCGTTTTTAGAGGTTGCGCGGGGTGGTTTATTGCGTCGAGGTCTGCCGGTATACCAAGCTAATGCGGCTTTAGTGACCAACGTAGCCAGTGACCATTTAGGTCAATATGGTATTAATACGGTCGATGAAATCGCCCAAGTAAAATTGATGGTGGCCAAAGCAATACGTGATGGCGACACACTGGTATTAAACGCGGACGATGAGCGCTTAGTGAAGTTTTCAGACAGCTCTAGTACATCGATTTGTTGGTTTAGTAAGCGCGCTGATAACCCTCAAATTGTGCAGGCAAAAGCAACGGGGCGCGCCTGTGTTTATGCAGACAATAACCAGATTATGTATTTTGACGGCGCAGCGGCAGAGTCTCTCGCTCAAATTGACCTAATACCAATGACGGTAAAGGGCACCGCTTTGCATAACCTTGAGAATGCATTAGGGGTGGTAGGCTTATGTAAGTCGATGGGAATTGAAAGCGAAGCGATCAGTCAGGGCTTGTTTGACTTTGAAAGTAACGCCTCCGACAACCCCGGCAGAACGAATATCTACACTCGTGGCGATGCCACCATAATCGTCGATTTTGCACATAACCCGCATAGCATGCAGGCCGTAATTAATATGGCGCTAGGGTTAAAGCAAAAAAATGATTACAGCGAAGTCACAGTGCTGTTCGGACACGCTGGGGATAGAACAAACCTTGATATAACAAACGTGGCTGATGCGGTGATAGCGTTGCAGCCAGATACCTACATATTAACCGAACTTGATAAATATTTGAGGGGCCGTCACTTCGGTGAAATATCCGATGTTGTAGAGCAACACTTATTAGCAAACGGAGTGAAGCAGGCTCAAATTAAACGCGCTGATAGCCCTTTAAAAGGCACCAAAATTGCGCTAAGTCAATCAGTTGCAAATAATGGTGTTGGCGAGGTAAAAGGCAAAGACACCAAAGACGACACAAACGATAAAACCATCAAAGGAAAAACATCGCTTATTCTTTTGTTTGCATTGGCCGAGCGCGAAGCTATTCAAGCACTTATCGAGTCGACGTAAAGCATTAAACTTCGTATGTCTAAAACTTACGGAGCAAGTGACGCGATATAGCTTTAGAAAAACGCTTAAACAGCTTTATACATTCGCTTAACTGAAGGGGGAATAACCGATTCTCTGCCAGTTAAGCGTTTGCCAACTAGCCTTGTCGCAAACGCCACGCACAAATAAACATCACCAATACTAACAACCAAACGCCAAAGTCTTGCAAGTGGTAGTAGGGGGTAAACCCTGTGGTGGCAATAACGGGTGCACTAATATTGGCAGACTCAAATTGCGGCAGCCTTCCATCAACCCTACCTTTGTGATCAATAAACGCAGTAATACCATTATTGGTGGCTCGTAGCACCGGCCTGCCTAGCTCCAATGCTCGCATTTGGGCTATTTGAAGATGTTGAGCTGGGCCGTGAGAATTACCAAACCAAGCATCGTTACTTACGGTAATGATCATATCGGTATCGCTGTTTATGTTCGCAGTCACTTGGCGTGGAAAGGCAATTTCAAAGCAAATAGCGGGCGCAAGGTGAATGCCGTTGGCTACCAAGTTTTGCTGCTGAAAGTCTCCTCTCGAAAATGACGACATGGGTAAATCAAAGATAGGGGCTAAAGGGCGAAGCAGCGATTCAAAAGGCACAACCTCTCCAATAGGCAATAGGTGATGTTTTGAAAAGCGATTATTATGAAAATACTGATAGTCTGGATAAGTCGCGTCTGGCGTTTTTTTACCCAGTACAATCAAATTGTTCCAAGCCTCATCGGTTTCCCAATTAAAGTTAACGATACCCGTGATGAGCGCCGTGTTTTCGACAAAGGCTCTTTCGTTTAACTGAGTTAAATAAGGCTGCGCTAGTGGCTCAAGCTTGGGCACTGCGGCTTCAGGCCAAATGATCAGGTCGCTATCCCACACCGTTTCCGTTAACGATAAATACTTTTCCATAGTAGATGCGTCTTGCTCTGGCACCCAGCGAAGGCTTTGAGGTATGTTTCCTTGCACCATCGCAACAGAATAACTTTTCGTTGGGCTTACCCAGGTGTGCTGGTGCAATAAAATACCGCTAATCAGCAAGCTTGTGGTTATTGCACTAGCCGATAGTAAGGTACGTTTGCTGTTAATGATGGCAAGCGATGCTGCAATCACAACAAGTAGAGCAGTGATACCTGTCTCACCAATAATGGGCGCGAACCCTGCTAGTGGACTATTAATTTGGCTGTAACCTAAAGATAGCCAAGGAAAGCCCGATAACATCCAGCTTCGCAGCCACTCTGCAAGCACCCAAAATAGAGGTAGTGCTAAGGGCCATAATTGCGGTTTAAAAAATTTGGCGGTTAGCTTAAAGGCAAGTGCTGGATATAGTGCCAAATAGCCGCAGAGCAGCGCCATCAAGCCCACAGAGGCTATCAGCGGAAGGCCACCGAAGTCGGCAATACTCACGTGCACCCAGCTTACACCCGCGCCAAACCACGCCATGCCGAACAGCCACCCTGCAAAAAAGGGCCTGTGTTGTAATTTAATGACTTGTCGTATCGCAATAGCGAGAGCTGGAATAGTGAGCGCCCACATGGAGAAGGGCGCAAAAGCTAGCGTAAGACTCAGACCGCTTACAATAAGCAGCAAATAAGGAATAGCGCGTTTTAGCATGGGTAGTTTTAGCATAGACGTAGACAACGCCTATGCTCCCTATTTATTCGAGAGAGGGCACCGATATCTTCAATTGAATTAAGCGACGCTTATCAGAGTTAGTCACTTTAAAATGAATATCGTTTATGGTTACTTCTTCGCTGGTTTCAGGCATGTGGCCAAATGCTTTTAGCACAATGCCGCCAATTGTATCAGCTTCTTCTTCACTGAAATTGGTTTCAAAGAATTCGTTAAAATCGTCTACAGGGGTTAATGCTTTAACTGAGTAGGTCGATTTATTAAGCGGGCGGATATCATCCGTACCGTCTTCTTCAATATCAAATTCATCTTCAATTTCACCTACGATAATTTCTAAGATATCTTCGATAGTGACAAGACCCGATACGCCGCCGTATTCATCAACCACAATAGCCATGTGATAGCGCTGCTGCCTAAATTCTTTTAGCAGTACGTCTACACGCTTACTTTCAGGCACAATCACCGCAGGGCGCAGTATATCGCGAAGGTTGAAGTTCTTTTCGGTGTTGAAAGCGAAGGAGAGAAGATCTTTAGCGAGTAAAATCCCTTCAATGTGGTCTTTATCTTCGCTGATAACGGGAAAACGTGAGTGAGCGGACTCGAGCATGATGGGAAGAAACTCTTCCACTTTTTGCTCAACATCGATAGTGGACATTTGGGCGCGAGGGATCATGATATCTCTTACGCGCATTTCGTTAACCCCAATAACCCCTTCAATCATTTCACGGGTTTGTGGGTCAATTATTTCATTTTGCTCCGCATCGGTAATTACTGCTACCAATTCTTGTCTATTTTTCGGCTCGCCAGAAATCGAATTTTTTAGTTTATCTAACCAACTCTTGCCTGATGAGCCGTTGGTAGAGTGGGGGTTGTCGTCGCTCATAATATCCATTTTATAGTTTGTTCAACGCCAACGTTAAAATGCTTCTCGTTAGTCGTCAATGCTTTATTGTTTTAAATTTGAAATCGCTTTTAATCCACAAGCTTACAAAAACTGTTTGTAAAGCCTAGGGCAGTTTCTATCAAAGCGTTGATTAAATTTCGTAAGGGTTTGCAATACCCAAGGCGGAAAGAATTTCTATTTCTTTGCTTTCCATCACTTCGGCCTCTTCGTCTGTAATATGGTCATAGCCAAGCAAATGCAATATGCCGTGAACAGTCATATGGGCATAATGATGCTCAACGGCCTTTTTCTGCTCACTGGCTTCTCTGCTAATAACTGGCGCACAAATGATTAAATCACCCAGTAGGTTAATCTCTATGCCAGGCGGTGCTTCAAAAGGAAAAGAAAGTACGTTTGTAGGCTTGTCTTTTTGACGGTAATCACTGTTTAGCTGTTGGCTTTCCGCTTCGTCAGTAAAGCGAATCGTCACTTCTTGTTCACGTAAGTCTTCTGCAGATAAAACCGCGTTAGCCCATCGTGCTAGGCTGTCGGCAGAGGGAATAGCATTCGCTATTTCCTCTTCGCCTTCATACACAATTTGATAATCGATAATAGCGGTCACGAGTTGCTGCTTGTATCAGAGCGGCCTACCGATGATGAGCTTTGTTCCTGCTGCTGTCGCAATGCCTCTTCTTTCTTTTGCTTGCGAATGCGCTCTTGCTCGGCATCATGTTCTTCATACGCACGAACAATGCGAGCAACTACCGGGTGGCGAACTACGTCATCGGCACTAAAGAAGTTAAACGAAATATCGTCAACGTCACTGAGCACTTCAATGGCATGGCGAAGGCCAGACTTTGCGCCTCGTGGTAAATCTACCTGAGTAATATCGCCGGTAATGACCGCTTTCGAATTAAAGCCGATACGGGTTAAGAACATTTTCATTTGTTCTACCGTGGTGTTTTGACTTTCATCTAGAATGATAAAGGCATCGTTTAGCGTTCGTCCACGCATATAGGCTAAGGGGGCAACTTCAATTACTGCGCGCTCCATCAGCTTTTCGACTTTTTCAAAGCCCAGCATTTCAAACAGCGCATCGTAGAGTGGGCGCAGGTAGGGGTCTACCTTTTGTGACAGGTCGCCAGGTAAAAAACCGAGCTTTTCACCTGCTTCAACCGCAGGGCGAGTTAGAAGAATACGTCGAACTTCTTGTCGCTCTAAGGCATCTACCGCAGCTGCCACGGCAAGGTAGGTTTTACCCGTACCGGCAGGGCCTATACCAAAGGTAATATCGTGATTGACGATATTGGCAACGTATTGCGCTTGGTTAGGGTTACGGGGCTTTATTACGCCGCGTTTTGTTTTGATGTTAATTTCTTTGCCGTAGCCGCCTGTTGCGTCTTTTTCTATAACGCGAGCTTCCTGAATTGCAAGATGTACTTGCTCAGCTTCAAGGTCGGGAATACGGCCTTTTATCGGCTGCGTTTCAACGTACAGAAGTTTCAGTAATTCGGTAGCACTGTTTATTTGCTGTGGCTCTCCTAGCACCTTGAACGCGTTATTTCGGTATGTTATTTCAACACCCAACCTACGCTCTATTTGCTTGATGTTGTCATCAAACGGTCCACATAAACTCGACAAACGCTTACTATCTGCCGGTTCTAACTCAAATTCATTACTTACCAATGTACTCAAACTTCTGTTTTCCTCGCTTTACGCTTTTATCTTCAATATTGTTAATTAGCGCCACACTGTTGTGGCGACTGTTTTAGGCGGGGTTAAATTGGCCCACACCCAACTCGTTAGGTGATTCTGCTTGATGTTTTGCCAAAATCGCTTGAGGCGATACTGCTACGCGCAAGCCCATTTCGCTTTCTCTGCGAATAACTTCACCGCGCAGTGAATTGGTAAACACATCTACCACGTTCACATCTACAAACTCGCCAATCATATCTGGCGTGCCTTCGAAATTAACCACTCGATTATTTTCAGTACGGCCAGAAAGCTCCATTGGGTTTTTCTTAGAAGGGCCTTCTACCAAAATGCGTTGCTCAGTACCCACCATATGGCGAGCAATGCGCAAGGCCTGTTGGGTAATACGCTGCTGTAAAAGGTGTAAACGCTGCTTTTTGGTTTCTTCGCTAACGTCATCTACTGCATCTGCCGCCGGTGTACCTGGGCGAGCACTGTAAATAAAACTAAAGCTTAAATCGTAATCTACGGCTTGGATCAAATCCATGGTTGCTTCAAAATCAGCATCCGTTTCGCCAGGAAAGCCAATAATAAAGTCGCTCGACAAGCTTATGTTCGGGCGAATTTTCTTAAGCTTACGCATTTTAGATTTGTATTCTAACGCGGTATGACCACGCTTCATCAAATTCAAAATACGGTCTGAGCCGCTTTGAACTGGAAGGTGTAAATGGTCAACCAGCTCTGGAATACCTGCATAGGCATCGATAATATCGTCAGTAAACTCTACTGGATGTGAGGTGGTATACCGAATTCGGTCGATGCCATCGATAGCAGCAACCAACTCTAGTAATTCAGAGAAACGGCAAACCGTGCCATCGTAGTGATCGCCTCGGAAGGCGTTTACGTTTTGCCCTAACAAGTTAACTTCACGAACACCTTGACCAGCAAGTTGTGCAATTTCAAGCAGCACATCATCAACCGGACGACTGACTTCTTCACCGCGCGTGTACGGCACAACACAGAATGTGCAGTACTTTGAGCAGCCTTCCATAATCGAAACGAACGCAGTGGGGCCTTCAGCACGGGGCTCTGGTAGGCGGTCGAATTTTTCGATTTCAGGAAAGCTGATATCCATTACCGATTTAGCGCCACCTTGCAGCTCGTTGATCATTTCAGGCAGGCGGTGCAGCGTTTGAGGACCAAAAACAAGGTCGACAAATGGGGCACGTTGACGAATTGTGTCGCCTTCTTGCGATGCAACACAGCCGCCTACACCAATAATAAGCTCAGGCTTATCTTGCTTTAAGTTTTTCCAACGACCAAGCTGATGGAATACTTTTTCCTGCGCTTTCTCGCGGATTGAGCATGTGTTAAGCAAAATGATATCGGCTTCTTCAGCGGTTTCTGCCGCGGTGTAGCCGTGCGTAGAGTCTAGTAAGTCTGCCATTTTATCCGAGTCGTACTCGTTCATCTGGCAGCCCCAGGTTTTGATATACAGCTTTTTAGTCATAACAACTATTCGTTAACCTGTTAAGTTCTGGTAAGTGGTTGGTGGAATCTAAAAAACGTCGCAAGCAATAGCGTATATTGTTGCGCCACACAACGCAGTTACGTTGAAGATGTTCAAAATAGCCGCATATTTTACCTGTTATGCAGCTATATTCCCAGCGTAATACGATGATTACTGATTAATTAATTTCGGTAATAAAAATAGCACTGGCCTTATAACTTACGCTTAATTTGTGTTGGCCGCGGGTATTTTATATTCTTCATTATATTCAACGTTATAGTTACCACGGAGTACGAATGTACGATTTTTGCATTAATGGCGGCGGTATGGTGGGCGCAGCATTAGCCCTTGGGCTAGCGCAGCAAAATTACCGCGTGGTAGTGATAGAGCCAAACAAGCCTAACGCTTTTGAAGTAGAGCAAGGCCCAGATTTACGGGTGTCGGCTATTAGTGAAGCATCTGTTACCTTGCTAAAAGCACTAGGGGCGTGGACAAACATCGAAAAAATGCGCTTAAAGCCCTACGTAGGTTTGAGCGTGTGGGACGACCCCAAACACCGAACTGACTTTACTGCAAAGAGTATCGACGTACCTCAGTTAGGCTACTTTGTCGAAAACCGTTTGTTGCAGTTAGCCTGTCACCAAGCGCTAACGCAGCATGAAAATGTGACAGTTATCTTTAACCACAAAATAGACAACATTGCGCTGTCATCAGAAAGCTCAAGCGAGACAAGCACACACGAGCAAAGCGTGTGTATTACACTCTTTTCAGTCAAAGAATCTTCAGTCACAGGCTCTTCAAACACTGAGTCTGCAAACACACAGCCTTCAAACACGCAAATTCACGCTAAATGGCTTATTGGGGCAGATGGCGCAAAATCCCAAGTTCGTCAGTTTGCCGGTATTGGCACGTCAGGTTGGCAATATGGCCAACAAGCGATGGGCATTACCATTAAAATGGCAAAAGAAACCCAGGCTATTACATGGCAGCAGTTTACACCAACAGGACCAAAAGCCTTTTTGCCTATGTTTGACGAGTACGCATCGCTTGTGTGGTACAACTCCCCTGAGGAATTACAACGCCTGAAAGGTCTTAACAGCACGCAGTTAAAAAACGAAGTTATCGATGCTTTTCCAGATGAACTTACTCAAAACGAGAATGACTTCTCTATTATCGACAAGGCAGCGTTTCCGCTCACTCGCATGCATGCCAGTGAATATGTGAGAGAGCGTATGATATTAATCGGCGATGCTGCCCATACCATTAATCCACTTGCAGGGCAGGGTGTGAATATTGGCTTTAGAGACGTTCAAGCGCTATTAGAGGTAACTGCCAAGCGTCATGATGTAACGTCTCAGGTCTTTTTTAAGGCGCTGAAAAATGATTACGAGAAGCCACGCAAACGGGACAACTTGTTAATGATGACAGCAATGGATGGGTTCTACACCTTGTTTAGTAACGACATAGCCCCCATAAAATGGATAAGAAACCAGCTTCTTTCGGTGGCCGAACATGCGGGCCCAATTAAAAAAGAAGTGCTTAAATATGCTATAGGGATGCGTTAATGGAAGTTCTTATTTTACTGGCGGTATTGTTTGCAACGTTAGTTATTGTTGTTCCACTTTTAGAGCGCTCGAAAATGCGCATAAGTAACGATGACGCAGCAAAGTGGGCGAAGTGGATTTGGCCACTAATGGGGTTACTTTTAGTGGCTCAATTAATTAGGTTAGCGTTTTCATAATGATTCAATATGAAGTTCATTGCGTAATGATTCAGTCTGAGGGCCATTGCGCTGTAAGGTCGTAAAGCGCCTTATCAATCATTTTTTCAATTGCACTGTCGTCAGTTTGCAATATTGCGAAGGCGCGTAATCCCACGAATTGATTTTGCAGCCAATCGGCTGCAAACGCCACTGGCGTGGTATCGTGCAACTCTTTCGTCTCTATCGCTTTTTCGATGATGTTAGCGAAGCAGTTATTTAGTAACACCATTCCTTCAAGTACTGCTTTTTTGCCCACATCGCCAATCAGTTCCAACTCGGTAATCGATTTTACCAACAAACATTGGCGCATGTATCTCAGCTCATCAGGGTTAATTAAGGCTGTTTTAAAAAATTCCCGGAGGGACAGCAGTGGGGTATCGCTATCGGCCACGCTCTGCAGTTTGTCTTTGCTGTGAGCTACGTACTGCTCTACCACAAGCTTAAATAAGCCTTCTTTGTTTTGAAACCGTGCATATATGCTTCCCGGACGCATGTCCAATGCTTGTTGAATATCGCGCATACCAGAACCTTGGAACCCTTTTTTCCAAAACAATATAGTCGCCTTTTCGACAGCATCTTCTTGTGCGTACTTCATAACATCATACTCAATACAAATTTGAACGTGTGTTCAATTATCTCTCGAACAATGGCTAAGGTAAACCCATTATTGAAAAATGCGGGTTAAAATCGACATCTATCAAAATTTAAGTTTCGTATTTAAAACTCCTATTTATGTCAATTTGAACGAGTGTTCAAATTTCACTTGAACGATCGTTCAGGTGTGTGTAGTCTACACACATCGCTTGCTAGTCATATTTTAGATAATCCTAGTAAGCTTGTTTTTAAATTTAAGTAAATTCGGTATTAAACCAGCTAGGTAAATATGCCTTTCAGGGTTTGATGCCACTGGAACGATAGTGCGATTTTTAATAGCGTGCATCAATTACACGTTCCGCTTTTTAATCGATAGTGAAAAGCAGAGCGTTGCCGTTGTCGTCTATCTGTTTCAATTCGTTCACAGCATTAGGAGAACAAAATGACAGATTTTACTCTACATACAAAAGAGTCAGCGCCAGAAGCGTCTAAATCACTTTTAGATAATTCAGAAAAAGCATTTGGCATGGTACCGAACCTACATGCAGTAATGGCTGAAGCGCCCACGCTACTTGAAGGGTACCAAGTGCTGCACAAGCTCGCACAAGACACCTCGTTTAATGCAGAAGAGTTAACCGTCGTATGGCAAACGGTAAACGTTGAACACGCATGTCATTATTGTGTGCCAGCTCATACCGGCATCGCAAAAAGCATGCAAGTGCGCGATGATTTAATTGAAGAGCTTCGCAACGATGATACGCTGTCTGATAGCAAGCTAAATACGCTTAAAGAAACTGTGCTTGCGCTAACTCGAGGCCGAGGAAATGCAGAGAAGTCGCAGCTCGATGCATTTTACAAAGCAGGCTACGAGCACAAACAGCTGCTTGAAATTGTGTTGATATTAGCGCAAAAAGTAATGAGTAACTACACCAATCACCTTGCAGATACGCCAGTTGATGAACCGTTCAAAAAGTTTGAGTGGTCACCTAAGTAATAGCTAGGCTGTAATACAAAAACGGAAGCTTATGCTTCCGTTTTTTATGTCTGAATCACCAAAGGCATTAAGAAAAAATGTTAGTTAGGACACAACCAATAGCTGAGGATTAATCTCTTCAACGGTTTGGGAAGTCACCTCATCTTGATAGCCCTTTTTTTCTAAAAGCGCTTTAAGTTCGTCGCGTGTTTCGCATTGTTCATGTTTAGCAAGGGCAATGGCCTCTATAAAACACGAAAGGTGTACTGAAGATTGTGTTTCGGTCATGTGAGATTCTCTTTAACTTCTAGATTCTTTGTTTTCTGAGCTCGTTAGCTTCTAAGCTCTTAAACACCTGAGTATGTGGTCACTGTGTCTTTCTCATAAGACAACAGCGTGACAGTTCTATTACTTTTCTGTTACCGCAAAACGTTGTACGAGAAATAACTCTATATCTGACATTGCCTCAAGTAGATTAGATTTTTTATATGATTATTGTCTTTGTATGAACAAGGACTGAAAGTGGTTCACAAAGACTAAACCGTTGAAATTACATCCTCATTTTTATCATATGTTATTACTACTTTAGTATTGAATGTCTCGCCACCTCTGTGTTTTACTTCGCGGTGTCAGCGGCGCGGCTATATCCAGAACGTCGTTTATAAAAATTCTTCTAATAAAAATCTGACATTAAAAGCTGGTGTCCTTGGCTTTATAAAAAGCTCAGTATCAATACTAATAATAACAGCGCTTTTTCTGACAAATTCAATTTGTCTTCGTTTAGGGAAAGTGAACACCCTCAAATTCGTTCGTCTCGATAATGTCACCGTATAGTAGTTGCGCAGGTAACTCTGCCTACTATTTCAACGTTGACGTTTAAGGTTTGTATACCTGTACATAATATCAACACACACTCAAACTCAGGAATATCACAATGCAACAGGCAAAACATAGCGCTATGGTTTTCAAGCTATCGATCATTGCAAGTGCGATGGCAGGGCTTGCCGTTTCTTCTCCATTGCATGCACAGCAACAAGCCCCAGTGCAACTCAATTCAGAACAGGCGAGTTCAGAGCAAGCCAGCTTCGAACAAGAAGTAGAGCAAATACAGATTGTGGGGTCACGCCGAGTAGGGCGCACTATTAACGACTCGCCAGTGCCTATTGATATTATTGATGCATCATCGATAGAGGCTACCGGGTTAACCGAAACCAACATGATCTTGAACTCGCTGCTGCCGAGTTTTAACTTTCCTCAGCCTTCTATTACAGATGGCACCGACCATGTGCGTCCAGCGCAACTTCGCGGCCTAGCACCCGATCACACATTGGTATTAGTAAACGGTAAACGCCGCCATACCTCTGCGCTGTTAAACTTAAACGGATCGGTAGGTCGTGGCTCTTCAGCCGTTGATTTGAACGCCATTCCAGCAAACGCTATTAAACGTATTGAAGTATTACGCGACGGTGCAGCGGCGCAATACGGTTCAGACGCCATAGCGGGTGTTATCAACATTGTGCTAAAAGATGCGAGTGAAGGCGGTGACATCTCAGCAACCTATGGTGCAAACGTAACCACAATGGACGGCGTGCCAAACCTAGACAGTGTCACTACTAATGCCCAAGGCGACTTAGCATTTAATACAGGCTCTGATAGAGAGCTAACCGACGGTCAAACTTTAACCCTGCGCGGCAACGTTGGTTTTGAATGGGGCGATGATGGATTTGTTAACGTATCGGCGGAATATCGCGATCGCGGGCAGGCAAATCGAGCCGATTTCGACCAAAGAGAAAACTATGCTCGAGATGCCAACGGAAAAATCGATGAAAGAGAGTTAACCGTTAATCGCTACAACCACGTGTATGGCAATGGCGAAGTTGAAGACTATGCCTTATTTGTAAACGCTGGCAAAGGTCTTACCGATGACATTGAGTTTTATGCTACTGCTGGGCTAAGTAGCCGTGATTCCTTAGGTGGTGGTTTTTATCGTCGCGCTCAAGACAGCCGAAACATTGTAGATATTTATCCCAATGGCTTCTTACCGTCTATCCAAACGGATATCTCTGACATGTCACTTATCACCGGCATCAAAGGGTATAGTGATGTATGGAATTACGACCTGTCTCTAACTCACGGCAGCAACGAATTGGAATACAGCGTAGTAAATAGCCTAAACACTTCGTTGGGCGCCACTAGTCAGACAGACTTCAACGCAGGCACACTGGAATACAATACCACTATATTCAATGCCGACGCGTCTCGCCTTGTAGATACTGGCGTATTTTACAGTGAAATGAATTTTGCCATGGGCGCCGAGTATCGCCACGAGAGCTATGACATTACTGCGGGGGAAGAAAACTCGTACATTCGAGGCACATTTGGGCCAGGTGGTGCAGTGACCGACCCAGTTGATGGGCCTTTCGGTGCTGCTGGCTCTCAGGTATTTCCTGGTTTCACTCCTGCCTCTGCGGGAGACAACAGTCGAAATAACTACAGCATTTATGTAGACGTAGAAGCTGATGTGACAGAAAACTGGAATGTTGCTGTTGCCGGTCGTTTTGAAGATTACTCTGATTTTGGCAGTACATTTAATTGGAAGGTATCGCAGAGATACACGCTAAGCGAAGCCTTTGCACTTCGCGCATCGGTATCAACCGGTTTTCGAGCGCCCTCATTGCAGCAACAGTATTTTACCTCTGTGGCTACCACATTTGTTGACGGAGAGCCTACTGAAACAGGTACATTCGCCCCTTCTAGTGATGTGGCACAAGCCCTTGGTAGCCCAGGCCTCGACGCCGAAGAGTCAAACAACTACAGTGCTGGTTTTACCTATTCACCCACTGCCGACTTTAATTTAACGGTAGATTTCTACCGCATTGATATTGATGATCGCATTGTGTTGTCGAACAACCTTTCAGGCCAAGCTATTGAAAGCCTGCTTGAAGGTACTGGTGCAACCCGCGCACGGTTCTTCTTAAACGCCATTAATTCCAGAACCGAGGGTGTAGACATTGTTTCCACCTACACGCTGAATACCTCAGATTTTGGTGCATTTAATTTTAATGCTGGCGTTAACTTTAACGACAACGAAGTCACAGATATTTTGGACGCACCAGCAGTGCTTCAGGGGGCAGGTTTTGATCAAGGTAATTTATTCTCAGACGTAGAGTTACGCCGATTCGAGACAAGCGCTCCAGATAGCAAAGTTAACCTTGGCGTTACCTGGTCTTACGATATCTATTCAACCACGCTGCGAACAACTCGCTACGGTGAGGTTGAAGACCCGTCATCGGTTGAAGCACGAAATGAGATAATACCGTCTGAGTGGATTACCGATCTTGATGTACGCGTTGCGATTACCGACCAACTGGCTGTGTCGGTAGGTGCAAACAACATCTTTGATGTCTACCCAGAAGCAACGCGAGACCTTGTAGATGAAGTAACAACGTTCTCGAACATATTCCCGTACTCAAGCTTTTCGCCATACGGTTTCACCGGGCGCTATGTTTACGGTAAAGTGTCGTATAGCTTCTAATGTTGGGCTAACACCACCTGATACTTTGATTTAAAAAAGCCTCGCTGTGCTCTCATGTGCAGTGAGGTATTTTAATTCCAAATCCTTCAAGATCAACTGTCTTTATCAAACGTGATGTTGCCTCGGTGCTTGTCTACTAGCGCAAAATCTTCTTCAGGAATAAATGCGTCATAATCACGCTGAAGTTTTATCTGTGCTTCTTTACGGATTTTGCTGCGTCTAATTGCAGTAACAAAATTGCGCATTTCTTTATGGTTGGAAAGTTCTAATTCTGGCACTTGCACGGGTGAGCCGTTATCGTCTTTTGCCACCATAGTGAAAAAGCTATTATTGGTGTGTTTAACGTTGTTCGTTTTAATATTTTCAGTGGTTACTTTAATGCCTACTACAAGGGATGTATTGCCAACAAAATGCACCGTGGCATTTAGATGCAGTAAATCACCTACTTCAACGGGTTGTAAAAATTCTACGCCATCTACGGTAACGGTAACGCAATACGCTCCGGCGTGTTTACTCGCGCATGCATAAGCCACCTTATCCATCAACGATAAAATAATACCGCCATGCACTTTGCCGCCAAAATTAGCGTAAGAGGGCACCATGAGTTCGGTTAAACGAGTTCGAGAAAATGCAACATTGCGAGGATTCATGTACTACCTTATTGTCAGTGAATGAAACAAACGACCAAAACGATCGGATAAGTAAAACGCGCGTATTATTACTGGTAGCAAATGTATTTATAACGCTAGCGAAATTTGGTCGATTTACTGGTCACGATTTTTCTGTTTAGGGTAAGCCCCTGTGTTTACAATAAATAAACTAACAATATTTGTGAAGGAATGGTTTTGTCTTCAACACATTTTTATCAGCCGAAAGACGGGCATGGCTTAGCTCACGACCCGTTTAATGCCATTATTGCACCTCGTCCTATTGGTTGGATTTCCACGCAATCTACTCAAGGCGTTCTTAATTTAGCGCCCTACAGTTTTTTTAACGCATTGAATTACACGCCTCCTATTATTGGCTTTTCCAGTGTGGGTGATAAAGATTCACTTAATAACGCCAGAGAGACGGGAGAGTTTTGTTGGAACTTGGTATCTAAGCACCTCGTTGATGCCATGAACGAAACGAGTAGGCCTCTGTCTCCTGAAGAAAGCGAGTTTTCAGCATCAGGGTTAGGCACCGCCAGCAGTCAGGTTATTGCGGTTCCACGAGTGAAAGAAAGCTTAGTGTCGATGGAGTGTAAGGTTACTGATATTACTCAATTAAAATCGGCAAAAGGCGAGTTGGTGAACAGCTGGTTTATTATGGGAGAAGTGGTTGGTGTGCACATCGACACCTCACTGATTGAAGATGGCGTTTACAAAACGTTGAAGGGTGAACCAGTGATGCGCGGCGGCGGTGCAGGCGATTATTTCTCTATCAGTGAAAGTAACTACTTTGAATTGCGCCGACCAGACGCAAAATAAATGTGTAACGTAGCAGCGCCAATTTTAAGTGCTTAATATAAGCGCTAACTATAACCGGCCAATTAAAACGTTAGCTAGGGTAAGTAGCATGTTAAATATGAATTTTGATGAGCGGATGGTGATTGATACAACGCCAATGCCATGGCAAGCATCGCCATCGAGTACAGTATGGCGTAAACCGCTAGAGCGAGAAGCGAAGGAGTCGGGGCATACTACCAGTGTGGTTAAGTATGAAGCTGGCGCGAGCTTTAGTGAACACGGTCACCCCTTCGGTGAAGAGATTTTTGTCTTAGAAGGCGTGTTTTCTGATGAAAATGGCGATTATCCTGCGGGTACGTATTTACGTAATCCACCAGGCAGTAAGCATAGCCCGTTTAGTAAAGAAGGGTGTTTAATACTGGTAAAATTAAACCAGTTCGACCAGCGCGATCTTCAAGAAGTTAGGGTAGATACACTTAATACGCCATGGCTACAGGGGCAGGGCGGTCTGCAGGTAATGCCTTTGCACAACTTCGAACATGAGCATGTTGCACTGGTTAAATGGCCTGCCAAAGAGGTGTTTAAACCCCATAGGCACTTTGGTGGTGAAGAGATATTTGTGTTATCAGGCACATTTAAGGATGAAGCGGGCGAATACCCGAAAGGTACCTGGATGCGAAACCCGCACATGAGTCAGCATCATCCGTTTGTTGATGAAGAAACCGTGATTTGGGTAAAGACAGGGCATTTGCCGGTAGCGTTGTAGTCAAGTAGCTGTGGTACACAAATGAGAAAGGCCTATGTTGTTACAACATAGGCCTTTCTTTGTTTTTATAATATTGGATAAACAAAACGGTCTATTTCTAAGTACTGTTTATTTCCTAGTACTGTCTATTTCCAAGTACTGTCTATTGCCAAGTAAGACCTATTTCCAAATGCCGTCTTCAGACTTACCTTGAATTTCGCAGTCGCCGGCTTTGTATTCCACCGTCTCTCCGCTGTCTTTCTTTTTAAAGTAATCTTTACTGATAGAAACAATGGTAGGCGTCATCCAAACAATGGCAATAATGTTGATGACTGTCATAAGCCCTAACGCCATATCGGCCATGGCCCATACCTGAGGTAGTGCTGCTTGTGCACCCCAATAAATCATGCCTAAATAACCAATGGTGTAAGCTGCGCGTCCTGCTCGGTTATCTAGTTTGAACATATGCAGGTTACTCTCGCCATAGGCATAGTTGGCTACTACCGAGGTGAAAGCAAACAAGCTTATTGCCGCAGCAACAAAGTCAGTGCCACCTTCGCCTAAGTGGCTGCTCATTGCATCTTGTGTTAGCCGTATGCCTTCCATCTGTTCTGAGCTAGAGCCGCCAGCAAGTAAAATGATAAACGCGGTTGAGGTACATAAAATCATCGTGTCTAAAAATACACCCAGCATTTGTATATAGCCCTGAGACACGGGGTGATTAGGGTTGGGCGCCGCACTTGCCGCTGCGTGAGGTACCGAGCCACTGCCGGCCTCGTTTGAGTATAACCCTCGCTGTATTCCGTTTTTAATTGCAGCTCCTAGCGCACCAGCTCCTGCTTCTTGAAGACCAAAGGCCGACTTAATAATGTCTAGCAGCATGGCGGGTAATTCGGTGATATTGATAAAGGTGATGGTAAGGGCAACAAGCACATAACCAATTCCCATAAACGGAACAACGAACTCTGCAAATCGCGCTATTCCGCGTAAACCGCCCACAACAATGAGTGCGGCGAGTAGAATAATGGCAATGCCTACATATTCGCTTTTGAACGCATAGGCGTTGTTGAGCGCATCGGTAATGGTGTTTGCCTGTACCGCACTAAATACAAATCCGTAGCCAAAAAACAAGCACAGAGAAAAGGCAACGGCTAGCCAGGTTTTATTTAAGCCTTGTTTTATGTAGTAAGCAGGGCCACCACGAAACTCGCCGTTTTCGTCTTTTACTTTGTATAGCTGCCCGAGTACGCTCTCAGCAAAGCCGGTGGCCATGCCTAGCAGCGCTATCATCCACATCCAGAATATGGCACCAGACCCACCAAGAGAAATAGCCACGGCAACGCCTGCTAGGTTACCTGTGCCTACGCGGGCCGATAAACTGGTACAGAGCGCCTGAAAGGAACTGATCCCTTCTTCGTTCGACGTTTTACTGTTTTTAAGTAGCGCAAACATGTGGCCAAAATGCCGTAACTGCACGCCGCCTAGTTTTACGGTAAACCAGATACCGCACACTAAAAGCATAACGATAAGAACTTGGCCGTCGCCCCACAAAATATTATTCACAAATGAAACGAATTCGTTTATCACGCACTTTCCTTCGTTATTATTTTATTTAGGTGTTTTAGAAAAGACATGGCTTTTAACTGCTCACAAAAGCTGGAGTAAATAAAGTGTCTAATTCAGAGAAGTCGGTAATACTAGCATGACCTAAACACAAATAAAGCCATAAAAGTGGCGGTTATTGTGATGAATTATGCATAACTTAAGAAAAAGTATGCAAGTAGAGTAGGGGGTATTTATTTCAGGCAATAAAAAACCGCTCAATAGAGCGGTTTTTCATAAGATGGCTGGGATAGCAGGACTCGAACCTGCGAATGACGGGATCAAAACCCGTTGCCTTACCAGCTTGGCTATATCCCAATAGACAGGTAAAAGATGGTGGCTAAGGCGAGATTCGAACTTGCGACCCCATCATTATGAGTGATGTGCTCTAACCAACTGAGCTACTTAGCCTTTCTTTTGCAAATCATTAAAAAGCCGCTCGTTTGAGCGGCTCTCTAGAATTTGGCTGGGGTAGCAGGACTCGAACCTACGAATGACGGGATCAAAACCCGTTGCCTTACCAACTTGGCTATACCCCAAATGGTGCGGAAGGAGAGACTTGAACTCTCACGCCGTGAAGCACTGGAACCTAAATCCAGCGTGTCTACCAATTCCACCACTCCCGCATAGACACTAGCTGTTACAAAGTTGGCTGGGGTAGCAGGACTCGAACCTACGAATGACGGGATCAAAACCCGTTGCCTTACCAACTTGGCTATACCCCAACTTTGGTGCGGAAGGAGAGACTTGAACTCTCACGCCGTGAAGCACTGGAACCTAAATCCAGCGTGTCTACCAATTCCACCACTCCCGCGCAGCTAGACATTCCTAAAAGAGATAGTGAGAAGTGGTGGCTACGGCGAGATTCGAACTTGCGACCCCATCATTATGAGTGATGTGCTCTAACCAACTGAGCTACGTAGCCTTTCATACTTCTCTTCCCTCTCAGGAAGTGGCGCGTATTATGCGTATATGACTCGCACCCGTCAACCCCTTTTTTGCTAACTTTTTTTAAATGGTTAATATGTGCGCGGAGCCGTTCGAATAACATGCAAAACGCAGTGAATTTGACCAACCTAACCGTCAAAAGTGGGCAATATCTTTTATATTGCCCCTCGATATCGCTCCTCGATATAGCTTCTAACGATCAAAGATTAAGGGTTAAGCGTTGCTTTTGTTTTGTAATAACAAATATCAACAGGCCGTGGTGCGTACACCTTGTCATGAAAAAATGGGTTATCTAACGTTTTGCCAGTGTTAGTTCTCGATAGGTATTCTTCGTGCTTGGGCTGTTGAATATAATAATTAGGGTGATTATCGCTGTGAACGAGGGCTCGTCCTATTCTACTGTTATCGGTAACCTCTTGTATTACACCACCGTACTGGGCATCTCCCCTTGGTAGCTTCTGCAATGCAGGCATTCCGCTTACTACTCTTCCCACCACTGACATATTTCTGTCTAAATGACGAGGTGCTTGGCCAATCACAATATAAAATTCAGTGGAAGCCGTGTCTTTTTCACTGTTACGAGCAAACGCTACTGTGCCGGGGCAGTGTAGCCCCCACATCTCACCGCGCTTGTCGTCTATGCCAACTGCAAAGCCATCTAAAAAACCGGTTTTTGGAGCAAACATGTCGCGCGTTTCAACAACGGAAGCAGCGTGCGATAAAGGTTGTGTAAATTCAGCAGGAATGTCGGCTAAAAGCGCTGGTGCTATTTTCTCTTTATCGTGGGTATCGTTACTGCCGGCCTGCGCCACAAAACCATCTACCACCCGATAAAAATACTGTTTATCGTAAAAGCCTGACTTAATAAGGGCTTTAAAGCGCTCTACGTGTTTTGGCGCGAGGCTAGGGTTTAGTGCAATGACAACATCGCCGTACTCTGTAGTAAACGTCACCGTATCTTCTGATGGCACTTTGTACCAATGGTTACTGCTGCCACTCATTAGCGTAACAGGGTTGTCTGCGCTGTATGCTTTGGCACTCAATGTTAATGCTATGGCGAATAACGAGGCGAATATAAATACAATTGAGCTAAAGGCTTTTGATTGAGTAGAATTTATGGAGCTATTTTTTATGGAGCTATCTTTTATGGGGACACTTTTTATGAGGCTGCTTAAAGAGTGTTGCCACGAATGAGCCAAAAAAGGTGTTGTATGCTGTTTTCTACGGGAACAGCTTGATGGGGTGCTAGAGTACATCGGTATACCTATTTGTGTTCAATATACTTGTTATATCAGTAGCACAAAGCGGCAACAATAAAAAAGCCAAATAAAAAAGCCACTCTTACGAGTGGCTTGTCATTAAGCTTTTACACGATGTTGATGAAAAGGCTTACACGTTAAATCTAAAGTGAATGACGTCGCCATCTTTAACAATGTATTCTTTACCTTCTAAGCGCCACTTACCGGCGTCTTTCGCGCCTTGTTCACCGTTGAATTCAACGAAGTTGTCGTAACTTACGATTTCGGCGCGAATAAAGCCTTTCTCAAAGTCGGTATGAATTTTACCCGCAGCTTGTGGTGCAGTAGACCCTTCTGGGAATGTCCATGCGCGAACTTCTTTTACACCGGCAGTGAAATAGGTTTGCAGTGTAAGTAGCTCATACCCAGATCGGATAACGCGATTAAGACCAGGCTCTTCTAGCCCCATGTCTTGCATAAATTCTTCGCGCTCGTCGTCTTCAAGTTCAGCAATGTCTGATTCGATAGCAGCACAAACCGCAACAACCGTGGCGTTTTCGCCTTCTGCAATTTCACGCACTTTATCAAGGTACGGATTGTTCTCAAATCCATCTTCATTTACGTTAGCAATGTACATGGTTGGCTTAAGGGTAAGCATATTCATGTAGCTAATCGCAGCATGCTCTTCTTTAGTCAGTTCTAAAGAACGCAGTAATAAACCTTCATCCAAATGAGGCTTAATTTTTTCAAGCACTTTCAGTTCAAACTTTGCATCAGCATCGCCGCCTTTAGCGCGTTTAGCCACACGATGCAGGGCTTTTTCTGTTGTTTCTAAATCAGAAAGCGCAAGCTCTGTGTTGATAACGTCAATGTCGTCTTGCGGGCTTACACGACCAGCAACATGAACAATATTTTCATCGTCGAAACAGCGAACAACATGACCAATAGCGTCGGTTTCACGAATATTTGCTAGGAATTTGTTACCAAGGCCTTCACCTTTGGAAGCACCTTCAACTAACCCAGCGATATCAACGAATTCCATTGTTGTTGGAATAACACGCTGAGGATTTACAATTTTAGCCAACTTATCCAAGCGAAGGTCTGGCACAGGAACAACGCCAGTGTTTGGCTCGATAGTACAAAACGGGAAGTTTGCCGCTTCAATACCTGCTTTTGTTAATGCATTAAAAAGTGTTGATTTACCTACGTTGGGTAGTCCAACAATACCGCATTTAAAACCCATGGTATGGATCCTTGTCTGGAAAAGTTATATCTGGCTCGAACTCACGCTTTGTGAGCATGAAGTCGATTTTGCGCTTGTTTTAGGTCGTCTTTCAGTAAGATTTCGGTACAGCGTACCGCTTCATCAACGGCGCTTTCTATGGCCGTTTTTTCTTCTGCTGAAGGCTTACCAAGAACATGTCCCGTCACTCGGCTTTTATGCCCTGGGTGACCGATACCAATTCGCAAGCGAAGAAAATCTTTATTGTTACCCATTCTTGCCACAATATCGCGGACACCATTCTGACTAGAGCTACCGCCAACTTTATACTTGGCTACTCCCGGAGGAAGGTCTAACTCGTCAAACGCCACTAAAATTTGTTCTGGCTCAATTCGGTAAAAATTCGCAAGTGCTGCTACTGCTTGACCACTTTTATTCATAAAAGTTGTAGGGTAGAGCAACCTAATGTCTTTACCAGCAATAGTAATTCGAGCGGTTTTTCCAAAGAACTTGGATTCGGGTTTTAGCGGGGTATTGTAGGTGTCAGCAAGCTGGTTAAGAAACCATTCGCCGGCATTGTGTCGGGTATTTTCATATTCGGGGCCTGGATTACCCAGACCCACGATAAGGCGAATATCAGCCAAGAGGATTATTCCTCTGTAGCTTCTTCATCACCGTCTTCATCTGTTTCAGCAGCTTTAGGAGCTGGCTTAACAGTCACAACAGCAAGGTCGTGTGCTTCGTCGTCTTTACCAAGCTCAACAGATTTAACACCTGCTGGTAAAGTAACGTCAGACAAATGAAGTGTTTGGTCCATTTCAACGTTAGCAATGTCTACTTCGATGAACTCTGGAAGATCTTTAGCCTGACACGTAACTTCGATTTCGTTTACGTGGTGCTCAGCAATACCGCCTGCTTTAATAGCAGCAGACTTGTCTTCGTTTGTGAAGTGAATTGGAACGTTAGTGTGAACGTCTTGACCAGCAATTACACGTTGGAAATCGATGTGTGTAATTTTTGGCTTGTACGGGTGACGTTGCATATCTTTTACTAGTACTTCAGTCGCTTTACCGTCTACGTTCAATGTAAGAACGTGAGAGTAGAATGCTTCAAAGTCAGCAGAGTTGTTCACTTTGTTGTGATCAAGAGTAATAGATACAGGTGCTTCTTCACCACCGTAGATGATACCAGGAAGCTTATCTTCGCGACGTAGGCGGCGGCTCGCACCTTTCCCTAGGTCTGTACGAACAGAAGCGTCTAGGTTAAAAATTGAATCAGACATTGTATGTCTCCAATAATAAGTTAATGATGTGGGTTTTTGCGACCAAAACCCACTGTTAACGCGCTGTTGGCCTGAGTAAATATCCTAAGAACATTACTCATAATTAGCCAATAGTTCACGACCCCGATTTTCAAGGGCGGCGAATTCTACCACCGCACACCTTAACTTACAATTGTAAGGGCAGTAAAAAAGCGCCTTGTAGGGCGCTTTTGTTTTCGCTGATATAAATGCCAATACTGTAAATGCCAATTATGTAAATGCAGCGCTCAGGCTATATAACCTATCCCAAGTGCTGCTATTGGACTATTTTTGTATCGCGCTAATTCTTTATCGAGCTAGTACTCTATCAAGTTAGTACTCAATTAAGTTAGTACTCTACCGCGTCAATACTCTATCTTGTTAACACTACACGATAGTGCGCTTTGCCTTCACGCAAGCGTTCAACCGCTTCATTGATTTGGTCGAACTTGAAGGTTTCAGTTACCGGTTCAATACCGTGCTGCTCAGCAAAATCTAGCATAGTTTTGATGGTCGCTGGGCTGCCCACAGGAGAGCCGGAAACACTTTTTTGACCGCCGATAAGGTTGAATGCGCCAATATCAAGTGGTTCTAGGGTTGCGCCTACAAAATGTAAACGACCTTTTGGCGCAAGCGTTGATAAGTACAAGTTCCAATCAAGTTTTACATTGACGGTAGAAATAATGAGGTCGAAACGGCCTTCGGCTTTTTGTATCTCATCTTCATCGCGACTATTAATGGTGTCGTGAGCGCCTAATTCGTGGGCTTCTTTCTTCTTAGACTCACTTGAGGTGAATGCTACTACTTTGCAGCCCCAGGCATTTAAGAATTGCAATGCTAAGTGGCCTAAACCACCAATCCCTACAACGCCGACTTCAGAGGTAGGTTTAATATCAAATTGTACAAGGGGATTAAATACAGTGATACCACCGCAAAATAGCGGTCCGGCTTTCGTGCCGTCTAGTTTTTCAGGCAATGGCACAACTGCGCGGGCTTGTGCACGCACTTTTTCAGCGAACCCACCGTGTCGACCGCCAATAGTCATGGTCGCTTGCTGACACAAATTATGATCGCCTTCTTCGCAGGTACGACAGCTGTTGCAGTATCCTGCATGCCAACCAAGACCAACCCGTTGTCCAATCTGCAAAGAGGTGACGTGAGCACCTACTTTGCTAATGGTACCAACTACTTCATGACCTGGCACAAACGGGTATTCAGTAAATCCCCATTCATTGTCGAGCATGCTTAAATCGCTATGGCAAATGCCGCAACTCTCTACATCAATTTCAACGTCATGACTGGCTAATTCCCCAGGATCGTACTCAAATTTCTCCAGCTTTCCACCGGGTTCTTTTGCTGCATATGCGTTTATCATTGCGTTCATCCTTAATTACATTTGTTTAATAACTTTATTTAGGGCGTGTTTATCTTTGCTGTACATTTTTGCAGCGGTCTGTGAGCTATTTAGACAAGGCGAATGGTTGAAGGTCTAGCGGGCTAAATCGAAACCATTCAACGCAGGATAAATAGCTCACAGGCGCTGCCCGAAGGGGGCGTTATGGAAGCATTTTACTCTTTGTCACAGCCCTTTGACTTAGCCCACTAGGCCTGCAGGACTGTTCCGTGATTAAAATGCTTCCATTTAGCCCAAAAATCGTACAGCAAAGATCAACACGCCTCAGTAAGGATGTTTACGCTTAAATTGAAGTTACGATCAGCACGAATTCACTATTACGTGCTCACCCGGTCAGTATTATTACTGTGTTTCAACTCGGTTAATAACTTTGCTGGTGTCGAGCACTTTAACGTTGAGTACTTCTAACACGGTGCCAAATTGTGTAATGGTCATCATTTCGGGTTTTGTCACTCCCTCAATTTCAACAATTAGACCATTTTGATGATAATCCTCATCTAAACCGTGTAGCGTAAATCGGTCGCCGCTTTCAGTAATAAACGCAAAAAAGCCGCCTTCTAATTCTTTATAAATAATGCTGCCTTTCAACGTAACACTATCGTTAACACTCACTTCTTTAGCTTCAGCTTGTGTCACTGGCTCGGCTTTTAATTCAGTGGGGGCATTTTCCTGCGCCTTCATTTTGTCTGTTTTCGCATTCTCTTTTTCGTACATCGTCGACTCCACTGTTTTATCTTCTTCTGTACAAGCAGATATACTGAGCGCTGCGGCTAAGATAAGAAGTGTATAGGGGGCTTTCGCTTTATACGTTTTTATTTTCATGGGTACATCCTCTGTTTTTATTAAACATAAACCCTTCTGATAGAGATTGAAAGTGCTGCAATCAAAACACCTGAGAAGTACGGTGAGAAGTACGGTAAGAAGTACGGTAAAGGCAGCAATAACCACTTATTTGTGTTTTTCATAGCACTGCGGCTTCTTTTCACCTTACAGGTCATGACGATAAGGTATTAAGGGTATATGCTGTTTGTTCGACTTTATTCTAAACACTATCGAGGTCTACATGAAAACAATTGGCTACGCAGCGCATTCTTCAGATGCCCATATGGAACCGTATCATTTCGAACGCAGAGCATTGCGTGACAATGATGTGGCCATTGAGATCTTATACAGCGGAGTGTGCCACTCTGATCTGCACACGGTAAATGGTGATTGGGGGCCTCAACCTTACCCGTTAGTACCTGGGCACGAAATAGTGGGTAAAGTGATTGATATTGGTTCAGACGTGAGTGACTACAGTGTTGGCGATCACGTTGCCGTCGGTTGTATGGTTGATAGTTGTCAAACGTGTGACCAATGTGAGCACAGTGAAGAACAATACTGTCGTAACGGCATGACGCCTACCTATGGTGCGCCAGACAGAATTTCTGGTGAAACCACTCAAGGTGGCTACTCCAAACATATTGTGGTTCGCCAAGAATTTGTTTTGCGCGTACCGGATGCGTTAGATATTGCTAAAACTGCGCCTATTTTATGTGCTGGCATTACCACCTATTCACCGCTTAAAACCTGGAATGTAAAAGCAGGCAGCCGAGTAGGTGTTATCGGTATGGGTGGTCTAGGGCACATGGCGGTGAAATTGGCTGTAGCCATGGGCGCCAAAGTGACTGTTATCTCACGTTCAGATTCTAAAGAGAAAGATGCGAAATCAAGTGGCGCTGACGGTATTTTGGTATCAACAGACAAAAAGGCGATGAAAGAAGCTGCGTCAACGTTCGATTTAATCATTGATACCGTGCCAGTGAAGCATTCTTTAGATCAGTACACGCCGCTGCTTGATATTGACGGTACGTTGGTAATCGTGGGTCAAATAGGACCTATGGAAGAGTCTATGACTGCGCCTTTAGTACTGGGCCGACGCCGCGTTGCGGGTTCGCTTATTGGCGGAATAAAAGAAACTCAAGAAGTATTAGATTTTTGCGCTGAACACGGTATTCACCCTGAATGCAAAGTGATAAAAGCAGAGCAGGTAAATGAAGCCTTCGACCATTTAAGAGCTGGTGATGTAGCGCATCGCTTTGTTATTGATATGGCTAGCTTATCTGTATAGCTTTTTCGCTATAACGGTTTCATTATCTTTATATAAAAAACCTTTATATAAAAAACACTACGTAAAAACACCGGCCGCTAGCGCCGGTGTTTTTGTATCAATGCTGTTCCCCTCATTAGGCCGCCGACTTTTCTTCCTTTGAACACCTTTTCATATTGTGTATTGCGCTAGTCAGTGAGCAGGTGAGTAATCCGTCATTTTTGTGTCATACGAGCGTCATAGTATTAAGTATTACTTTTCTATCTGTATGAATTATGTCAACTAATGACCCTCAAGTTGTAGGTCGAAGCACCTTTTCAAAGCACGACAACTGGCAGCGCTGGCTACTGCTGGCTTTCTTAGTCTATGTCATGCTGCTTGCGGTAAGCATGATAGGCAGTGGTTTTAAATATGCTACGGGCGAGCACGCTAGAGAATTGTTTAGCTTTGCGTCCAACCCTATTATGGGTCTTATCATTGGCATGGTGTCTACCGCGCTTATTCAATCATCTAGTACGGTAACCTCGATTATTGTAGGTATGGTGGCCGGTGGCCTTCCCATTACAATAGCCATACCTATGATGATGGGGGCGAATATTGGTACTAGCATTACTAATACATTGGTGAGCTTAGGTCATGTCGCTCGCAAAGATGAATTTCAGCGTGCTTTTAATGCCGCTACTATTCACGATTTCTTTAACGTTATGTCTGTACTTATATTTCTCCCCCTGGAAATGGCTTTTGGTATTTTAGAATATCTTAGCGGTGAAATTGTATCGCTGTTTAATACCTCACAGTCGTTGTCACTTGAAGGAGTGAACCCTATAAAGGCGGCCACTCAGCCAGTGACCGATGTGATAACCAATTTACTTCAGTTTTTACCTTCCATTTATCCAGGCGTGGCTAAAATTATCATTGGGATTGGCCTTATCATGCTGTCGATAACCTATATGGGTAAAATAATGAAGTCACTCATGGTAGGTAAAGCAAAAGAGCTGCTGCATAAAAGCATTGGGAAGGGGCCTATTTCAGGTATTACTTCCGGAGCAGTAATGACAGTGCTAGTGCAGTCATCATCTACCACTACCTCTCTTATGGTGCCGTTGGTAGGCAGTGGAATTTTAAAGGCGCGCGATATTTATCCATTTACCCTTGGCGCTAATATCGGCACGTGCATTACTGCGCTTATTGCCGCGTTGGGCGTTGTGGGTGTGAACAGTGGGTTTGCTCTTCAAATTGCGCTAGTTCACTTAATTTATAATGTGCTGGGCGTAACCGTTATTTACGGCATACCGTTATTGCGGGAAATTCCCCTTAATCTGTCATATCGACTATCGGTGGTGGCGGCGGAGCAAAAGCTCTATGGTGCTGCTTATATTGGTGGGCTGTTCTTTATTATCCCGTTAGGTGCCATATTCACTACCATGTGAGATGCTAAGCATTGATACCTGAGCACAAGCCCCAAACTAAAGCAGACATGCGCCGCTTACAAAGAGCTAACAGGGAGAGCTACCAAGGGGAGCTAACTTGAAAGAGCACGCAGGGAGAGTTACATAGAGAGCTTGCATAGAAAGCTCACACAAAGAACTCATATAGAGCTTATACAATGAACTCATATAGAGAGATGGGGTCATCCAAGCCTACCTAACATATAGAAAAACCACAGGTTTCGTTATATGGTGATGTGAAATTCACGGTAAAACTGCTTTTTATGAATCACGATATGAATTTAGTTTTTGTACATGGCTCTGGCTGTAGTCATCACGTTTGGTCCCATCAGATTTCTTTTTTTCAAAATAGTGTTGCTGTAGATCTTCCCGGTCACCCAGAGGGCGACGCACTTTTAAGTGTTGCTGCCATGTCGCAATGGTTGTTAACTACCTTAGAAAAACAGAATTTAGATAACGTGGTGCTGGTGGGGCATTCTTTAGGAAGCGCTGTGGTGTTACAAGCAGCGCTAGCACATTCAAGTAGAGTAAAGGCGTTGGTATTAATTGGTACTGGTGCAAGGTTAAAGGTGTTGCCTCAGTTTTTAAGTGCACTTACTGAAATAGTAGAGAAGAAGGGGCCACTGCCAGAGTTCTTATTTACTCCCAACCAAGGAATAGATGAGCCGCTAAGAACGCAAATAAATACAGCGATGAAAGAAAACGGTGCTGCTGTCATGCTTACAGACTTTCTGGCCTGTAACGATTTCGATGTGATGAATAAATTAAGCAGCATCACAATTCCCGTGCAATTGATTGTAGGGAGTGAGGATGTGATGACGCCCGTTAAATATTCGCGCTTTCTAAACGAGCAGCTGCCGAACGCAAGTATCAGTGTTGTTGATGGTGCTACGCATATGGTATTTGCGGAACAGCCAGATAGCGTTAATCAGTGCATACAGAGCTTTATCAACAATATAAGCGACTAGCAAAGGGGGCGGCCTTTTTTCTTCTAGACATAAAAAAGCGAGCCTTACGCTCGCTTTTTTTGTGCTTTACCACTGAGTTACTCAAGGACGCTAAGGCTAAGAGTAGGTTAGTACTCGAACATCGCTGAAATTGACTCTTCATTGCTGATACGACGAATGGTTTCGGCCAGCATTTCAGATAACGTAAGCTGCTTCACTTTACCCATTTTGCGCATTTCAGTGCTTAACGGGATAGAGTCGGTAACTATAATCTCATCAATAACAGATTCGCGTAAATTCGTCACCGCATTACCTGAGAAGATAGCGTGAGTAGCATAAGCATACACTTTACGAGCACCATGAGCTTTTAGCGCCTCTGCCGCTTTTGCAAGCGTACCGCCAGTATCAATCATGTCATCCACAATAATACAGTCGCGGTCTTTAACATCACCAATAATATTCATTACCTGAGCAACGTTCGCTTTAGGGCGGCGTTTATCAATAATGGCTAAGTCAGTGTCGTTAAGCAGTTTTGCTGTTGCACGAGCTCTTACTACACCACCAATATCCGGAGATACTACAACGGGGTCAGCAAAATCACGTCTTACCATGTCTGCAAGTAAGATAGGTGTACCAAACGCATTGTCTACTGGTACATCAAAGAACCCTTGAATTTGCTCGGCGTGAAGATCGATAGTAAGAACACGGTCAACACCCACGTTTGACAAGAAATCTGCCACAACTTTTGCAGTGATTGGTACTCTTGCTGAACGAACTCGACGGTCTTGACGAGCGTAACCAAAGTAAGGAATTACCGCAGTGATACGGCCTGCAGATGCGCGGCGCAGTGCGTCGATCATCACAATAAGTTCCATCAGGTTATCGTTGGTAGGGGCACACGTAGACTGGATAATAAAAACGTCCGAGCCACGGACGTTTTCATGAATTTCTACGCTAATCTCACCGTCGCTGAAACGGCCAACTTTGGCATTTCCTAGCTTGGTGTAGAGACGGTCGGCGACTTTCTGGGCAAGTTCTGGTACGGCATTACCTGCAAAGAGCTTCATATCTGGCACAAGTGGTTTCCTCAGTGCGTTGATAAAAGAGATTTGGCTGGGATAGCAGGACTCGAACCTACGAATGGCGGGATCAAAACCCGCTGCCTTACCAACTTGGCTATACCCCAATTTTTAAGTTCTGTCCGATGTGGCGTTCACGCTATTATTATTGTTCTATTTTATTCAATAGTGGTGAGCTATTTACGCCCTTTGCAACAAACCCTTGCCAAGCGTTAGGCAATTTCGCCATAACCTGCTCTGCTGAAGTTTTGTCGGAAAAAGTAGCAAATACGCATGCACCTGTGCCCGTCATTCTCGACGGTGCGTAGTGTAACAACCACTGTAATAAATTTGCAACTTCCGGATGGCAATTCGCGACTAATTGCTGACAATCATTTCGAGTTTCTTCAAATTTATAGTCTTTCCACTGAATTGGCGGCGTATTTCTAGGCAGGTCAGGGTGGGTAAACACCGCACCAGTGCTCACGTGTACATTAGGGTTTGCAACCAAATACCACTTTTCTTCTTGAGGAGCTGGCATGATGTCTTCGCCAACACCGCCAGCAAATGCTGTTTTGCCTCGTACAAATATGGGTACATCAGCCCCAAGGGCTAAGCCTAATTGCGCCAGTTCGTCTTCATTGAGCCCGGTTTTCCATAGGTGATTAAGGGCTACTAAGGCGGTAGCTGCATTTGATGAGCCCCCGCCAATACCGCCACCCATAGGCAAACGCTTATTCAAAGAGATGCTAACACCGAGTGGTGTTTTCGTTTTATCAGCGAGTAATTTAGCCGCTCGAATAATGAGATTTTCTTCGTCAGGTACGCCTTCAAGGGGCGTCGCCATGGTTATTTTTCCATCATTAGTAACGTCAAAAGCAAGTTCATCGCCATAGTCGAGCATTTGAAACAGACTTTGCAGCTGATGATACCCATTATCAAAACGGCCAAGTATATGTAAAAAGATATTCAGCTTTGCCGGTGATGGCCACCACTGTAGCTTTTGTTCGCTGTCCTGGGATGTGCCATTAGCGTTAACGTTTTCTGTATTGGCGTTGCCCTTTACAGAACGAGTGATGGAAGAATCAGGTGTTGAAGAGTCTTTGATTTGCGAATCTTTCATTAAAGAATCAGCCATTCATAAATTTTTATTTTAAGTTGGGTCTTCGGTGCCAGTGGCGTTTCTGCTTGGGTAAGCGTGATGCTGTGCGGGAGCCAAGCTCCGTTTTCTTCGTTGCCTTTATCGGCATCCTTACTGGCCTCATCGGTATATACTTTGCCGTATTGGCCATATTTTACAGACCAATTGCTACAGCCCATACAGCCACTTTCAAGGGTATTAACAAGTCCCTTGTCGGTAAGGGTAAAAGTATCATCTTTAAGAGGGAGCCCTTTTACCCAAGAAAGCAACGGCGCAACGGGTATGACAATGCCGGTTGTTTTGTGGATGAGTAATTCAGGATCTGCATCGTAGTAAGTTTCGCCATCGGCAGTTAATGAGGACTGTTTACTGGTTACATTTAAGTCAACCATGCTTACGCCAAGAAAATTACTTAATCTAAAATCAAAATCACCTGAATCGTTTTTCCAGACTAAATTTAAACTCGCCGCCTCGTTGCCTTGCCTAAATGCGATTTTTCCACGCATTTGCCAGTGGCGAATTTCTGCCACTTTTTCTAATTGAGAAGTGAGGTTTACTGCGTGCTCTGGGCCTTTTGGAGCAGTTGTACAGGCACTTAAAAATACGCCCGTTAAAATTATTAAAGTAATTGCACGCCACATGGTGTGAAAAATTTCCCTGAGAGTTAGAGCGAAAACAACGCATATATTATGTGAACACAGTTTCACGAGCACTTTCAATCATTTTGGCTTTTTCGTACAATGCGCGTCCGACGTTGCCAGCATAGATTTTATGACTTTACTTGCCCTTGGCATAAACCACAAGACAGCACCAGTAGCACTTCGCGAAAAAGTGGCTTTTACACCAGATTCTCTGGTGGAGGCGCTTGCGAGCTTAAAAGCTGTGGACGGGGTTGATGAAACTGTCATTGTGTCAACATGCAACCGAACCGAACTTTACGTCAACACGCAGGATGAGAGCGGCGAAAAAATCTTGCAGTGGCTCAGCGACTTTCATCATCTAGATGTAAAAGAAATTGAGAATAACAGTTACCTACTTACAAAAGATGACGCCGTTAAGCATATTATGCGCGTGGCAAGTGGCTTAGACTCGCTTATTCTTGGTGAGCCGCAAATTCTAGGGCAAATTAAGCAAGCGTTTGGTGATGCTAGGCATTCAGGGATGGTTAGCAGCGAGTTCGATAAGCTATTCCAGCATACTTTTAACGTGGCTAAACGCGTTCGAAGTGAAACCGATATTGGTGCAAATGCTGTAAGCGTTGCCTATGCCGCAGTGCAGTTAGCGAAACACATTTTTGCTGAATTGCCCAAACGCTCTGTACTTTTGGTGGGAGCAGGTGAAACCATCGAGTTGGTAGCTCAACACTTAAAAGAGCAAGGTGTGAAGCATTTGGCCGTGGCCAATCGCACAGTGGCAAGAGCAGAAGCACTGGCACAAAAGCTCGATGCCACCGTGTATACGCTATCTCAAGTGCCTGAACACTTAAAAGAATTTGATATTGTTATTAGTTCAACCGCCAGTCAGCTTCCGTTAATAGGGAAGGGCATGGTGGAAAAAGCGCTAAAACAGCGTAAAAATATGCCTATGTTTCTCGTTGACCTCGCTGTACCCAGAGATATTGAGTCTGAAGTTAATGAATTAGGCGATGCATACCTTTATACCGTTGATGATCTTCAGCATATTGTTCAGAAAAATTTAGAAAACAGAGAACAAGCCGCGCAAGAAGCACAAAAGCTCATCGATAAACAAGCTAGCGACTACATGGCCTGGAAACAGTCTCAGCAGTCTATAGATTTAGTTAAGCAATACCGTCAAAAAGGGCTACTGCACCGGGACGATATTGTTGAAAAAGCAAAAGCACAGCTTGAAGAAGGCAAAAGCGCAGACCTTGTATTAGAGGAAATGGCGTATAAGCTAACCAATACATTGCTGCATCCAACAACATTGGCACTACGTGAAGCTGCTAAGCATGACGACCCGTCGTTAAGTCGTTGGATGGGACAGGCATTAGATTTATCTGATAACTCATCAGATGAAAATAAATAAGGTAATAAGAAGAATATGAAAGAGTCGGTCGTTAGAAAACTCGAACACCTCGTTGAGCGTTTCGAAGAAGTTCAGGCTTTACTTGGAGATCCTGACGTTATCGGCAATCAGGACAAGTTTCGCAATTTGTCAAAAGAGTTCAGTCAGCTTGAAGGTGTTGTAGATGGCTTTAATGCTTATCAAAAGGCACAGGAAGACCTTGCCTCAGCTCAAGAGATGATGAACGAAGATGATGCCGAAATGCGTGAAATGGCGCAGGAAGAATACAAAGACGCAAAAGCGGAAATAGAGCGCCTTGAAACCGATCTTCAATTGCTACTGCTGCCAAAAGATCCTAACGACGACAACAACTGCTTTTTAGAAGTGCGAGCGGGTGCTGGCGGTGACGAAGCGGGTATTTTTGCCGGCGATCTGTTCCGCATGTACAGCCGTTATGCAGAAGCCAAAGGTTGGCGTGTAGAATTAATTAACGCCAACGAAGGTGAGCACGGCGGCTACAAAGAAGTGGTTGCTAATATTAGCGGTGAAGGCGTTTACGGCAATTTGAAATTTGAGTCTGGCGGACACCGTGTTCAGCGCGTACCAGAAACTGAGTCTCAAGGCCGCATTCATACATCAGCGTGTACGGTGGCGATATTGCCTGAAATTCCTGAATCTGAAGCCATTGACATTAACCCCGCTGATTTGCGAATAGACACTTTCCGCGCCTCGGGAGCGGGTGGTCAGCACGTTAATAAAACCGATTCTGCTATTCGAATTACCCACTTACCCTCAGGACTTGTTGTAGAGTGTCAAGACGAGCGTTCTCAGCATAAGAACCGCGCGAAGGCCATGTCAGTATTGCAGGCTAGATTGAATCAAATTGAAGAAGAAAAGCGTGCGGCAGAAGAAGCGTCTACGCGTAAAAGTTTGGTAGGAAGTGGCGATCGTTCAGAGCGCATCAGAACCTACAATTTCCCACAAGGACGAGTGACTGATCACCGAATCAACCTTACCATCTATCGTTTAGATGAGGTTATTGCTGGTGATTTGAGTCAACTTATCAATCCTATTTTGCAGGAACATCAAGCAGACCTACTTGCGTCTTTATCTGACGAATAGCATGCGTATTGATGAAGCCCTGCAATGGGCTGTTGCGCTGTTAGAGGGCGGGGAATCGCCCCCTGTCGATGCTAAAGTACTGCTAGCCAATGCCCTTAACGTAAATCAAACCTATTTGTTTACCTGGCCCGATAAAGTGCTAGATAGCCAAACGCTTCACACGTTTCAAAAAGCGGTAGAGCGCAGGCGTCTTGGCGAGCCCGTGGCCTATATTATTGGCGAACGAGATTTTTGGACGCTTAAGTTAGCCACATCTCCCCATACTCTTATACCACGGCCTGATACTGAAGTACTGGTAGAGCAAGTGCTCAAGCACATACCCAGTGAGGTTAATGATCAATCGACCTCTTCTTTTTCTATATGTGATTTGGGTACTGGTACGGGGGCTATAGCGCTAGCGCTGGCATCGGAGCTGCCTCATATACAGGTGACTGGGGTAGATTTTAAGGCGCAGGCCGTAGCGCTAGCCCAACAAAATGCCGTAAACAATGGCATAGAGAACGTCACATTTTTACAAAGCGATTGGTTTAGTGAACTCAAAGCCAAGCAGTTTAATATTATTGTCTCTAACCCGCCCTATATTGAAGACTCCAGTGCGTACCTATTACAAGGTGATGTAACGTTTGAGCCTAAATCAGCGCTGACATCGGGCGAAGATGGCCTTCGTGATATTCGACACATTATTAGTGTCTCTCAAGCGCATTTGTTGACAGGTGGGTTACTTGCATTTGAACACGGTTTCAATCAGGGCGCTGCGGTGGCTGAGTTGCTGAGTGAGGCTGGCTTTAGTGATATCGAAACAATTAAAGACTACGGTGGTAACGATAGGGTAACCCTTGGCCGCTGTTACTAAAAGTTTTTACACGGGCCGATGAAAGAATGTACATTAAGGGCTACTCTCTTTCGGTAGCGATAATAAAAATATAAAGGAAATATGCCCGATGAATGACGACTTTCTTTTTGCAGAGGATGAAAAAGATACCAGTACTGAAAATCTTGGCAGTTGGAAAATACTGATCGTCGACGACGAACCTGAGGTTCATACCGTCACAAAGCTTGTACTCAATGACTTCATCTTGAACGGAAAAACCATAGAGTTTATCAGTGCTAACAGCGGCGAAGAAGCAAAAGCCATGTTCCGCGAGCACAACGACATTGCTGTGGTGTTACTTGATGTGGTTATGGAAACAGATGACGCTGGTCTTCAAGTAGCAAATTATGTTCGCAATGAATTGGATAATCATTTCACTCGCATCATTTTGCGCACTGGACAGCCTGGTCAAGCGCCAGAAAAAGACGTCATCATTAACTACGATATTAACGATTATAAGTCGAAAACGGAACTCACAGCGCAAAAGCTCTTCACTGTTATCATTGCTGCCCTGCGCTCGTACCGCGATATTATGGTGATTGAAGAAAACAGAGCAGGCCTTGAGAAAATCATCGATGCGTCTGTGGATTTGTTTTCTTCCCAGTCTTTAGAAAAATTTATGCAGGGAATAATCCAACAGCTAGCGTCTATCCTTGGATGTTCAAAGGATGCGGCCTACATTACAACAGCGGTGGCCACTACATCGCGCACTCTCGACGTAGACAATAATAAAATGGACGATGACGAGCTTTATGTTTTTGCCGGTAATGGTGAATACTCGTCAAAGGAAGGGTTACTGCTTAAAAATGCAATCAACGATAAAGAATATGCGTTGTGCGTGAAGGCGATGCAGGACAAACAGATAGTCTATGCAGAAGATCACGTTGTGGCGTATTGCAACAGCAAGTCGCACAAGGGTGCGTTGCTCTATCTTTCTGGGCTGCCTCGGCGGTTATGTGAAAGTGATAAGCACCTTATCAAACGTTTCTCTAACAGCGTTCAGTTGGCTTTTGATAACGTATTAAAAACCGTAGACTTAGAAGGTACCCAAAGAGAAATTATTGAGCGTTTAGGCCACGCACTAGAGCATGAGTCTAGCGATGCAAATCATATTAAGCGCATGGCTGAAATGGCAGGACTGATGGCGAACATACTGTCTATGCCTGAGCAAGAAATTGATACGTTTAAACTTGCTGTATCGCTGCACGATGTTGGCACTTCACGCGTACCGAAATCTATATTGCACAAAACGACAGCGTTAACCGACGATGATATTTTTGCTATCCGTCAGCATGCTGAGTTTGGCTACCAAATTCTCAATGACTCTTCTCGTCCTTCTATTCAGCTAGCGGCTACCTTAGCGCGTCAGCATCACGAGAGATGGGATGGGGAGGGATATCCTGAAGGGTTAAAAGGCGAAGAAATTGATCAAAAAAGTCGTATTGCAACGCTGATTGATGTGTTCGACGCTTTGCTGAATGAACGACCTTACAAGCCAGCCTGGAGCATTGAAAAGGTGGTTAGTACATTAAAAGAAGAAAGTGGGCGGCACTTTGAGCCAATATTGGTTACTCGCTTTCTTAATAATTTACCTGCGTTTCTGGCTATTCAGACGCAGTATCCCAATAAAAATCTATAACAGGAATATTCAATATGTACATGATGGCGAAACACCTCCACTTAACCGCAGTAGTGCTAAGCATTCTTTTCTTTATCTTTCGGTTTGTGTGGGCGCAATTTGATGCCACCGTATTGGCCAAAAAGTGGATAAAAATCTTACCTCATATTATTGATACCATATTGCTTGGCAGTGCGCTGTGGCTCTGTGTCATTATATCTCAATACCCGTTTGTTAATGCATGGCTCACCTTCAAACTATTTGGCGTTGTTCTGTACATCGTGTTTGGTTTGTTTGCGCTTAAAAAAGCAAAAACGGCTGCAGGCCGCTGGGGCTTTTTCATAGCAGCATTGGCTGTGCTTATGGCAACGGCAATGGTTGCGGTCACCAAGCAACCACTTTTCTAGAATTCGTTATCGGAAGTCATAATGTCTGAATCTAAACAAGTAATTCGCGTTGGTAATGTTGACGTTGCCAACCATCTTCCCTTCGTGCTTTTTGGCGGAATGAATGTATTGGAGTCGAGAGACTTAGCAATGCGTATAGCTGAACACTATGTTGAAGTAACGCAAAAACTCAATATTCCCTACGTGTTCAAGGCGTCTTTTGATAAGGCAAATCGCTCTTCGGTTTCCTCGTACCGCGGCCCGGGTATGGAAGAGGGCCTGCGTATTTTTGAAGAGATTAAATCGACCTTCAATGTACCGCTTATCACCGACGTACATGAACCTCATCAAGCAGCGCCAGTGGCAGAAGTGGTGGACGTTATTCAGCTACCGGCCTTCCTAGCTCGCCAGACCGATTTAGTGGTCGCTATGGCGAAAACCGGTAACGTGATTAACGTTAAAAAGCCTCAGTTTTTAGCACCCCATGAAATGCGTCACATCATAGGCAAGCTCAGTGAAGCAGGTAACGACAAAGTTATTCTGTGCGAACGAGGCAGCAGTTTTGGCTATAACAACTTGGTGGTTGATATGCTGGGTATGGATGCAATGAAAGCCTATGCACCGGTAATATTTGATGCGACCCATGCGCTTCAAATGCCAGGCGGCAGAGCAACATCGGCGGACGGTCGTCGTGCGCAAGCTGCACAATTGGCAAGAAGTGGAATGGCGTTAGGTTTGGGCGGTTTGTTTATTGAAGCCCATCCTAATCCCGATGAAGCAAAATGCGATGGCCCGTGTGCGTTGCCACTGTCTAAACTTGAGCCTTACTTGCAGCAGATGCAAGCATTAGACGAACTCGTGAAGGGCTTTGATACCTTAGACACAAGTAATTCTTAATGGGGTAAGTAATTTGGGGGTAGGCTGATGACGTATGCCGGTGAATTACACCGGCATCCGGATCAGGTGTGAAGAGGTGTTATTCGCCGTTTGCGACGTCAGTTAACTTATTACCTTTAGACTCTTCAACTTTAGACTCTGCATCGTTATAAAATGCTAACAAGCTGTTGTGCAGCGAGATTTGAGTTTCTTCAGATAGTATTGCTTTAGACTGCTTTTTAACAACAATGTGTGCGTCATTCGCTGGCAATACGTCTGCCATTTTCACATTGGTCATCGCAGTATTTATGAGAGAGGATAGATTGATCTTTTCTGGTTGTACGTTAGCATTCGCAGCAGCGCTGACAAACGCCATAACTGATACACTTGCAAGAAGTAGTTTTTTCATTTTCACACCTAATAAAAATAATTTAACAAAATGTGTTTAATTGTTAATTCGGTTAACAAATAAACATCATAAAAGACTGAAATTAAAAGTTCTTTTCAAATTTCGAGTAAATTGTAGTCAGTTTTTGTAAAGAGTGAAAACGATTAAAAGTATGGCTTGTCATTAGTTTATCTAATGCTATTGTCATGTACAGGTAACATTGGATTAAGAATACGGTATGCATCGACGTCTCCCCCCGCTAAATGCACTAAAAGCCTTCGAGGCTGCAGCTCGACACCTGAGTTTTACCAATGCTGCAGATGAACTATTTGTCACGCAGGCAGCAGTAAGCCATCAAATAAAAGCCCTTGAAGAATACTTGTCAATGAAACTATTTCTCAGGCGCAATAGAACTTTGCTTCTTACTGAAGAGGGGCAGGCCTATTTTCTTGAGTTAAAGGATATTTTTAAGCACCTACAAGACGCTACTGAGCGATTGCTTGCTAAGGGCAGTAAGGGGGCAATTACGGTGGCAATGCCACCAAGTTTTGCCAGTCAATGGTTAGTGCCCCGTATTAGTAAATTTAGCCTCGCGCACCCAGATATTGATGTGCGTATAAAAGCCGTTGATTTTGACGAGGGCTTTTTGGCTGACGATGTTGACGTAGCTATCTATTATGGCAAAGGGCGCTGGACTGGATTGCAGGCCGACCAGCTTCATCGTGAGTTTTTAACGCCACTTTGTTCACCCATGTTATTTCAGGGGCCAAAGCCGCTTTCTACTTTATCCGACTTACGTCACCATGTACTGCTTCATGATATGAGCCGCGCCGCATGGAAAAACTGGTTAAAGCACGTGGATGTGCTTGGGGTAAATGTAAATCAAGGGCCTGTGTTTAGTCACTCAATGTTAGTGCTGCAAGCCGCTGCGCTGGGACAGGGAATAGCGCTAGGTAATACTATACTCGCGCGCCCAGAAATTGAGGCAGGGCGATTAGTCATGCCTTTTGAAGAGCGCGTTGAGAGTAAAGATGCGTTTTATCTGGTATGTGAAGAGACGCAGGCTGAACTTGGCAAAATTGCTGCCTTTAGAGAATGGATCCTCGCTCTGGTAGAAGAGGAGATGGACAATGTTTGATATTGAAATAAAACGCTCAGGCTCTCCAATAGCCCAATTGATATTAGGTCATGGTGCTGGCGCGGGTAAAGAGCACGAGTTTATGCAGACCATGTCAGCGCTTTTTGTAGAGCGAAATATTGATGTGGTTTTATTTAATTTTCCCTACATGCAAACCATTAAAGAAACAGGTAAACGCCGGCCTCCAGATAAAGCTGAAAAATTGCTTCAGCACTTTCATGACGTAGTGGCGCATATTGAAACTAGTTGTGTTGAAACCAGCGCGCTAAAACAAACCGATACAGAGAATAAGCAGGCTTCGCTACCGATTTTCATAGGGGGCAAGTCTATGGGAGGGCGCATGGCAACTATGAGCATAGAAGACATGCCATCAGTAAAAGGGGCCATTGCCTTTGGCTATCCTTTTCATCCACCGGGAAAACCGGAGAAAACCCGTACTGACCATCTACAAGCAGTGAACAAGCCGCTACTCATTGTGCAGGGGGAGAGAGACACCTTTGGTACTAAAAGTGAAGTGGCGGAGTATGCCTTGTGTCCATCTATCGAAATCACTTTTCTCGCCGATGGCGATCACAGCTTTAAACCGCGAAAAGCCAGTGGATTTACCCAAGAGGCTCATATAAAGGCGGCTGTGGATATGGCATGTGACTTTATCACTAAGACTTTACAAGGACAGGTGGATGACTAACCCAGAGCCGGTTATAAAATCTCACTTAGAGGCGGACACTACCGTGGCTAAGGTGTACGTCATTATTGGCGCTGTAGCTGCCGGTTTGGCGGTAGTACTAGGTGCCTTTGCTGCACATGGGCTTAAAGCGGTATTGTCTCCAAGCGAGCTAATCACCTTTGAAACCGGTGTTCGCTATCAGATGTATCATGGCATTGCACTGCTGTGCTTACCAGGCCTTGCTGCACTGTTATCTGCTAAATGGGCAAACCGCGTTGCCAGGTGTTTTGTCATTGGTTGTGTTTTGTTCAGCGGTAGCCTTTATGTGTTAGCAACAACAGGCATAAAATGGTTTGGACCAATTACACCACTAGGCGGTGTGTTTTTTATCGTTGGCTGGATTTTGCTTATTGTCGCGTTAGTCAAAGGCAAAAATTAATACAAGCTGGGCCTGCTGCTTAAAAGCAAACGCCAGACTAGCAAAAGCAACAAACGTGTAAAAATAAGAAGCTAGCAACAAATGAATACTATTAATGGCTAAGCACTATTAATAGGCGAAAATCAGCAATGGGTAAAAACGAGTAATGAGTAATAAAAGCGTACTGGCGTACTGTCGGCCCGGATATGAAAACGATACCGCTAATGAAATGACCACTCGCTACGGTGAGGTGGGTCTTTACGGCTATCCGGTATCAAAGAAAAACAGCGGCTTTGTGCTGTATCATTTATACGATGAAGGGCAGTTAGGTCGAGCAGTTAGCCAATTCGCGGTAAAAGAAACGGTGTTTCCACGCCAACTTATCGCCGTTCTTGCTTCACTTGAAGACATAGAAAAAGAAGACCGAGTAGGCCAAGTATTAGAATGCCTTGAAGATATCGAAAAGCCGTTTTCTCTTTTTGGCGCTATTGATGTGGAATACCCTGATACGGAAGAGGGTAAAACCCTCGCTAAGTTTTGTAAGAAGTTTACTGTGCCGCTGCGTCAGAGCTTGCGTAAGGCGGGTTGGCTTACCGCTAAAGAAAACACAGGTAAAGCGAAGCTACATATATTCTTTGAGTCTTTTGAAACCTGTTATATCGGGTATTCATTGCCAACTCACGCAAGTAAAGATCACTTGGGTATATGCCGCCTGAAGTTTCCAAGCGATGCCCCGAGTCGTTCCACGCTGAAACTTGAAGACGCGCTGGTTAATATGTTGAGTGCGGAGCAACAACAAAAAGTACTGCGCACCGGCGGGCGGGCAGTGGACCTTGGCGCGTGTCCTGGTGGCTGGACTTATCAGCTTGTTAAGCGGGGTATGTATGTAGAGGCTATCGACAACGGATTAGTGGCCGATACGTTAATGCAAACCGGCCTGGTTGAGCACCATGCTGTTGACGGCTTTGCATATAAACCACAATTTGGTCGCGTCGATTTACTAGTGTGTGATATGATAGAGCAACCCGATCGGGTAGCAAAGTTAATGGGCGATTGGCTAGTTAAGCACTGGGCAACACACGCAATTTTTAATTTAAAGCTTCCGATGAAACGGCGCTTTGAGACAGTCGAAGAGGCTGTAGCGTTGATTAAGACGCGATTGAACGCATTGGAAGATGGGTTCTCGGTCAAGGTGAGGCATCTCTACCACGATAGAGATGAGGTTACAGTAACAATAGTGCGCACTTCAAAAGATGAGGTGTGATTTTGTTATTTTTAAGAAAAGGTCAGCAGTTTTTAAGTTGTTGATTTTAAACAAAAAGAATTAATGGTGGCTTGATTTCGTGCAGCCGATTTATCGGTTTGTACTAAAAAAGGTATAAATTTGGTACAGAAATCCTTATAATCCAGCCGATTTTTTACTCTGAACCAATTGAAAGTGAACTAATGTCAGACTTATCTCATTACAGAAACATTGGTATTTTCGCCCACGTAGACGCGGGTAAAACTACCACAACAGAACGTATTTTGAAGCTAACTGGTAAGATCCATAAAACCGGTGAGGTTCACGATGGTGAATCTACTACCGACTTCATGGAACAAGAAGCCGAGCGTGGTATTACTATCCAGTCTGCAGCAGTAAGCTGTTTCTGGAAGGATCACCGTTTCAACGTTATCGATACTCCTGGACACGTTGACTTCACAGTTGAAGTTTACCGTTCACTTAAAGTACTCGACGGCGGTATCGGTGTATTCTGTGGTTCTGGTGGTGTTGAGCCACAATCAGAAACTAACTGGCGTTATGCTAACGAATCAGAAGTTGCACGTATCATTTTCGTTAACAAACTAGACCGTATGGGCGCTGATTTCTTCCGCGTTAAAGAGCAAGTACGTAAAGTACTTGGTGCGGTTCCACTGGTTATGACGTTACCTATCGGTATCGAAGATGACTTCGTTGGTGTTGTAGACGTTCTTGAGAAGAAAGCATACGTTTGGGATGATACTGGTCTTCCAGAAAACTACGAAATTAAAGACGTTCCAGAAGACATGGTAGACCTTTTAGAAGAGTACCATGAGCAACTAATCGAAACTGCGGTAGAGCAAGACGATGACCTAATGGAAGCGTACATGGAAGGTGAAACACCTTCTGTAGAAGATATCAAGCGTTGTATCCGTAAAGGTACTCGTGACCTTGCTTTCTTCCCAACATACTGTGGTTCAGCATTCAAAAACAAAGGTGTTCAATTAGTACTTGACGCTGTTGTTGACTACCTACCATCTCCAACAGAAGTTGACCCTCAGCCTCTAATGGACGAAGAAGGTAATGAAAACGGTAAGCACGCGATTGTTTCTCCAGAAGAAACATTCAAAGCGTTAGCATTCAAAATTATGGATGACCGTTTCGGTGCACTAACATTCGTACGTATTTACTCTGGTAAACTGAACAAGGGTGACACCATCCTTAACTCGTTTACAGGTAAAACTGAACGTGTTGGCCGCATGGTTGAAATGCAAGCTGACGAACGTATTGAATTATCTAGCGCTCAAGCGGGTGACATCATCGCTATCGTTGGTATGAAGAACGTTCAAACTGGTCACACGTTGTGCGACCCGAAAGATCCAGTAACTCTTGAGCCAATGGTTTTCCCAACTCCAGTAATCTCGATTGCTGTTCAGCCTAAAGATAAAGGCGGAAACGAGAAGATGGGTATTGCTATCGGTAAGATGATTGCAGAAGATCCGTCTTTCCAAGTTGAAACTGATGAAGATTCAGGCGAAACCATCCTTAAAGGTATGGGTGAGCTTCACTTAGACATCAAAGTAGACATTCTTAAGCGTACTTACGGCGTTGACCTTATTGTTGGTCAGCCACAGGTTGCTTACCGTGAAACTATCACGCAAGCCGTTGAAGATAGCTACACGCACAAGAAACAGTCTGGTGGTTCTGGTCAGTTTGGTAAAATTGACTACCGCATTAAGCCTGGTGAGCAAGGTTCTGGCTTTACGTTCAACTCAACAGTTGTTGGTGGTAACGTACCTAAAGAATTCTGGCCTGCAGTAGAGAAAGGCTTCAAGTCAATGATGGGTGAAGGTGTTCTTGCCGGCTTCCCAGTACTAGACGTTGAAGTTGAACTTTACGACGGTGGATTCCACGCAGTAGATTCATCTGCTATCGCATTTGAAATTGCAGCGAAAGGCGCATTCCGTCAGTCTATTCCAAAAGCAGGTGCACAACTTCTTGAGCCAATCATGAAAGTTGACGTATTTACTCCGGAAGACCACGTTGGTGACGTAATCGGTGACCTTAACCGTCGTCGTGGTATGCTAAGTGACCAAGAAGCTGGTTTAACTGGCGTTCGCATTAAAGCAGACGTACCGTTATCAGAAATGTTTGGTTACATCGGTTCACTACGTACAATGACTTCAGGTCGTGGTCAGTTCTCTATGGAATTCAGCCACTACGCGCCATGTCCAGGTAACGTATCTGACAAAGTTATCGAAGAAGCGAAAGCACGTAAAGCCGCTAAGTAATTAGCGCTTTACCCCCACCGATTATCGGTGGCTTCAATAACATCAAAAGCCAGTCTTTATGACTGGCTTTTTTGTGCCTGAATTTTAGTGCGTGTTAATCTTCGCTGTACGAATTTTGGACTCTGCTTAAGAACTTTGCTGGCGAAGGGATTTTTTCACGGTATCAAAGTGCTGTTTCATCATTGATGTTAAAAGTGATTTATCAAGGTTGTCACTTTCAGCACTGTATACGCTTTCATTAAAAAGTGCTGTCATAGAGTGAAGCGACGCTTTTGTATCATGTGTTAAGTAGCTGTCTACTTGCTTAAGGTATTGCTGAGGAGATAAGTGATGCCGATTAACGCCTGTGCGCTTTTCAACTAGGGCGAGAGCATTTCTATAAATTCGTTGGTGTTTAGGTAGGTTGGATTGACGTTTTACTGGAAAAAAGTACACCAACAAAATGACTCCTACAATACTCAAACTACTAAGGAAAACGGCAGTCATCTTTTTCGTGGTAATCTGGCCCAACAAGTCTTCCAGTAAATCTTTTTGCTTATTGGCATCAAAGCCTAAAATCCATTTGCTCCACTGGTAATCCATTTGTCTCATCCAGTTTTGCAGGGTCATAAAGAGTGCACCTTCACTGAGGTCGCCCAATAAACCGCTTGTTCTTTTCTCGCCAAAATCTGCTAGCGCTTGCTCTAACCCAAAGCTTAAGCGAGACGGCGCAACCATACTTGTGGGGTCGAAACGTTGCCATTTGTCATCAATAAGTGCCTCAACCCAAGCGTGAGCATCGTATTGTCTTACTTGCAGTACCTTGTCATCGAGTTGCTCGCCACCTTGATAACCGGTAACCATGCGAGCGGGAATGCCTGCAGCGCGAAGTGCAAAGGTCATGGCACTGGCATAGTGAGCGCAAAAGCCCGCTTTTTCTTCAAACAAGAATGTGTCTATGGCGTCAACGGGCATGGCGTTTGGTTCAAGGGTGTAAGTAAACCCTTGCTCTCTGAAATAGCTCATTACGGTATTTGCTAATTCTGCAGGTGATGTATGTTGCTGTTTTAATGCCAATGCCCACGCTCGAGTTTCCTCGTTCGTTGTTGCAGGTAGTAGGCTGTTTAATTGACGCTCGAAATCTCCAGCCGCATTCTCAACCGTGGCACTCGGAACATAGGTAAAATAAAACGATTTTTTACTCATCAAGGGGGTTGATGAGCGCAGCGTGTAGTCAAACTGCGCGTTCACAAAAATCGTGTTTTTTATATTGTTTGGCTCAGACAGCGCTAATGAAAATAACCAATTTTGCTTAGTTGGTTCAACAATCATTTCATATGCGGTGGTGCTGGCGGGGGAAGAGGCTAAAAGCTGGGTTAAAGGTGGTGTTTTTTGCAATAAAGACAGCTGACGCTCTGCCTGCTTGCGTCTGTCGCTTATCGACCATGTTTTGCCATTAAAGTCTTCCATAACTAGCGCTCGCCAATAGCGCTGTTGAGGTAATGGGATATCATCATTCGACTGAAACGTGGCTGTAAAAGCAAGGTCTGATGATTTAGCTAAAGACGCAATGTCGCCTGGCGTGACGGTATTAGAAAGACCTGTTTGCTGAGATTTAGACGTGGGCATTTGCCAAAGGGGAGGTAATTGTGGCATCACCAAAAAGAGTAGTGCAGCGATGGGGATGGCTTGAACGACCAAAGTAGCGACAAACTTTGCACTACTGCTAAAGGGCGTAACTGGGCCATGATAGTAGGCGAGGGCAAGCAGTAAAAATATAAGCACACCAAGATAGCCCACCCATGCAACCATGCTAAGCGCAGAAATAAATCCGCAGCCAATGAGGAAAAGGCTGGTACAAAAAAGTAGGTGAAAATCTCGCTTACTGTCTAGCAATATGAGTTTGAGTGCAAAGGCCACTGCCAGCAAATTTATCATGCTGTTGAGTAACCCGATTGAGAAGCCAAACCAGGTTAGGGCAAAAATCGATAGCACCGCCAAAAGGTTAATGGTTCTAGAGTGGGGCAGCTGACTGCTCCTCAAAAATACAAGCACTCGCACAACAAGGGCGCATATGCCCAACACTATTACCCACGCCATGAGTTCATCGGTGAGCGTAAAAAGCAATACGCCATAGGCAATGGCGAGCATCAGATACGAGGTGGACTTGTGAGATGACATGAGGCTATGAGATGACAGAGGTCTGCTAGTTGAATGCGACGGATTGAAGAATGCGCCCTGGCGTTTAAGAAAAGCTATCATAACCTTGCAGCCTTACTCGTGTTGCTAGTCTTTTTATCATGGTTAGCCTCTTGGGCATTATTGCCAGTTCTGTTGATATAAGCATTGTTTTCAAAGGGAGAGCGTGTATTGCGCAAACAAGCTAGCGCTGTTAAGCATTGGTGGGTGTGTGTCTCACCGCTTGAAGGTTCAATATCGATAGACTGATATTTCAACCCGAAATGGTTGCCTTGTTGACTTTGTTCCAATACTTGAAAGGTAAGCAGACTTATGGCGGTTTCTGTTTCCACGTTTGCATCAACAGACAGCAACTGCTTAAGCTGCACTGGATCTGCAAATTCTTTTACTACCCAGTCGCCACTTTTTGCAACTTGTTTCCATACCACTCGATTTAGAGGTTGGCCTTCTTTGTAGTCGGTTAAACTGTGAAAGTCTGAGCTACTTTGAGAAGACGTTGCTGCATTGTTTGTGTTTTGCTCTGAGTCATCGTTAGAAGCGGTAACCTTGATTACGTCACCTTTAAGGGGCTTAGCATACACCACAACCTCGGCGCTAAAATCGAGGTGAGTCCAGCATTTATATAGGCCAAGTGGAAAGTCGCAGGCCAGAGTGAGTCTTGGCAGCTTATACACGCCACGGGTTCTGTGTGTAATAGGAATGGGAAGTCGCTGTGTTGTATTGTGAGCATCGCCGTTCTCTGTCGCACCAAGAATGAATGGATATTGGGTTTTGTGACCAAACCAGCTGGCCACAATATTTCCTCTGCACTGTTTGTTTTGTGTATCTTTGCTCAGATTGGCTTTGCCACCCGACATATCCTGTTGAACAATCGCTAGATAAAAAGTGCCTGACTGATGGCAATGAAATGGCGCTAACGGCGTCGATTTTACCGCTAATCGCGCAAAATTTTGATGTGTATAGAATAATGTAAGCAGCATGACACTCAAGAGTATATAGCTAAGAAGAACCATTAAATTGTTTTGGTAATTCGTACCGAGTAAAAATAAACACAAAGACATTATAATAAATGCCCACCCAAAGCCGGTAGGCAGTACAAAAATATTATTCATGGTTAAACGGTGCTGAGAAGCGGGCGGGATACGCTTGTCTAACCATCGTGTGGCTAGGGACAACCAACGGTGGGAAAAACGCTGTTTTACAGCTCGTTTGAATATCGATATCACGTCGACAATGCTCTATTAGGCAGCAAGAGGATCAACACTTTCGAGTAACTGCTTACTCAATAAAAGTGATGTAGCATTGTCACCAAAGGTTGCACTCTCATTGTGTTGCGATGATGAAAGACGATGAGCTGTTATCGCTGTAAATACAGCCTGCACATCCTCTGGCGTGGCAAAGGCTTTGTTTGAAATAAACGCCCATGCCTTAGCACCTTGTAGTAATGCGCGGCTGGCTCGCGGTGAGAGCGGGTTAGGATAGGCCCCATTGTTGCGACTTTCATTTACCAACATAAGAATATAATGAATAAGCGCATCACTTGCGTGTATGTTATTCACTTCCTGCTGCATGGCTTTTAACCGTGTTTCATCAATGAATTGCTCAAGCGGAATTGATGAGTTTGTCTGTTTCAGCATTGCCTTTTCTGCATCCCATTGAGGGTAGCCAAGGGATATACGCATAAAAAATCTATCGAGCTGCGATTCTGGCAGTGGATAGGTGCCCGACTGTGAACTGGGGTTCTGTGTAGCAATAACAAAAAACGGCGATGGCAGCGAGTGAGTCGTCCCATCAATACTCACCTGACGTTCTTCCATTGCCTCTAGCAGCGCACTTTGCGTTTTAGGGCTGGCTCTATTCAGTTCATCGGCAAGAACAACTTGACTAAAAATGGGGCCGTGACGAAACGAAAACTGTTTATCGGTGTTAGTTTCACCGCTGTGAAAAATGTTAACCCCGAGCATATCTGAAGGCAGTAGATCGGAGGTAAATTGAATACGCGAGTACTGCAAACCAAACACCTGAGAAAGCGCATGTGATAGCGTTGTTTTCCCCATGCCTGGCAAATCTTCTATCAGCAAATGTCCGTTTGAAAGTAAGCAGGTCAGCGCCAGTTTCAGTTGGTGCTCCTTGCCGAGAATCTTCTCTCCTAAAGCATGTAAACTCTTTTCAATTTCTGAACGCATAACGTGTCACTATTAGTTGGTTATTGTGGATAAAAAGCGCCTGTGCGTTAAAAACGCGGAGACAGTAATAGATTGTTACGGCTTTCCATTTATTTAGGCGCATTGAAAAATTTCTTTCATGAGCATAGTAGCAATGTCGTGTATTTGCTTTCTGCTGTGCTTTAATACCAAGGTATATTCTCTGATTACCCAAATGCTTATCAATTAGCGCAAATCAAGTGTCATTTTGTGCTGCGTAGTCAATCTGGGTTGTCTATAATGGTGCATCTAAAAAAGGAAGTAGTTATGAAAAGCATTGATATAGATGATGATTTATATGCCTTCATCGCCAGTCAAACAAAGCATATTGGTGAAAGTGCATCTCAAATTTTAAGACGGTTACTGTTGCCAGAAGATGGCGAGGTACTACATGCCGAAAAAAGCGCTTCTGACGCTCCTGATTTAACCGTTGTGTCTACAAGTGATAAGCCTGCAGGGGGCGCCTCTACCACTAGCCCAGCTTCTAAAAAAGACGACTCGCAGCAGACCAACGCTAATCAATCAGAAGAAAAAATGTCTCCAGTAGCTGCACAGCATAGCGCAGTAAAAAGCAATAGCACAGCACAAGGCAATAGTGCAGCAAAACGCAATAGCGCACCAAAAGCGAAGCCTCCGGTAACAGCCGCAGCTAAGCCTGCTGTTTCAAAAGCACCAGCTTCCAAAGCGACGGCTGCAAATAAGCAAGCGAGTTCCACTAGTCAGACTCAACGTGCTGCTGGGGCGAATGCGGATGCTTTATCTCACGATAAAAACGATATTTTAGACTTAGTGTCTACAAGTGCATTATCGACATTCACCAAACGGGTGGATCAGTTTTTGTTCGTTTTAAGTGCAGCGCACAAACTTAATGCAGACAGCTTCGAGCGTGTTGAATCAATTAAAGGCAAAAACCGAACGTATTTTGCAACAAGTAAAGAGGCATTGCTTGAAAACGGAAGCAGCACCAACCCTAAGGCTATACCGGATAGCGCTTATTGGGTAGTGACTAACAACAATACTGCAAAGAAAGTCAGTATGTTGGAACAGGTTTTGCGTCAACTGGGTTATACCCCAGAAGTTATTGCTAGCGTTGTTGCGCGTTTTTCTTCTGAAGGCAAATAATCGACTCTATTTCATAAAGGACTAATTCATGGCACTACATCCTCAAGCTGGACAACCTGCGGCGAAAGAGCAGCTCATAAACGTTGCGGAACTTGTTAGTCAGTATTACAGCTACAAACCCGATATTCGTGATGAGGGGCACGCTGTGTCGTTTGGTACGTCGGGCCACAGAGGTACAGCCTCTAACTGCACGTTCACAGACACTCATATAAGTGCAATTTGCCAAGCGTTGGTAGAGTACAGGCAGCAAGAGGGGATAGCAGGGCCTTTGTACATAGGGAAGGATACCCATGCGCTATCGGAACCCGCCATGGTTACCGCAATAGAGGTACTGTGTGCGAATGGGGTAGACGTTGTCATTCAGCGCAGCGATAACGAAAGCTTAGGCTACACGCCAACACCGGTTATTTCACGAACCATCATTCGTTACAACAGAGAGAATGTGGAGCAAAAAGCAGACGGTATTGTTATTACTCCTTCTCATAATCCACCATCAGACGGTGGGTTTAAGTACAACCCTCCTCACGGCGGGCCGGCAGATAGCGATGTCACTAAGCAAATTCAAGACAGAGCGAATACCTTTATTGCTGACGGTAATAAAGACGTCAAAAGAATTGATATTCTTCAGGCTCGCGAGCGCAAGCTCGTGCGTGAAGCAGATTTTATGGAACCCTACATCGACGACCTAGCCAAGGTTATTGATATGGAGGCGATAGCAAAAGCTAATTTAACACTGGGCACCGATCCACTTGGCGGCGCTGGGGTAGGCTATTGGTCGCGTATCAGTGAGAAATACGGCATTACGATTAAGGTAGTCAATGACAAGGTAGACCCTCAGTTTGGGTTTATGCGCAGAGACAAAGACGGCAAGCTGCGAATGGATTGTTCGTCGGCCTATGCAATGGCGGGGCTTATAGAGCTTAAAGACAACTTTGACCTTGCATGGGGCAATGATCCAGATTTCGACAGACACGGCATTGTGTGCAAGAGCGTTGGGTTGATGAATCCTAACCACTACCTAGCGGTCGCCATCAACTATCTATACACTTATCGCACCGAGTGGCCAAATACGCTTAAGATTGGTAAAACGCTGGTCTCAAGCAGCATGATAGACCGCGTAGCCAAAAGTCTTAAAAAGCCTCTTGCGGAAATGCCCGTTGGTTTTAAATGGTTTGTAGACGGACTGGCAAATAGCGAAATAGGCTTTGCGGGTGAAGAGAGCGCTGGTGGTATTTTCCTAGAAAGAAATGGCGATACATGGGCTACCGACAAAGACGGCTTTATCCTGTGTCTACTTGCCGCAGAAATTTTAGCGGTAACCGGCAAAGATCCAGGGGAACACTATATTGCACTGACTGAGAAGTTTGCTTCTCCTGTTTATAACCGCGTGGACGTGGCCGCTACGCTAGAACAAAAACAGAAGCTCTCAGCAATGGATGCTTCTGTAGTGACTAGCGACACGTTGGCCGGTGAGCCTATCACGGCCATACAAACCCATGCGCCCGGTAATAATGCGGCGATAGGTGGCGTAAAGGTATCGACTGAGAATGGATGGTTTGCAGCGCGCCCCTCAGGTACAGAGCAAATTTATAAAATTTATGCTGAAAGCTTTAAAGGTGAAACTCACTTACAAGATTTAATTCAAGAGGCAGAAGCGTTAGTAGGTAAAATTATCGGCTAAAGCCTAAAAAACAAACAGCCTGTCGCTCGGTTTGTAATAATAGTGTTAAAAAACGCATGAATGCATACGAATTCATGCGTTTTTTCGTTATTTTAACAAAACAATAACAACATAATCGTTTAAGTGTTGTTATATTAATGCAATATTGTTGACGTATGTTGTAATTAAATTACGTTTTAGAGGGTGCATCCGCACCGTTTAACCTAAGAGCGAGACGCTACATGAACGCAAAAGCGGCAAAAACGCCAACCTCTCCAAAGATCGATAAGGCCGAATTCAAGGCTGCTGTTATCAATCATCTTCATTGTTCGTTGGGTACCGACGAAAACAAAGCAAATAGCCATGCCTGGTGGAAAGCCACGTGTGCAGCTATGCAGCAACAAGTTCTAGAAGGGCTGCGCAAGACGCAAAAGACCCACTATCTAAACGATACTCGTGCAGTGCACTATTTCTCGGCGGAATTCCTTATGGGTCGCCTATTATCAAATAACCTTCAAAATTTTGGTTTATTTGAAGTGGCTAGTGAAGCGCTGAAAGAGCTTGGTGTAGAAATTTCAGATGTGCTTGAGGAAGAGCCCGACATGGCCCTAGGTAATGGTGGTTTAGGCCGTCTTGCCGCGTGTTTCATCGACTCTTTAGCCACTATGGAAATGCCTGCAATTGGTTATGGTATTCATTACGAGCACGGCCTTTTCCGTCAGGAAATAAAAAGCGGTGCGCAAATTGAACGTCCAGACAGCTGGCGCGATTACGGCAACCCTTGGGAAATTTGTCGCCCAGAATCTACGCAGGAAATATCACTTTACGGTTACGTAGAAACGAAATACGGCGAAAACGGACGCGTAGTGAAAGAGTGGCACCCTGGTTCGATTGTTAAAGGTGTGCCGTGGGATATCCCTGTAGTTGGATACGAAGGTAAAACCGTAAACGTACTTCGTTTGTGGCAGTCTGAAGCATCAGGTTATTTTAACTGGGATGTATTTAACGCTGGTGGCTATGTGGATGCTCAACGTGAAAACGTACAGGCTGAAACTATATCTAAAGTACTGTATCCAAACGATGAGACTGAAGCGGGTAAAGAACTTCGCCTTATTCAGCAGTACTTCTTCTCATCGTGCTCGTTAAAAGACATTATCCGTCGATATAAGCGTGCTCATGGTGATGATTGGAGCCGTTTTGCAGACCAAGTGGTTATTCAGCTAAACGACACCCACCCGGCTATTTCTATTCCTGAATTGATGCGTATTCTTGTTGACCGCGCAGAGCTTAATTGGGATGACGCATGGGCTATCTGTACGAAAGTATTTGCCTACACAAATCACACCTTATTACCTGAAGCGCTAGAAAAGTGGCCTGCACGAATGATTGAAAAAATCCTTCCTCGTCACTTAGAAATCATATATGAAATCAACCACCGCTTTATGGCTGAAGTTGATAAGCAGTGGCCCGGCGACAATGCGATGAAAGAAAAGCTTTCTATTATCGAAGAAGGCAGCGAGAAAATGGTAAGAATGGGTAACCTATCAGTTATCGGTTCATTCGCTGTGAACGGCGTGGCTGAAATGCATTCTCGTCTTGTTAAAACCACATTGTTCCCAGAATTTGATGAGCTTTACCCTGGCAAGCTGACGAACGTAACCAACGGAATTACTCCACGCCGTTGGCTTAAAGCGTGTAACCCTGGGCTGTCTAAGCTTATCGATAAGAAAATTGGTGAAGATTGGCCAAAAGATCTCGATAAGTTACAGGGCTTAACAAAGTTTGCTAAAAACAAGACTTTCCAAAAGCAATTCATGAAAGTGAAATTGGAAAATAAAGAGTTATTAGCAGAAGAAATTCGTAAATCTTTGGATATTGAAGTTGATGTTAACGCCATTTTCGATGTGCAAATTAAACGTCTACACGAATATAAGCGTCAGCATCTTGCCCTTATTTATATTATGGCGCTTTATCGCAGAATGCTTGAAAACCCAGATTACGATATGCATCCGCGCGTGTTTATTTTTGGTGCTAAAGCAGCACCGGGTTATAAGCTTGCGAAAGATATTATCTTTGCCATCAATAAGGTTGCAGATAAAATCAATAACGATCCTCGTGTAAACGACAAGCTTAAAATTGCGTTTTTACCAAACTACCGAGTGTCGCTAGCTGAGAAAATGATCCCTGCAGCAGATGTCTCTGAGCAAATAAGTACTGCCGGTAAAGAAGCGTCTGGTACAGGTAACATGAAGCTAGCACTCAACGGCGCGGTAACCATTGGTACGCTGGATGGCGCGAACGTTGAAATTGCTGAAGAAGTGGGTGATGACAACATCTTTATCTTTGGTCTTACAGTAGAAGAAGTAAACGAGCGTAAAGCTGCGGGTTACAACCCATACGATTACTACTATAAAGATGCAGAGATTAAAGCAGTGCTTGACTGGTTGGAAACAGATTACTTCACGCCAGGCAAACCCGGAGCCCTTGTTTCCATCAAGCAAAGCTTGCTTGATCATGGCGACCCGTACATGGTGCTAGCAGATTTCAGAGCATACTCTGATGCGCAAATTAAAGTTGATGCCGCATACAGAGACAAAGAGCGCTGGGCTGAAATGGCTATTATCAATACGGCGAAAATGGGTAAATTCACCTCAGATCGCTCGATAAAAGACTATGTTGAGCGCGTATGGAAACTTTCACCGTGTAAGATCGAAAGCTAATCGCAATCTAACTCGCAAAAAAGCCCGAAAATGGTATCGTTTTCGGGCTTTTTTTATTGGAATTTGTTATTGCAGTAATTCCACTATAATTAAGCAAAGCGGGCATCGTTTAAACACTTAGCTGTTCGGTTTAACGGTAATGAAAGCGCAAGCAGTGCGTGAATGCTATGCATTTATATAACTGGGTATGCTTTTTTATACGCCTGCGTTATTGCTACATTGGGTTCTGAGTGTTTCTATAGACCTAGTAGTTGTTTTAATACCTCGTAGCTATAGAGCGCAAGGAAACACATGAGTCGACCCCACACTTCACTGGCCACCATTCCCAACCGATTTGCATTTATCGATAGTGTATCTAAAGTTGCGTCCCAGTGTTCAGAGCTTTCCCTCATGTTGGTTGATGTAGTGAGATTCTCTGATGTCACCACAAGTTTAGGAATAAACGTAGGCGATGAGTTCCTCCTAGAGATTGCCAATAGAATACAAACGCTTTTTGGTAACGAGGTGGCGCTTGGCCGCATCAGTGGCGATGTGTTTGGTGTTGTATTTCCCAGTGTAAGTAATGAGGCAACGCTTCGCAGTTCCTTTGATCATTTGGTAGAGCACTTCAAAGTGCCCATGTACCATGAAGACAATGCCTTTATGGCAGACTTTAATGTAGGCGTAGTGTGTAGCAACGAAACTCACTGGGTAAGTAACGTCACTGATAAGCCTAGTTTTGATATTACCGCCTTCGTTTCCCGCGCTGAGGCCGCATTAAAGCAAGCCAAAGAAAATAAATATGAAAATTACTTCTCCCTTGCTCTAAAAGATAAAACCGATACAGGCAGAAGTTTAGCGTTAAAGGCCGACCTTAAGCGGGCGCTGGCGCAAAATGAGTTAGAGCTTTACTACCAACCTAAAGTGAATTTAGATAATTTGAGTGTCGTTGGCGCCGAATGTTTGCTGAGATGGAACCATCCTCTTGATGGCATACTGTTCCCCGGCCCGCTTATTGAAGCGGCTGAGTCTTACAACATGATGAACGAGTTAGGCTACTGGACACTAGAGCAAGCATTTAGAACCCTTGCCGAGTTCGATGCTCGGCGTCTTTCACTATCACTATCGGTAAATATTTCACCCACTCAGCTTTACGATAATCAGCTTATTCCTACGCTGCATATGCTTAGTCAGTCGTACTCAATTCCCATGACGCGTCTTGAATTAGAGCTGACAGAGGATATTGCTCTGTCAAATTCACTGATGGTGAAAAAGCAGTTAGACGAGCTAAGAAGCCTTGGTATCTCAATATCGGTGGATGATTTTGGTAAAGGCTACTCCAACCTTGCATACATACGCGACCTGCATCTTGATGCGCTTAAAATAGATAAGGCGTTTGTGATGGAGTTAGAAAGTGGCGATATAAACAGAGCCATTATCGAAGCGGTTAAGATTATTGGTGTGGCAAAGGGCTGTAGCGTAGTGGCAGAGGGCGTTGAAACTGTTGAGCAGCTGCATATCTTAAGAGAAATCGGCATTAGTGAAGGGCAGGGGTATTTGTTCTCTAAAGCAGTGCCTTTTGAAGACTTTGTATCATTGGCGCAACAAGAAATTATTATAGGCAGTTCCCCAACCCGCAAACAGGCGTAGCATCTAGACAAGCACTTATATAAGCTCTTATATCAGCACCTATATAAGCGCTTAGATTAGCACTCATATACGAACTCACGAAATCACTCACAAGTGAATCTCCTAGTGAGCTAGCAAAATCGTTAACAAAAAAGCATTAACAAGCGCATCGATGCGTATATTTATAGGCACATAGATAACAATTCCATTCGATGAGGTTATTGATAAGTGCTGGCAAATCAAATTTCTATACACTTTTTGTAACCATTTTTTGATTACCTCTTTTTCCGCAATTTAAAAACACACGTAAGTTCTGTGGTATAACAATTATTATTGTGTTGTGCATCTGAATGACTAAAGGGTTAAAAATATGGATATTGCGTTAAATTACTTGTTTTCGTATCAGGCGTTTTTGCTAATACTGGTTGTTGTATTGCTAAAGACGTCTATTAAATTTGTGCCTCAAAACAGGGCATACATTATTTCACGCTTCGGAAAGTACAATACAACATTAGAAGCCGGTCTTAATTTTATATTCCCTTTTATCGATACTGTGGCAGCTGATCGCTCTTTAAAAGAGCAGGCTGAAGATGTACCAGAGCAATCTGCAATTACAAAAGACAACATTACTCTAAGTGTTGATGGCGTATTGTATTTTCGTGTTGTAGACCCTTACAAAGCCACTTATGGCGTAGAAAATTATACCTTTGCGGTAAAGCAGTTAGCGCAAACCACCATGCGTTCTGAACTAGGTAAAATGGAGCTAGATAAAACCTTCGAAGAGCGTGATTTGTTAAACACCAATATTGTATCGGCGCTAAACGATGCAGCGGCTCCTTGGGGGGTTCAAGTTCTGCGCTACGAGCTTAAAGACATCAACCCGCCAAACTCTGTGCTAGATGCCATGGAGCAGCAGATGAAAGCTGAGCGTTTGAAGCGTGCGCAAATATTAGAATCGGAAGGTGACAGACAAGCTGCAATCAACCGCGCAGAAGGTGAAAAGCAGTCAATTGTACTGGCCGCTCAGGCTGAAAAAGAAGAACAAATTTTAAAAGCCCAAGGTGAGGCAGAAGCGATTATTCAAGTGGCAAAAGCCGATGCCGAGGCCATCGAAACGGTGGGTAAAGCGGCGGCGACTGAAGATGGACAAAAAGCCGTACAGTTAGACCTAGCTAAGAGCGCTATTAAAGCCAAAGAGCAAATTGCCAAGGAAAGCTCACTCATATTGTTGCCAGACGGTTCAACTGAAATTGGAAATGTGGTTGCCCAGGCCATGGCCATAGCAAATAAGATAGGGCAAAAGGTCGATTAATATGATGGCGAGCTTAGAAAATATCGAGAATATTGAAAGTTATCTGCTTGCGTTAGGCTTGGTCTTAATGATTGCTGAGCTGCTCCTTGGCTTTTCAATTATTTTACTATTCACTTTGGGCGTATCTTTGTTGATAACCTCAGGGTTGGTATTTTTAAACGTCTTTGAGCCGAGCTTATTGAATCTATTTATTGCGGTGTCTGTCCTAGATACGCTGTTAATGGTACTGCTATGGAAGCCAATGAAGTACCTTCAGCGAGACAAGGCCCCACAATCGGTAAAAAGCGACCTTGTGGGCAATGTCATTGAGCTCACCCAAGATACCGCGCCAACTCACCCATCAACCGTGCAATACTCTGGGGTAACGTGGAAGGTAAAGTGCAGCGAGCCGCTACCCGCTGGCACTCAGGTGGTTATTGAAGATGTGGAAGTGGGAAGCTTGATCGTAAAAATAAATAGGTAAAATCAAATACAGTAAAACCGAATACAGTAAAATTAAACACGTAAGCTAATAGCAATACACAGTACACAGCACACCATGCGCTTATTAGTGGTTATTACATAAAAGCGAATTGCAATTGATAGCGCGTGGCGCGCTTTACGCTCCTCATTAACCAAATGCGGGGTTTTATCCTTGAAAACGTGCTTTTAAACTAACGGATAGTTAAACTATATCCATTCTTGATCAGCACGGTTGAACTATGCAACAACTCATCGATAGTGAAAATTTTCTCGCGTTATCCAGACGCTCTCCTTCGTTATTTTCAACACCAATCACGTTTGAACTGCAAAACAGCAGCGGTGTTGTACGCGTTGTTATTGCAGCGCCAGGGATCATTAGCTTTTATCCTGAAACGGACACGCCTAATAAGAAAAACGTTGTTTTATCCTGCGGTGTTCACGGCAACGAAACCGCGCCTATCGAAATTTGCGATGAGCTGGTACAGCATATTCTAACGGGCAAACTCACGCTGTCACATAATGTATTGTTCTTGTTCGGCAACTTACCTGCTATGGATATTGCAGAGCGCTTTGTTGAAGAAAACATGAACCGCTTATTTAGTGGTGCACACTCTAAAGGCGAAGGATTAGTAAACAGTGAGCGCAAACGAGCTAAAGCGCTAGAAGATGCCGTTGCCAATTTCTTTAATGAGAACAGTGGCGAGCGCCTTCATTACGACCTGCACACCGCTATACGAGCCTCGAAAAACGAAAAGTTTGCGGTATATCCGTTTTTGCATGAACGCAAGCACAGTAAGGGCCAGCTTGCTTTTTTAGCCGCCTGTGGGGTGAAAACCATACTGTTATCTGAAAGTGCGACGACGACATTTAGCTATTACTCTTCGTATTACCATAATGCTCACGCTTTCACCGTGGAACTTGGAAAGGTTCAGCCGTTTGGGCACAACGATATGGCTCGCTTTGCTGACGCTAAAGCCGCGTTTATAAGCCTTATTACGGAAGAGAATTATGCACCAACGGTTGAGATTGAAGAGCTTGATATCTATCGGGTAAACCAAGTTATTAACCGACAGGAAGAGCAGTTTAGTCTGCACTTTGATGACGACACGCCAAATTTTACTGATTATGCAAAAGGCACGGTGTTGGCGTCTGAGCCAAATACGCAGTACATCGCACAAGAAGATGGTGAAGCCATAGTATTTCCTAATGCAAAGGTGGCTATTGGACAACGAGCGCTGCTTACCGTAGTGCCAACCACTTTAGAAAACCTTGATGCATAGGAAAAGCAGGATGTTTGAGTTAGACAGCCGTTTACACAATGATACATATTTTGTCTGTGATTTAACGCTTTGTCGTGTACTGTTAATGAATGACAAGCAGTTTCCGTGGCTTATTTTAGTGCCCATGCGCAACAACATCGCTGAAATAATTGATTTACCGGAGCATGAGCAGCAGACGTTGCTTGCAGAATCAGCCAAGGTGTCGACAGTGCTACAGCAGGTATTTACGCCTTATAAACTGAATGTAGGGGCTTTAGGCAATGTGGTTAGGCAGCTTCATGTTCATCATGTAGCGCGCTTTGAAAATGATGTAGCTTGGCCCAAACCCGTTTGGGGTAATCAAGCGCCTGTGGCCTACGACGATGCCGAGGCGAGTACGATATTATCAACATTAAAACAGGCGCTAAGCGAATAACAATTAGCAAAAAGCGCCATCTATAAAACAGCACACTTAAATGGAGTTATTATGATCATCTCTACTACGCCGACACTTGAAGGCCACAAAATTGAAGGCTACTACGGCATCGTTGTTGGCGAAGCTGTTATGGGAGCCAATGTTTTTAAAGACCTATTTGCTTCTATCAGAGATATTGTGGGTGGGCGCTCTGGTTCATACGAAGAAGAGCTAACGACTGCGCGAAAGCTTGCGTTTAGTGAACTTGAGCATGAGGCTCGCGCAATGGGCGCAAATGCGGTAGTGGGTATAGATTTAGACTATCAGGTCATTGGCGATAAAGGCAGTATGCTGATGGTGAGCATCAGCGGCACTGCGGTAAAAACAACTCCGCTTTAAACTGAAAATTAACACGTTAATTTGAAAAAAACGCTGCTTGCTAAGCAGCGTTTTTGCTACCAGTCGTCGTCTTCATCATCAAATCCATTAGACGTTTTCTTACCCCCTGATTTACCAGCTGGCCCTTTACTGGTTTTGTCATCATCAACAGGCTTAGGCGGTGTGGGGAATTTAAATTTAGCGCTGTACTTTAATAACGTAATATTGCCAACCACCACCCCTAATACCAATACAACGATAACGATTACCCAAATTGTGTCCATACTAGCTCTCAGTTATGTAGTGAATGTGAAATTGGAAAGTGCTTGTATCAGCAATGAGATGCTTCACATCGTTATGAACCGTTATTGAGCACATAGCGATTGTATAAATAAGGCAAATTAGCTAATACCGTATCTTTACCTAGCATGTCGCTTTGTTCTAGGGCGCTAGCGAAAGCTTCAATGCTTCTTGACTGCTCAAAGTCAGTCGCAACAGCTTTGTGACTTAAATGCCAAGGCTCTCGCGCAACACCTCCTTTATTTTCGCTAAAAGGTCGAAAAAAGCCAAACTCAGCCATATTACCCTCAAGCCAACAGGCAAGTGCATAACATGGCCCTTGTGGGAGGTATTCTTGTTCCACTAACTCGAAAGAGCCGTTCCATTGATGAACCGACTCTCTATCGTAGACATCTAAATCGGTACCCCAATGATGGCGACTGGCGCCGGGTAATGCTGACCATGTCAAAATAGCGTGCAGCTTATCGGTACTTGATAACGCAGTGTTATCGAGTACTTCGCCGTTTGCATCGCGCAATATTGCCTCACCACGCCACTTTTTATTAAATATAGCAAGCTGGCGCTCAAAGCTGCGAAAGCTGCTGACTATTTGTAGGTCGATACCGTCGCTATGGGCTTTTTGCTGCATAGCGGTAAAAGCTAATTTCACGGTAGGGTGAAGCAAATGGCCATGACCAGCATCAACCAAGTCTTGGTTTTGCTGGCCTAGCCACTGTTGGTCTGTGATGTTGCGAGTCATTAGTTGGCAAGCAGGCGTTCGAGAATGCCAAAATACATATCAGCGAGTTGCTCAAGGTCAGACATTTTTACGCACTCATCTATCTTATGGATAGTGGCGTTAACGGGGCCTAGCTCAATCACTTGAGCGCCTGTTGGCGCAATAAATCGACCGTCTGATGTGCCGCCCGCGGTTGATAACACCGTGGGGCTCCCCTTTACTGATTCAATAGCGCCTTCAGTGGCTTCAAGTAAGGCACCTGAGTCGGTAAGGAATGGCTGTCCGTTAAAGGTCCACTTGATGTCATAGTCTAACTCGTGTTTGTCTAATATGGCTCTGGTACGCTCAATGAGTATGTCGTTTGTCACTTCTGTAGAAAAACGGAAGTTAAAACAAACGTGAAGCTCACCAGGTATCACATTGCCGGCGCCTGTACCGCCGTGGATATTGGAGATTTGAAAGCTAGTGGGCGGAAAAAATGCATTGCCGTTATCCCAATGGGACTTAGCCAGTTCATCAAGCGCCGCCGCCGCTAGGTGCACTGGGTTTTTCGCAAGGTGAGGGTAAGCTACGTGGCCTTGAATACCTTTTACGATAAGATCGCCGGTGAGAGAGCCACGGCGTCCGTTTTTCACGATATCACCCACATGATCGGTAGAGGATGGCTCGCCGACTAAACACCAGTCAATTTTTTCATTGCGGGCTTCAAGGGTATCAATGACGCGGGTTGTGCCGTTGATAAAAGGGCCTTCTTCATCACTGGTAATTAAAAACGCAATACTTCCCTTGTGATCAGGATACTTGTTAACAAACTCCCTAGTGGCAACAAGCATAGCCGCAAGACTTCCTTTCATGTCTGCCGCGCCGCGCCCGTGAAGGTAGCCATCTATTTCAGTGGCAACAAAGGGCGATGTTTTCCACGCGCTTTCAGGTCCGCTTGGCACCACATCGGTATGTCCTGCAAAGCAAAATAGCGGCCCCTCAGAGTTGCGTCTCGACCACAAATTAGTGGTGTCGTCGAACACCATAGTTTCATTGTCAAAACCAAGTTCGCCCAAAAATGCTTTCATTGCGTCCTGACAGCCTGCGTCATCTGGTGTAACCGAGCGCCGATTAATCAGGTTTTTAGCGATATCAATAACGGAGTCGTTTAGCAAAATATTTCCTCGTACTGAGCAGGTTTAAAACCAATATGAAACGTATTGTTCTTAACTAAAATAGGGCGCTTAATCATTGCGGGATGAAGTTCTAAAAGCGCCAGCGCCTTATCTTTGTCGATAGTCGCTTTCTCTGCCTCATCTAGCTGTCTGTAAGTCGTGCCGCGTTTGTTGACCATCACTTCCCAACCCAGGTGGGACTCAGCAAGCGCCAAGAACTCTGCATCAACACCGTCTTTTCGGTAATCGTGAAAAGTAAAGTCGATGTCCTTTTCAGCTAACCATTTTTTCGCTTTTTTAATGGTGTCGCAGTTAGGAATACCATACATAACTGTGCTCATAATATTAATTCCGTACTTCTGAATATAATGGATGGACTGAGACCGTCACTAAGCCCATTGATAAGAGCGAAGTAAAATAATTCATCACACAAATAAGGTGAGTAATGGGTCTTCAACAGCTTCTACATATTTTCTTGTGGTGGGCATAACACCTAGCAACGCATTCGCGTTGAGCAACGTCATAATACAAACATTGTTTACGCCCTGCTGCTTAAGCCAACCCGTATTGACGGTAAATAATACCGCACCTGCTTTAAATGTTGAACCGCGCTTTACGTGACAATTAAATTGAGCACCGTGAAGATGCTGGGTGCTTTCTCCGAACTTTATCAAGCACTTCAACCCTACGTTTGATTTAATTTCAATGGCGTAATCTAGGGGCGTAACGCGTGTGCAGATACCATTAAAAGGCGCTTTAATACTCGATGACGGTGCATTGATTACGGCGCCGGGCCCAAAGTAACCCTGCGTATAAAGCGTACCATCAATAGAGTTGAGTGGTTGTACTTGTCCGCTCACTGGAGAAGCAATGTCGAACGACTTTTTAAACGTGTCGGGGGGAGAAGAAAGTAGCTGACCTTTCTTCACGGTTATTGAGTTCCGTTTACGGTATAGCCTGCTTTCTTTAATGCTTTTACCGCATCATTGAGTTTGTTGTCTTTTACTAAAAAGAAGTCGGTGTCGAAGGTAGAAACAACAAAAATAGCAACTTTTACAGCCGCCAACACGTGTCCCAACTCAGCCATAATACCTACCATTGAAAGGTGAAGTGGGCCGAGTAACTCGAGTGCACGCCAATTTTCATCGCTATCGACGGAGTCAACTTCCACCGATTCAGGAACAACAATAGACAGTTCGTCTTCGGTCTTTCCAAGAAAGAATAATGGGCTATTTAGCACGGAAGACGGAATGCTCGTGTCGGGATCTAAGCTGTGAATAGTGAATAAGGAGTCGTGTACTAAAAGTGTTTGTTTAGGCATGAATAATCAAAAAACGTGAATGCTTCCAACATATCCACATTAAACCATTAACTGTGATTAAGTGTCACGTGTTATCCACTTAATCTGTGGATAAGTTTGTTGAGTAGTTTGGGGTCTTGTCTTAACCTGTTGATTATAAATGATAAAATAAACTGTACAAACAATGTGCAGTGGATAACATTATAGGTTTTACAAGCATTTTCCACAGGCTATGTCTACAAGCAAAATCAAAAATGTTTATATATTTTGCAATTTCTTAGCTTGACATTGTCCCTCTTAATTATGATTTTGTGTGGTTTTCATCAGGTACCTCATTAATGATCATTGTTGAAAACACGCGCTAAAAACGGCATAACTAAGCTACACTTATTGATAAGTATTTAGACCTCGTCGCTAGGCTTCTACTTCCAAAAGGCAGCGTTCTAAAAAGCACTGCCCTCAAAAGCAGTGTCCTAAAAAAGCGGCGTTAATGCATAAGGAACAACTATGTCTAGTTGGTGTGATATTACAACAGAGCACGCAGAGAATTTAGTGAGTTTTTACGAATCAGTAATGGGATGGAAAAAAGAGCCTATTGATATGGGCGGGTACAATGACTACGTTATGATGAGTGCCGACGGTACGCCCATTGGCGGTATTTGCCACAAGAAAGGGGTGAATAGCGACTTACCCGGAGGCTGGATAAACTACTTTACGGTGGATGATTTAACACAGTCGTTAGCTAGCGTTGAAACAAAAGGTGGCAAGCAAGTAGGAGAGATAAAGCATCACGGAGAGGATCGGTTTTGCACAATTCTAGACCCTTCAGGCGCAGCTTGTGCACTTTATGAAAAAAACGGCGAATGAAATTTCTTCAGTCGCCGTTTTAAAAGTCACCTAATGCATGTGTTTAACACATGCTTTTTAATGTGAGCATTGAGCCTTTATTTGATTATATGTCGCTCGCCCACTTATTTATTGTTGTTCTTTTACACTTCTTTCTTGCTGTTTAACCGCTCTTATTTACTAAGCGCACCGCGACTAACTTGGTCGCGCTCAATAGACTCAAAAAGTGCTTTGAAGTTACCTTCGCCAAAGCCGTCGTCTTCTTTTCGTTGAATAAACTCAAAGAACACAGGCCCAAATACGGTCTCTGAGAATATTTGCAGTAACAGGCGAGGCTCACCATCTTTTGTGGTACCGTCGAGTAAGATACCGCGCTTTTGCAGTTCTTCTACGTTTTCACCGTGGCCGGGTAGACGCTCTTCTAGCATATCGTAGTACGTGTTGGGCGGAGGCGTCATAAATTTCATGCCTCGGGCTTTTAGCCTATCAAGGCACACTTCAAGATCGTCACACGCAAAAGCAATATGCTGAATGCCTTCGCCGTTGTACTTCATCAAGAATTCTTCAATTTGACCGCCGCCGCCAACGGCTTCTTCGTTTAACGGAATACGAATTTTACCGTCTGGAGCCGTCATGGCTTTAGATAACAACCCGGTGTATTCACCTTTAATGTCGAAGTAACGGATTTCACGGAAGTTAAATAACTTCTCGTAGAAGTTTGCCCAAAAGTCCATACGGCCCCGATATACGTTGTGGGTAAGGTGATCCAGCGTATGGAAGCCACAACCAACTGGATGGCGATCGACGCCTTCAATCCAGTTGAAGTCGATGTCGTAAATTGTGTTCTCGCCTTTATAGCGGTCTATGAGGTACAACATGGCGCCGCCGATGCCTTTAATGGCTGGAAGCTTCAATTCCATGGGGCCTGTGTATGTATTCATAGGCTGCGCACCGCGCTCTAGCACTTCGTTGTATGCTACTTGTGAGTCTTTCACTCTAAAGGCCATTCCGCATGCTGATGGGCCATGCTCTTCAGCATAATAAGCCGCGTGGCAGTCTTTTTCGTAGTTGCTTAAAAGGTTAATGTCACCCTGGCGCCACAACTCAACGTCTTTTGACTTGTGGCGAGCGACAAGGGTGAAGCCCATTGCTTCAAACATTGGTTCCAGAATACCTTTCTCTGGCGCGGTGAATTCTAAAAATTCGAACCCGTCTAAACCAATTGGGTTTTCAAATAAATCTGCCATGGGTATTTTCCTTAAGCAAAGTGTTTTTGTAATTGTGACTCGATTGTAAGCGCGACGTTAAAAGACAAGCAATAGTGAGGAGATACACGCCTATTCCAATTGGAAAGCATGGTTGTAACGATAAGTTTTCAGTTGTGTTTAATAAAACGCTTAGCGGCAGTAAATAGTAATTAATACCTTGATTTTATTGGATAAGTTAAACTAAGAATATAGGCTGGTGGTGTTCACTTTTTGATACAGCGTATCAAGTTCAAGAAAGTCACACCACACTGTTGCCGAACTCTTTGCAACTAAATGGTTTTACCTCGATGTTTCAAACTAAATGGTTTTTAGCGTGTGCCATCAAAGTATTTCTTTAACCCCTTCCAGCACCCTATGTAGTCTTTTTGACGTAGGGGAGTTTGCATCGCATAGGCGGAAGGCGCTATGGGGAAACGAGACTCGAACATAAATGCCAAAGTGTCTTTATATTGTTGGGGTGACAACTCGGCATTAGAGGCTTTTTCAAACACTTCTGCTTCAGGCCCATGAGGCGTCATACTGTTGTGAAGACTCATTCCTCCCGGCACAAAGCCGTGCTCTTTGGCGTCGTAGGTACCCTCAATTAATCCCATAAATTCACTCATCACGTTTCTGTGGTAATAAGGCGGTCTAAAAGTGTGCTCTGCCACCATCCAGCGTGGAGGAAAGATAACGAAGTCCACATTTGCCGTGCCCTCTAATTCAGAGGGTGAAGTAAGTACGGTAAAAATAGACGGGTCTGGGTGATCGAAACTTACCGTGTTCATTACGTTGAAATTAGCAAGGTCGTACTTATAGGGGGCCGAGTTGCCAACCCAAGCAACCACATCAAAGGGAGAATGGTCGAGCTCGGCAGCAAATAAGTTACCGCAAAACTTATTGATTACCGTGTGTGGCGTATCTTTGTCTTCAAACCATGCGGTTGGATAAAAGAAGTCTCGTTGGTTTGAATATCCATTTGCGCCCACCGGTCCACGCTCAGGCAATACAAATGGGTGCCCGTAGTTTTCGCAAATGTAGCCACGAACCGGGTCGTTTTCGGCAACGTCCACCGAAAAACGCACCCCGCGAGGAATAACCATTATCTCACCCGGAGCCGCGGTTAGCCTACCAAACTCAGTCTTTACATACAGAGTGCCCTGTTGAGGAACAAACAACATTTCGCCGTCTGAAGAGTAGAAGACGCGATTACCCATAGATGCATTGGCACAATAGCAGTGTATACCCATGCCGGTTTGCACCTTTGCATCGCCATTAGTGCCTACGGTAATAAGTCCGTCGATAAAGTCGGTCTGTGTTTCTGGTAGCGGAAGTGGATCCCATCGCAATACGTTGGGCGGACAGGGAATGTCTGTTTCGGGGCCGGTTTTAATTAATGATTGAGAAAAGGGTAGGAAGTCGCCCATCGCAATAGAGGGGCGAATTCTGTAAGTCCAGCTACGTCTATTAGAGTGGCGTGGCGCTGTAAAAGCCGTACTGCTGAACTGCTCTGTATAAAGATTATAATTTACCTTTTGCGGGCTAAATTGACCTTTTGGGAGCGCATCAGCGAGCGCTTCGGTTTCGTGCTCGTTATTAAACCCACTCATGTATTCTAGATTTTGCATCAATTCTTGCACCAATAATACTCCTTGCCCTTTTTCTCTAATCAAAAGCGCTTTAAAAAAAGGCTTTGCCGTTAATTTTTTGCGCTTAACGCCTGCTAAAGAAACTGTTTACGAAAGTAGTTACAAATGAAACTAATTTGTTTAGGCTAGAACGTACAACTATGTAAATCAAATGTGAATGCAGATTAGCGCGTGAAATTAAACTGCAAATTGTGCCGATTAGTTTACATGTTAGATTTGCTATTTATGTACCCAGACAGCTTTTATAAGAAGCGATAAATGTAAGGAAGTTACCCGTGCAGTTAAACGATATGCTGGCCTATAAGGTCGCTATGTTATCCAGTGATTTAAGTGAATCACTCGCTACGGTATACAAGCCCTATGGGTTAACCATGCCAGAATGGCGCGTGCTCGCTACGCTTGGTAATGCGACGTCGTTAACATCAAAGCATATTGCAGTTGCCACTCGTTTAGATAAAGTCAAAACCAGTAGAGCGCTTCAGCAATTAGAGAGTAAGCAGCTGATTGTTCGCGAAACGAATGTAAATGATAAGCGAGCTATCAACATATCGTTGTCTGAAGAAGGAGTGCGTACTTACAACGCGCTTACACCATTAGTTGCGAAGTGGCAAACAGACAGATTAGAAAATATCACTGACGATGAGTATCACATATTTTTAAAAGTGATAAATAGCTTAAGCCAACAAAAGTAAAGGCTTGGTGCTTAAATAGCGTGGTAGGACAAGTGACATTCTGTGAGGTAAAACGGTTACTTTTAACAGGTTAACTGGTAATTTGTGTTCAAAATGCAGTAAAGCACAAAATACAGCACAGCACTCACTAAACACGGCAAAAAGCGCAGCACGGAACACAGTAAAAAGCGCAGCACAAAACACGGTGCGGTAGCTGTAAAAATCAGAACAGGAAAACCAGTGGCACCATTAGAAGTATATGCAGGTAAAAAAGCACACGAAACAATTTTAAAAAATGGTTTCCGCCCTGAATTGTTTAGTTACTTTTTAGGCGCTTCAGGCGGCCCGAAATGGTTTTCGCTAGCTGGTTTAGACAGAGTTTTATTCCCTGAATGGTTTGCCAATGTTCAGCATCAAATTCATGTTATAGGTTCGTCGGCAGGTGCGTTTCGCGCAATCTGCGCAGTACAAAACGATCCGCTTGCTGCCATAAACAGGCTGGCACAGTCATACTCTACCACTACCTACAGCAGCAATAAGCCAACGGCGCGAGAGATTACGGCGAAAGCAGAAGATCTTTTAAAAGAAATGGTCAGCGACAAGGGCAAGCAAGAAGTGCTGGCCAATGAGCGATTCAAAGCCCACTTAATTGTGGCTAAATGCTTGGGTGCCACACGGTTTGAAAGTAAATTGCAACAGCTCTCGGGTCTTGCCATGAGCGCAGCGGCCAATACGGTCAGCCGCAAGAACTTAGCAAAGCTTTACGAGCGGTACGTGTTTTCTTCGCCCAACAGCCAATTAACCATTACCGACCCATACGGTATGCCATCTCATTTCCATTCTCTTACTGAAGGGAATATTCATAGCGCACTCTTAGCTTCAGGGTCTATCCCCATTGTCATTGAAGGGGTGAGAGAAATTGAGGGCGCGCCAGTAGGCATGTACAGAGACGGCGGTATAATCGACTATCATTTTGACGTGTCTTTTGGCCCCGATGAAGGCTTGGTTTTGTATCCTCACTTTTACAACAAACCTATACCTGGATGGTTTGATAAAGGCTTAAAGCGCAGGGTACCTCACCGTTCAAGCTACGAGAATGTAGTGATGCTAGTGCCCTCGCCATCGTTTGTTGCAAAACTGCCTTACGGCAAGATACCTGATAGGAAAGATTTTGAAGTACTCGATGCGCCAACGCGCATAAAATACTGGCAAACTGTACTAAGCGAAACCGATAGGTTGGGGGAGTACTTTATGGAAGCGGTTAACGATGGAAGATTGGTAGACAGTATTAAACCCCTTCCTTTCAATCAACGTTAGATGAAGTTGCTGGTAAAATAAACACTTAAGCGCGATTTGTTAAGTTTTTCTTGCAGCTTTCATTCTGCCTCAGTATTATACGCGCCGTTGAGCAAACAAATGCCCATTTGTTATTTATCAACGCCCAGATATACAATGCGTCTATAGCTCAGTTGGTTAGAGCGCTACCTTGACATGGTAGAGGTCCCCTGTTCGAATCAGGGTAGACGCACCAAAACTAATTTTTTAAATCCCTTTTATATTCAATAACTTACGAAGGTCGGTCGCTCGATAGGCTAATCTCTTTTTGAGATAGCTAGTGGAGTTAGCTTAGACATTTTTTAGATTATCAGTTTTTCCTGCATAAACCAGTATAATCCTGTATTTTTCAGCATTTTAGAGTGGAACAAATATTATCTAAGCTTAAGCAGTTGAAGCTGATTTTATTTGCCACAAAAAAAGTGGAACAAATGTTCCACTTTAGTCTTTTGCATGAAAATATGACTTTTACACCAAGTTGGCTAATGTTTTAAGTTATAGTCCTGTTTTATTTGTGAAGCAGTTGGAAGTGGTAATAGCTCTGTGCTCACATTATTTTGGGGCTTAATTTTAAAGTTTGCTATATAAGATTCAGTATCACCACTAGGCACAGGGCGCAACAACTCGATGAGAACATCAGCGTTCGAAATTTTTGCGGTATATAGGCCATCAGCTTCTTGTATTACCCGAGAATCATATTTCTCAGCACAAAATCTACGAATTCCGACAAGTATGTGGTAAGAATCCAATAACAGATAATCAGTTAGGTTAATCACATCATCTGCGAACGCAAGTGTTTCAGACAAATCCGTGCTTCTGCAATTGCGTAAAAAGTTGCAATATTGGAGAGGGTTATCTAACCAGCGGATATCGGGCATATTGTCAGCAATAGCTCGATGTATTTTTTTTAATTCATTCCATTGTTCAAAGCACATTTTAAAATTAGTGAAGGTACTTTCTATTGTCGACGTAGTAAGAGTTCTGTTTTTACTAAGAGCGTAGTTAATATTTACTGTTCCTGATGGGTAAAAGCGCGGTGGTGACAACTCAAACTCGCATTTACGAGTTGCAATTAAACGAGTGTAAGGATCAGCTGTAACAGTATTAAGCACGTACGAGGACTTAACATTTTTAAGAAGGTTTGAAAGCCTGTCGATTTCTTGTGCTATTTTATTAAGCTCAATAACTCGTTGCACTTGATATTGTCGATTGACAGATTTACTTTGAAATTGGTAGGCAAAGTAAGCACCGCCAAAAGCGGATGCGAAAGGAACTACTAAGCTTTTTCCTATTTCCAACCATACATTGTCCTCTTGTTTCAACGACATTATTGCTTCGACAATAGAGTTAACGTCGTGATTTGTCGCTAGTTCAATTAAAGCCATGAATTCCCTATCCTCAAAATTAAACTAGCGACACTCTACCACGTTACAAGCGTTTTTCGTCAAATAGCATTACAACTTTCTTAGCATCTGGGTGGGTGTATCGTTTAGTCGAGTTTAATGACTGATGGCCCATTGCCGCTCCTATTAATCTCATATCCATGCCACGATCAATGTGATATGAACCAAACTCATGTCGTAAATCATGTATAGTTATTTGTTGCATACCGAGTTTTTTAAATATTCGTTTTACACCACGATAGGCGGTTGAACCTGCGTGTTTTCCTTTCCAAGGCCATACTCCTTTTTGGTCGTTTTTTTGTGACCAAATAACCAGTCTTAAAAGTGCTATCGCCCTGTAAGTAAGAGGAACTTCTCGGCCTTTCTTGTACCTAGTTCGCTTAGCATCTGATTTATGTTCTTCGAGTGTATAAATGCGCTGCTTCCAATCAATATTTGAACGCTTCATATTTACTATTTCAGAGCGGCGCATACCTGTTTCAATCGCAAATAATGCAAAGTGTTTGAACAAAGTGCCATTGGCTTTGAAATATCGGAGCCGAGAATACTGGTCATTTACTAGGCGAGTGTCTTTATGTAAGTCGGAGCCTACTAGTAGATAGTTTTCTTTCATCAACTTACGTGCGTTGGCCGCTACATTTCCATAAGGAAGAGGTACATTCCAGAGAGAGCCTGCCACTCGAAAGACGTTTATCATATCTTGAATGAATTTTACGACATAACCCCTAGACCACTTCTTTTGTAAATTGGCTGGTTTGTGCTCGGTTTGTTTGGTGACACGGTCTAACATCGAAGTGAAAATGCCGTACATGATTTCATTATCGAACCGGTCGAGTGTGTAGCCTTGGCAATCGTCTAGAAGCTTTTCAAATCGAATTTTACTAATTTCCTGTGTACCTGGGCTCTTGTGCGGCAAGATTTCCTCAACATATCGAGTTATAAGCTCTGACACTTTGTAACTGCGAGGTGACATTGAGCCTGTATAAGTTCCACGCTCGATTTCAGTCTCGATGTTTCGTGCCCACGACTCAGCAATATTTCTTTTTGAAAAAGTTCTAATTTCCGGATTGTGTTTTAACTTGCCCTTACGAATCGTCACCGTATAAGTGAAAGATCCATCTTTTTTTCTACGTTTTTGTATTCTTGCCATTTTATTACCCATTAATGATGATAATTCATACAAATCTCTGATTCTTGTACGAATATCTAGTGGAACAATTGGGGAACAAAATTAATTACGGAGCGCTGGTAGTCAGGCTGGATAAGGCTTACAGCGTAGCGATCACCAGTTTGACATGGTAGAGGTCCCCTGTTCGAATCAGGGTAGACGCACCATCTATTTTTCTTCTAAAATTCCGTTAAAGCTTCTTTTAAAACCACGTCTTTAAAGTGTCGCGAATTGTGCATGTAAGCTCGCTAATAGCAAATCAGAATGTGATCAAATACCTTATCGAACAATCCTAAGTATATTTACTAATTTAATTTTGAGGGCTAAATAGTCTTATAGCGTATGCTCTTGACGCATGTTCGGCCACGATGACAATCCCTTTCCTATCGTTAATTGCACCTTCATAGTCAAAAGGGAAGGTTCCATAGGCCAAAAGGCCCTCATACGTAAAGTCTTCAAAACATGTATCAACTTCGACCGTTATGTTAAAAAGCGTATTAACATCTGCGATAGGTTCGACATTACCTGAGTAAATACAGCCTGCAGTGTCAGAGCCACTTATTACACCCTCGTTGTCTATAGCAAAAGAGCGAGTGAAAGTGTTATCTGAAGATGAGTCAGAATAATTTCCAGCAACATCAGTAAGGGTAATGATGTCTTGTGACGTCACTGTCGTAGCAGAAAACTCAATGACGCTGCCCGATACCGTTGCCGTCCCTTCAAGCATGTCGCTTGTTGCACTTGCCTGCATTGAGCCATATCGCGTCATATTATCTTTGGGATAGTACATAGTATCTTCAGAAGTGATGACGTTTGTGCCAACCACATCATTCGCAATAAGCACATTGCTAGAGTTTTCTGCAAACAGAATTGCCTTTCCCTCTGAGGAAACGGCTACTACAACGCTTTCTTGTTCGTTATCTATAGTTGTCGCATCGCCAAACCAAATGCCAATAGCTGAATCAACTTCCTCAACAGCGTCGATGTCACTTGCGTCATTATTATCGCTGCAAGCAGTTAGGTGCAAAGCGCTTAGGGTTACGCCGATGATTGTGTAAGAGCGATAAAAAGCGGTGTTTTTTACGCTTGTGCTTTTTAAGCGGGAGTGAAAGAGTTTCATCATTTACCTGTCCTTGTAAATCAGTCTTATAAACCAGAATCCTTGTCCAAAAATATCATCAATTATTTGTGTTGAATAGACAAAGGCGCCTTAAAATTAACACTGCAAATCTGGCTATATGCCTAAATTATTTCAAATTCTTTTTTTAGACGAAGATCTAGTGCTCAAGTGATTGAACTATTGGTACAGAGACAACAGTTCATGTTTTAAGGGGTAAGTAAAAAGCATAAGTAAAATTTTCAGCCATCTCTGTATTTCGCTTACATTTTACGTAAAAGCGTTAGCGCTGTCTGGCGAATATAATTTCCAAAGTCCATGCATGGTAGGGGCTGGAGCAAAGCCAGGCCGTTGGCAGAACACTTGCAAGGCTTTTGTCTTGTAATCAAGCCAAGTGGTTCGATTGAAAATAACTGGGTTTGAAGCACGACAGTTATTGGAGCTTGGTTTGGCAAAAGTGCGAACACCAGATAAGGATAGATGAAATGACAATAGTAAAATCAGGTAGCGCAATTTATCAACCGTTAGGAAAAGACGGTAAAGGCAGTGTTTCTACAGAAACGGGTGCCTTGTCTAACCACCCTTACGGTTTTAATACCCGTTTTGAAGATGGAAAAGGGACTAACCCAGAAGAACTCATTGGTGCAGCCCATGCAAGCTGTTTCACTATGGCTCTTTCTTTTGCACTGTCAGATGCTGGTTTTGATGACGGTGAATTAAATACCACAGCAAAAATCAGCTTAGAGAAAAGTGGTGATGGATTTGAAATTACGCAATCAGCACTGATTTTAGACGCTAGCGTAAGAGGGATCACTGAGGATAAATTTGAGGAAATTGCTCAGGGAGCAAAAGAAAATTGCCCAGTGTCACAGCTTTTAAACACTAAGATTACGCTGGAGTATAAGCTGTCGAATTAATGCAGTTAAATGGTCAATGGTTAGAAATTAAGTAACAATCATTGACTAAAATAGCGTACAAGAAAAAGCGGCATTATGCCGCTTTCTGTGTATGTAAGCAGTACCAAAATGGTGGTAATGCGGTTTTGCTTACTGACTGTATTTATTTACTACTCTTATTCACCAATAATACCGCAGGCCACGCGTTCGCCACCGCCGCCGAGCTTTTTGGGGGTATCTGAATAGTTATCACCTTGTGCGTGAATCATTAACGCTCGACCTTTAATGTCTTCAAATTCCAGTTCTGGCGCGAAAATAGGTTGGTCGGCATGTCCGTTTTCGTCAACGTAGATAACTGGAAGGTCGCCTTCGTGACCTTTTTCAGACCAAGGGGTTCTGTGCTTGCCCGTATTTTCGGGGTCAAAGTGTCCACCACCTGCGCCGCCCAATACCTTTTTGCCATCTTTCGTTGAAGGTGAGCAATCGCCATTCTGATGCACGTGAAAACCATGCACCCCTGGTGTTAATCCTGAAAGGCTGGGCGTAAACACAACGCCGTCATCGTCATAACTGCTCACCATTACGCTGCCAATACTCTTGCCAGTTTCTAGGTTTTTCATCATAACCTCTTTGCCATCTTCTTGGTGATGGCCCGCGAAACAACCAGCGCTTAGTAGTAATGACATTGACCCTGCAAGGGTAAATTGTAAACGTTTCTTCATGATGTTCTCCTTATCTTCATATCCAACGTTATTAGCATTTTTTGCTAGGTACAAAGATTAGCAGCACGAAACAAGCCAGTTTAATTCAATGATTCATAAAAGCACTACAGCCCTTATTGAAAGGAGCTTTTACGCTATGTTGAAGCCAAATATTAACTGCGAACATCACCGTCTGCTCGTATGATTCGGACGTTATTATGAAAAAATTACCGAAACTCTTCACTTAAACACATACCTTTTTAAAGGCTCATTACTGGGTTTCTGTTAACCGTCAGGTTATTGAAAACCAATACGAGAGGTAAATGTAAGGCGTAAATATAAGGGGTAGATGGCAATGAACAGCGTTTAGCCTAAGCGCACTAATGCTTTAGTCCATGGGTTTTTTAGCTAGGAAAATAGTGTGCTTACTTCCTTTTCCTTTGCGAGCTCTGGCAATACGTGTAGACACTTTGTAGCCTGCATTTTTTAAGCGAACGGAAAATAAATAATCAGGCCCAGCAGACCATATGGCAAGCATGCCACCAGGTTTAAGCACATTATAAATTTCTTCTAAACCGTCTATTGAATAAATCCAGTTATTGTCAGAGTGTGTTAGGCCTTCTGGTCCATTGTCCACATCGAGTAATATTGCATCAAAAGTTGGCTTTCCGGTATTTAAAAGGTGTTTAACATCTCCAACTACAACATGAGTTCTAGGGTCTTGAAGTGGGTTTTTAGCGCAGTTGCCAAGTGGGCCTTTATTCCACTGAACAACCTCAGGGATGAGTTCGGCAACGGTAACCTTTGAGCTTGGCGTAACTTCATTGAGTGCGGCTCTTAGTGTGTATCCCATGCCTAAACCGCCCACTAAAACGTGTGCGTTAGGTGTCGTTTTGAGATGCGCACACCCCATTTGAGACAACTCTTTTTCTGAATTGAATACTCGGCTATTCATCAATTCGCCACGAATTCCAGAAAGTCTAATACTAAACTCCTGATCTCGCTGAGAAAAGGTTAATTCGCCACCATTGTTTGGAATTTTAGCTGTACCCAATTTAACCCATGGAACCATGTGAAGACGTGTCCTTTTAACCGTATATATTGCGTGAATTGAATGTCGGCGCGCAGAGTAGCACAGAAATAAATGGGGTCAGAACCGAATTTACTAACTCAATTAACACGCCGACATGCAAACCCAGCTTCCAGTGATTATAAAAAGCTCGCAATATCACTTAGGGATTTTTTCTGTGTGGCGTGAGCCGGTATAGTCGCATTAATCGCAGGGTATCCCGCAATTATCAGCATGTACGCTCTTTCGTTATCGGGCCTACCACACACGTCGGTTAAAAAGTTCATAGGCTTAGGCGTATGGGTAAGTGTGGCTAGCCCAGCGTTGTGTAGGGCGGTAATCAGCATTCCCACGGCAATGCCTACCGATTCATGCACGTAGTAATTTTGCTGTTTTTCTCCACCTTCGGTTTCCCCGAACTTTTGACTAAAAACAGCAATAAGCCAGGGCGCTATTTCCAAATACGGTTTAGCGGCGTCTGTTCCTAATGGTTTTAAGTCGTTTAGCCATTGTTGCCCAGCGCGCCCTTCATAAAAGCCACGTTCATGGGCTTCGGCGTGCTCACGTATCTTTTGTTTCATCGATGGAGTGTTAATGGCAGCAAAGTGCCAAGGCTGATGATTAGCGCCGCTTGGTGCTGTGCCTGCTGTTAATAAGCAGTTCTCTATAACGTGTTTGTCCACCGGGCGGTCGCTAAAATGGCGAATACTGTGTCGTCGCTGCATGGTTTTTAAAAAGTCAGCGCTTCGCGACTTCATGGTGGGTTCTGAATATTCTATAAAGTCATGTAAGGGCAATTGGTCATGAGGCTGCATTTTTTTATCCGTCGGTGTCCGTGTTTATGTCACGATTTTTGTATTTTATTAACCTTAGAGTAAAGGGATTAGCGCTTACTATCAAAAAAAGAGTGGGCATAGTAATGAGCTTCTGTCGAAGTGCGTCAGTTTTTGACGTACGGATAATGCATGCTTAACGTCCTTTATAACCCCACTTACCGCCAATGATGACATTGAGGGGCACAGCATGCACAACGTAATACTCAAAGAGACAGAATCTAAAGATATTAATATTCATGTAATAGGCGTAGGCGGATGTGGCGGCAATGCCATCACTACTATGGCCGGTTTATGTCAGCACACCAATATTCGATTTACCTCTATTAATACCGATATATCTGCGCTGCACCAATGTGATAATCATGAAGTTCTTCTTATAGGAGAGGCCACCACAAAAGGATATGGAGCGGGTGCCGACCCTCAAGTGGCACATAATGCTGCCCGTCAAAGTGAAGAGGCGCTAAGTACGCTTATAGAGCACGACACTATTATCATTGTTATTGCAGGACTAGGCGGAGGCACTGGCAGCGGGGCTACGCCTGTACTTTTAGACATAGCGAAGAAAAAGGGCATAAACGCGATGTGCTTTGTGACTTTGCCGTTCAAGTCGGAAGGCAGTAAGCGCCACCAAATTGCCCTCGATGCACTTCAAGGGATAAAAGCAGTCGCAAATGCCACCTTAGTATTGTCGAATGATTCGCTGGTGTCGGCACTTAATGAAACGGTTGGATTACTGTCGGCATTTCGGCATTGCGATACGCAGATGCACCGAATTGTCGAGGCTATTATTACCATGTTGACCAAAACCGGTTACATCAATGTGGATATTAATGACTTTAGCCATATTCTGTCGTTAGAAGGCAATACGGCATTAGGCGTTGGTGTTGCCGAAGATGGAAGCTTGCTGTGTGATGCATTAACTCATGCCCTTAATAACCCCTTGGTTGATGATCAAAGCATTATTGGAGCGCAGGGCGTTATTGTGCAGCTTACGTGCAAGGAAGAGCCTAGCTTAGTGATGTATGAGGAAATGCTAGCGACACTGCAAAATTTGATTGAGAGTGCTCGTGCGCTAATAATAACCGGCGTAACGGTATACCCAGAACTCCCCCATTTCGGTGAAGTGCTAGTTATAGCAACGGGCATTCCTGTTGCCCAGCAACATAGTGAAAAAGAGCAACATAGTGAAAAAGAAAAGGTAGGCGAATTAGAAAACAATACTGAGTCAGACGAATACAGCAAGTTAGAGCAATACAGCCTGTTAGAAGAAATCGATATGATAGAACAAAGCAGAGAATTAGAAGAATACCGTGAAATAATGGGAGAGATGGCACCGATGAAGATTAATGGCTCCCGTATTAGCTCAAACCTTGAGTCGAAGTATTTTAATATTCCTGCATTTATTCGCCAGCAAATGAAGCAATGACTCATTGGCCGCCATTCGTGTGCGGCGCGCAAGGCTATAATTACCATCTGTGATGTAGCCTTTTATTGACTATATGTTGCGAATAATTTCTGCGACATTGCCAAAAAGTAGTCTCTTAACTTTTTGGGCTCAATAACTTCAATATTGTCGCCAAGCCCTCTCAAAAAGGCTCTTAACTTATTTGTATCTTTCACAGTTGCCGTTAAAAACGATTTGTCGGTGTGTGCAGACGGGCTAATGATCTGATCTTCTGAAAGCTTATAACCATGGAGCAGGAAGAGCGCGTTGTTTTTAACCAGTAGTTTCAGTTCAAGATTTTGCTTTCTATTGTTGTTGAGTAACTGAACGCTTTCAAGTTCGCCAAAAGTTTGCTGGCAGTCATCCTGGGTTTCCATTACGTTCCTAATAAAGTGCAAGGGCAATGCGTAGCGCCTTTTGTGAAGCTCTCCAAATGTACACACGAATAGCTGACGACCATCCTGTTTAACCAACCCCATGGGGTTTATTCGGTCGTAGTGTTTCCATACCATTTGATTACCACCATTAAAAATACGTTTTATATCAGCCGATATTTGTTTTTTAAAATAGATGGCGTTTTTTAGTCTTTCAAAAGACACTGCATCTATTTCTGGCGGCAGAAGAGGTTGGGAAATGTGCGAGTCTGCTACCGACTTTAACCAGTTGCTAAGTAGAGAGTCGCTGTCTTGTTGAAGTATTTGTGTTGCCTTGGTGAAGTAGGGCTGCAATTCGTTAAGCGTGGTATTGGGCAGTGTAGCGCCAGATTGTTCGAGCACTTTAAATGCAAGGGCGGTATTGCCATCCATCAAGCTAAGATTCAACTTTTTAAAGTTGGCATTGATAAACCAGCCGTAGGGTTTAGAGCGTTTGTCTACTTCAAGACCAAAAAGCCCCACGGTTTCTAGATTAACCAAATCCCGTTGGATCGTTCGCATATCAATGTGGTGATGGCCGCAGTTCTGTAGGTTATCAAATATTTGGCGGCTTGATACCTTTCGCGGTGCCGTAGGCACAAACTGTAAAATGTCTAATTTGCGTTGAAATGCGCTCATAGGATTAAATAGCCTGAATCCTTTCCGTGTAAGCACAATAGCATACCCACAACATGCGACAAAAACTGTCGCATGTACCCGCTGAGTAAATAGTAAACGTAAGCTTTTAGCACGATCTATAGGAGAGAGTTTTAGGCGAGAACTTTAGGCGAGAGCACTGGGCGAGAACTTTAGGCGAGAACACTTGGCGTACTAATCAGTCGTGCCCATCGGGCGGAAGCAACAGGGGTAAATACCAGGCGGTATCTGCCGTAAAAACAGCTGTATGCTTGTGTGATTGATTATGGTAACTTTGTTCAAAGTGATTGTTTATGGGCTCTTTTTAAAAAGTGTTGATAAATGGTTACTCGAGTGCACGTATACACTCTGAAGTAGGTAGCATTGCATATGTATAAAAATACAGGCAATCTAGTTTTAGAGGATTTATCACTCGACCTTTCAGCAAAACTCATTATAACGAGAGCGGCTAATGGACACGATTAAACAGCGAGCGGCAGTGATCACTGGAGATATTGCCAACTCACAGCACTTAAATGATGAAGAATTAAAACATGTGCTGGCAGTACTCACCACAACACTTAAAGCGCAAACGGCAATGTACCATGGCGAGTATGATGTGTTTCGTGGCGATGCGTTTCAGGCCGTAATACCCTCACCGCAAAATGCCATGCAAACTGCGGTATGCATAAGACTGGCTTTAAAAGCTTGCACGCCCTCAACCGATATTCGTATTAGCGTAGGGCTTGGCGAGGTTAACGTTACTGATGGAAAGGTAAAAACAGGGAGTGGGGATGCCTTCGTTCGTTCGGGTAGGGCATTAGATACTCTGAAGTCGCAATACTTGGTGTTTACTAGCGATGATGAAGCTTTAAATAAGCACGCAGCACTGCTAACCGCATTTTTAGATAGCCATATTACGGCGTTAACTCAAACTCAATCAGAAACGCTGCTTGCCTATATTTGTGCAAAAGATAAAGCCCATGAACACATCGCGAATACGCTGGGTAAAACGAGAAGCAACGTTACCCGAATTTTAAATGCCAGTGGATATCACTTGGTGAATGAATATCTTGAGCACATGGCAACTGAAGTTAGCTCGTGATAGCAGACCTAGGAGATTTAGTATGGAAGCTATTGGTATAGAGGTGTTGAGCATAGGAGTGCTGAGTATGGATGGAATAGGTGCAGAGCAGCTGCAGTTACAACAGCTAGCCCTGATAGCCGGGCTTTTGGTAGCCCACGTGTTGGGAGACTTCTATTTTCAGCCTGCCGGCTGGGTAAAAAGTCGCAATACTAAACATCTGCTGTCTCCGGCATTGTACTTACATGCTTTACTCCACGGCGTGCTGGCATTTTTTGCTTTATTGATTTTATCTTTATTTGCCACGCTTGCGACAAAAGAGACTGGCGCTGCATCAAGTGAAACGGCAATAGAGCTTATACCACTATTTTTAGTGGCTATTGGCGTAATGGTGACTCATTTCATTATTGACGCAGTTAAGTCTTACGCTAGCCCAACCACCTTTGCTTTTGTTATCGATCAAGCTGCGCATATTACTGTTGCTATCATCTTGTGGGCGCTGTTAACACAACAGTTCATGCCATTACTGCAGCATATTTACGCCATAAACTATCACCATTTGGTACTGCTGCTCGCTTATTTAATTATTTTAAGTCCTACTTCTATTTTTATAAAACAGCTGCTTTCGCCATGGACCAAAGAGCTTGATGAGCTGACCAACCCTAAACGCACCAGCGAATTAGTGCAGCTTCCCGTGCAGCGCACCTTAGCCATGGCGGGTCAGCGTATTGGGTATTTAGAGCGACTACTTATTCTTACTTTTGTGCTGTTGAACCAATTTGCTGCAATTGGCTTTTTAATTGCGGCAAAGTCCATCTTTAGGTTCGGCGATTTAACAAAGAGTGAAGACAAAAAGCTTACTGAGTACGTGTTGTTAGGTACGCTGACCAGTGTGGTTATTACAATCGCGACGGGCCTTGTAGCAAAATGGTGTATGGGCAAGCTGTGACCTTATATGCTTCAAAACTATGCTTCAAAACTAGGCGATTAAACCAAGCTTCTAAACTAATGCGACTAAACTAGGCTACTAAAACGCTGCCTGATAGAAATAACTGGATATAATGACAGTGGTTATTTATTATGGCGATAGACATAATGAAGCACTTTTAAACGTGTTTTCATGTGAGTAGTTACAGGTAGTTGAATGCAGTCACATATAGCTACAGAAAAAGTTTCAATTGTAGATTCGCACGCAGCTTTTATAAAACGTTTTCGCATGTAGTCAAACATGCACCATCCACTCAAGATAATATGCTAAATAGAGCCGATGAAGTTATACATTGCCGAGAAGCCTAGCCTAGGAAGAGCCATTGCAGAGGCCTTACCTAAACCTCAAAAAAAGCATCAAGGTTATATCGAAACAGCTAGTGGCGATGTAGTTACGTGGTGTGTGGGCCATATTCTCGAGCAAGCAGACCCCGATAGTTACGATGAAAAGTTTAAGAAATGGCAGTTAGAACACCTACCTATTATCCCTAATCAGTGGCAACTAAAACCAAAATATAAAACAAAAAGCCAGTTAGCGATTATTCGTAAATTTGTGAAGCAGTGTAGCCAAATTATTCATGCTGGCGACCCAGACAGGGAAGGGCAACTTCTGGTTGATGAGGTTATCGATTATCTCAACGTAACTCCGCAAAAGCGCGACAGTATGCAGCGCTTACTTATCAGCGATTTAAACTTACCCGCGGTAAAGCGCTCATTAAACCAGCTGCAACCTAATAAGCATTTTATTCCTCTTTCGGTATCAGCATTGGCAAGAAGCCGCGCCGACTGGTTATACGGTATTAACCTAACGCGAGCCTATACCATTCAGGGTGGTAAAGTTGGTTATCAAGGGGTGCTTTCTGTAGGGCGAGTGCAAACGCCCATATTGGGGCTGGTGGTGAATAGAGATAAGGAAATTAACAATTTCGTATCGAAGCCTTTTTACGAGGTGTTAGCTCACATAAACACGCCTTCACAGCAACAGTTTACCGCAAAGTGGCAGCCGAGCGAGGCGTGTCAGTCTTATATGGATGATGAGGGGAGAGTTCTTTCAAAAGGGCTAGCTGAAAATGTGGTAGGAAGGATATCGAATCAACCTGCAACCATTGATGATATTAAAAAGCAGCAGAAAAAGCTGAACGCCCCTTTACCTTACAACCTTTCAACGCTGCAAATTGATGCGGCTAAGCAATTTGGTATGAACGCCAAGCTGGTGCTTGATGTGTGTCAGTCTCTTTATGAAAAACACAAGCTCATTACCTATCCTCGCTCAGACTGCCGATACCTTCCCAGCGAGCAATTCTCCTTGTCGAAGTCCATTGTGGCCATGCTTGCCAAAGCAGAGTTAGCGTTTTCTAGTGCGGCTCAACAAGCAGATACTTCAATTAAGTCCAAAGCGTGGAATAATGCCAAAGTTAGCGCTCATCATGCCATTATTCCCACTGAAAAATCACCTTTAGGACTGTCCTTAAGTCATCTAGAACGCAACGTGTATGGCCTTATTGTTAGGCAATATCTCGCTCAGTTTTATCCTGCTTTTATTTATCAACAAACTCATGTTGCGCTAACCATTGCAGGTGGCAAGTTTGCCACAACCGCCAATGTTACCGAGCAACTGGGGTGGAAGGTGCTCTTTGAAAGAATTAGCGAAAAAATCAGCGATAAAGGAAGCGAAAAAAATAGCGAAAAAGGCGGAGAAAGCAAATCAAACTCTGATAGCCCATGGCAAAAAGGCTCGCTGCCAGAACTGAACAAAAACGACAGCCTGCATTGCGAAAAAGGAGAGTTGCTAGAAAAGCAGACTCAACCTCCCAAACACTTTACTGACGCCACACTGCTTGCTGCCATGACTGGCATAAACCGCTTTGTGAAAGACGCAACCTTAAAAGCAATTTTAAAAGATACGGACGGTTTGGGCACTGAGGCCACGCGGGCCGGAATAATTGAACTGTTGTTTAAGCGTGGTTTTTTGAAGCGACAAGGCAAAATTATTAATGCTACACCCGCAGGAATTGGCCTGGTAGAAGCCCTTCCTGAAATGTGCACAACACCCGATATGACGGCTAAATGGGAGTCAACGTTAAACAGCATTGCCGAGCAACAGACAAACTATAAAAGTTTTATGCAGCCACTACAAAACACCTTACACGAGCTTATCGATATTGCCTCAAACAACGTGCCTGTGTCACTGAAAGGCATAAAATCAACGGTGAAGCCTGCTTTTAAAAAGCGCAGGCGAACCAAAAAGAAAGAAGCGTAAAACAGCACTATGTGTTGCCACAACAAGACTTTATCGTTGCATCGTGCTAATACTATCTCAAACCTTTTACTTTACTATTTTTGGGTAAATAAATAATGAAAAAGTCCCGAATTCAGATAATAGCTGGCTTAGTGTCAGTCGTTCTTGTTCTTACTATAGTGTTGTACGTGAATACGTTACTGAGTTTTGAAGACACTCAGCTACAGGTAGACAGCCCGCTGCCTAAAGCACCGCTTAACGAAAACGCGGCGGTAGCGCGATTTGCTACAGCGATTCAATTTAAAACGATTTCATATGATGATCCGTCAAAGCTAAACCCTCAGGCTTTTTTGGGGTTACATGAACACATACGCGCTAGTTTTCCCCTTGTTCATCAACAGGCCGAACATTACACCATTAACCAGTACAGTCTCGTTTATCACATAAAAGGCAGCAATCCCGCTCTTAAGCCAGCACTGTTTATGGGGCATATGGATGTAGTGCCTGTGGATGAGGGGACAGCAGAGCAGTGGAAGCAGGCACCCTTTAGTGGCGCCATTGTAGACGATGTTGTTTGGGGTAGAGGAACAATTGACGACAAAGTAACGGTAATGGCTTTGCTTGAGGCAATGGAAACCCGTTTAAGAGAGGGCTTTTCTCCACAGCGAAGTATATATTTTGCGTTTGGTCATGATGAGGAAATTGGTGGTAAGCAGGGCGCCGCAAAAATTGCAGAACATTTTGCACAACAAGGCCTTAGTTTTGAGTTTGTGCTTGATGAAGGCGGGGCAATTACTCAAGGGTTGATGAAAGGCGTCGATCAGCCTGTTGCCATGGTAGGTGTGGCGGAAAAAGGCTTTGTAAACCTACGGCTTACTGTAGCCTCAGAAGGTGGGCATTCTTCTCAGCCTCCTGATCACACAGCAGCAGGCGTGTTAAGCCAGGCCATTGTTAATATAGAAAATAGCCAGTTTGATACGAATCTAAGCTACAGCTACAACACATTTTCTAATGTAGCAGCTTATGCGCCGCTGTCTTTGCAGTTGCCCATGGCAAATTTATGGTTGTTCTCGCCCATTGTAGAGCAGTCTATGCTGTCAGCGCCTAGCAGCGCCGCTGGTATTCGCACTACCATTGCAGCCACCATGCTGGAGGGGAGCAGTAAGTCGAACATACTACCTACAATAGCCAGTGCAGTGGTGAACGTACGTATTCTGCCCGGTGATAGCATAGCCAGTGTGAAGCAGCACATTGTTGAGGCAATTGATGATTCTAGAGTGAGCGTTGAAACGTTTATGGAAAATGAACCATCACAACTTTCGCCGCTTAACAGTACTGGGTATAAGCTCATCGAGTCTAACATTCGTCGCATGGACGACAACGTGTTAGTTGCGCCATATCTGGTTATGGGAGGCACGGATGCAAAGCATTTTTATGGCTTATCCGATAACGTCTATCGATTCATGATGGTAAGGCTAGATAAAGAAAGCCTGAAGCGATTCCACGGTGTCAACGAGCAGCTGGCGGTAAATGATTACCTGCAAGCGGTGAGTTACTTTTACAGCTTGCTTGCAGATGCTGGTGAATAAAGGCCAGAAGCTACTTAGCTAATTCGCTACTTATTGAAAGAGCATTAAGGCGTATTTTGCTGCTGTAAAAAGCGCTTGGGAGTGAGCCCCGTCCAGCGCTTAAATGCTCTGAGAAAGCTGGCAGGCTCGGCGTAGCCGAGTTGGCTGGCTATTGCGGTAATGGGTAAACGCTGTGATGACAGCATATCAAGAGCCCGCTTTTGCTGCTGTGCATCAATAATATTGCGATAGCTAGAGCCTGCCGCATCAAGTTTTCGCCGAAGGGTTCTCTCACTTACGCCAATAATGTTTGCCAATTCTGACGCAGAAGGGTAGCCCGACTGGTAACCGGCAATTAGGGTTTTTACCTGGGTTACTACGTCCTGCTGAGCGGGGTAAAAGGTGTTAAGCAACTCATAGGCCTGGGCTTTATATAGTTTATGGGCCCAAACATTACTGTGCTGTTGGCTTAGCCTAAGCATGGATGCAGGAATGCGAAACCAATTGTAGGGTTGGTCAAAGCTCACATCAAAATTCAAATATTTTTTATACGTTGCTAAATGATGTCGTTCTGGCTTCGAGCGCACCGTACCTCCCACTAACACATGTGGCGCCTCTGCCAAAAACTCCCGCATAAAGATATAGGTGCCCATAAGATCTCTATCGGCAATAAAGTCTCTTAATTTTGGAGGTGCATCGGGCACGGTATAGCGCACTTCAACACCGTGAGAGTCGAAGTGCAACGTCATGTGAGAAAAGAGCAGAGAAAGGTGCTGGAATTGTGCGCCAACGCGAGCCGATTCCAAAAACGTATCGGCTGTCATTAGCAGCATGGCGTACGTGCCATATGAGGTAAACGACACTTGGCTACCCACTTTAACGCCTAAAATAGGATCGTTGAGCAATTCAATCGCATCGCCCACAATGTCTAGTTCTAAATTGGTATCGATCATTGCGGCGCCTGTCAGATTATCTAAAGATAACCCGCGAGCAGCCAGAATTGATTGTGGGCTGCGCCCTTGTTCTTCCAATGCTTTAAAAAGAGGAAGTAATCCCAAAATAGAGCGCTTTCGCTTAAACGGCTGATTAGCACCGGAAGGGTGCTTATCTTTGAATATATTCTCAGGTTCAATTAGTTGAGATGTGTTGGCCGTCATAACGTTTTCAACTTAGCCTATTTCTTCATATACACATATTGCCAGAATGGCCGTTTAGGTCAATGATTGACAGCCTGTGTCATAGTTTATGTTGTCACTGCTCTTTATTGTGGTGACAGTCGATAATAATAAAACCTGGTGACACGTGATGAAAGCAAGCGAAGAACAACACATTGAGTATGAAGCACTCGACGTACTTATTGTTGGGGCTGGGATCTCTGGCTTAGGAATGAGCTATACACTCAAGAAAAAGCGCCCACATAATTCGTTTGCTGTTATCGAAAGTCGTGAGAATTTTGGTGGCACCTGGGACTTATTTAAATATCCGGGCATACGCTCAGACTCTGATATGTACACGTTTGCGTTCTCCTTTAAGCCATGGACTGACAGAGAGTACATTGCCACTGCCGAACGAATTCAACATTACCTAGGGGAATTGGTGCGAGATGAAGGTCTTAACCAGTACATCCGTTTTCAACAAAAAGTACAAGCTGCCAATTGGGATTCAACTAAAAATCGCTGGTTGGTTACCATTTCCCGTGCAGATGGTTCTGAGTACCATATTGCCGCAAAGTTTTTTACCTGTTGCTCAGGCTATTATAATTACGATAAAGGCTACCTACCTGATTTTGAAGGCTTTGATGATTTCAAAGGCACCATTGCTCACCCTCAAAAATGGCCACAAGAGTTAGATTATAGTGGTAAGAAAGTGATTGTTATTGGGAGTGGAGCCACTGCGGTTACCATAGTACCTGCCATGGCAAAAAAGGCAGCACATGTGACTATGCTGCAGCGTTCTCCCAGCTATATCGTGTCACGCCCTGCCTCTGACGTGCTGTTTCGCGTGTTATCTCGAGTGTTGCCTGCTGGGTTAACCAACCGAATAATGCGCCTGAAATACACGACCTTGCAACAGATGTCCTTTGTGCTATCGAAAAAATTTCCAGACTTCGTGCGTAAAATAGTGCGCAAAATGAATGTTAAAGCCCTTGATGGCGCGGCAGATGTAGACACGCATTTCAACCCCGATTACCAGCCTTGGGATCAGCGTATGGCGCTGGTGCCCGATGCAGATTTATTTAATTCGGTGCGTACAGGCAAAAGCACCATCGTTACCGACCATATCGACCGTTTCACACAAACCGGCGTGTTAACTAAAAATGGCACGCATATCGATGCGGATATTATTGTGCCAGCCACCGGCCTCGATTTGCAGCTATGGGGCAATATCAACTTATCTGTGGATGGGCATAAAGTACACGGCAACAAGCTCACCAACTACAAAGGCATGATGTTCAGTCAGCTTCCTAATTTTGTCTGGGTGTTTGGTTATACCAACTCATCGTGGACCCTTAAAGCTGAGCTGACCTTTGATTATGTGTGTCGATTACTTGATTACATGGAGCAAAACGGCCACGACAGCGTTTATCCATACCGTAACCCAGACGCGCCAAGAGAGAATATTGTGGGGCTCAAGTCTGGCTATATTCTGCGTAAGCTGGACGAATTACCCTCTCAAGGTTCAGAGTTTCCATGGTGTAACAAAGATTTATATGTAAAAGATTTACTTGCCATAAAGCACAGTAAGCTGGCCGATAACGTATTGCGGTTTGACGATAATAAACCTCTTGCCGATTTCCATAAACCGGCTGCTGACGTACACAGCTCCTGATGTCTAGGCCTTTTACACAAAAGCTAATATGTAAAGAGCGCAAACTATGAACCACCCTAATCTGCAGCAATCCAGCAGTTCGCCTGAGGTTGTGCTTATTCACGGCATGTGGAGCACACCAGAGACACTGATAGAATTGAAAGCGCAGTTTGAACAATACGGTTACCGAGTGTACTCACCCCGTTTGCCCTTTCATTTTTCAAAAGCCGAGCTTAATGATACGGCAAAGCAAAATGCGCTTGCCCAAGCGAGTATCAACGACTACGTTGAGTCTCTTTTGTCGTTTATTAACACATTAGACGCGCCTCCTATTTTGGTCGGTCATTCTATGGGAGGACTACTGGCACAGCTTGTTGCAGCGCGCACTGGCGTTAATAAAATGGTCTTAATTTCAAGCGCCTCGCCAGCTGGCATAAACAGTTGGTCGTGGTCGGTAATACGCACATTCGGTCATAACCTATTTAAGTTTCCGCTGTGGAAGAAAACGACTCACTTACTGCTTAAGAACGTAAAGTACGGCATTGCTAACACCCAGTCGTCCCAGGTTCAGCACGATATTTTACGCAAAGCCACATTTGAATCGGGCAGGGCATCGATGGAAATTGGCATGTGGTTCTTGTTTCGTCATCCGCCAACATTTGTCAATGCCAAAGATATACATTGCCCCATACTGTTAGTGTGTGGCGCACAAGACCGCATTACACCCGTGTCAGTGCAGCGAAAAATTGCGAAGAAATACAGCTCTCAAGGTGCGGTAAAAGACTCGTCGCAAGAGGCCGGAAACGTCACATTAAAGGTTATTGATGAGGCGTGCCATTGGACTATTGGTGGAAGTCATTTACCTGCAGTAAGCAACCACATTTTTAGATGGTTAGAGAAAATATAATGAAGCAATCTCAAGCACTGACGTGGAAAAATAAACGTATTCTTATTACTGGAGCTGGCTCGGGCATAGGCCATGCCTTGGCAACGCTGTTGGCTAAATTGGGTGCCAGTCTTATCCTTACTGATATAAATAAAGAAAACCTGTCAGCAATCACTGATGAACTGGGAAATTCAGTGCTCATTGCTCAAGTCGCTGATGTAAGCACTAAAGCAGATTGGCAAAAGCTTGCTCAGCTTATTGAGAAAGACATTGGTAGCCTCGATGTGCTTGTGAACAATGCAGGGATCAGCACATTTGGCTACTTTGATGAAACATCTGAGGCGCACTTTAACAAAGTATTAGATGTGAATTTACATGGCGCCATAACGGGATGCAGAGAAATGATGCCGTTATTAGAAAAGTCGCAGCGAGGCCTGATTGTTAATGTGGCGTCTATTTTTGGCTTGATAACAATTCCTATGCTGACTCCATATCACACGTCTAAATTTGCTATTCGTGGGTTTAGTGAGGCATTGCGTCAGGATATGGCGTATCAAAAGAAACCTATTGATGTGTTGTGTGTATTACCTGGGGGAATTAAAACGAATATCGCTAAGTCCAGCGAAGTGTTATCAGCTCATAGCGAAAAGCAGGCTTTAGACAAACATGTGAAAACCGGCGAAGCCCATGTCAGTAATCAGGATACTAAAGACAGAATTGTGGCGCATTTTGACGCTGTGGCCCGTACCCCAGCCTCAGAGGCGGCTAAGGTTATTGAAAGAGGAATGAGAAAAAAGACCCCTCGCATTTTAATTGGTTCTGATGCCAAGCTTGTTCACTGGCTATATAAGTTCTTCCCAAGTAGCTATGACAAACTATTTAACCCGTTACTGGGTATTAAGAAGCTTTTAGGCTGAGAGCTTCTTTGTGTTATTTACAATGACATTATTCTTTCGCTATTTTAGATAAACATCCAACGTGCCGAGAATTCTAGAGAGTGATTCGTCGTCGAGGCAAAAAATCACCCGCATACTGAACGATGAAATCGTAATCAAAAATTGTACTTCCATTGCCAGGCTATGCTGCCACGGAAGCCCATCAAAACTGGCTTTGTCTGGCTGAAACAATAACGGCATGTTCAAGTTTGTAGTGAGTTTAAGCTGTTCCGACAGCCCCGATAAACAGGCTCCCGCCAAGATATTGGAAAGCTCTAAGATAATCTCTTGTGTGTCTTCTTCGCTAAGTGGCTGATCATAATCCATCAACGCCCCAATTTCTGATAGGCCAGAATAGGATATGATTGATATGACTTCCCCGTGAATATCCCGCATAAAAGATTGGCGAGTATAGGAAAGATCACCCGTTTCAAAGAGTAAGTCATAGAGCTGATTTGGTGTAACCGCGGAAATTTCAGGAATGGAAATGTCAATGCGGGTGTCTAGCATCAAGGCTAGGGAGTTCGCAGCCTGACCCATTGAGATGTTGAGTAACTCTTGCAATACATCTCTTTGTTCTTCGCTTAGCTGTGAGGATGTGGTCATAAATAGCCAAGCTCGGATAACACCGCCGTTAAGTCTTCTTTCTTTAGCGGCTTTCGAAGAAAGAATTTTGCACCTAGCTCTTTTACTACCCGCTGCTTTTCAGGTTGAAAGTCGGCGCTTATCACTACCACATTCGGCATGTTTTCAAGGGTTTGTAACCGTTCGAGCACATCGATGCCATCGAGTTTCGGCATGGTTAAATCAAGCAATACAAGGCTATAGGTATTATCTGCAAGTAAACTAACGGCTTCTTGTCCATTGGTAACTTCAGTTACAGCAAAGTCTACTTCTAGCGGTAACGAGCGAACCACATTCCGCCTTGCCAATTTAGAGTCATCGGCAATGAGTACAGATAACGACATATAAATCCTCCGTGAGTAGGAAAGTGCTCAATATGTACACATTGTTATATCAAGCATTGTTTATTTTTTGTTTGCACTGCAATGATACGACAAATATGACATTTGAGTATATTAAACTTTAAGTTAATATAAACTTTTATTCTCGCTTCTGCCTAAGTGAAACTTGATGCCTTCCCTAGCATTTAATTAGGCAAAAAATTAGTGCCCAATTAGGCACCTAACTATGTACCAGAGCAGGCGCTTATTTAGATACCTAATTCGATATTGGCCTTATACTTTATATAAGTTAGACCGCAATTTCTGAATGCGCAATTTAACGGCCCTTGAACTTGACTGCCCCTGCGAATGTATTCCGATACGTATTGATGTGTGTACTCTTGTGTTCTATCCGTTTTGGATGGGTTAAAAATATCAATAAACCCGAGATACCATTTTTTCGTATATCAAAGCTAACGTATATCCAACTTAGCGTATATCCAAGTTGGCGTATATCCAAGTTGGCATGTTGTGTTCTGTGAACAAGTTACAAAAACAGCCAGTGCGCATTGAAGTGTGCTTAGCTGAAATTTATACACCAATAATACTTGAGTGTTTTAGTAGGCTATTTACCTGAGTAATTTACTCGGGTATTATTGGGGTGCTTTATAGAGGTAATAATAACGGGTAAATCAAAGTGCATACTTGTGCATGCATTCACGAGTTTAAAAAAGCAGTAGAAGAAAGCCTGTTATGCGCAGAATTATTGATCGTAGGGCTTAAACACAGTAAGTCATATATTGGGGAGAAAATGCGAAATTTAACGTCAGAAACAGTTACCCACGTCCATCACTGGAATGAATCACTATTTTCTATCAAGACTACCCGTAGCCCAAGCTATACCTTTGAAAATGGGCAGTTTGTTATGCTGGGTTTAGAAGTTGATAATAAGCCGTTAATGCGTGCTTACAGCATTGCCAGTGCCAATTACGAAGAAGAGCTTGAGTTCTTCAGTATAAAAGTACCTGACGGTGCACTTACCTCTCGCCTCAAAGATATAAAAGTAGGGGAGCAGTTGCTTTTGTCCACCAGACCAGCGGGTACCCTTGTTGCCGACTTTTTAATTGAAGGGAAAAACCTCTTTCTTCTAGCAACAGGCACCGGCCTTGCGCCTTTCATGTCGATCATCAAAGATCCGGACATTTACGAGCGGTACGACAATGTTATTCTTGTTCACAGCGTGCGCTACAAAAGTGAGCTGGCTTATCAAGAGCAAATTTGTAATGAGCTTCCGACAAATGAGTACTTCGGCGACCTTGTGTCAGAGAAATTGTTGTATTTTCCTATTGTAACCCGAGAGCCGTTTAAAGATGACATTCATCAGCGCAGATTAACCGAGCTACTTAAAAGTGGCGAATTATGCGCTCACTTCAATCTTCCAGCGCTCAATATTGAAGAAGATCGTTTTATGCTGTGTGGTAACCAGTCTATGTTAGATGACACTATGGAGATTCTTTCCGGTCTTGGATTTAAAAAAGCGACGTCAAGAGAGAAAGGGCACTTTGTTATCGAGCACGCCTTTTTAGAGTAAGGTAGTGCTCGTGGTAGCCGCTGTAACCTCTAGCGTTCAGTGATGGCTTTTATCGACGCTTTTAGTCGAAGTTCCTAAGCTATGTTCTTAAGCGACGTTCTTAACCAGTAGCGTTGAAACATCTCTTGTAATCAATTTGTGGTCGGGCGGCGACATAGGCATACTGGTTATTCAACGATAATAACGAGGAACGTCCATGAGAGCCGCTACCACTGCTTTTTCACTCCTTGCCACTTTGGCATTTAGTCCACTTACTTTGGCCCAAGCGCCTATTTCTATTTCTGCTGAGCTTGAGCAAAAAGTTATCGAGTGGCGCCGAGACCTTCATCAACATCCCGAGCTAAGCAACCGAGAATTTAGAACGTCAAAAGTCCTTGCCGAACATCTTAATGCGTTAGGTATGAAGGTAGAAACTGGTGTAGCTCATACGGGAGTCATCGGGGTGTTAGAAGGTGGACAGCCTGGCCCTGTCATTGCAATGCGCGCTGACATGGACGCACTGCCTGTTGTAGAAAAAGCCGACGTACCGTTTAAATCTGAAGCCAAATCGGAATACCGAGGCAAAGAAGTCGGGGTAATGCATGCCTGCGGCCATGATCTACATATGTCAATGCTGATGGGAGCGGCAGAGAAGCTTGCTAGCATGAAAGACGAGCTTAAAGGCACCGTTGTATTTATCTTCCAGCCTGCCGAAGAGGGTGCGCCTAAGGGCGAAGAAGGCGGCGCAGAGCTGATGTTAAAAGAGGGGCTCTTTGAGCGTTATAAACCGGAAGCTGTTTTTGGTATACACGTGTGGTCGGCAGGTACTGCAGGACATATTGGTTACCGAGAAGGGCCGCTTATGGCATCGTCAGATCGATTTGAAATAACCGTGAAAGGTAAGCAAACTCATGGCTCTAGACCTTGGGGCGGCGTAGATCCTATTGTAGCCGCAGGTCAGATTATTGGCAGTACTCAAACGGTTATTAGTCGGCAAGTTAATATAACTAAAGCGCCAGCGGTGGTGAGTTTTGGTATTGTAGATGGAGGAATTCGCAACAATATTATTCCTGATGAAGTTTACTTAGAGGGCACTATTCGTAATTTCGATATGGATAACCGCGCTCAAATCTTCGAAAACTTAACCACCACAGCAGAAATGACAGCAAAAGCCACTGGCGCCGAAGCACACGTGCACATTGATGAAGGCTATCCGGTTACCATTAATAATGTTGAACTTACCAAACAAATGCTGCCCACTATGGAGCGTGTTGCAGGTAAAGATAAGGTGCATGTGAACGACCTTGTTACCGGTGCAGAAGATTTTTCTTTCTTTGCCCTAGAGGTACCGGGTTTATTTGTATTTTTAGGCGTTACGCCTGAGGGACAGGATGCAAAGTCGGCACCTAGTAACCACTCTCCGTATTTTTATGCTGATGAATCTTCACTCAAAGTCGGTACCGAGCTCTACGTTAACTGGGCGTTAGACTACAGCAACTTGTAAAACGATATTGTTTATAACGCGGGTGCAGCCCGCGTTAATGTTGCATTACTAAGACAATTATATTTTTTCAACTACACTTAAATTAGGGCCGATTCGTGATTAATACGCCCCAAGCAAGGTAAACTGCTTATCGACAAGGTTTGGCTAATCATAAGGAAGTAGAATGGCTTTGAATAAAAACCACGTAAATACATTAGGCACAGACTGCGCATCTGCTGAGGCTCGTTTTCTTAATCTCATTAGTGCGTTACCTAAAGTATCGGTTCAAGGCTATGACAAAGAGCGGCGCGTTATTTACTGGAATGCGTCTAGCGAAGATATTTATGGCTACACTCAAGAAGAGGCGCTTGGAAAGCGTCTTGAAGAACTTATTATTCCCGCATTGATGCGAGACGAAGTGGTATCCGCTCATGAGAAATGGCTGTTAGAAGGCGTTTCTATTCCCAGCGGTGAACTTGCACTTCAACGTAAAAGCGGCGACACCGTTCACGTTTTCTCATCCCACGTTATGCTCAGTGAACACACCGATTCACCAGAAATGTATTGCGTTGATATTGATTTAAGCGAACAGCACGCCATACGCAGCGAGCTAGAAAAACTTGCCACAACTGACTTACTCACCGGTCTTCCCAATAGACGCTATCTTGAGATGGCATTAAAAGAACGAGTCGAAAAAGCCGAGCGTGATTCAACATCATTGGCAGTCTTTTTTATCGACCTCGATATGTTTAAAGATATCAATGATACCTTAGGCCACACGTGGGGCGACAAGCTGCTACGCTCCTTTGCCGATAGACTCAAAGAGTGTGTGGGTGAAGCGTCTTTCTTGGCCCGTTTTGGTGGTGATGAATTTGTCGTGCTTATCGACGATATTGACGATGATAAATCGTTAGAGGATTTGGCTGAAGAAATTGTTGATTGCTGCAAAGAAAGCTTTTCTTTGGGCACAGAAAACGTATTTGTCACGTCCAGCGTCGGTGTGTGCCTTTTTCCTAATGACGGCACAGAGGTTGATACATTACTTAAAAATGCCGACGCGGCTATGTATGAAGCAAAAGAGCAGGGTAGAAACCGCTACAGCACCTTCAGTAACGACTTAAGCGTACTGCTGCATCAACAAAGAAACATCGCATCTCGATTGAGAGAGTCTGTGGAAAACGATGAGTTTACCCTGCTTTATCAGCCGCAAGTAGACCTGAGAAATGGCAATATCATTTCCTGTGAAGCGCTGCTTCGCTGGACTCCTGAGATTGCTGAGCATAGCGTTCCGCCAGATATATTTATCCCTATTGCCGAGCGTACAGACTTAATTATCTCTATTGGATCTTGGGTAATGGAGAAAGCCTGTGAACAAGCACGAGTATGGCGCAATATGGGTATCGAGATTTGTATTCACATTAATGTGTCGGGCAGAGAGTTAGAGCAAGATGATTTTTTTGAGCGCCTGGCTCGATGTCGAGAAAAATACGCTTTACCCCCTGAAGCCATTGGACTTGAGCTAACTGAAAATATGCTAATAAAATCAGATGAACAAGTGCTATTAGGCTTACAAAACCAGCGAGCAATGGGTGTAGAAGTGTCTATCGACGATTTCGGAACGGGTTATTCCTCGTTAAGCTACCTAAAGCGTTTTCCGGTAAGCCACTTAAAAATTGACCGCAGTTTTCTTGAAAATGCGCCTGAGAGTGATTACGACGGTGCATTGATGGAGGCTATCGTACATTTGGGGCACAAACTCAATCTTAAAATTGTTGTCGAGGGTATAGAAACGCAAACTCAACTTACCTACTGTCAGCGCTTAGGAGTGGAGTGCGCTCAAGGCTACCTCTTTGCCAAACCGCTTGCCGCTTCTGTTATCCAAAAGCGGCTAGAATGTCAGCAATAGGTATACAAGCGCTAGTAGACAGTCCAAAGGGCGGGTTTAGAAAAGTAATAACCTTGCTGATGAATAATATCTAAGTTGTTTAACGCCACCGATTCGGCCTCATTTTCAACTTTCTCTGCAATAACTTTTATGTTCAAGCTGCGAGCAATATTTAAGAGGCTGCTTACGAATAGCTGGTTGTCTTTATTGGTGTGAATACTTTCGGTAAGGCGCCCAGATAATTTTACATACGCGGGCTGGATGGCGCGTAAACCAGACAAAGAAGCAAAGTTGTCACCAAAATGCTCAACGGTGATGCGACAGCCCAACTGTGTTACCCGCTTACAAAATGAAATGGCTTCTTCGTTATAATGAATAAGGGCCGCATCTTGAATTTCGAAAATAATGCGGTGGCAAAGCGTCTCATGTTCAGATAGCTGCTGTATTAACCACTCTCGAAATTCTATATTTGCTATGGAGGCATTCGAAATATTAATAGCAACTTGGTGTGACGTTACTTTAAGCTTTTTAAATACAATACTGGTTACCAGCTTATCTACCTGAGGGATAAGGTCGAGGCGTTCAGAGGCTGGAATAAGCTGTGACATGGGAATAACATCGTTAGTCTGCTTGTCTTTAAAGCGAGCAAATGTTTCGTAGTACGAAGGCGTATTGCGCTCCAAATTCATAACCGGTTGAATCAATATGTCGGCGTACTGCTGTGAAACTACATACTCAAGGCGCTGACGCCATTGCGCATTGCTGTGAACTTGCGCGATATCTGAAGCAAACTGCCACCCCTGAGGCCTTTTTGTTGCGGCCATAAGGGCACTGTCTGCACTTTCCATAATTTCTTTCATCGACATACTATTAGTAAATCGTGCTACACCAATCCATGCGGCTTTGTTGCCGTCGCGAAGCGGGTTGATGGTAGTAAAGCTTTTACTTATCAATGCCAAGTTCTCTTCGTGCACCTCTTTGGATTGCACTTCGCTAATAATGGCAAAGTCGCCGCCCGAAATTCTAAAAACAAAGGCTCCTTTAAAATCATCTTGGCCGGCTTTCTTCAAAACATCAGCAACACCACACACATAATTGTCGCCCGCCAACATGCCAAGCTTATGATTAATAGTGGTAAGCTGAGCTAGCCTCACAAGTGTTAGTGCGTGCTCTTTCGGGCCTGAAATACCACCAATAAGGGCCTTCATATGCCTGTCGAATGCATTTCTATTAGCGATTTTAGTCAGCGTGTCTCTACTGGCCACAGATTTGAACTGCTCTGCTTGGCGGGTCAATTCTTGAAACTTACTTTCTAATGCTAGGGACAGGTTGTTGGCCGCACTGACAAGATACCGAAAGTCAGCAGTGGCAGATTTTATTGAAGATGGCGTGAAATCGTTGTTTTGTATTTCATTGAGCTTTTTAGTGACTTTACTCAGTGGGCGAGTGGCGAGGTTTGCTATAACGATGACAGCGATTAAAGAGAGCAGATAAATTGCCACACAAAAAACTGCAATTTTAAGTAGCTGTTGCCACAGAAAGTGATAGTGCGTTTTAGGGCTGCTTGTTACTTTAACAACCGTTGACGTTGAACCAATAGCTTCTTGCGACTGTGCAACAGAGAGTTCGATAACACCGGATAATATACTGTTTGAAGATGGCTCACTTGCGCTTTCTTTTTTAACCAGCTCGATGCCTTCAGTGTTCTCTATGCTAATAGTGGAGAGTTTATCGTTGGTTAATGCAGTAGTTAAAATAGAAGATACTAAGTTGTCTTCTGAAAGCTGATTTTCACCCAGTTCAGAACGCTGCTGCGGGCTCTGCCGTGAAAGTAACGCGGACAGCTGGGCAGCAAGTTGTGATGCTGTTTTTTGTGCCAAGGCATTTGCAGAACGCTCAACCTGAGCTTTGGTTTGATATACTTCAATTGACCCTGCGCCAGCGCCGGCCAACAGAATAATAAAGAAAAGGCCCAAATTAATTTGAGTAGATAATTTCATTTTATTTTGTGCACTCCCTATTGCTTACCGGCCCCACCGCAAATTTGGATAGAAGCTTATTCGGTGCTCGACGCTCCATGGCTCGAATCGTTCACTACCATCAGGATTGTCAATCGCTGACTATCAGCTATTAACTTTAGCCTTGTATTAAAAAGACCGCATATCTCTTTGATTATATTAGCATGATATCAGTAAGAAGCCCCATCAGGTAGTTTATTTATTGTTCAGCTGTGAAACGCAAAATAGTGACTGTCATCTGTTGTTTACTCTTATCTGTTGTTTCCGAGAATCGTGCGAACCTATCAAATTCAATCATCTTTTATTTCGGGGTGCTTTTCTGCATCGCTTTTTCTGAGCTTTCTATCAATATCCCCAGCTCTTTCCTTATCCACATCTGAAACTGCTTCTGCACTAGAGAATGAGTCGGCATGATCTTTGGGCGGTGGTGTCCAGCCTTTCATTTTTGAATGCGTATCGTGAAGGCCAGTATTTAAGGCTTCACCTATCAAAGATTCTAGTTCAACAAAAAGCTTAAGGTAATTATTGTCAATACGTTCGCCGCTAGCATCATCAAGCCATGCATTGTAAAGCACGTCATTTTGCCGATCTTCAATATCTTTATAGGCCATTTTTTGTCGCTCAACCTGAAATGGATGAGAGTGAAGAGAGCGAAGTGCATGAGCCCCCATTTCAAGCGCAGAGTGGTAAGTTTCAGATACCACGTAGTGTGCTCCTAACTGACGTAATCGGTAGCCGTGACCACGGTCAAAAGCCCGAGCTAAAATTTGCATGTTCGGGTAAGCGTGCTTTGCATATTTCACCATCTCTGCTGCGGTTTCTCTATTATCAATAGCAACAATGAGCAGCGAGGCGTCTTCTGCTCCGGCAGTGTGTAAGATATCCGGTTTTGAGGCGTCCCCGAAATACGCTTTTGTACCTATCTTACGAATAAGTTCTACCTGCTCGGCACGTATATCTAGTACCACGGTGTGAACATCATTTGCCACGAGCAGTCGATTGATGATTTGCCCGAAGCGACCAATGCCTGCAATGATCACGGTTCCTTTATCGTCTATAGTGTCTTCTTTATTTTGCGTGCCCCGACGCTGATAACGAGGGAGAATGACTTTGTCAAAGAAGATAAATAACCCCGGCGTTAAGAACATGGAAAGGGCTACCACTAGAGATAAAATAGCAATAATATCTTGGGGTAATACGTAGTTTTGAGATGCAAAACTAAGGAGTACAAAGCCAAACTCACCGGCTTGAGCTAGGCTAAGTGTTAGCAGCCATTTGCTGCTGCCTTTAAAAGTAAATATAAGCGAGATGGCAAACAGTACTGCTGCTTTTAAAACAATCACCGATAAGGTTAGTGCAATAATTAATACGGTATTTGATGCTAACACTGAAAAATTAATGCCAGCGCCTACGGTAATAAAAAACAAACCAAGAAGCAGCCCTTTGAATGGCTCGATATTGGCCTCTAACTCGTGGCGAAACTCACTATTAGCCAGTACTACACCGGCCAAAAAGGCTCCTAAGGCTGGCGATAACCCTACCAAGCCCATCAACGCTGCAATACCGATAACAAGCATTAACGCTGTTGCAGTAAATATCTCCCGCAAACCCGATGAGGAAACAAACTTAAATAACGGACGGCTAAGGTAATGGCCCCCTACGGTCACAAAAGCCACCGAGCCAATAATAACTAAGCCATATGCCCAAGGTGCTAATTCACTCACAAGATTAAAGCTGTCTGAGTGCGCGGCATCGCCGGAAGCATCTGCCGCACTAGCAACTAATTCCGGCAGCGCTAGCAAAGGAATAAGCGCCAGCATAGGAATGACAGCAATATCTTGAAATAGCAAAACGGAAAAGGCGCCTTTCCCACCTTCGGTTTTTTGCAATCCCTTTTCTTGAAACGTCTGTAAGACAATGGCGGTGGATGACAGGGCAAAAATGAGACCTATGGTAAGGGAAATACTAAAGGGTTGCTCAAACAGCATGGCAATAATGGTAATAAGCGCCGTAGTGATACCTAGCTGAAGGCCGCCAAGTCCGATAAGCCGAGACTTCATTGCCCACAGCGATTTAGGCTCAAGCTCTAACCCGACAAGAAATAGCATCATAACGACACCGAATTCGGCAAAATGCTGAATGGTAGTGGTTTCATCGCCTACCAGCCCAAGTGTAGGTCCGATAATGAGCCCGGCTATCAAATAACCTAATACACTGCCTAACCCTAGACGCTTTGCAATAGGGACAGCAATAACGGCGGCAGCTAAATAAATGAAAATATAAAGAAAATAGGCGGTCATTTATTCATTGGCCCCATTTATGGTTAAATCAGCGAGATTTTCTATATTTTTTGCTCGGTCCAAATCAATGTGCTCTGTAGCAAGGGCATTTAACAGTGTTGTCCATTTTTCCCTGTGCGTCGATATTCTGTCCTCTCGAGATGCGGAACGAGAGCCAAAAAGCGCAAAGGGCGCTAGATAAGTCATATTGGTAATACTCGCCATTTGTTCTAGAGGTTGCAGCAGCTGACGTATAGTAAAATGATTAAACCCATCGGTTTGATAGGCTTCTTCTTTTCCTCCGGCGCTGATGGCACAAAAAAAGAGTTTATCTTTTAATGCAGTACCACCCTTACCATAAGCAAACCCGTATTCAAGCACCAAATCTTGATACTCCTTTAATATAGATGGTGTGGAATACCAGTACAGCGGGTACTGAAAAATAATGACATCGTGATTTACCAGTCGCTCCTGCTCTTTAATCACGTTGATATTAAAGTCGGGATATTCGGCGTAAACATCAACAGCCGTTACGTTTGGTAACAGCTGCGCGTCTTCAAATAAAAAAATGTTAACTTCAGATTGCTGGGGTACAGGATGAGCAAACAGCACAAGAATACGTTTAGTGTTATTCGCTATGGTTGATGTTGGATAACTATCGTTTTTCATTTACTCATTCCTGTGCTCATTCCATTACTCCAGTTAAGTCGGCCACATTAAGAGGCAACTCAAACGGACTCAACTATAAAGTTGCCATAGCAAGCTATTTGAACTGTCTACATACATACCGCTAATGTCTAAAATACTGGGATAGCAGCTTTAACCCTTTATTAAAACTACAAGACACTAATGAAAATTAACATGCCCCAAATTAAGATAATAAGCGCATCAATTTAAGAGTGTTGCTTCTTGAATTTTAGGTAGCGGGTAATCCAATTAAATTAATTTTGATACTTCCCACAAAATTGCTAATTTAGACTAAGGTTTAACTAAACCCTAATATTTTTATAAAGGACTATTTTACAAGGCTATCTTTATAAAGTTAATTTATAAGTAGTCAATTTCAAAAAAGCTAATTTAAATAAGCCAATTAAAAAAAAGCTAACACTAGAGGGCAAGGAATGCATTTTTTTATAGTGAGGGAAGCACATGATCGATAAAACCTTTGAATTTTGTGCTGTGGGGTTGGCTCATGTGAGTCCGCATGGAACCTTTATCAAAGTAAACCAGAAGCTTTGTGATTTTTTAGGTTATGAGCGACATATACTCAAAAATATGACGTTCCAAGAAATAACGGTTGCCGAATATCTTAACACAGATCTATCCAACCTAGAGCAACTACTTGCTGGAAAAGTCGGTAGTTACTCTATGGAGAAGCAATACCTTCGAAAAGACGGCGTGGCGGTATGGGGAAAGTTAACGGTCTCCTTAGTAAGAGATGCTAACGACAATCCTGATTTTTTTATCTCAGTTGTTGAAGACATCGATGATAAAAAGCGAATAGAGGGTGAGTTATTTCAGGTTGAGGCGCTGTTCAGTAAAATTGTTAATGAATTTTCTTCCCGCACGTTTATTTGGGTTGCTAGCCCAGATTTTAAAACAATGCATTATCTCAACGATGGTTATCAGAGCATTTTCGGGCGCAGTGAATATGAGCTGTACGCTAAGCCGTTAGCATTCATCGACCACGTGCATGAAGATGATAAAGCCAAAGTTCGCGAGGTATTTAACCAGCGCCCTCTAAAAAGTTGGGAGCTCCAATACCGTATTTATGATGTAAGCGGCCAAATTCGTTATCTACACGATAGAGGCAGCCTCATTTATGATTCGAAAGAACAACAAACCCTTATTTTGGGGGCGGCAGACGATATCACCAAAGAAAAAGAGCAGCAGCAGGCACTAGAGCAAGCGGTCAATGAACTCGCTTTTCTGTCTCAGACCGACCCGTTAACGGGTCTTATAAATCGCCGAGAAATATTTGAGCAACTTTCTAAAGAAGTTGAGCGGATGAAAAGAGATCGCCACGTTTCCACTTTGGTGTACATCGATTTAAACGAGTTTAAACAAATAAACGATAACTACGGCCACAAAGTGGGTGACAAAGCGCTACAAGTTTTTTCTGAAAAAATGCAGGCATTGTTACGAGACACCGACAGAATGGGTCGTATTGGCGGTGATGAGTTTGTTGTGCTTCTTTACGGCACTAAAGAGAAGGAAGTAGAGCGCTTTTTTGCTCGAATTGATGAACTCGCGTTTGTTGTTTTAGCGGAGGACAATATTTCTATTCCTATTCGTTATACCGTAGGCTGGAAAGAGTGGAGCAACGAGTTATCGTCGGTACAGGAATGGCTTGATGCAGCAGATCATGCTATGTACACCATAAAGAAAAAGCCCCATGGGAATGAGGTCGTGCGAATAAACAAACAGTCTTAGAAGTGGTAGCGCAAATTTATTTCTTCACTACGTAACACTGTTCTTATCAGCTATTGACGTAGTGAAGAAGTGCTTAGCGCTTAAATTGTTAGCGCTGTGCAAACCAGCGCGCAATGTCTTGGCGCTCTTTTTTAGTCATGCCCGTTTTATTCATAAAGGGCATATCTTTTGTTACCGATGTTCGTCTCACTATTTGCGGGGCATAGCGCTCTATATCTTGCCATGTATCTAGTATCACCCCCACAGGCGCAACGTTAAAAATATCATCGGTTGGGTTACGCGAATGACAGCTAACGCAGTGTTTATTAATTAGGCCCTGCACGTGCTCGTTACTTATCGCTGCGGTTGCTGTTGGTAACGAGTCACTGCCTGTATTTGAAGCGGCTTGATTTAAAACAGCTTTATTTGAAACAGCTTTATTTGAAACAGCTTCGTCTGTATTGATAGACGATGTTTGCTGTGATCCAGCAGAGCTTTCAGGGCTTAAACCAGAGCTTGCAGCAGGGTTCACGGCAGCGGCTTGAGGCCATGAAATCCAAAGGGTTATGGCCAGCATAGCGATAGTGCCGGTAACGAGTATGCTAGGTTTGGTTTGCCCTTTATGACGTAAATTGAAGAAGTGTCTTATCCACGCTGCCGCTATCATAATAGCAATAAGCACTAGGTAGTTGTGCTGATGTTGATAGGTCATGGGGTAATGGTTAGAAATCATGATAAACAGCAAGGGAAGCGAAAAGTAGTTGTTGTGCAATGAACGTAGCTTTGCACTTGCTCCCCACTGTGGGTCGATGTCTTTTTTTGCTGCAACGGCAGCGACCATTTTGCGCTGATTAGGCATAATGTTGAGAAATACATTACCAGCCATGATGGTGCCAATAAGCGCACCCACGTGAATGTAAGCGCCTCGGCCGCTAAACCACTGGGTAGCGAAAAAGGTAACAACGCAAATGAGTGTAACAAGGCAAACACCAAAGGCAACGGGATAGTTTGCAAGTCGGCTTCGACAGGCAAGTTCATATAGCGCTAAGCCGCCAAAGATAAGCCCTAAACCTAGGCCGATGGCGACAGTCGGTGAAATGGCATTTACCCGCGGGTCGATAAGGTAAGCTGATGCGCCAAAGTAATACACTATAATCAATAGGGCAAAGCCAGAAAGCCAGGTTGTATAGGCTTCCCACTTAAACCAATGCAGGGTAGTAGGCATTTGCTCAGGGCCATAGGCATACTTAGCCACTTCGTAAAACCCGCCTCCGTGTATCGCCCACAAATCACCTTTTATGCCTTTATCTACTTTCCATTGGGCAGGTGCGCGAAGGTTATTATCTAGCCAGATAAAATAGAAAGACGCACCAATCCACGCTACGCCAGCGATAACGTGAAACCATCGAACAAATAAACTAAGCCAGTCAAGCCAAGGCATGTTGATTCTCCTTTTTATTGTAACAACATTGACCGTTGATCCAGGTTTGCTCAATCATGCGGTCATCGCCAAGAATACTGAGAGCGAAAAACACATCTTCAAAAGTGGCGTTTTCACTAATACGCAATGCGGTAAGTTCGTCATACCGTGGTTCAACAATAATAAAATCTGCCGTAGTGTTGGGGTTTAAATTTCCAATCTCGTCATCTAACTGGTGGGCAGCCGCAGCGCCCTGAGTCATTAGGTAAAAGCCTTCGAAGGGGCTCATTGGGGCATTGCGAAGTTGACTCACTTTGTAGGCATCACCATAGGTTTTAAACATATTAAATGTGGTGCCTGCGCCCACATCGGTGGCTAAGGCAACATGCACGTTATTCGCTTTTGCCTGCTCCATGTTAAAGAGACCACTGCCTAAAAATAGGTTTGAGGTAGGGCAAAACGCCAATGTGGCATTTGCTTCGCCTAACCTCACCCATTCGTCTTGATTAAGGTGAATACCGTGCCCAAAAACCGAACGCTCTCTTACAAGGTGATGTTTGTCGTAAACATCCAAATAGCCATCGGCATGCGGAAAAAGCGAATTTACCCATGCAATTTCATCGCGGTTTTCTGAAAGATGAGTTTGTATAAAAACGTCTTTATATTGCGCTGCTAATTCGCCAAGCGCCGCTAACTGAGCATCACTACTTGTTGGTGCAAACCGCGGCGTGAGCGCATATTTATTGCGTCCCTTATTGTGCCACTGGTCAATTAAGTCGGCACTTTCACGCTGTGCTAGTTCAGGGGTATCTTGCAGCTGTGCAGGGCAGTTGCGATCCATGCACACTTTGCCCGCCACAATCGCCATGTTGATGTCGCTGGCTGCGCTAAATAACGCCTGGCAGCTTGACCCATGCACGGTGGTAAAAACAAACCCAGTAGTTGTGCCGTTTTTAAGGAGCTGATTGATAAATACCTTAGCTATATTCTTTGCGTGTTCTTCATCGGCAAAGGCCATTTCCGCTGGAAACGTGTAGTTTTCTAGCCAGCTTAAAAGCTGATCGCCGTAGTTGGCAATGCTCTGTGTTTGCGGATAATGCAGGTGACTGTCTATCAACCCGGGTAATATCCATTTGCCCGAATAATCACTGATAGCGGCATCGGGGTACTTCTGAACGACAGTGGCGTAGTCACCGATATCTCGAATTATGCCGTCTTCTATCACTAGCGCACCGTCGGTGAATATCTCGATGTTCTTTTGATATAAGCTTTCACAAGAGCGCTCATCAGCACTCTTGTTGTCAGGCTTGCTATTCGGGTAATGCGCAATACTTGCGCGAAGTAACTGCTTTTTCTTTGGCATTACGGTATTTGATGCAGTCGCTTTAGAAGAAACAGCTTCTGAAATTAAAGAATTTAACGGCATTAAATCTAGCTGCCCCTGTAACTGCTGAAACCAAACGGTGATATAAGAAGGGGAACGTGGTAGTGCCCACCTTCCTGCTCTAGCTCAAACGTAATATCGATATGAGGATAAAAACTTTTGCCGTGATTCTCCTTGAGAAACGGCTGACAGTGAAAACGCAACGTATAGATCCCCGGCGCAAAACCTGATGCGCCATTCTCTGCCCAGCCATTAAAGCGGCCATCGTCATTAGTTACTCCCTCAGCCTTATCGCCATTTGGGTAAGTAAGGGTTAATGGTATGCCCTTGGCGGGTTTTCCCAATGTGGTATCGAGTACATGACTTGATAGTGTATTCATTATTAATCCTGTTTAGCTCAGCGCTTTGTTTAGTCGAAGAAGGGTGATCTTTAATTGTTCATCGGCCGCAATACTGATCTCTTCTTCTGTGCTGTTGGGAAGTCGTTTTTTGAGCGCATTCAACATAGTTTCCGCCGCTAGCCCGGTGGCGCAAATGATGAAAATAAAGCCGTGTTTATTGAGGTACGCAATATTCTCATTTTTTAATTCATGAAGGGTTTCTTCAGAGGCTGTGTGCGCACCAGATTGTTCACCTGCGGCTACGGCTTTTGTATTTTCAAACTTCTTACGAAGCGACTCTATATTGCCAATCATGGGATGCGCTTTGAATGCGGCTAATACATCATCTCTATCACAGGCAGCCCAGGCTTTTTTTGCCTGACTCTCGACAGCATTGATATCTGCATACGGACGAGCATCTACCATGCTATCAACCCATGTAGTAGAGGCGCAGCATTGTTCAAACCACTTAGCTGCTTTTCCATCTTCTAGACTATTTAGCTCATCGAATGTCATTAGTTTCCCTTTCTTCGCCGGCGTTATTTTCTGCGCTGGCTGTTGCAGTGGCTCTTTTACTTGCACTTGTATTGGCTATTGTACCGGCACTTATATTAGTGGTTGTCCTGATAGTTGAGAGCGTAGATGCCCTATCAGCTGTTTGAGTACTGTCGTTGTCAGATTGGCAGTGTAACAGCGCAATTAATTGGGCGCTTATAGAAACTGCCACCTCAATAGGCCGTTTTCCCGGAATCGATGGGTTGCCAATTGGAGTATAAAGCCGCGCCAAAGCTGCATCGTCAAAACCACGATGGGACAGCTTAGTGATAAATCGTTTGGCTTTGGTTTGTGACCCAATAAGACCAACAAACGGAAGCGAAGGATATTTTAGTGCTTGCTCCGTGATTCGATAATCTAATTGGTGGTCATGGGTAAGGATAACCAGCCATGTACCGGGGGCTAATTGGGCAACCTCAGTTTCAGGCTCTTGCTCAACAACAATGTTCACGTTGTCTGGCAAACCGCTGGAATTAAGCGCTGAAGTATTAGTATTGTCCTTTCCAGAGTGAATCGTTCCAGTGTTGCTGAAAAGTGATTCACGGCTGTCTATCCACGTAATTTTCACAGGTAGCTGCGAAAGTATAGGCACCAGCGCTTTTGCAACGTGACCCGCGCCAAATACGGCGATGTGCTGCTGGTAGCTATTACACACATCAAATAGCACTTTTACCGCGCCCCCGCAGCATTGCCCCAGTTTACTGCTTAGTGGGTAGCTGCGCAGCTCAGTGAGAGGTTGATTGCTTAAAAGAAACTCTCGCGCCGTTGCGATGGCGTGGTGCTCTAAGTGCCCACCGCCAATAGTATCGATACTCTCAGAGGCGGTAACTACCATTTTGCTGCCAGTCTCCCTTGGCGCTGAGCCTGCAACGCTGACAACGGTAACTAGTACGTACGACACATTGTGCTGTTGGCATTGGGCTATGCCTTCGTGCCACGTTTTTGCGCGCCAAGTAAAATTCTGCATTAGGCCTCCGACGCTTTGTTTAATTCACCGACTAAATCTGTGGGTGACGTTACAGCGTGCCTTTGCATTTCATTAATTGCATTGAGCACTCTTTCTGGTGTGGCTGGAGTATCAAGCTGTGGGTCAATAGCGTAATCAGATAAGCTAGCAATGGCGTCTTTAAGTGCACACCATACGGAAATTGCCAACATAAAAGGGGGTTCGCCAACCGCTTTAGAATGATAAATACTGTCCTCGGCGTTTTCTTTGCCATACAGCTCAACGTTAAATGTTGCAGGCGTGTCGCCGATAGCCGGTATCTTATAGGTGGCCATATTTTCGCTAATAAGCTTTCCGCTCTCGTTCCATTTTAAGTCTTCGGTGGTGAGCCAGCCCATTCCCTGAACAAACGCACCTTCTATCTGTCCAATATCGATAGCCGGATTAAGGCTATTTCCTACGTCGTGAATAATATCTACCTGATCTACGGTGTATTCGCCGGTTAAGGTATCAACAGATACCTCGGACATAGAGACGCCATAGGCAAAATAGAAAAAGGGACGGCCTTCGCCCGTATCTCGGTTGTAGGCAAGTTTTGGGGTTTGATAAAAACCGCTTGTCGATAGCGATACGCGCTCAAAGTAGGCCGCTTGAATAAGGTCGGGGAACGTTATCTTTTCATCGCCCAACACCACGCACCCATCTTCAAAAGTCACTTGCTCTGCTGATTCATCTTGCCCCAGTTTTTTCGCAAAACATGCTGCTAAGCGTTTTTTAAGCGTAATACAGGCGTTTTGAACGGCTTTTCCGTTAAGGTCTGTGCCACTTGATGCCGCGGTAGGCGATGTGTTCGGTACTTTATCAGTACGTGTAGAGGTCACCTCAATCATGGACAAGTCGATACCAAACTCGTTTGCTGCAATTTGACCTATCTTGGTGTGCAGGCCTTGGCCCATCTCTGTACCACCGTGATTAACTTGAATGCTGCCATCGGTGTAAATATGCACGAGTGCGCCGGCCTGATTAAGGTGCTTGGCGGTAAAGGAAATACCAAACTTCACTGGCGTTAATGCAAGCCCTTTTTTAACGATTGGGCTGTTGCGATTAAACGTAGCGGTATCTTCTCGTCGCTGCCAGTAGTTTGCTTTGCGCTCAAGGGCGTCAATCATTTCAGGAAGCAGGTTGTGTTCTACTTTCATACCGTAAGGTGTTTTGGTACCCGTTGATGCACCATAAAGGTTTCTTTTGCGCACTAACAGAGGGTCTACGCCGGCATGACGAGCAATTTTATCCATCATAGCTTCTGCCATGATCATCCCTTGAGGCCCACCAAAACCGCGATAGGCTGTATGAGAAACCATATTAGTTTGCAGTCGATGGCCAATAATATCGCTATCGCCTAAAAAGTAGCCGTTATCAGCGTGAAACATGGCTCTATCTACAATAGCGTCTGAAAGGTCAGGAGAGTGCCCACAAATGCCGTTGATTTCCATGCGTGTCGCCATAATTTTACCACTGTCGTCAAACGCTACGTCAAAGGCGTTACTAAATGGATGGCGCTTACCCGTTACATGCATATCAACAAAACGGGGTAGCCTTAATTTTACCGCCCGCTGATTTCTGTGTGCTAATAGCGCGGCAATACAGGCCCATTGAGCAGCCTGTGTTTCTTTACCGCCGAATCCACCACCCATTCTGCGCATATCCACCATGACATGGTGAAGGCGCACATCAAGCACTTCAGCAACAAGCTTTTGGACTTCACTAGGGTGCTGACTTGAGGTGTAAATATTCATGCGGTTTTCTTCGCAAGGTACGGCAAGGCTCACTTGCCCCTCAAGATACATATGTTCTTGACCGCCTATATCTAACGTGCCGCTTACGGTGTTTTCAGCATTCTGAATGATGTTGTCAGGGTTACCCTGACCAAAACGGTGTGAAGGGCGTACAAATGCACTGTGTTGGTGAGCCTCTTCTGCTTTAAGAATAGCCGTTTCGCCGTCTACCGTAACAACGCCTTTGAGGGCGGCTTGGCGAGCTGCAAATACTGAGGTGGCTAACACTGCAAACACAGGTTGCCCATAGAATTTTATTTCGCCATCGGCAAGTAACGGGTCGCCTTTAAAAACGGGCCCTATATCTTTATGGCCTGGCACGTCGTCTATGGTTACTACGTCTATAACGCCTAGGCTTGCGCGTACCGCGCTTAAGTCTATTGCTGTAATTTTACCCCTTGCGCACTGGCTAAGCCCAACCGCGGCATAGAGGGTACCTTGGGGTTCAGTAATATCATCAACGTAATTTGCAGAGCCTTGCACTTGGCGAATGGCGCTCTCATGTTTTTGAGACGTGTGAACACGGCCTGATGGCTGGCCCTTTGACGACAAGGCTTGAGACGACTGTTCAAGAGAAAGTGAATCGATGAGTTTACGCATGGTTCACCACCCGTGTCGTTATTGTTGTGTCTGATTGATTCTCTAACCAAAAACGATGCCATAAATTTGCCAGCACAGTCTTGCGGTACTCTGCTGTAGCGCGAACGTCATCAATAGGCGTAAACGCATTCATCAACACTGTTTTTCCTAGGTCTACGCATGCTTTACTTGAGAAGTTTTTGCCCACCAGCGCATCATGCAATGCGTTACAGCCTGCGGGAGTTGCAGCTACGCCGCCAAACCCCGCATCGACTTGCTCAATAATGCCGTGGTTAATAGTGATGTTAAAAACGGCGCATACTGCTGAAATGTCATCTTCAAAACGTTTCGATATTTTGTACGCGGCAAGGCGCTGATTTGTGTTCAGAAAGGGAATTTCAATGGCAGCAATCCATTCATCACTCTTTAGAGCGGTTGCTCTGTAGCCCACAAAAAACTCTGATACAGGGATTGAACGTTTTTGTATTCCATTATCGACCAAAATTGCTGCGTTAAGCGCAATCAATGCTGGCGGCATATCGCCAATAGGAGATGCGTTAGCGACGTTACCACCCAAAGTTGCCTGATTTCTGATTGGCAGCGAAGCAAAGCGAGTGATCAATTCCGCCAACTGCGGAAAGTGTTTTAACAGCGCCGGCGTGATGTCTTTGATGGGATTGGCTGCACCAATAATGAGAGAATGCGACGTTGTGGTGCAAACTTTCAATTCATCCATGTGCGATAAACTTATTAGCGTATCGATACTTTTTAACTGCTGGGTGAAGGTTAAACTTAAATCTGTACTGCCAGAAACTAACATAGCCGCTGGGTTGTCTTTTATCGCCTTTGCTAATGATTCACGATTTCTAGGCATGATCAGGTTTCTAGTACCTACATAATCACCGCCTGCGCTATCTCTAGTAACTATCGCCTTTAAGGTGCTTAATGTCGAAGACGTATTGCGCGTGAACCCATCATCGGCTTGCTGTTCACAAACTGCTAGCGTAGCGTCAATAATAGGGCGATAGCCGGTGCAGCGACATAAATTACCCGATAGGGCATGTAGCACATCGTCTCTATTTGGTGAGCTGTTTGTATGGTAAAGCGCGAACATTGACATAATAAAGCCGGGTGTACAAAAACCACATTGTGAGCCGTGATGATCAACAAGGGCCTGTTGCACCGGGTGCAGGGCAGCGCCATTGCTTAGGTGTTCAACAAAAATAAGTTGTTTAGCATGCACCGCGCTCATAAGCGTTATACAGCTATTTACGGTTCTGTAATTGAGCGATGAAAAATCGGCGTTGGGCTCGGCAAGAACAACGGTGCACGCACCGCAATCACCAGCGGCGCAGCCTTCTTTTGTACCGGTTTTATGTCGGTATTCACGTATGAATTGAAGCAGCGTAAGATCGGCTCTAACGTCCTCTATCTCAACACTTTCTTGGTTAATGAGGAAGCGAATCATACGTACACCTTGTTATTGTTTTCATAATATTTTCCCACTAGCTGTATTTATCGCAAACACGGCTTCTTATAAGCTTTTTAGTAAGGCCGGCTTTTCAACAAAAACTGCCTTTTAATACAGCTTCCCTTAATATAGCTGTCTTTTTAGTAAAAAAGTAGACCATGTGGTCAATTTTTTGCTTATAAAAAAAGCCAGACTAAGGCGCTCTAGTCATTGGCTATTGTTATTCGGTTAAAGGCAATTTTTAGTTAGTAATATCTGCGCTTAACGCTTTTCGACAAGTGCTCGATAAAATCGTAGCTATAAATGCAAGGCTAACGCAGCAAGATTCATGCTAGTTTGGTGCTAGCTTGAAGAGAATGGTCGATACGGCACTCAAATAGTGGGCGCTACAACATAAAGCGTCAGGCTACAAACAGCAAGCGGGTCAATACACCGGCAGCTATGTAGGGCTATTTCTGTTTGGAGCTGTCAAGATTTATAGCGGGCTGTGTTTGTTTATGTTGGTCTACAAGGTGCTTTTTGGGCTGATATTTGCTTAGGACTAACGTTAATTCATGCTAACGTAAGCCTATTAAAGTACAAAAATTCACAGTAACATTTATATCGTTTGGGTACGTGCGTTATCGGAACATATGCTAGTGGTGTACATTGACGACGTAAATTGCGCTTGCATAATTTTTTGCAAAGGAAATAAATAATAATGATAAAGGTAAGAAGCTCCGAAGCGGGAGTTGGGGCTGCGAATAGAAGAAAAATACTTCAGGCTGCTGAAAAGTGCTTCGCTCAATTTGGTTTTAAAGGTACTGCTGTACAGAAAATAGCTGATGAAGCAGGCTTACCGAAGACCAACGTTCTCTACTATTTTAAAACTAAGCAAGAACTCTATGTAGCGGTATTAGAAGAAACACTGTCGCTGTGGAACTCTCATTTCGATAAGGCAACTGTAGAGGACGATCCGGCTGATGTGTTGTCAGTATACATCGCTGAAAAGATGGAAGTTTCTCGTATCCATCCATTGGCCTCAAAAATATTTGCAATGGAAATTATCAACGGCGCTCAAAACCTAAGCGGCTATTTTGATGAAGAGCATGCGCGTTGGATGGAAGGGCGAGTAGAGCTTATTAACGCATGGATAAATGCTGGAAAGCTTAGAAAGTTGAACCCTGAGTATTTACTCTACAGTATCTGGGCGAGTACTCAGCACTATGCTGATTTTTCTGCGCAAATTACTCGCTTGCGAGGTAAAAAAATGAATAAAGCCGATTTTGAGCAAGCGACAAAAGAGGTCGTGCATCTCGTGCTTGGCGGTTGTGGTTTGTCAGTACCTAAAGAGTTTACACACTAGCCTATGACAACATCTAATTACCCTCGAGATCTCATTGGTTATGGGCAGCACACACCCAAAGCAAACTGGCCAGGCGATGCCAAAATTGCCCTTCAGTTTGTCATTAACTATGAAGAAGGCGGTGAAAACTGTGTGCTTCATGGGGACGAATCATCTGAAGTGTTTCTATCGGAAATAATTGGTGCTCAAGCGTATCAAGACCGCCATCTTAGTATGGAATCCATATATGAATATGGAAGCAGGGCCGGGTTTTGGCGTTTGCATCGATTGTTTACTCAGCATGATATACCTGTAACGGTGTTTGGCGTTACCATGGCAATGCAGCGTCACCCCGAGGCGGTTAAAGCAATGCTAGACGCTGGCTGGGAAATTGCCAGTCACGGAATGCGCTGGATTCATTATCAGGATATGAGCGAAGAGCAAGAGCGCAAAGAAATTGACGACGCGATTGTTTTGCACGAGCAATTAACTGGCAAAAAGCCTGTTGGTTGGTATACCGGTCGTACAAGTCCAAATACGCTAAAGCTCATTGCTGAGCGGGACGACATCCTTTACTGCGCCGATTCTTACGCCGATGACTTACCGTATTTCGACCACCACTACAGCAAACCCTTGCTGATGGTGCCATACACGTTAGATACCAATGACATGCGATTTGCATCACCACAGGGCTTTAACAGCGGTGAGCAGTTTTTTACCTATTTAAAAGATGCGTTCGACGTGTTGTGGGAAGAGGGCAGTGACTCCCCCAAAATGCTGTCCATTGGTTTGCATAATCGAATTATCGGGCGTCCAGCTAGGCTGGCGGCGTTGAAACGGTTTATTGAATACGTGAAATCTCATGACAAAGTATGGATTGCCACCAGAGAGGATATTGCAAAGCACTGGCTCAGTGAGCATCCAGATACCTCTGGGTAAGCAAACTCATAGAGTTGACCAAACACCACATGACGGTGAGTGATTCGGCAAAAGCTGTCTTAACAGAAACTCTGTGACAAGAATCCTTATGACAGAAAGTGGTATTAGGTATATCGGGGGGGCGTAAAAGCCGCTACTAGGCTTTACGAATTATGCTTTTACGCTATCTTTAATAAAAGAGGACACCATTATGAAACTTAGAACAATAGCTTTGGTTGTAGGTATGCTCGCTCTCACTGCGTGCTCTAAACTGTCGAAAGAGAACTACGACAGATTAGAAATGGGTATGACGCAAAAAGAAGTTGAAAGCATCATAGGCTCTGCGGATAAATGCGGTAAAACCATGGGTACTATGGCATGTACCTGGGGAAATGAGGAATCTAGCTACATTAAAATTGTATTTATGGCAGATAAAGCAGTGACATTTAATTATAGCGGCTTGAAGTAACACGTACTTCTCGCCGCTGTTTTCTGAGCTCAGGCTGCTGTCTGCGCCTAGGCAATTTTTAACACTCAGGCTGTTTTCTGCGCTGGGGCTATTTCAAATCTAACACGTATCTCAGTACAAAAACCGCCGCAAGACAATAGGTGAGCCAAGTCACTTCTTTAAACTTGCCCGTACCTATTTTTATCCCCACATAGGTGATAAACCCTAGTGCTATTCCCTCGCTGATGCTAAAGGTAAGAGGCATCGCGATAAGTGCTACCGACGCTGTCGCCAAATCCCCGAGGTCGTCAAAATCTAGCTGTCGAATCGACTCCATCATAAGAATACCCACCATGAGAAGCGCAGGGGTAGTCGCCATCAGGGGAATAACCTTCATCAATGGCGTAAGAAATAGCGACAGTACAAAACAGGCCGACACAACCACGGCAGTCAACCCCGTACGACCGCCAGCAGAAACACCGGTGGCAGACTCCACATAGCTTGTCACCGGTGAAGTGCCTACCATGGCACCAACGACACTGGCAGATGCATCCGCTGTCATTGCGGGCCCTATTTTAGGGAGTCTTCCATCGTCGGTAAGCAGGTTTGCTTTGCGCGACACGCCAATGAGCGTTCCGATGGTATCAAACATGTTGACGAACATAAGTGCAAAAATAAGATCCCATGTTTGCGCAAAATGGTCGATGGGATACCAAAGATCCATGGCGAAAAACGTGCTTGAGATTGGTTCGGGCATACCCACAATAGCTGAAGGTGTTTGAGTCAGGGTGCCAGATTCAGTGGGAATAAACGCACCAATAACGGTCAATGTGATAATGGAAATAAGTATGCCGCCCGTGACTTTTTTAATCATTAGCACAATGGTGAAAATAATGCCCACTAACGCCAACAATACAGCGGGGTTTGATAAGTCGCCGAGTTGCACAAAGGTGGCGGGGTTATCAACAATAAGCTCTGCATTTTTCAAACCGATAAAGGCGATAAAAAGCCCAATGCCGCATTGAACACCAATTTTAAGTGCTGGCGGAATAGATTCGGCAATTTTTGTTCGTACCCCAGTTAGCGATAATATTAAAAACAGTATACCGTTGTAAAAAACGATACCGAGGGCAGCCTCCCAGGGAACCTCTCTACCTAGGCAAATAGTAAAGGCAAAAAACGCATTTAAGCCCATCCCTGGTGCTAAGGCGATAGGGTAATTGGTCATTAGCGCCATTAGCAAAGTACCTAGGCAGGCCGCTATTGCCGTAACGGTAATCAGCCCTTCTACCGGCATGCCGCTTAGGCCTAAAATACCCGGATTAACCACTAATATATAAGACATTGCGGCAAAGGTGGTGAGGCCAGCAGTGACTTCTGTTCTAATAGTTGTGCCATGCTGCTGAAGTTTGAAGAGCCGCTCTAGGAGTTGATTGAACATCTAATAATCTCTGTGTTGTGTCTGTTATTATTTTCTCTGTTGATATCACATGCACAAGCAATTAACTGACCAACTAGTCAATGTGTTGGTGCGTTTCGTGCTAGCTTCTATTTATGTAGCCCTGTTTTTCATCAAAAACGATGGTGAGAAAATGAATTGAACAAATGATAAACAATATGGAGCTTGAGTAACGCTGATACAGAGGTTTAGCGCTATCAAAAACCTGAATTTGTTAATAAATTTCTACAGAGACACAATCAGATATAAACTATAATGCACCATTATTGTTAGTTTGCATTTATTTGGTGCGGTAAAGTGAGGTGCCATGTCGTTAATCGATACTATAAAAAAGATCCCCAAGGCAGAATTACACCTTCATATAGAAGGAAGTTTAACGCCAGAACTGATGTGGAATCTTGCTGCTAAGCACAGTGTATCACTTCCCTACAATAGCGTGGAAGAGATAGCGGCGGCATACAATTTCTCCGATTTGCAGAGTTTCCTAAACCTCTATTACGCTGGTGCGGGCGTATTGATTGATGAAGATGATTTTTATCAGCTGATGTGGGCCTACCTATCTCGCTGCCATGAAGAAAATATCGTTCATACCGAAATAATGTTCGACCCTCAAACTCACACAGAGCGCGGAATAGAGTTCGCGACTTTCATGGCGGGCTTTCTGCGCGCTATGCGGGATGCTGAGCAACAATTTGGCATCTCTAGTTACCTTATTATGTCTTTCTTGCGTCATTTGCCAGAGTCCTCGGCGTTTGAAACCTTAGAGCAGGCAAAGCCGTATTTTTCGGATATTCACGCCGTTGGGCTCGATAGTTCTGAATTAGGCCATCCGCCATCAAAGTTTGAGCGCGTTTTTAAGCAGGCCAAGCAACATGGCTTTAAAATAGTGGCTCATGCGGGTGAAGAAGGGCCTGCTTCCTATATCTGGGAAGCCATTAATTTGCTTGAGGTGGATAGAATAGATCACGGCGTAAGGTGTCAAGAAGACGCAGAGTTGATGACTTACTTAAAAGAAAATCAAATACCGCTTACTGTTTGTCCTTTAAGTAATCTTAAACTGTGCGTGATTGATGATATGAAGCAGCACAATATACTTACGCTGCTTGAAGAAGGGTTGCTAGTTACTGTGAACTCAGATGACCCTACTTATTTTGGCGGGTTCTTAAACGATAATTTTATCGCCCTTAGCGAATCTCTCGATGTTAATGAAGAGCATGTGAAAGCACTGGCGAAAAATAGCTTTACCGCTAGCTTTTTACCAGAGGATAAAAAGCGTCAGTATATTAATCAGATTGATGATGACGATTTTAGAAAATAAGCAGGTTTTTTATACCAGTCCGTTTAGATAAATGCTCACTCAGTGGGTAACTATCTATGCGGACTGGTATTACAGGCCCTTTTCCATTTTCGCAATGGTTGCTTTTATTACCGCGTCGAGGTTATCAGCTTCGCTAGCCACTTTATCCATAGCATTATCCTTGGCAAATAGCTCGATGTTGGATGCTTTTTCTCGCACGGCATCCGCGCCCACATCACCGGATAAACCTTTTAGGGAGTGGCTTTGCAAACGAACTTCATCCAAATTCATTGCGTTGATGGCGGCTACAAGCTGCTGTTGTTTCAGATTTACTTGTTCTAAATACATACCAACGATACGGTTTAGGAGTGTTTCATTGCCTCCCAATCTGGCTAAGGCCTCTTCTGCGTTCCATAAATTTGCTTGAGTATCTGCGGTCATTGCAAAACCTTTCCTATGTTTAGATGAAATGACGATAGCAAAAAAAAGAGGAAATTGCAGTGGCTTTAAAAATGTACAGTAAAATCAACACGCCCTAGCTTATAAATAAAAGTGGGAATATCTTTCGAGAGTATCTATTATTTAGACACAACAAGAGACTGCTGCTTGCTCAGCACTTTAAATGAGAGCGTCACGATAGGTACGTCAAAATAAGCACATCAAGATAAGTACGTGAGTGTTTGTCGCAATTTTTTTGGTTATCTCCTGTGATACCCTTCACGGTCTTTCATTATTTTTCATAGGGTAATGATGCATTACGATGAAAGTAGGGTAAATATAGATGAGTTCTACCATGCTAGCCGAGCATTATTGTTAGACTTATGTATAATGAAAATCGATTTTATTTAATTCTTCATTATCAAAACAGGGCTTTTTGTGACGCATTGTATTTCTTCTATTTTTTTAACGCCCAGCAGTTTGTCATAAATCATGTTAGCAAAAATAAAACCCTTCTCAGAGTGCAAAGTCTTAATCGTAGATGATGAGATTGCTAGTCGTATATTGCTTGAGTCTATTCTTGAAAGTTTTGTAGTGTGTCAAACCGCAAGTAGTGGTCGCGAGGCAATACAAAAATGCCGACAAGACGTGCCAGACCTAGTGCTACTAGATATGAACATGCCGGATAAAAATGGTTTGGAAGTATGCCAAGCGCTCAGAGTCTTTCCTGAAACAGCTTCTATTCCTATTATTTTCGTTACCGCGACTATGGACGTACAAGTTGAAAATGCGTGCTGGGAAGTAGGCGCTTCTGATTTTGTGATGAAGCCAGTAAATGCATCAACGTTGACTCACCGCATTAAAACTCACCTAGAGAATAAAACTCGGACTGAATTTTTGGAAAGTATGGTTTATCACGACCAACTTACTGGGCTGTATAATCGTTCGTACTTAGCAAAAGAAATTCCGAAAACAATCAAACAAGTGGCAAGAGACAAAGACAGTGTTGGTGCTATCGTTATCGATATCGACCGTTTTAAGCTGTTCAACGATAACTACGGTCACCTTGAAGGCGATACTTGCTTGCAAGGGGTTGCCTCTATCATTGAAAACACGGTTAAACGACCTAAAGATGCGGTTATACGTTTTGGCGGTGAAGAGTTCTTGGTGATATTGCCCTATGTAGATGAAATCGGCGCTGGTATTGTTGCTGAGCAAATCGTGAACGCTGTAAACGAAGCTAAAATTACCCATGAATATGGCCTTGATGGCATAGTGACAGTCAGTGCTGGATATTCCACAAAACCCGCCCGTGAACTCATCGATTCAAGTGCAACCTCCTTAATTAAAGAGGCCGATGTGGCGCTATTTGAAGCTAAAGATACGGGTAGAAACCAAGCGAAAGGTTTTTCACATTAGCCTTGAAACCATGGGGTATTTACAAATATAAATATCCCTGCTTTCGCCCCTCATCATGCTTTGCTTCTTATCATCCGTATCATCCGTATCATCCGTATCATCCGTATCATCCGTATCATCTGTATCATCCGTATCATCCGTCATCTGAACCGATCACTTTGGTTTCATCCAAGACTTCGTTTTCATCCAAAGCTCTGTTTTCACCCAAGACTTTGTCTTCACTAAAATGTTCCCGCCTGTGAATTAATGTAATAAGCTGTATTGCGCCATCTAAAAAGCATTATATCTATCCTATTGTTTAATATTCACGATGTGAATTTGCGGGTAATCTAGGGCGTGTTGACCTTTGCTGTACATTTTTGCAGCGGTCTGTGAGCTATTTAGACAAGGCGAACGGTTGAAGGTCTAGTGGGCTAAATCGAAACCATTTAACGCAGGATAAATAGCTCACAGGCGCTGCCCGAAGGGGGCGTTATGGAAGCATTTTACTCTTTGTCGCCGCTTTTTTTATTTGGGCCCTTTGACTTAGCCCACTAGGCCTACAGGACTGTTCCGCGATTAAAATGCTTCCATTTAGCCCAAAAATCGTACAGCAAAGGTCAGCACGCCCAGATTCAGGTATTAAATATTATTTGGTCACCTGACAAAGGACAATGTCATTGCGCGGATTTTTGCGTTGCGGGTGTTTAACGAGCGGTTTCAAGGTTTACTTAAATGATTTTTTACGACGAGCAATCTAATCTAAACGCATTGTTAGGGGAGCAGTTAAAAGAAACGTTCCAGCGAATTGTTAAAAGCGCAGCGAAAACAATGAATGTCTTTCAGTGCGCAATAGTGTGTTTAGATAAAGATACGGTAGAGATTGTTGCAAAAGCCTCATCAGCCCACGCACCCTCTTTTTCGGTTATCCCCTCATTTGCAGGTGACTTTTCGCCAAACAGCCGTTTTCCATTAGACAGTAATTTCCCTTCGTCCAGTATAGAGGCCACTATTGCATTTAAGCAGTGGGTAACAACCTACTTCGATGCGAATACGTTCATTCGCGGTAAAGCACACGTATTAGATGATAAATGCATTTTTGTTGTGGCAATAAACGTTGATCCCAAACGAAAGGATGACGCTGATAAGCTCTTGCTTCTTGATGAATGGTTAAGCACCGAACTGTCTAAATTTGATATCGAAAAGACAGAAAATAAACAAAATACCTTATATGAAAAACTTCAAAGCGTTGCCAATATCGGCACGTGGGAAGTTGAGTTTGCGACTAATATACTCACCTGGTCGTCTCAAACAAGAAAGATCCACGAAGTTGACAGTGACTTTGAACCCTCATTAGGTTCTGCCATCGAGTTTTATAGAGAAGGTTTCGACCGGGACGAAATATCTCGTATTGTGGCTCATACCGCAGAAACCGGTGAACCTTGGAGCTCTACCTTGAGGCTGGTTACTGCAAAGGGAAATACCGTATGGATTGAAACCCACGGTATGGCCGAAATGCAAAATGGCGAGTGCCTGCGATTATTTGGAACTTGCCAGAACGTGAATAAAGCAGTGGAACTGCGACTTGCATTAGACCAAAAGCGCAAAGAAGCAGAGGCCGTTGCAGCTGAGAAAGGCGCACTGCTTGCCAGAGTCAGCCACGAGTTGAAAACGCCATTAAACGGCATTGTCGGTATGCTAGAAGCGCTGAAGCACGAGCAGCATGATGGTCGACGCGAGAAAAAAGCAGACTTTGCCCTTCGCAGTGCCGACCGATTAGGTAGCCTAATTAATGATGTGGTGGATTATACTGCCATCATCAATCAGGACTTCACGCTAGAGACTACTCCGTTTTGTATAAAAGCGCTTCTTGATGACGTGGTAGGTATACTTGAAATGCGTTGCGAAGAGCGGGGCATAAGCTTTAATACGTCTCTAGAATTTGGGGCAGAAACCTACATTCAGGGTGATGCGGCGCGAATGGCACAAGTGGTCAAAAATGTTGCCTCATTTATCATCAAGCGCTCAGAGCTTAATGGCCTCACCATACACGTAGCCTTATTGCACAAAAAAGATAACGCGGTTTTTCACGCCTCTATTGAAGGTTCAGGGCCGGCAATGAGCGAACCTGCAATGCGGGAACTCTTTAAACCCCTTATGAGCGCCCCCCAGGAATCATCAGAATCGCGTAATGACAATGGTTTGGCATTATCCACGGCTAAGCAATTGGTAAGTAAAATGGAAGGTGAACTTACCGTTAGCTCAGTTGAACACCGGGGTACGTGTTTCGATATTGTTATGCCTGTTCAAGTTGTGCAAAACACCCATGATGTTATTGACTCAGAAGTCGTGTTCTCTTCAGATTTGTTGCGCACTACGATTAACGTGCTCATTGTTGACGACAACGATATTAACAGGCTTGTGCTGTCATCTATGTTTGAAGACTTTCAATTTGTTGTAGATATGGCTGAAAATGGGCAAATTGCGCTTGAGAAGGCTAGAGACAAGCAGTACGACCTCATATTGATGGACTTAGCCATGCCAGTGCTTGATGGCTATGGCGCAACTAGCGGGATCCTTGCTGAAAAGTTGCTGTCTGAAGTTGGTCGTATTGTAGCGGTAACCGCCCATACAGCACCTGATGATAAAAAAGCGTGTTTTGAGGCTGGAATGACTGGCTTCTTGAGCAAGCCAGTTGCCAAAAACGACGTGTTATCTCATGTGAAACAAACGCTAATTAGCAAATCGACTTTTGCCTAAATCGTTGTGTAAGCGGTTATTAGCTTAGAGGCTTCAGCCTTTAAGCTAGTAACCGCGACCGTTTTCTAACCCTTCATTCCACTTGCGAACAAATTCATCTGACCACGCATCCCAGCCGATAGTTGTCAGTGTCCAAATGGTAACGCCAAGAATGATCACATTGAGTACTAAACCAATAATGGCGATGATTTTTGCTTTGTTAACTTTACCAATGTTGTTGTATTCATTAGGGGCTTGCGCATAAGTCCGTTGAGACTTTATCGATAGGAGCAAAGCAGCAAGTGCCAACACCACAGTGAATCCACCGAAAATAAAAAGAAAACAGCTCAGCATGGCAAGCCAGTAGGTAAGGCCGCTATAGGGTAATTTGTTCATTTAGTGTCTCAACGATTATTATTGTCTTTCCTTGATGATTTATTTTTAATCGATCGATAGGGCAGTGTAAAGCGAAAAGTGGGCAAGGTGCTGCTTTCTTCTATCAGGACTATTACCGCAGGCTACAGCTTACTGCCTATCAAGCGATGGCGGTTCAGTCTTCACTTCATCCCAATGGTCAAGAATATAGTCGCTGAATTGGCTTCCCACTAAATAGGCTGATTCGATGGCACTTCTCATTGCTGCATACCCATCGCCAGAGCTTTCTGTTTCTAAATTTTCTGCGGCGGAAAGCCCTGGTGGTTGCATAGTAAAGTTACTAGCCGTACGCAATATGACTAAACGATTTTTGTCTACCAGACCTGCATTGTGTAAATAGGTCATACTCTGCAGTGTTGCCGAGTCTTCCATGCCTGACGTCATGAAGTTTCCCTTTGAACGAGTCCAGTAAGAAACCCAGTCATTAGCCCAGGTATTTAGCTTTTTGCCATGCCAAAACGTAGATGCTGATAGGTGAGAACCATAGGTAACAACAGGTTGTTGCAGCGCGTTGGGAAACCCTTGGTACTTAGAGCGCAATGCATCCATAGCAGGGGTATTAGGTAACTCGGTATTTTTAGTAAGAGAATATGCCCACTTTGCTAAGCTTTCGTTGAGCTGATAAACCTCGCCATTTGGGCTGTCTTCAACATTAACACTTTCGGCATTTGCGTATGGTGCGTGGGTGAATAGAGGAAAGTAACCCGTGTTCCAGCTATCCGGAATTTCCCGCGCATCAATGTGATGAGCAAGGTCGCCGTCTACCACATAGTCAGTCCAAACGGCACTGCCAATAGTGCTATCAAATGGGTCGATACCGGCAATGCCCGCCACTATCCAATACGCTTGTGATAAGTCAAAACGCTGGTCTAACCCTAACGCCATAATGGCAGCAGACGCTCTGGCAATACCCATTCCTGTTACAATACCAATCATGCCTTTTTGTTCATTTGCGAACACATCATGATGAGCATGGGGCATAGGGTAAACCGTATCTAATGACTCCCGTTCACGCCAAAGCTGGAACTCTCCCGGAGCGTCACCCGTGTCCTCGCCAATTTCAAACATGCTTACAACGACCACTTTTACCTTCAACTTCGTTTGTTCATGAGCCGGTGCTGCTGTAGAACTCGATGATGTCAACGATACAGAATTAGCTTGGGAGTTTGTGTCCTGTGCAAATGATGAAAAGCTCATTGCGCTTAAGATGCTCACAGCAATTGAAACGCTCAATGACAAAGTGGGCCGCAATAGGGATAAAACGCGTAAATACATAAATAAATGTCTCCAATAAAAAAGGTAAACCCAGAGAACTGGGTTTATACCAGTCCGCATAGATAATTATCCACTCAGCGAGACTTAAAATGTTCGGAATCGCGGCGTGTTACCGCAGGTGCAGTTGTTCTACATCAAGGTGACACAACAAAGAGTACGGGCATTTTAAACTCGCCCTTCGGGAAGGTCTGGCAAATTCCCCAGCGTCATTCTGGGAATTTGAAAGGGAACAGCCATTCCTGCATTCCCATGCTTTGCTAGGAAACTTGCCAGTGCCTTCTGAGTGGGCAATTATCTATGCGAACTGGTATCACCTTGGCTTGTCGCTTGAATAACAGGATTAAAATTTATAAGCGAAAGTAGCGTTCCAGTGACGTGGTAATTCCGGCAATACAATTTGACTACCAAACAAGTCCGGGAAGTTAGCACGGAAATAACGTTCATCGGTTAAGTTCTTAACCGTCACATTAACCGTCCAATCTTCAGCTTCATAAGACAGACCAGCATTCACTAAGGTGTAAGCAGGAAGTGTAACGGCAGCAGAAAAGCCAGAGGCAACCTCTTCTACATCAACAACACTTACATTGGCTGCGTATCCATTCTGGAAGTCGTATGTGGCCGTCAGGGTATAAATATTTTCAGGAATACCCGCCTTACGACCGTCTGAATTGGCAAATCCTTCACCAATAAGATTAAGCCCAATAACATTTCCGCCAAACACGAGAGACGGATCCGTAAGGTTGACCAAATCTTCAGCGCCCAAGAAACCAAACTGATTGCCGTTACTTAATGCAGTAAGGTTAATTACTTCAATGTTAGTGTAGCCTGCTGAAACCACAAGGTTTTCGTTAACCACCCAGCGAAGCTCAAACTCAATGCCTTCGTTATTAGTCGTGTTGTTGGTGACAACATTTTGCGTGTTGAAATCGGTACGCTCTTGCTCAAAGGCAGATAGGGCAAAGTAAAGGGTGTCGTCTAATAGCGAGCCTTTAACACCGTACTCAATAAGTTCTGAAGTATCAAAAGCACCGCTAGAACCGGGTTGGTTTAACTGGCCTACACCAATCTCTGCACCTTGACCGGCAACAAGCGTTGCCTGTTCGGCAGCGGTGAAGTAAGGAATAAGGCCAAAATCGAACTCGTAGGAAATACTGGCATTCCAAGACCAACCGTCTACAGTTTCTTCTGCGTAAACCGGCGTCTCATCACCCGTAGCAAAAAGTAGTAAATCGCTGCGAGAAGTACTTTCAATGTCTATGGTGTCGTAACGTAAACCTAAAACGAGGTTAAGCCCCCAATCCCATGTTAAATCGGTCATGGCAGCGATGCCTAAATCTAGGTAGTTACCTACATCGTAGTTATCGTAATTTTTACCAGAGCGAGTTGACAATAAGCGGCGGTCTAATGGCGATGACGCCATAGTGAGGTCGCGGCGGTTAAAGTACTCAAACGTAAAGTCATCACCGTGTTCAAAGTCGGTGTAGCGTATAGATGGCGAGAATTGGAACTGCGCGAGTAAACTGTCTTTTTCGTATTCGGTAGCGAAAATGAGCTTATCTTCTACTACCCAGCTTTCATGAAACTGAGAAAATCCATAGGCGTTTTCATTGATGTTATCGTAATAATCGTAGAAAAGCTGGTTGCGAATTTCCCACTCATCAGCGTAAAAAATGGTATCAAAATAAAGGGTAATAGCTTCGTTACCGAGCTGATCATCAGGTGCAACAAGCACTTGGTTACCGCTTAATGTTGTTGTGCCCACATTTTGAAGCTTCATTAAGTCGGTTGCTTCATCGTCGGTAAATGCTGCGCCGGGCACATAGAAAAAGCTATTGCCCGCAATGTTAACAGCACCATATTCTTCATGGCTTATTTGTCCGTCACCATCGGTATCTAATGGCAGTGCTGTACCGGTAATGTAGGTTCCGTCGTCAACGAGGTCTTGAGTTAAACGGTTCCAACCAGCCACCTGGTTACCGTCAAAGTCATGATACATTCCACCGAACTCAAAGCGCAGGTTATCGGTAATATCGATATTGAACGAGGCTTGTAAAATGGTTTGGTCGGTTTGCGTATTGTCGTAGTAGCTATCTGAGTTTTCTACTTCGCCGTAAAGATAGTAACCCATTTCTTTACCACCCACCTCAGCAGGGCCGCCCACTTCAGCGGTAAGAATACTCTTATCCCACGAACCTGCGGTGTAAGAAAGTCTACCTGTAGGAGAATCTAAGTATTGACCGGACGATGCGCGAGCAGATTTAGGGTTAAAGTTAAGGTAACCCCCAATCTTAGATGGGCCGTAAATAGGAGACGCGGGGCCACGTACAATATCTATTCGGCTAGATGCACCAATAGGGGTAGGGTAGTTGCCTGGGTTATCAAGACGCTTAACCCCTCTAAAATAGTTTTCACCTGGCGTTCCTCGAACATCCAAAGAGCCTGCCACACCAAAGAAAGATTGTGTAAATGTACCCGGTGCAAAGGCAACCAGTTCGTCTATATCCGTGACGTTAAATCGTTCCATTTGCTCTTGTGAAATGGTTGAAGCAGAGCGAGGGGTCTCCAAGATAGACTTTCCGAACCCAAAAACAGATTCAACGTCTTGCCCTGGTAAGCTGCCCAGCGAGCCTGTTACTTCAATTTTTTCAACATCAGCTTCTTTAGGCGTTTCCTCTTGCGCAATCGCACTTGTAGATATTGATGCCATAGCACCAATACCTACAATGAGAGCCCGAGATAGGGGGGATAGAGCGAACGTAGTGTGTTTCATGGCTTCCTCTTTTTATTTTATTTAGCTCTTTTGTGGAGCTTTTTTAACGCTGTTCTTGCTTGCTGCACAACATAATGCATAAAAACTAAAGAGCAGAAAAAGTGCCAACTTCCTGTCCACTTAGTCTGTATTTTTGAAATATTTAACGTGTTGATAAATATGGGCTTATTTTCGATCCTCGATAAATATAATGTTATATTTATGTAACGCTTTTTCTACATGATATCGAGCGCACCATTAATGGGAGTTTTGCCCGCTATTTGCACCAATAAGTGCTGCCCGATTTTCATGTGCAACTGGCTGATTTTCATCGCTCTTTGAAAGGTCATCACGCCCTAATACAGATGAATCTGTATCAGTCATTTTGGGCAGGGTTAAATCTAAGGCTATTGCGGTTAATCCCGCGGAGGTGACAGGAGAGGACAGTACGTTTTTAAGCCACACGGGCAATTGGGATAGCGCTTCGGGAACCATCATTACGCCAATAGCCATACCAAGTGAGCAAGCGGTTACCAAACTACTTCGTCTATCTAACGCGTGACTGGCTAATAGCTTAAGCCCGCCAACCGCAACCATGGCAAACATAACCAGTGTTGCTCCTCCTAATACAGGCTTTGGAATGGCTTGAAGTATGCCGCCAACAACAGGAAAAAAACCTACAGCAACAAACAGACCAGCCACATAAAACCCTACCTTTCTGCTGGCGATCCCGGTTAGTTGAATAACCCCATTATTTTGACCAAATGTAGTATTTGGGAATGTGTTAAATGTGCCTGCTAGCAGTGAGTTTATGCCGTCACCGAGTATCCCACCCTTAATTCGAGAAAGGTAAAGCGGCCCGCTAGTCGGTTGCTTACAAAAAAGACTATTGGCAGTGAGATCGCCCGCGGTTTCGATAGCACTAAAGAGATAAATGAGTGCGATAGGCAAAAACAGTGAAATGTCGAAGTCGATACCAAATGCGAAGGGTTGTGGAATGGCGATAACCGGCAGAACCGATAAATGTTGAAGGTTTATGCCGCCGGTGAAGGCAACATAGATAGTGCCCAAAAACATACCGATAAAAATAGCTGACAATCTAAGCCAATGATTAGACGAGGCGTTTAAAAAAACAATAACAAGTAAGACGGCAACACCAGTTCCCAAATTTGACACATCAGCAAACCCTTCTGCATTAAAACCACCTGCCAAGTCTGTCATACCCACGTTGATTAATGACAACCCAATTGCCGTTATGACAATACCCGTGGTGAGTGGCGTGATAATGCGCTTTAGCTGGGCAATGAATAGGCTAAATACAATTTCAACCACAGCACCGGCCATGGTAAGTCCGAACAAAAGGGCAAGAATATTCTCAGGCGAGCCGCCATTATTTTTCACTTGGTTGCCAGCAAGTAACAGGGCGCTGATAAATGTAAAACTAGTTCCCTGAATAGCCACGAGACCGCTGCCAATAGGGCCAATTCGTTTGGTTTGAACTGCGGTACCAATACCACTTACAAACAAAGCCATGCTAATGAGATAAGGAGTGTATTCTGCTAACTCTAATGTTGAAGCGATAATAAGCGTAGGTGTAATTACGCCTACAAAGCTGGCTAACATATGTTGAAAGGCAGCGATAAGTGACGTGAGTGCACTAGGCTTGTCGTGAAGATTAAAAAGTAGATCGCTATTGTGCATTATATTTCCAAATGAATCGTGCTTTGTACTCGCGCTTCGTACTCGTGCTTCGTGCTCAAGAGCGAGCAACAAAAAGCGAGCAACAAAAAGTAAGCAGAATAAAAAGTAAATAAAGCAATTAGCTGACCAATTGGTCATTGTTATTCTCGAATTCAGTTTTATTTAAGTGACTGAAAAATAAATATAAAAATAAGATGTGAGAAGTGAAGTGAAAACAGAGAGGGAAATGTGCACTTTAGCTGTGCAACTGAGTGGTAATAGTGCAAAAAAAATGACCCTAAGGTCATTGTAAAAGTGTCTGTATTAGGTCGAACATCTCAAAACGTAGTGTCATCGTCTAGGGTGACAAAGATAGAATGCCGTACTTCATTGAATAACGCTTTTGAGCAATGCCCTTGTCCTTCGGTATCCTCAAGAAGCAAGACATCACCTGCACCTAACACTTTACTCTCGCCATTTGAAACGGTGAATTCAGCGCGACCTTTAATGATAAACAATAGCTGTCGGGCGGGGGCAGGGTGCCATTTAAAATCATAGTCGGCAGGCGTTTCTCTAAATATTATTTTATCAACCCCAAACTTTTCAGAAAGTAGCCCAATGGGGCCACCGTCTTTAAGGTCGATATGGGCTTCACCAAAGTGGCTTTTCCCTTCATCATCGTTATAAATTCTGCTTATTTTCATTAGCCCTTTCCCTTTTATCTTTTGAACTATTAATTTCTATTTTAGAAGCTTGTGAGCGCTGCAACTCTGAAGTCCGAAGCCCGGTTCCTAAGAACAGCTCTGAAGAACAGCTCTGAAGAACATCTATGAAGCACAGCACTGAAGTGCACAAGCGCCAGTGGGGGCGCTAGACATGCTGAAGATTCTCGATGCTTTTGAATAACACCGATAAACTTGCTTCTACGTCACTTTCCTTTATTGACTCGCCAGGGTGATGGCTAATGCCACCTTTACAGCGCGTAAATAGCATAGCCACTGGGCATATATCAGCCATTGCCATAGCGTCATGCCCCGCGCCGGATGCCAATATTCTTGGCTTTATGTCGCTCAATTCTACCCCACGCACTAAGGCTTGCTTTAGGTCTTCGTCGCACTGCACTGCAGGAGCCGCGTGAGTTTGCTCTACACTTAGCTTTACATTACGCTTCGCGCCAATCTCGCCAAATTGTTGCATTATTTCTGCCAACGCCGCGTCTCGCAATGCGTCATCTTCACTTCTTACGTCCAGTGAAAAACGGGTTTTACCCGATATCACGTTTACGCCGTTTGGCATATTATCTATCTTGCCCACGGTTGCGACAACACCTGGTCGCTGATGACTTGTGCGCTCTACCGCCAATATCATTTCTGCGCTGGCAGCAAGGGCATCGTAGCGCATAGACATAGGTACGGTTCCAGCGTGACCGGCCATTCCCTCAATGGTAACAGTAAAACGCTTTGCGCCGGCAATGGCACTCACCACGCCTACAGGCAGATTTTCTTGTTCAAGAACCGGGCCTTGCTCTATGTGAAGTTCTAAATAGCCCAATATATCAGTAGGTGAAATACTGGCGCTGGACACTTCATCAAAATGAAGTCCAAATTGCTCCATTGCTTCGGCCAAACTCATGCCGTTTTCATCTTTTAAATGACGCCAACTATCTTGCCAATTTCCTGTCAGGGCGCGACTGCCTAAAAGCGTTGTGCCAAAGCGTGTGCCTTCCTCATCGCAAAAGCCCACAATATCAATGTGAAAAGGAAATTTGCGCTGTAGACCGTCGAACATGGCAACCATTGAAATAGCGGCAATCACACCCAGCATACCGTCGTATTTTCCGCCGTTTGGTACGGTATCTAAATGGCTGCCTAAAATAAGGCGAGGGGCATTCGGCACTGTTGACGTATAGCGGCCCCAAATATTGCCAACGGCGTCTTGCCAGGTTGTCATTCCCGCTTCAATCATCCAACCAGAAGCGAGCTGATTGGCAAGCCTGTGTTGCTCACTGAGGTAGCGCCTATCTAGGCAGTTGGGATTTTGACTTAGTGTGCCTAGTATTTCACATCGCGCCATTACCTGTGTAGCTAGTTCAGCGAACTCACTCATTCGCGCTACCCGCCTTGTTAACTGCATTCTTCGCTTGGGTATATACGCTAAGTGCGGCTTCAACGCCCGCACCAGCAGGGCAGTGATGCCCCTGCATGCGAAGTACGGTTTCTAGTGACTGCAAAGTATGAAGCACGGCGTCTTCGCGGGCGTTGTAACCCATAGTACCAATACGCCAAATTTTCCCTTTTAATGGCCCAAAGCTGGTGCCAATTTCAATGTTAAAACGCAGCAATAGGGTTTCTCGAACCTCTTCACCTTCAACATCATCTGGAATATACACACCTACCACGTTGTACATCTTGTGCTTTAAATCGCCAAAAGGCGCAAGCCCCATTGCTTGAATGCCCGCAAGCATGGCGTCGCCAGCCACTTTATGACGTGCAATAACCTGTTGCTGCCCCTCTTCCAAGTGCACTCGTGCGCATTCTCTTGCGCAGTACAGCATGCTGGCGGCTTCTGTGTGATGATTGAGGCGCTCATCACCCCAATAATCCATGATCATTGGCAAGTCGAAGTAGTTAGAGCGAATTTTAGGGCCTGTTGCCGCCTGGTGGTGGGCATCGCGAATGCCCGCTTCAACGTGATGACGAGTGCGAACGGTTTTGACAAACTTATCGCTAAGGGTAATAGGCGCACTGCCAGATGGGCCGCCTAAACACTTTTGTAGTCCCACTGATACTGCATCCAGTTTCCAAGCGTCTACCTCTAGCGGGTTTCCGCCAATTGAGGCAGTGGCGTCACAGTAAAAAAGCACGTCGTGGGCTTCACAAATTGCGCCAATATCAGCCAGAGGCTGCAGCATGGTGGTGGAAGTATCACCTTGCACAGTGGCAAGCAATTTGGGTTTAACCGCTTTAATTGCCGTTTCTATTTGTTCAGGGGTAAAGACTTCTCCCCATGGCACTTCAATAGTATGTACTTCGGCATCGGCACGTTCAGCAATCTCAGCCAGTAGATGGCCAAAGCGGCCAAAGATAGGAATAAGTACTTTATCACCGGGCTCAATAGCCGACACAAGCACGGCTTCAATACCTGCACGTGAGGTGCCGTCTACCAAAAACGTCTGCTGATTTTTGGTATTAAACACATCGCGATACAAGGCCATGGTTTCGTTCATGTAGCCTGTCATTACAGGGTCGTATTGGCCCACCAGCTGTGTTGCCATTGCCGATAGCACCCGCGGGTAACAGTTAATGGGCCCTGGACCCATAAGAAGGCGAGGTGGAGGAGAAAGCGGTGTAAAACCTTGCATAAAAGAAAACTCCTAAATGAGTACCTGCGCAAGCATGCGCAGGCCTGTAATGATAAGAACGACGGCAAATATTTTTTTGAGCAGTCCAGCATCTAGCTTGCTGGCAATGTTTGCACCAATAGGCGCTAAAAGAACGGTAAGTGGCACAATACAGGCAAATCCAAGCAGGTTAACGTAACCGTAGGTTGCAAATGGTGCATCAGGTGGTGTTGTGCCCACAAACAGCAGCGTAATAGCCGCTGGCAATGAAATGATCAGCCCCACAGCGGCGGCAGTGCCCACGGCCTTGTGCGCGGGGTAATTACAAAAGGTAAGGGTTGGTACGGTAAGTGTTCCACCGCCAATGCCCACCATAGAGCTAAATAAGCCGATGCAGGTGGCCATGACCGATTGCCCGCCCTTATTTGGTAGGCTGTTGAACAAGGCTTCTTTTCGGCCAATTAGCATGTTTATGGCCGATAACGTGGCGATAACGCCAAACATTAGCGTTAATAACGTGGGGTTAACTGCGGTAACGGCATAGCTTCCCACAAGAACACCAACAAGTATAAACAGCGCCCATGATTTAAGTAGGGCAAAGTCTACATTGCCCTTGCCATGGTGGGCTTTAATTGAGCTCAGCGAGGTGGGCACTATGGTGGCTAACGAGGTAGCGGTAGCAATAACCATGGCGCTTTCTGAGGATACACCAAGTGCCTGAAACAAGAAAAAGAGTACAGGCACAATAACGATGCCGCCCCCAACGCCGAGCAACCCTGCTAGCAATCCGGCAAAAACGCCGGTGCCAATTAACGATAAAATTACCGTTATGTTATCCATTAAAAACTGCATGTTTGTGTTATCTCTTATTAATCTAAATTTTATGCGCTAAAGCCGATGTGCGTTTGTCGCTGCGCTATAACGGGTCTTGTAGATGACCAGGTAAAAGGCCAGGTAAATAACTGGGTAAAAGGCCAAATAAAGGAGTCTTTATTAAAAGCCCGCACAACAAGCCGCTATTATTAACGGCCTTGAAAAACGGAATTAAGTAGCGGTTATAAATAACTGCTAAAAATAACCGCTAACACTAACTGCTACAAATTGCCCAGATAGACTTTGCCGTCGCTGCGCGGATCGCTTGCCCCAGTAACATCACCTGTTTCTTGGCGAATAATAGCGCCAGCATGGCCCATTAATTCATTGCAAGGGTCTACGGTTACTAAGTCGTGGCCGCGAGCCACTAAACTTTCACCTACGTATTCAACAAGGTCACGCTCGGCTTTTAAATTATGGCTTTCATCACCCCAGGTGCGGCCTAATAACCATCGACCCAGCCAGATCGCTTTGTCGATGGGCTGATTGTGATACACATGGCGGGCAAAAAGCGCGGCTTGAGTTTGTGGCTGACCTTCACCGCCCATAGTGCCGTAACTCATACGGCGACCGTCGCTAAGCTCTGCAAACGCAGGGTTTAAGGTATGAAATGGCTTCAGCCCTGGCGCTAAATATTGATTGCTAGAGGAGTCGAGCGAAAATGACGTTCCGCGGTTATTCCACACAATGCCGGTTTGCGGGCTCACAATGCCTGAACCAAACTCCCAATAAAGCGACTGTATGTAGCTCACCATGCGGCCTTCACTATCACAGCAACCCATCCAGATTGTATCTCCAAGCTTAGCCACATGAGGCCAAGGTTGTGCTGTATCTAACGAAATATGTTGTGCCATTTCATTTAATGACTCGTCTGTAAGTAGCTGTTGTAAATCAACTGGCGTTCGAGATGGGTCGGTCACATTGTTGTTGCGTGCAATAAACGCTTGCTTGGTACATTCGATAAGTAGGTGCACCATGTCAGCATCGCTGCTGCCCAAGTGCTGTACTTTATCGTAAAGCGCTAAAATAATAAGCGATGCCACACCTTGGGTTGGAGCCGGTAAATTATAGAGTTTACCTTTTGACGTAGTAACGTGAAGTGGAGTTACCCGCTGCGCCTTATAGTTCTCAAAGTCTTCTAAGCGAATAGGAGAGCCTGCTGCTTCTAAATCAGCGGCTAACTTCTGCGCCAACTCACCGTGATAAAAGTCGTCTAGACCTTTTTCTGCCAAATGAGCGAGGGTTTTTGATAAGGCCGTTAGCTTAAGGATTTTTCCCTTTTTAAGTGGCTTACCTTTAATTAAAAACTGATCAAAATTTTCATCACCGGCGAGGTCATCAAAGGTTTTGTTACTTGCATCAGTTAAGCTTTGGGTAACTTCAATTCCCCAGTTAGCTTGGCTTATGGCTGTATCTAGTAAAGTAGTAAGCGGAAGGCCTTCTTTGCCTTCTTTGCCATCGCGCCACTCTTTACTTATCTTTAGTGCTTCGCTCCAGCCAGCTACTGCGCCTGCCATTGTGAGCGCAGACATACCGCCGCGACTTGGAATAGCATCATAGTCTTTGTAAAAGGAGGGGGTGGCACCTTTTGCTGCAACACCTGACGCATCAATACCCACCGGCGCTTTACCCGGCTCGCTGATAAGCCAAAAGCCGTCACCGCCAAGGCCGTTCATATGGGGGTATTCCACAGCAATGGACGCTGCTGCAGCAACCATAGCTTCAATGGCCGTGCCGCCTTTTTCCAAAATATTCAAACCTACCTGGGATGCCGCAAAGTGCGGGGCGGTAAATGCAATATTAGATTTTTTTGTCATCATTCTTTCCTTTGATTTCAGGCATCGCGTGCTTCGACATTCACATAGTGAGTTTTTTATTGTGCATGCACTTGTTGCTATGTGTTGTAGCTGTTGTGTTAGCAAAGTGAGTTTTTATGGAGTAATGCTTGTGCTAACGCTTTTCTAATTGTTTCGCTAATGGCTCTCTAATCTCCTAGCTAACGCTAGGAGCGCAAGGTCGTTGCCTTTTTTGCCTACAAACGATAATCCGCAGGGTGCATTGTTTAGCGTAAATAACGGCAAATGAAGCTGTGGTAACCCGGCTAGCCCTGCAAGAGAGGTTAACGCGAGTAGTGAATTTCTATCATTTGCCAATGTGGTACTGTCGGCATCACATCGAGGTGCAATGCCTGGCGTAGTGGGTATTACCAATACATCGATATCTTGAAACAGTACTTCAAGGTGTGTAACAAGGTTGTGTTGCTGCAGTTTTGCAAAGGCCACTTGCTCGGCCGTTATGGTTTTACACCACAACAAGCGAGACATAATATCTTCTGCAATATCTGGCTTTTCTTCTTCTATCCACTGTCCGTGCTGCTGCCAAATTTCATTGCCTTGCAATACTCTAAATGTGGCAGCGGTATTCATAGCAGCTAGGTCGAACTTGTCAGAAAAGATATCCTTGGTGTTAACGTGTGGACGAAGGTTTTCTTCTATCCATGCACTGCATTGCTCTTTGTGAAGGGCACTGTCAAATAAATTGTGGGCAATACCAAAGCGAGGCTCGCCTGTAATATCGCGTTGGGTGTGTGCTGGAATACACACTTCGCTTACCAATTCGAAGGTGCCTAAGTCTCTCGTCATCCAGCCCACGGTATCAAAAGAGGGCGCTAAGGCCACCATATTATCGCATTCAATAATGCCATGGGTTGTTCTCATGCCCCACAGCCCTTGATAACTGGCAGGAACTCGAATAGAGCCGCCGGTGTCGGTGCCTAAACCGATGTCTGCTAGTCTGCTGCTAACCGCGACGGTAGAGCCAGATGATGATCCGCCGGGAATATGCTCGGGAGCCGCAGGGTTGGTAAGCACAGGAAAGTGCTTGTTTTGCCCGTGTAGGCTATAGGCAAGCTCATCGGTAATTGTTTTACCTTTGAACACTGCACCAGCGTTTAGCAGTGCCTTAACTGTGCTGTTCGTCTCAATTGCATTATTTTTATGAGCATTTACATGCGACTTCAAATAGTCAGGATTGCCTGCACCTGTTGGCAGGTTAGCCATATGAAATAAGTCTTTCACCGCCAGCCCTAAATGTTCAAGGGGACCCTCAGAGGAACCCTTTAGGGCAAACTGGGATATTTCTTCATTAATAAGTGGCGTTAATACAAAAGGAGAGTTCACTGCGTGTTTCGTTATAGTCATTATAATTTTTCAATACCCTATGAAACAATCGTTTCAAAATAATGTCAAGAGAAACAATTGTTCCTTCAGCGCTGAATGAAATGCGATAGAGAAAAAGCGAGTGATAAAAAAGGGAGAGCTAAAAAGCTTTTAGCGTAAACAATAGAGAGCTTGTCCTAGCGCTCGGAGTCTTCTAATTCATCCATTTGCTTGTAAATTTCAGTAATGGCATCAACCCGCTTAGAGGCCGTTAAGCCAAGTTTGGTATACGTTAAGTTACACAGCGTAGCAACTAGGCTCATTGGTGCAGCGTAGCTGTCAAAGGGGGCATCACTGCCGATATGCGATACCAAAAGGTGGTCGACAAGGCGTTTATAGCCCTGACCGGTGGGATCGGTAATTAACACGGTTTTACAGTGCTTGATGTTTTCGAGCACAAACTTAAATTGGCGAGTGCGACGGCGAAAGCCAAACAAAACCACCACATCTTTATCAGTAAGGTCGATAATATCTTCACTGAGTGTCTGTCCGGGCTGAGGAAGCACTCGAACCGACGCTCGTATTTGCTTTAACTGTTGGCGAAAGTGAAGGGCAATAGGGTAGGCGTTTCTAAACCCAATCAGTGTTACTTGCCCAGCATTGGCCAGCAATGTAGCAATAGAGTTTAGCTCTTCAACAGCTATACCATCAAAACTTGCCGCTAGGTTTTGTACTTCACTATCAAAATGGTGTTTTTCATTATTGTCTGAGGCAATAGGCACGCCCTGTTCCCGCAGTGTGGTGAGTGAGGCTCTTGCTTGCTGGTGGGATTCAAAGCCAACCTGGCGAAAGAACCGGCTTACCGTGGCCTTAGATGTACCTACATTTTCCGCAATCAGGGATGTTGACTGCGATAGCACTGCAATTGGATTTTTTTGAAGGTAGTGCGCTATTGCCTTGCCCGCAGGAGACAGCGTTGAATAATGCTGTGCTATTTGCTCTAAAACGTCGTTTGGGCTTTTATCCGCTCTTTTTTTAGTCATGGTCTTTTTTGTAACAGCTCATCAGCGCTAACGCTATTTTCAGAACTAGTGATTTGATAAGAGTATTCCACGATTCCAATTGCTTATGCAATTTATTACAGAATGTGACGGTACATTTACGCCACCGGTGATAAATTACAGCGACCTAAAAACTGCTGCCACATAGAAACATGTTCCTGCATGGCATTGCTGTAGGTAGCAAATCCTATGCTAGCTTGTTGGTTAATATAACGCTTAAATGAACTGTGAAGCGCCGGGTTGTCTTGCCACTTTTCCCACAACGGCATTAGTTTGTAGTGGTAGTTGTTTACCAAACTGCCCACGGGCTGAATTTCTTCAATAAAAAACAAATAAAACACATTACGAAGAATTTTAGCGGTATCACTTGCGCGACCCTCTGGGCAAGCGATGGCATTGAGTTGAGGGGCAAGAGACTCTGTGAGCTTTGGTAAAGTAGTGGCAAGGGTTTGCTGCGTTTGCCATAAACTCGCCGGCAGTCGCGAAGAAAGAATTATCTTTAGCTGTGCTTCTAACTCGCTGCTATCAATACTTTTGCTTAACGCCGCGGGGGCTAATAGCTCATCCAGAAAATATAAGCTATTAATACTGGCTAACGCATCCTTGTTGTTCTCAGTGGCAAGGAGGCGCTCAGGGCTATTTAAACCTAGGCGCAACTCTTTGCTGGTTTGAATAAGGTTAGCCCAGCTTTGCGTGTAGTCAGCCTCTTTTGCTTCTTTCCAAGCGGCCAGCGTATCGGCTAGCTTTGTGTCAGTTTCTCTCAGTGAGTTTTCACAGGCTGAAAATACAGACAGCAGCTTACTTTCATACACTAAGCGCTGAGATGGCAACTGGCTTTTGCCGAGGGACGTATTGCGTTCGGCAACAACTCGTCCTAACTCGCAGTCTAATATGGCATAAAACTCTCGTAAGTTTATGCTCAACCCTTCAATGTTGTACTTTAATTGCGAGCCGTCTGTCAGTTTTGGCAACGGTTTCACAACCGTCTCCGGTAATGGAGTGTCTAATACTCGAGAAAGCCTGCCCTGATAATTATCAAGGCTATCTTTTACCGTTTCTTGCCCAAAACACCCCGATAGCAAAATGATGGCGATTGCAGCGAACACGTACCGCGAAGCCGTTGCGAATGTTGGCGTGTAAGGCAAATCGCGTGTAAAAAGCATAGCGCGTGTAAAAGGCATAGCGCGTGTAAAAGGCATAGCGAATGTAAAACGTTGAAACTTCATCATAGATTGTGCGTCTCTTTTTAATTGAGCTCTTTCGCTTTATATTTCAGCGCTGGTATAAAGGCTTCGGCCGCCATCTACATAGATAATTTGCCCTGTTATATAAGGCGCAGAAACAAGAAACATCAGCGTTTCTGCAATATCTTCTGGGTTTCCAAGTTGGCGAAGTGGAACGCTGTCGAGTAAACGCTTTTTGTCTTGTTCGTTCATCTCCCGCTCTGGCCAAAGTATAGCGCCGGGGGCAATACCGTTTACTCTCACCTCTGGTGCAAGGTCTATCGCCATAGAGCGCGTGAGTGATGCTAACCCTGCTTTTGCCAATAAATACACGCTGTGTTTAGGCAACGGTCTATCAATGTGCATATCTATCATATTGATAACGCAGCCTTTACTGTTTGTCAGTGCTGGCGTTAATGCTTGAGACAAAAACAACGGGCCTTTTACATTGCTACCCACTAATGACGACCAGTCGTCTTCGGTAATTTCGCCGAGGGGCGTGGGATAAAAACTCGATGCATTGTTAACCAGTAAGTCTAATCGTCCCCAGATAGCCAATGACTGCTCAGCTAAGCTTTGTACGCTATCTTTGTCGCATAGATCGCCCTGAAGGCAGGCAGCAGAATTTTCGCGAGATTGATTGAGTTCGTTAACTAAGGCATTTGCCTCATTTGAAGACGTGGAGAAATGAATGATGACTGCATATCCACTTGCGTGAAGTCGACGAGCTATTGTCGCGCCGATGCGCTTTGCAGCGCCGGTTACCAATACGACAGGCGTTACGCTTTCCTTGTTAACATTGTTGGCTGCAAACGCATTAAGGCCGTTGTCTTCCATAAAAACTCACTTTTGTATTTACGCTATGCGTATTTCGTACGCTGGATATCGTTAATAATGTCTTTTGCTTGAACGATATAATGAGCGCCGAATAATAACCCGTGGTTTAAAATATGGTAAAGCTGATAGATTGGTTTTCTTTGAATGTAATTTTTTTCAATAGGGGAGGTATTGTTATAGCCTTTAAAAAAAATATCGGGGAAGCCACCAAACAACTCGGCCATGGCCAGATCTGTTTCTGCATCACCCACATATACAGCAGGGTCGTAAATTACCGGGCCTTTCGCAGTAAAGCCTATATTGCCCTGCCACAAGTCTCCATGCAGTAGCGAAGGGTGGGGCTGGTGTAAGCTAAGCACATTGCGAGCGTATTCAACAATATCATCGGCATTACCATCACTTTTTTGCCATACATTGCTGGCAATTAAGCGCTCAAGCATGCTTCCTATTCGCCGTTCAGCAAAAAAATCTGCCCAAGACGCCGTGCGTCCATTGGTTTGAATACTTAAACCAATAAAATTATCGTGTGGCCAGCCATAGCTCGTATAGGCATTTACGCTATGCAGCTGCGCAAGTTTTTCTCCCATCACAAAATAGCTGTTCAAATCAGGCGTAACAAAACGGCAGTGGCATAACACTAAATATTCCATATTGGGTGTTTCGTTTTTGGTAACTCCGTGGCAGATAACCTTGGGCACCAAAATTGTGTTGGTTTGTGATAGCGCTTCTAACCCTTCAGCCTCATGAAATAGTTGCTGGGTATCATCGTACAGCCGTGTTTTAACAAAGTATCGATGGCTTTCATCCTTGATAATAAAGCATGCGTGAGTATGGCCACCTGTTACGGGCTCTGCGCGCTGGCAATTAAAAAATTGACCTGTTGCTTCAGAAATATGTTCGCTGATGAAATGCCACATAACATACCTGTGGTTAAATTTTGAACAGAGTTAAAGTATGGAGCAAATCAAAAAAAATGCACGGTTAATGGCAAGTGTCTTTAAGGAAATGCATTTAAATTAAGCGATTGAATGTCAATTAGTTGATGAAACCTGCTTTCATCATTGAAGTTGTGCATACACTCGTTATAATCGCCCATCGAAAACATATTAATAATTCAACGTTGTGCATTATTTTTGTACTTTGTTTTTACCCTTTGCTTTAATTCTCTGGCGCTACGGTTTTTGAGTGACATAGCCTGCCGTAAAATTGATAGTGTAAGCGGGATAAACACGAACGTTGGAGAAATACGAATAGCGTATTCCACGCTCAAACTTTAAATATGCAAGTGGCGCAGAGTAGGCGTCACCACTGTAAAGGAACATTCATGCCTGTAATTACCCTTCCTGATGGAAGCCAACGCGCTTTCGACAACGCTGTTTCTGTACTTGACGTTGCAAACGACATTGGCCCTGGTTTAGCCAAAGCAACGATTGCCGGAAAAATAAACGGCGAGCTTGTTGACGCGGTTGACATGATTGATGCTGACGCAAAGCTTCAAATTATTACCGCAAAAGACGATGACGGCCTAGATATTCTTCGCCACAGCTGTGCTCACTTGTTAGGCCACGCCATTAAGCAGCTATGGCCAAACACGAAAATGGCCATTGGACCTATTATCGACAACGGGTTTTACTACGATGTTGATATGGAAGAAAGCCTGACTCAGGAAGATTTAGCCAAGCTTGAAAAGCGTATGCTAGAGCTTGCCAAAACAAACTATAACGTTGTAAAAAACAAAGTAAGTTGGCAAGAAGCTCGCGATGCCTTTGCAGAGCGTGGTGAAGACTACAAAATTGAAATTCTTGATGAAAACATCAGCAAGGACGATCGCCCAGCACTGTATATTCACGAAGAATATACCGACATGTGCCGTGGCCCTCATGTACCAAACATGAAGTTTTGCCATCACTTTAAGCTAATGAAAGTGGCTGGTGCTTACTGGCGCGGCGACAGCGATAACAAAATGCTGCAGCGTATTTACGGCACAGCATGGGCAGATAAGAAACAATTGAAGTCGTATTTACAACGACTTGAAGAAGCTGAAAAGCGTGACCACCGTAAAATTGGTAAAGCACTAAACTTATTCCATTGGCAAGAAGAAGCGCCAGGTATGGTGTTTTGGCACAATGACGGTTGGTCTATATACACCGAATTAGAAAGTTTCATTCGCACAAAACTTCGCCAATACAACTACGACGAAGTGAAAGGCCCATTAATGATGGACCGCAGCTTGTGGGAAAAAAGTGGACACTGGGACAAGTACGCAGAAAACATGTTTACTACCGAGTCGGAAAAGCGCGAGTACGCGGTTAAACCGATGAACTGCCCAGGTCACGTTCAAATATTTAACCAAGGCCTTAAGTCTTACCGCGATTTACCGCTGCGTATGGCTGAATTCGGTTGCTGCCACCGCAATGAGCCCTCAGGCGCACTGCACGGTTTAATGCGAGTTCGTGGGTTTACTCAAGACGATGCTCACATTTTTTGTACAGAAGAGCAGATCTTAGAAGAGGTTAGCGGCTGTATAAGAATGGTGTATGAGACTTACGCAGCATTTGGCTTCGACAAAGTGGCAGTGAAATTGTCTACTCGACCTGAAAAGCGAGTAGGGGCTGATGAAATTTGGGATAAGTCGGAAGCAGCACTAGCTGAAGCATTAAAAGCCAATGATATTGAATTTGAATATCAACCGGGTGAAGGTGCTTTCTACGGCCCTAAAATTGAATTTACTTTACACGATTGTCTAGACAGAGCATGGCAATGTGGTACTGTGCAGCTCGATTTCTCGATGCCTGGTCGTTTAGGGTCTACTTACGTCGCTGAAGATGGCGAACGAAAAGTACCTGTAATGATCCACAGAGCGATTTTGGGTTCGTTAGAGCGTTTCATCGGTATACTTACCGAAGAGTTTGCAGGTTTCTACCCGTTATGGTTAGCACCACAACAGGTTGTAGTAATGAATATTACTGACAAACAGGCAGATTACGCCAAAGATTGTGTAAAAAAACTGCACGATTTAGGGTTTAGAGCAAAGTCTGACTTGAGAAATGAGAAGATTGGCTTTAAAATCCGTGAGCACACGCTTAAGCGTATCCCGTATATGCTAGTAGTAGGCGATAAAGAAATGGAATCGGGCGAAGTAGCAGTACGCTCACGTCGCGGCGATGACCTAGGCAAAATGAGCCTGGAAGACTTTATTGCCATGTCTCAACAAGAAGTTATGGCAAAGACCATTAAGTAGTTGAGCAAAATTTGTGTATAATGCACACCGGAGTTTGTTTTTGACTCAAATTTCATGCTGAATACGGCATCACAAAAACAAACGAAAGAATTAAATGATTGGAGGAATACCACATTAAAGGCGCTAACAATAAGGCTCAGGGCGACAAAGCCCGCATTAACGATGAGATTAAAGCCAAAGAAGTACGTTTAATTGGCAAAGACGGAGAACAGGTTGGCGTAGTTTCACTCGCTGAAGCAACGCAGCTAGCGGAAGAAGCTACCTTAGATCTTGTAGAAATCAGTCCGAATGCTGAGCCGCCAGTCTGTAAAGTTATGGACTATGGCAAGTTCGTCTTCGAAAAGAGTAAAGCTCAGAAAGAGCAGAAGAAAAAACAAAAGCAAATTCAGGTCAAGGAGATTAAATTTCGCCCTGGCACTGATGAAGGCGATTACCAGGTAAAACTGCGCAACCTGCGTCGCTTTCTCGAAGGTGGTGATAAAGCCAAAGTCACAATCCGCTTCCGCGGACGTGAAATGGCGCACCAAGACATCGGTATAGACCTACTAAATCGTGTTAAAAACGATTTAGAAGAGATCGCAAACTGCGAATCTTTTCCACGTCGCGTGGAAGGCCGCCAGATGATTATGGTGCTAGCCCCAACTAAGAAGTAGTAACGGTCTAAAGTTTTCAGGAATCTGCACCCTGAAACACCTTGCTGCAAACATTAACCGACAATTAAGCGACTGCACGCTGAACATGTCGATACAAAACAATGCGGAGTTTTAGCAATGCCTAAAATGAAATCTGTAAGCGGTGCCGCCAAGCGTTTCAAGAAAACGGGCTCTGGTCGCTTTAAAAGCAAGCAGTCTCACTTACGTCACATTCTGACTAAGAAGAGTACTAAGCGTAAACGCCAGTTACGTGGCAAAAAATTGGTTCATGATTCTGATACTAAATTAGTTCAGCGCATGTTGCCGTACGTTTAAGACTTAGGAGACTAAAGAATGGCTAGAGTAAAACGCGGCACGGTTGCACGTGCTCGTCACAAAAAAGTCCTCAAGCAGGCAAAAGGGTATTACGGCGCTCGTTCACGAGTTTATCGCGTAGCGGTACAGGCTGTAACTAAAGCTGGTCAATATGCTTACCGCGACCGTCGTCAGCGTAAACGTCAATTCCGTCAGTTATGGATTGCACGTATCAATGCTGCGTCACGTCAAAATGGTTTGTCATACAGCCGTTTCATTAACGGTTTGAAGAAAGCGTCTGTTGAAATCGATCGTAAGATCCTTGCCGACATCGCAGTTCATGACAAAGCAGCTTTTAGCGCATTAGTCGAAGCGGCTAAAGGCGCATTAGCTTAATTATTAACTAATTAAGTTTAAGTTCTTTCGGGGAAAGGCGAGCAGGATGCTCGCCTTTTTCTTTTCTACAATAATATTCTGTAGAAGTTGTAAGGCTCTACAGGTTAGTTACTATTGCAAACTCCTGAACTCCTGAACTCCTGAACTCCTGAACTCCTGAACTCCTGAACTCCTGAACTCCTGAACTCCTGAACTCCTGAACTCCTGAACTCCAATACACCTAAACTCTAGTAAACCTAAACTCTAGTAAACCTAAACTCTAGTAAACCTAAACTCGAGCACACCCAAATTCCAATACCCCTAAACTTTAATACACTCAAATTCCAGATTTCCTAATATTCAGCTTTTGACGTAAAAGGTCATCAACTACATACATATTACCGGGACGTTCCGTAATCTTTTCCCAATGATGTGACGCTAATTGTTCAGTGTGTTTTCACTTCTATAAAATGCACAACTTGGTCACGCTAAACATTCTATATGCACAATTTAATTTAGTAGTGACATAGACGAATTACAGCGCTGAGGAGTTTAAAAAACTTATCTTTTTTAGTGGGAGATGGGATGTACGTATAACTCATGTTCGAAGGTTATATAAGCTTACAGGGAGCAGTTTGGATTTGGGGGGAGCTATGAACAAGATTTAAGCCAGAGAAGATGCGAGATTACGCAATATTTGGAGTGAGCAGAAGTGAAGAGAATTAAGCGCAGAAATAGCCTCTCTGCGCTTAATACAACCAACTAGCTAGTAAGCATTCTTATTTAAGAAGCCGTTAAACACAGTCATAAAAACAATTTTTATGTCGAACCAAATAGACCACCGGTGAATGTAATCTAGATCGTACTCAACCCGCTGAACCATTTTGTTCGTGGTTTCTGTTTCCCCACGTAAGCCGTTTACTTGTGCCCAACCGGTAATGCCTGGCTTAACTTTATGTCGTAGCATGTAGCCTGTGATTATTTTTCTGTACTCTTCATTGTGAGCAACGGCGTGAGGGCGGGGGCCTACGATAGACATTTTACCTTGTAACACATTAATGAATTGCGGAAGTTCATCAAGCGAAGTGCGTCGTAAAAAACCACCTATCTTTGTTAAGCGGGCATCATTCTTTGTCGCCTGTTTTACTACTGCTCCGTTGTCTTGTGTTGTCATCGAACGAAACTTGTAAACGGTAATTTGTTTACCATCTAACCCATAGCGCTTTTGTTTAAAAATAACAGGGCCCTTAGACGTCATTTTTACTGCCGTGGCTATGCAAAGCATAGGGATCGATATTAGTGCAAGAATGGCGATACTTAGCACTATGTCTTCAATACGCTTTAATACATCGCTAGCGCCTTGAAAAGGGGTATCGTAAACACTTAGTGCTTGCACATTGCCTACGGTCTGCCAGCGAGCGTTCAGTAAATTATACATAAAGAAATTTGGAATAACATACACATTTGCTGTGGTGTCGCTGCACTGTTCTAAGATAGTCCGTATGCGGTTTTCGGCACTCATAGGCAATGCAATGTAGATATAGTCTACTTCGTTGCGTTTCGCCATTTCAATGGCATCGTCAATTTTACCCAGTACTGTATTTTGCAGTTCATGGGGTAGACGGTCGCTTCCTCTATCGTCGAAAATTCCGTTGAACCGAATACCCAAATGTTCATTGTTCTGTATCTGTAAAGCGACATTCGCGCCTAATGGTGTCGCACCGATAATGATCGAACGCCTCGAGTTAAGCCCGCTTTTTCGAATCCTAAAAAGAAACTTTCGCATGACATAACGCCAAACAATAAGCGCAATAAAGGATGAAGCGAACCAAAGTAAAATGGCAGGTGCTGGTATACTAATATCTGAGACGAAAAAGTAGCCTAACGTCAGCGTTGCAAAAATAGTGATTGCCCACGTTACGGCGGCTGCTCGCAGCATTTCTGGTGTTCTGTGTCCACGCCAAGAGCGATAAAGCTCGACACCTTCTGCTGAAATTTGGAAACAGACTACATTAATGAATAGCAGTAGAAGACTGGTCGTGTCGACAGTAACACCATAAAAGTAAGCGCTAGCATAATAGAAGAAAGTAACCATTGAGAGGTCGATCAGTCTGTAAAATGTAGAAAACCCACTTTGGTTCCTTACTGCCAGGCCGCCGCTACTCGATGACTCCACTGGGTGAGATTTAATAGCTTTGTTTGGGTCTACTTTATTATCCATTTTTAAGTATCTCGAAATGCTTAGTTGAAATCAAAGGCGCTTGCTTACTGCAAGAGAAATTATGTTAAGAAAAGACTCTGCAACATTTAAAGCAAAAACTGCGCCTTTACTTATATCTGACTGAAAAAAGAAAATTGGATTAAACAATTGAAATGACGAATGGGTAAAAGATGGACTAGTTTATACATTAAACCTGTTTAAAAATTATTATAACTTTCATGTAATTTTATTACAAAATATATCGTTAAATTACTCAACAAGCACTTCTTTACCCCTTAATTCTTTCCATATGTGTCACAAATGAGATAGCATAACGCGCAAGTTATAGCTGGTTTTTAATATGAGATTGAAACCCTAGATATGAGGCAAAATGCTTTTGCCACGCGAAGGGGTTAAAGCGCTCAAAGATATTTTATTTAAGTTTAAAATGATAAACGGGCGTGCTGCTTGCATCACTCACGTTATTTAAATAAATGTGCACGATGTAAAGCCCCTTTCTACGGCTTTTGCGGCTTTTAGAGGCAACGAAATTCGTGCTTTGCACAAAAATGAATCAGTTGAGTCGAAATCAGAGGATATGAAATGTTGAAATGGACACGAAACATAGCAGTAGTGTCGGCGATTTGCGCCACAGTACCAATGAATGTTTATGCGCAGGAAGCGGGCCGCATAGAAGTAGGGCAGTTTGATATTATCCCTATCCTAAATTCTTCAGTAAGCTATGTTGATAACGTTGCATACGCACGTGATGACTTACCAGAAATCTACAGTTGGCGGTCGATATTCTCTCCCGAACTTATTGCGGCAACTGAACTTGACGGGAATCCAGTGCAAATTGGCTATCGCCTAGAGCGCGGCGTTTATTTTTCAAGTAGTGCGGACGACTATACCGACCATTTCTTTGAAGCTTCTGGCGATTTTGAACTTAACAGTCGTCATCGTGTGAATGCTATAGCGCAGTATGAAGATGGTCATGAAGACCGAGGTACAGGTTTTTCATTAGGGCTCGGTAATAATATTGCAACTCCAGATAGATATAAAAGCACCGCAATAGGCGCAGATTATTCTTATGGTGCGGTTACATCTGACGGCATGATTACCCTTAAAGCAAATAGGCAAACGTTAGATTACGATAGAAGTGAACAAGCTTATTTAATCCGCGATCGCGCTAAAAATAGAGTGGGAGCTGAATTGGCCTACCGAGTTGGGTCTGCGACCAATGTAGTTTTAGACGTAACTCAATCTTTTATTAGATACGATAATCAATTAGGCATTACGACAAGAGATAGTGATGAAACTCGTGTGCTTGTCGGTTTAACTTGGGAAAGTACAGCGGCAACGACTGGTTTTGCGAAGGTAGGGTATAAAGAAAAAGATTTTAAAGCCGCATCGAGAGATAGCTTTGAAGGTACTGATTGGGAGGTTGGCATTGAGTGGCAGCCGCTAACTTACTCTACGTTTCGGTTTTCGACTAGCGCAGATACTCAGGAAACTAATGGTGAGGGTAACTTCATTCGAGGGCGGGATTATTCAGTATCGTGGAATCACGAATGGCTTCAGCGTTTGAGCACATCAATAAGCATATCCAAAACAACTGACGAATATGTGCTAAGCGACAATGTGCTTGCTAATCGAGAAGATGAATTAATGCAGTATTCTGCCTCTCTGAACTATGATGCGAGACGTTGGCTAAACTTTTCTTTATTTTATCAGCTAGCCGATCGCGATAGTAACCGTGCGCTAATTGGTTACGATAGAAACATAATCGGAATTTCTGCCGAGGTAACGCTGTGAAACGTCATTTAGTAACGATGTTCTCTATTATCTTTCTTGCTTTAATTTGTTCGTCATTGGCAGCGCAGCAAGGTAATTTAAGTATGAGCCAGTATCAGCTTGGCTCAGGGGACAGAGTAAGTATAAGTGTATTCGGACAAGACGATTTGTCGATGGAAGTAAGGTTGCCAGATGTGGGTACCATTAACTACCCATTCCTCGGTGAGATTAAGCTTGTTGGAATGACGGCAGCTGAAGTAGAGCAACTCATATACGACGGATTGCTAGGTGACTACTTAATCAATCCTTCTGTGTCCGTTTCAATTACAGAGTACCGCCCTTTTTTCATTGACGGTGAAGTGAAAAGGCCTGGGGGATACCCTTATCAGCCAGGGCTGTCGGTTAACAAAGCTGCGGCACTTGCTGGAGGCTATACCGAGAGAGCGGCTAGAGATAAAATCACTATTGTAAGAGAAAAGGATGGTCAATCCTTCGAATTTACAGTTACGGTAAGTGACATGATACAACCCGGTGACATTATCACCATAAACCAACGCTTTTTCTAATTGGGTAGTTTTTCGGGAATAAAAAATGGCAGTTAACAACAGGGAAGAGCTGAATAATGGTGTGTTCGAAGATGAAACCATTGATATCGCTCATTATTTTGGAATTATAAAGCGTTACGCATTTAGAATTGTATCATTGGCAATTGCTTTCACCGTTCTGGTCGCGCTTTTAGTATTGCGTATGACGCCAATGTACACATCGGCCACAACAATTCTGGTCGAGTCTGAGAAAGCCAATATAGTTTCAATCGAAGAAGTTTATGGATTAGACACAAAGCGCAAAGACTACATGCAAACGCAATATGAAATATTGCGTTCTCGTCAAATTGCAGAGCGAACAGTAGAAAGTATTTCACTTTACAATAACGCTGACTTTATGCCTGCCGATGAAGGGCCGGGGATGATTGATAGCCTCAAATCCTTTGCATCAGAGTTCTTACCATTTCTTCCTCAAGAAGAAGCTGTCGAGCTTACAGAAGCCGAAATTTTGGCTAGGAAAAAGCGCAAGGCAGTCTCAATTCTGATGAGAGCCGTTACGATATCCATGGTAGAGAATACTCAGGTAATGGAGATTTCAGTTACAACTGAATCTCCAACGCTTTCTGCTGATATAGCCAATACTATTGCTGATGTCTATATCGAAAACTATTTACAAGCTAAACTAGATATGACAGCAAAAGCTACGTCGTTTTTGACAGAGAGCCTAGAAGGCTTGAAAGATAAATTAGACGTTGCAGAGCGTAATCTCGAAAAATTCTATGAGCGAAATCAGGTGGTGAACATTGATGGCGTAGTTGGCTTAGCTGCTGATGAGTTAGAGCGCTTAAGTAGTCAGCTGTTAGACGCGCAAACTGCGTTAAAATTAAATGGTGTCATCTATCGCCAAACACGCAATGACACGTCCCTTGATGACGTGTCTAAATTACCCGAAGTACTCAATCACCCGACTATTCAAGGTGTTCGCAGAGATGAGGCCCGGGCAATGACTCGGGTCAATGAGCTTAGTAAAGTGTATGGCCCTAAGCACCCTAAAATGATTGCTGCAAATGCAGAACTTTCCTCAGTCAAAGAAACCCTTAATAGTCAAATTAGCGATTTGATAACAAGTATTACTACGCAGTATGAAGTATCTGAAGAGCGCGTAAAACAATTACAGCAAGAGGTTGAAAAAGCAAAGTCAGAATATCGCGCTCTATCCACTCTAGACACTCAGCGTAAAGGTTTGCAACGAGAAGTTGATATAAACCAACAGCTTTATAACTCCTTCTTTACGCGATTGAAAGAAACCGACGAGTTAGGCGGTTTCGAGTCGGCAAACGCGAGTGTGCTAGATTCTGCTATGCCAAATTACGGACCGTCGAAGCCAAACAAAAAGCTTCTTATTGGTGCTGCTTTTGTTTTTAGCATAGGTTTTGGGGTGTTTTTAGCCATTGTAATGGAAACGCTAAATAGTGGTATTCGCTCAGTAGAAGATGTAGAGCGAAAGTTAGGTCAGCGCATGTTGGGGCTTATTCCATGGCTGCCGCACAAGAAAAAAACCGATTTGCCAATACGCTCTTTCTTTGATGGGAAGAAGCATCAATTTGCTGAGTCTGTTAGAACATTGCGTACCAGTTTATCTCTGCTCAATCTAGACAAAGAGCAACAGGCTATAATGGTAACCTCCAGTGTGCCTAAAGAAGGTAAAACTACGGTTTCGATAAACTTAGCTTTTGCATTAGGGCAGTTAGATAAGACGATATTGATTGATGCTGATTTGCGTCGTCCTACTGTTGGGAAGCAGTTTAACGTTCCTAACTATCAGCCAGGCGTTGCTAATCTCATTTTAAAAACTCATACGTTTGATGAATGTTTGATAAGAGATGAAGAGTCGAAGATCGACATACTTTCTGCGGGCACTATTCCGTCAAACCCACAGGAGCTGTTGTCCGACAAAGGGTTTGAAGCACTTATAGAAGAGCTTAAAACCCAATACAGGTACGTAGTTATCGATACCGCCCCAACGCAGGCAGTTAGTGATTCTATGGTAGTTGCCAACTCCTGTGACTCTGTTATCTACGTTGTTAGAGCCGACAGCACAAGCGAGAAAGTGATCAACACCGGACTATCAAGGTTCTTACAAGTGGGTCATCGTCTTGATGGAGTGGTACTAAATCAAGTAGACTTACGCAAATCTGATGTAGCACAAAGGTATGCAGGTTTTTATGACCAATACGGATATACCAGTCATAAAAATAGCTAACAGTATTATTTGATAGACCTTCATAGTCATATACTTCCTGGCATCGACGATGGTGCCAGGTCTTTAGATATTGCCCTAGAAATGGCTAGGCAAGCCGTGGATAACGGTGTTACCCATATGGTGTGCACACCTCACATGCATAAAGGGTATTTCGACAATACATACGCATCTATTGAAAGCACTTTCAAAACGTTTGAGCACAATGTAGCCCTTCACAATATTCCTATTACCCTCTCATTTGCCGCAGAAGTTCGGGTAAACGAGTTAATCCCAATCTGGCATAAACAAAATGAGCTGCCATTTTTAGGTGCGCTCGGTGAAAAGCGAATACTCCTTCTTGAAATGCCTCATAGTCATTTACCACAGGGCTTAGATTCGCTTGTGAAATGGCTGCTTAAAAACAATGTTCAACCACTGATAGCTCACCCAGAAAGAAATAGAGAATTATTAAGCGAGCAGCACAAGTTTCTATGGCTTCAGCGTTTAGGTTGTAAATTTCAGGCAACGGCCGGAGCGTTAACCGGTAGATTCGGCGAAAACATTCAACATTTTTCAACCACTCTTTTGAGAGAAAGGGCGTTTCACGTTGTCGCTTCCGATACCCACGACACACTAAGACGTCCAAACGATATGAAAGAGGCGTTCGACTTAGTATCCAAGTTTGACCAAGATTATGCAGATCAGCTGTTTATAAAAACGCCTGGTGCCATCGTTGGCTCAGCGAAGCAATAGGTCAACCATGCGTGATAAAGCCTTATCTATCAATATGATTAAGTTCTCGTTAATTGGTTTACTATTTTGGGGCGTATTTTGGAGCGGGCAATTCTTTATTGCGGGAAACGCATATTACAACGTTAAAAACAGTGCAGAGCAATGGCAAGAGCAGCCAAGTAGAGCAAGCATAGATAAAGCACACTTAGCCTTAAAGAAAATTGAAACTGCGATAAAGTACTTCCCAAATAATGCACTATATCTTCAAATGCGAGGGCACGTGTATGAATGGTTGGCTTTCACAGATAGAAAGAATGAAAGCAACCAATTTTTAGAGAGCGCAATGGCAAGTTATCACAATAGCCTGACTTTAAGACCCAAGTGGTCGGCGAGCTGGATTGGACTTGCATCCTCAAAGTGGAAGTTAAACCAGCTAGATGATGAGTTTTATTCATATTTGGCTAACGCTCAAAAAGTTGGGCCTCAAGATGCCTTGCTGCATAGCTTTATAGCTGAATTTGGCCTCAGTACGTTTCAAGCTAAAAGTATTCACTATGTAAAAATAAAAGACACGCTAGCAAAACATTTGGATCGTGGTTTACAAAACCCTTTAAGCCGAGAGAGAGTGTTACAGAGCATTGAGAAATACTCGTTAGAAAAAACGGTTTGTAGATGGCTCAAGTCATCAAGTTATCCAGTAAGAAAGCAAATCTCAAACTGCGTCAGTTACGACTAGCTTTTGAGGGCGGTTAACGCTTACGTCACTTTCTCTAGAGTATGGAATGTTAAGCATGAGGCGAATGGAAACTATGTGCTCGCATTTACTTTAAGGACTTCAAGAAATCCCACAAGCCGAGTGAAAAGTCTTCAAACAAGTTTATGCCAAGCCAGCTTTTAAGAATATAAAGCAATACCAACCCCAGTAACAACGAAGTGCCTATAAACAAGGTTACTGCTGCTGCCATGGCAAGTCTGCCCATGCGCATTTCAGTTCTCGATAAATCGCGCTTGTCTCTGCCTGCCAGCAATACAAAATAGTACCTGCTTTTGAAAAGGCCTACAGTGCCCCTCAAATCGACCTTATGACTTCCCCAGCGTCTACCTGCTAACACTGTGTTTAAATGAGTAAGTTGTTCGTTAGAAAACGACTGAGCTACCTTTTTAGGCATTCGGTCCAGCATGTGCTGCACGTTTGGCTCGTCTTTGACTGGGTGTTTAATTTTAAGAACCACAAAAAATCCTTTAGATGATAACGCTATCAGTGAACAATGAGACAAGCTGCATTGGTATCAATTAAACTTTATTGTGTTGAGAGCGCATAGATATAGTGTTGCTAATAACGCCTAATGACAAGAGAACTATAAATAACGCCGCATTAGCCGACGCTTGCAGCGGGAAATCCACTGTTGCATGCAGAGCCATTCCCGAAATTGCCATGAAACTTGCAAATGCTACACCTCTTGGGAGTGGATGCCTCCGCTGGCGAATTGCACTAATACTACTTTTGGCGCATAAAATTACTAGCAACGCCAGCAATAGGGAGCCAACAAGCCCAAACTCAAGGCTAAACTGCAGGTATTCATTGTGGGCATGGTCGTAAAAATGCTGAATAGTTTTATTTTGAACCTGTGGGTAAATAGTATAGAAAGTCCCTCCACCGAAACCCAATAATGGATGCTCACTTAATAAAGGCAAAGTATCTGCAATAACCTCATCTCTACTTTCTTGGGTCAAACTGGTTTGCTCTAAACGTTGTTGAACCTGCTTTAAACCAAATAAACTACTCACAATTAATATATCGATAATTAGCATGCTGACAAACAGAGTAATATAACTTTTTTGCCGTGGTTTAAAATATATCAAACCCAAGGTAGCGGTTAGGGTCATGCTAAAAAAGAATGCACTGTTCCCCATGCGAGAGCGAGACATAACCAACGCTATTACCATTACAATAATACCAATACGAAACAGAACTTTGTTGCTTAGCCAAAACTTTATTAGTCTTCGAAGGCGCTCTCTCTTTGTTCCCGTTTTTGTAATATCCATAGTTGCTATCAAGTAGCCTATGGCCGCACTTAAGGTTAATAGTAAGTAGTTAGCGTAGTGGTTTTTATAAACGAAGCTACCAGTGGCAATGTGCGTTACTGGTAACTCAAATATAATGCTTTGCTTAATACCAGAAAGCACCTCTAAGCTTCCGTAGATTCCTTGGCATATACCAGCGGCGCTGATTGTTATTAACGTAAATTTAAGTCTTTGAGGTGAGTTAATAAGGGATAGAGAAAGAAAAAATAATACACAATAGGCAAAAGATTTCATTAAGGTGATTTGGCTTTGACCAACATCAAAGCTTAATGCAATCCATTTACTACCTTCTGGTTGATTTGCCAACTCGGATAGTCTCTCAGGTCGAAAAAATTCAATAAACGCGAAGGGAAGTGGAATAGTGTTGATGAGCTGGCAGACTAAAAAGCCAAGCCAAAGGAAAATGAACCACTTATATTTTGCATACAAATTTTGACAAAAATGTGGCTGAGTAAGAACAAGCAATGCCCCCTGCAGGAAAAAAGACACCTGCATTAACGACCATGCCCATGGTCGGTTTCCTCCCAAAGAAAGAGGCAACCAAAAAAGCGTGAATAAAAGAAAACCGAAAAGAAACTTTTCGGTTTTCGGAAAGGGCTGATTTATCAACGACTACTTAGCCTCAATTACACCTTTAATTATATCAGTTTGCTGAGACAGTGGTGTCGCCACCACCCGCGCCCGCTGCGCCCGTACCAACACCAAGAGGGGAAAAATCATTTCCATTCGCACCTGCAGCAGTGGCTGTCAGAGTCGTTGGATCTATTCCCGCGTTAATTGCTGCCAGTAATGCATCATCTTCGCTCAGCATGCCCATCTGTGATGCAATACTGTAAATTTCATCCGCACTCTCGGGAAAGAAGATCATGGCAATTGTAACAACTTGCGCTGGTATTTCAGGCATTGTGTCTAGGCCCGCTATCGTAATTTCAAATCCAGACGCATTCTCATTCAACAAGGTAACCATACTTTCATAAGACGACCTGTTTTGTTCTAGATACGTTCGACCTATGGCATCAAAATACAATCCTTCACGGAGTACGGTACTACTCACTTCGCTTGAAGCGGCACTTAATTCTTTTCCAGCTTCCACTTCGCTAACAAGCAATCCTCTTACCTTAGTTCCAGGTGCAACAGAAGACTCTTGCGCATGCGAAATAGGCGACAATAGTAAAAGTGCGCTCACAAATAGAGACAATAAAGCACTGTTTCGCATAAAAACTCCTTAATATTTGTGTCTGTCGATAAAAACTGACATTCTTTGCTGATAATTGTACATGAATTGCACTAAGCCCGCTGCTAATTTTCTTTTTCATATTTGCCATAAAGTAGGTTTGGCGAAATAGTAACCTTGCTGAAACTGAACATCCGCTGCCGATAGTGCCACCGACTCAGCTTCATTCTCAACAAGCTCGGCAATAACCGATATATGCAAACTGCGAGCAACGCTTAAAAGGCTACTTACAAATAACAAGTTATCATTATCGGTATGAATTCCCTTTGTCAGCTTGCCAGAAATTTTTACAAAGTGAGGCTGAATGGCCCGTAACCCTGCAAGTGATGCAAGATTGTCACCAAAGTGTTCAATAGTTACTCGACATTTCATACCAATCAGTGCTTTTGCGAAACTAATAGCCTGCTCTTTGTGGTGAATTAGGGCGGAGTCTTCTATTTCAAATACTAATCTTTCACATAGCTCCGAGTGTTGCCCCAAGGTATCAACCAGCCAATCTCTAAAGTTTTGGTTCGCTAGTGAAGCATTTGCAATATTAATAGCAATATTACGAGGTGTTCCCGAAAGCTTTTGAAGTACTAAGCTTACGACCAACTTATCGACCTCGGGAATGAGATTAAGGCGTTCAGAGGCTGGAATAAGCTGCGACATAGGAATAATGCTTCCGGTGTCTTTATCTTTAAAGCGAGCAAAGGCCTCAAAATAACTCGGGCTGTTATCTTGCAGGTTCATAATGGGTTGGATCAAGATGTCGGCATATTGTAGTTCTAAAACATTATTTAAACGTTCACGCCACGCCGTATTGCTGTGTATGAAAGTAAGCTTAGAAGCAAACTGCCATCCACTTTCTTGCTTAGTTGCAGCCATAAGCGCGCTGTCTGCATTTTCCATTATCTGTGAAAAAGACAGTTCATCATTAAATTTGGTTACTCCCATCCATACGGCTTTAGAACCATCTTTTAGTGGAGTGACATTATTAAACGTGTCGCTTAAAAGTTGTAGGCGTCGTTCGCATTCATCCTGTGAAATCGCTTCGGTAATAATCACAAAATCTGCACCGGAAACGCGAAATAGAAATGAATTTTCAGGGAAATCGTTAGTCGTCTTCCTTAACGCAGCTGCTACTTCAGATACATACACATCACCTTCTTGAGCACCTAGCGTGGTATTGATCGTATTTAAATGAGCAAGTCGGGCAATAATAATATACCCCTCGTCACTGTGTACTGTGCTGCTTAGAAGTGCATTCAGATGTCGTGTAAAAGCGCTTCTATTAGAAAAGCCGGTTAAGCTATCTTCATAAGCCTGCGCTTTAAAGTGTTCAACTTTTTGAGTGAGCTCTTTAAACATAGCTTCAACAGAGAGTGACAGCTTGTTTACAGCAGTAGTGATAAAACTCAGTTCTTTAGTGAATGGGGTATAGTTTATCTGAGAGAACTTTTGATTTTGAATATCATTAATTTTGGCGACAACGGTACTTAATGGCTTAGTAATAGCACTAATAATAAAAATTAGAACAATATAGGCTAAAACAAAGGCAGCAAAAAACATAAACGCACTTTGCTTTACGCTTTCCCAGAGAGTTTCGTTTGCAAGGCCTGGGTGGCTTTGAACCATCAACTCTCCTGCTAGTGTCCAACCGTCGTTTAACTCTGTTTTCTCACTAGGAGGGGTCACATTGACTATCTCCGTAAACCATTTAGGAACCGTGCTGATGGTGTTTGGGTTTCTGCGTTCAATAAGCATGTTTCCTTCCATATCGGTAACTGTTATGTACTGATAGAAACCTCTGTCGAAAATTGCATTAACCATTGTTTCTGCGGTGGCCATACCGTTTGGCTCTGCCAAATACGGAGTGATGGAAAGCCCTAGTGATGTTGCCGTATCTTGAGCATGGGTGGCTAATTGTTCATTCACATATTCTCGTGTTAGCTTTACGTTGATAACGAACGACCCAGCAAAAACAAATATTAAAAATACGAGCAAACTAGTGCTCAGTTGGGTAGATAATCTCATTGTTATTCTTTATCTCCGTTCATTACGGTATCTAGCCGTTCTACCATGTCGTCCCACATTTTCATGGGGCCACCGCTTCTTAATTTTTTTCCTGTTCCCATTGCTTTTGCCGCCCACAACCCATTACCGTTAAAGCTATAAATAGGGGCAAGATCGCGACGTTTATTCGCAGGAAGTATACGCCTGTTAATATTGTCTAGCACTAAAGGTATAGAAGTAGGAGTTTCATAAAAGGCAAGCACCATATGCGGTTGACCTAGCTCTAGAGCAGTAACATACATAAGGCGTAATTTATTTTCGGGTACTCCTAACTCGATAAGAGAGAAGTATTTTGCTATTACGTAGTCTTCGCAATCGCCGGCACCGGTTCCTATAAGTTCTATAGGCGTTGCCCAATAATCCTTTTCTTTCCAATGTACAATATCATCAACAAAATCGAACCTGTTAAAGAAACGATTTATGGAATAGAGCTTCTCATCCAAATCTTCAGTTTGCAGTTCGTTAATAAGCTGTCGCCAATCGGCAACATCGTAGGATGCATCCTTGCCGTAAACACTGCTTATACGCTTATACACATCGGTCGTAAATACGTTGGCTTGCTGTGCAATTAACGAAGGAAAAATACTAAGGCAACACAGCGTTGCTAACATAGGAAGGGCACGACTAAACACACCACAAGCGCGATGTTTTATTTTATCTGAATGGATAAAAGCATTGAGTGTGTAGTCTTTTTGGTGCAAAACGTACTTACTTTGTGCAACGAAAGTTGATGTCAAAAATGCTTAATTCTTTTGATATACACTTTTGCTCTGAGTTAAGCGCTTATCATTACAAAGTTGTACTGAACTTGAAAGATATTTAGACAAAACGAATAGATTTAACTGCATCAATTACTGGCACGATATGTGAATCACCCGATATGTGAATTAGGTAAGAAGAACTTTTAAGAGAGCGGTGAGAAAGCTGCAAGCAAAGCATCAACAGAGCAGAGAGGAAATATTGGGAGAAATCTGATTGATGGATTGTAAATCAATGACCCTGAAGCTATTACCAATGCACTTAATGACTTCACTTACATGCAGCAAGCGCTTAGTAATGTATTGTTTTTCAAATACTGGAATTTAAGTTTGAAAGGCTTCCCATGAAATTGGTAATTTTATTACCAATTCAAATATAGACTGTTAGAATAAAAGCGGTTTGTAGTTATCTAACCTAGAAAAGGATGTTTCATGGAACAATCAGCACGCCCTGCTGTTTTTATTATAAACTCGTTAGAGGGCGGCGGCGCTGAGAGAGTAATGGTGAAACTACTTTTCATCCTAGAGAATTACTTTGCTGCGAATAAAACCCCTGTGCACCTTATCTTATTAGATAGTTTACCGGAGTCACAAGCATGCCCAACGTATGTGACCAAAACCGTGCTCAAATCGCAGGGCAGTTTAGTTAACGGCTACGAACAGTTAAAACCGCTTTTAAACAGAATTAAGCCAGCATATTGCTTTAGTTTTTTAACACGCAGTAACTTTTTAAATGTTGCCCTTGCTAAACCGTTAGGTTACCGCGCCATTATAAGTGAGCGAGTTAATACCACTAGCCATTTATCTGGTGGTTTGAAAGATGCCATTAGTCGATTTTTAGTTAGGCTTTTGTATAAGCGTGCATACAACGTCGTGGCGGTATCTGAAGGTGTAAAAGCCGATTTAGTTAAAAACTATGCTGTACCAGAATCAAAAGTTTCCCTTTTATATAACCCTTATGACATTGCTCAACTTCACGAACTTGCAAGCGAACCAGTAAACGACATTCCCAAAGCACCTTATATTATTGGGGTAGGGCGGTTAGTTAAGAATAAAAACTTCTCATTATTACTAAACGCCTATGCGAAAGCCAATGTCGTTGAAGACCTGGTTATTTTAGGTGTAGGTGATGAAGAGGCCATGCTTAAAGCGCTAGCTAAAACGCTGGGTATAGAACATAGGGTGCATTTCTTAGGTTTTAAATCAAACCCTTACCCGTACGTGGCCAAAGCAGAATATTTTGTTTCAACCAGTAATGCAGAAGGTTTCCCCAATGCCATAGTGGAAGCCATGTGTTTAGATAAGCCGGTAATTGCGACCAATTGCGAGTCGGGCCCGGCTGAAATCATTGCTGAAAAATACCCTTACCATGTTTCTGGTACGAGTGAGGAAAAAAACGGTATTCTATGTGAGTTGAATAACGCTGAAGGTGTTGCAAGTGCGTTAAGTTCATTCAGTGATGAAACAGTTCGTCTTTCTTATTCGGAAAAGAGCAAAAGCTGTGCAAAGCAATTTTCTTACGATGTCTTTCAACAAAAAGTTATAGCCATTATTGAAAAGGTTTGTAAATAAGTATGTTTGAAGGATTGAAGCTGGTCGTTGGCATAATAAGTTTGATTATGGTGTATCGCACCATAACGGGGAGCTGTAACAAGTACCTGGCTTTCGCTATTTGTGCTATTTGGCTACGTTTCTTTTTGTCCGCGTTTCACAGCATTACATACTCATCATTGGTAGCAGGTTTTTCAATAAACGCTTTGGGAAGTATTGGGGTAGCTGGGTTAGGCCTGCTCTTAATACCTACCGCAGTTTTTACGTTGAGAAAGCTTTTTCCGTATTATCTTTTTTTCGCGGCGATAGCTGCCAGTGGCATAGTTAATTTCGAAATCCCTGGGGCTATCAATGTTTTGGTGAAATGGTGCTACTTCTTAGTTTTATCAGGGGCATTATTCCTCTCTATCAGAATGCAAGGGCATGCAGAAACTTTTAAAAAACTTACTGTTGCTTTTGTTATGCCTGTAACACTACAAATATTGTCGTTTCTGCTTAGCGAAGTAAAAGCTACAGAAGCTGACGGTTCAGCCAGTTACATAGGCGGCTATAATCACGAAGCCGCTTTTTCTATGATTATTGTAAGTTTTGTTTTTGTCATAGGTTTAACAGAGCGCGGAAGTATAAAATTTAGAAGCACGTTGTTTAGCCTAGCCGTGTTTTTATTGATATTAGTCAATTACAGAACAGCAATGTTAGCAGTTTTGCCTACAGTAGCCGTGTTCTATTACAACTTGATAGAGCAGCGTATTCGCCCTTCTCAGAAAATATCAGTTATGACTATTGTAAGCATGGTTATCGTTTTAGCCTTTATGGCGATTTCTATAACCATGCGCGAGCGTTTCGCTGATATCGGAACTCTGATAGCAAATCTTGATGTAGTTTTGAAGGCTCCGATATACTTCAGCGAGGCTGAAAAGGACATAATGTCGGCTAGGGTTTATATTTGGAGCTTTTACATAAATGCCTTCGTAAATGCTGACCTACTCAATCAACTTTTCGGATTTGGGCCTGATTCTTGGCGCGGTGTTTTCGCTCAATATGCACACAATACTTTCGTTTCTTATCTTTATGAATATGGTTTGATAGGGCTATTATCGTTCCTACTATTATGTGTATCTATTGTATTCCAAACCCTTACATTGTCTGACTCTGGCCTAAAAAAATTGTTGTTGCTATCGTTCTTTGGTTTTATGGCCATGAACATGGCAACTATGCCGTTATGGAATATAGAGGGCCTTATATTCTTTAGCTTGATAGGGTCATTAGTTTTCGCTAGTAAGTCAAATAAACAACGCAAAACGCCTACCTCAAGCATCGAAAAAGTAATGGGAATAGGTACAAGACAGGGAAATGCTATTTAATGAATATTGTTGTAATCGGGTTGCGCGGAATTCCTGATGTAATGGGAGGAATTGAGTCTCACTGCCAAAATGTTTATCCCCGAATGAAAAGCGATGACTTCGATATTACTGTTATTGGTCGCTCGCCCTATTTAGGCGAAAAAGTCTACGAATATGAAGGTGTCAAAGTACGTTCAGTTTGGGCTGTGCGAAACAAGTTTTTAGAAACTTTTCTGCACACTTTTATTGCTATATTTTATGCTCGTTTGTTTTTAAAGCCCGATGTAATACATCTACATGCTATCGGCCCTGCACTTTTTACACCTCTTGCGCGAATATTAGGTATGAATGTGGTAGCTACACACCATGGGGCAGATTACGACAGACAGAAGTGGAATAGTTATGCAAAAAGTATTCTAAAATTTGGGGAGAAAATGGGCGTTGTTTTTTCTCAGAAAATGTTTGTTGTAGGTAAATCCTTAACGGCGCGGCTGCAAGAACAGTATCCCGCGCACGCACACAAAATAAACTATGTTCCTAATGGTATGCTGCCTTCGTTTACAGGCCACTCACCCGAGAGTGATTTACCCGTCGAACTTAATCTTTCTAGTAATGAGTACATTATAACGGTAGGGCGCTTGGTACCCGAAAAAGGTTTTCATAACCTTGTAAACGCTTATAAAAACGCTGATACCCAACTTAAACTAGTTATAGTAGGTAATACCGACCACGAAGATGACTATTCAACGTCGCTAAAAGCTATGGCTTCAGAAAATATCATTTTTGCAGGGCGACGCTCTGGCAGTGAACTAAAAGCTTTATATCAACATGCAAAGGTTTTTGTATTACCGTCTTATCACGAAGGCCTTCCAATTGTGGCATTAGAAGCCATTAGTGCAGGTACTAACGTATTACTTAGTAATATTGTTCCCAACTTAGATATTGAAGCGCCTGAAGATACTTATTTTGAAGTAGGTAATGAACCCATGCTCACCAATAAATTGAATAATTTAGAGGCTTTGGATTTATATGTAGACAGGGAGAAGTTTTTAACTCAATTCGATTGGGACCAAATAGCGCTTTACACAAAAAAGTATATTCAATCTATAGATGACAGCGACAAGTAAGCGAAGCCAATGAGAGATATAAGAATAGACACGCTTCGCGGACTGGCCTGCATATTTTTGGTAGCTTACCATGTAATAGGTAACAACCCATCAAATGGCTTACATATAGAAAGTGGCTTTCTACGTGAGATCAATGATCTACTTGAAACCGTGAGAATGCCTTTATTTACATTTCTCTCGGGTATGGTGTATGCCTATAGACCGTTGTCAGGCAATTGGACCAAATTTTTAAAAGGTAAAGTGCGAAGATTGCTTATACCCATGCTAGTTGTAGGAACGCTATTCGCTATTATTCAAGCCCTAGTGCCTGGAACCAATAATAAAATAGACAATTGGTGGCTTTTACATATATATCCAGTGCAACATTTTTGGTTTGTAGAAGCGTTGTTTTGGGTATTTATTCTTATAATCCCGCTCGAACTAAATAGGCTACTAAATAATAAGCTAGTTACAGTTTTAATTATTGCAGCGTTTTTAGCTTTAGCAGTTGGGCAGCCCTACACGAAATTATTGGCCTTTAAAGGGTTTATATATTTAACGCCGTTCTTTTTGTTTGGAATGAGCATCGTGCGTTTTAAAATATCTCCTTTGCCTATATTACCCAGCCTAATAGGCTTTATAGGAGTAATGACGGCCATTTACTTTCTAACAGAGGGTGTTTATGGAAGAAGTTTACTGGGTTGTGTTATCGGATTGTTTAGCTGTTACTTCTTGTTAGGTTTAAGACTAAAGATCCACTGGCTGGCAAAGATCGGCATTTACTCGTACAGCATCTATATCTTCCATGTTTTCTTTACAGCTGCGAGTAGGATAATTGTTACTAAAGTTGTTGAACTACCCGTTGAGGTTAACTTTTTAATCGGGCTTACAGTCGGAATTTTGGGGCCTATCTTCGTTTATCAAATTGCTGTTAAAACACCTTACACAAGCTTAAGTCTGCTAGGACAAAAACACGTGAGTACTAGGTAAGTAGATTCGGATTAGAAGTTCATTTAGGACATTATTTTGGAAAGAGTAAAAGTAAGTGTCATTGTCCCTGTTTACAATGATAAAGATAGGGTTCTAACTTGCGTTGACTCAATTTTCGCACAACGGATCGAGACATTTCAGTTAGAAGTCATCCTTATTGACAATGGTTCCACCGACGGTACATATGAATTTGCAGTAGACAAGCTGTTACCACGCCATGAAAACTTGACGATCGATAAATGTTCAACTCCTGGCTCCTATGCTGCAAGAAATCATGGTCTTAGTTTTGCTGAAGGGGATTATGTAGCTTTTACTGATTCAGACTGTATTGTGTCAGAAAATTGGATAGAGTCTAACCTATCAAAAATAACAGCTACGTCAGTGAGCATTATATTAGCGGGTGAAGTGGAATTTTTTAAAGAAGAGGGCAAAGTTACTGAACAAAGCGCAATTGATTTTGAAAACACGTTTTCAATGAAACAAGAAGATAACGCCAAGAACGGCAAGTGCATTACAGCGAATTTTTTCTGTGACAAAAAGTTGTTCGAAACTGTAGGTGAGTTCAACTCTTCTCTTAAATCGGGGGGGGATATAGAAATAAGTCAGCGATGTGTGGCTAGCGGTGGTGAAGTCATTTACAACTCTGAAGCAAAAGTTGGTCACCCCTCACGAAATAAAAAAGAACTTATTTCAAAAAGAAGAAGAATAATAGGCGGGACTTGGGACTCTTCATTAGCTTCTGCGGGAATTAAGGAAAGCTTAAAGTTCATTTTCAGGCTTTTGAAGATGTTTGTCGGTAGAACTAAAAAAGTTATCTTAAACTCAGAGTTGCCTTTGAGCAGAAAGTTTTCACTTATCTACATGTTATTAACTATATTCGTTGTAAGTATCAGTGAGTTAGCCTCACTTGCCTCTGGCAAGCAATCAAATAGACAGTAATTAGCAAATCAGATACGCCTTTATTCAAAGAGCTGGCCTAAGTAATGGAACAATAATCTCAATGTCGATTAAAAAGAAAGCTACGCAAGGTAGTATTTGGATGTCTCTAACAAGGACTGGTATCAACGTAGTTGATTTCCTCGTGTACGCCTATTTAGCACGTATCCTTACACTAGAGGAATTTGGTTTAGCTGGCTTCTGCTTCCTTTTTGTTGAGTTCACTAACACGCTGGTTAACGCAGGTGTAAATCAAAACCTAGTTCAGCGGAAAGAATGGACAGACAGTTATGCTGCTAGCACCATGACTTTTGTAGCCTTTATGGGGGTTATGGCTTCAGGGTTGTTGGTTGGTATTGGAGCTCCTATTGCCTATTATAATTACTCCGAACTAGCAGCATATGTAATCATTAGTCTTGCTCCGATAACACTAATTACTAGCCTTCAGGTGGTCGTAACAGGAAAGCTATTAAGAGAATTTAAAAACAAGCAAATGGGCGTAGCTAAATTTTGTGCAACGCTTATTTCTGCAACCTCGATAATAGTACTCGCAGAATTCGGTTATGGCATATGGGCGCTAATTATAGGAAAGTTAGTTAATGTAATTTTACAGTATGTTTTCCTTGTGTTGGTTTCGAAGATCAAACTTTCCTTTAATACCGACAAAGATAACTTTAAAGAGCTCATTACATTTTGTCTTCCTTTATTTTGGATGGTCGTTTTACGATTTCTTAATAAAAAGGCAAGCAATCTGTTTACTGGGCTTGTTTTAGGCCCTGTGAGCTTTGCATTACTCGCTGCTGCAAACAAAGCTGAAGTCGTTATAAACCAAGTCACCATGAGCTCGATAAACTCAATGGTTGTTCCAAGTTTTTCCCGCGTGAAAGAAACCTCTGATATTGGCGGGCTCTTCATCAGGTTGGTTACTGTTACCTCTGTAATTGTGACGCCAATATTTATGGGGCTTGCTGCAATAGCTGACCCATTTGTAACAGTTGCGTTTGGTGAAAAGTTTGCTACTAGTGCGCAATACATGACGATTGCTGCATTTAGTGTATTTTCTTTTGTAATCGCAAACTTTCTCCCTAATTTGCTAATATCGAAAGGCAAAACAAGAGATGCGTTCAACTTGACTGTGGTCAACATAATTAGCAATGTTGTTATTGCAGGGAGTACTATTTGGTTTGGTGTGACCGTGATGCTCTACAGTATTGTCTTAGGCAATGTACTTGCGATGCCAGTGCGGCTTGCAATCGTAAGAAGACACATTTTCATAGACACTAAGAAACTACTTAGTTCGTTGCTGCCGTCGTATATAAGCTCGCTAGGTATGTTTTCAATGGTGATGTTTTGTAAACCTTTCATTGAAAGCTATTTCAACAGCGAGGTAATAACGCTAATGGTTGCGATAGTATTGGGAGGCGTATCTTATATTGGACTCTCATTTATATTGTTTTATTCAATGTCAATGAAACAAATAGAAGAATTGAAATCGATGCTTTCTAGAAAATCATAAAATTGAAAAAAGTGACAAAACAATAATCAATACGCGTCGACAAGAGGAGCACATAAATCTGTAATATTTAATTAAAGAAGATTGTATAGTTCTTTGGCTAAAACATCAGAATTAAAGTCCAATTTAATCTTCTTTAGTGCATTTTCTCTCAGAATCTGGAGCTCCTCAGGCGTTAATGAAGATGCTAAAACGATCGCCTCAGCTAGGCCTTCGGAGTTTTTTTCCGGAACCAAAAAGCCGTTAACTCCGTGTTCAATTAATTCAGGTATTCCACTGTGTTCTGTACTTACTACAATTAGTCCCGCAGCCATAGCCTCCATCAACGCAACCGGAATTCCTTCCATATCTCCTAAACTATCCGTAACTGAGGGTAACAAGAATATATCAGATTTATCCAAGATTGATTTAACGAAGCTAGGTGGCTTAGCTCCAAAAAAAGTAACTCTGTCAGTTAAACCTAAGCGATTACTAAGTTCGATCAATTCGCTTTCTAATTCGCCTCCACCAATAATTGAGAGGCGGAATTCATCATTAAGGTATGGCATCGTTTTAATTGCGTACTCTAAACCTTTCTTCTCGGTCGCTCGAGCAACGCTAATTATATTTACAGGATTTGACATCGCTCGTGTTCTAGGAAGATATCTATTAATATCGACTCCCATCCTCAGAACAGTGATTGCTTTGCTGTCAGCCCCCCAGCCTATTAACCGCTCTTTCCAAAAATGACTAACAGGTAGAAGGTGACTTGTCTTTGATAAATTTACGTAATCATTTTTCCAAAAATTGACGCTATCGTACTCGCTAATTTCGTAACCATGAAAGACTGTATTTAACTTACCCTTCAATATGCCAATATTCACAAGTTTTTGAGCAATGACTCCATTATTTCCAAAGTGCGCTACAATACTGTCAGCTTCAATTGAGACGCTCCGATTTAACCACGTTGTAATCGCTATTTCATAAGCAAGATTAATCTTTCCTTTGCTCAAAGCATAGTCTGCAAAATCTACGATCGGAATCATTTCTTTGCGCCGAAAAGATACAATATATTTAAAAAAATATAAAAATAAAATTTTAAGCGGTCTTTTTACTTTATGAGAATTCGGCGGTGAGATAAAGTACGCACGCTTAAGTAAATTATGCTCTTTGAGAGATTCCAAACTTATGTTCTCTTTCTCTTTATATAAAGCAACTATTTTGACATCTACTCCTTGATTAATAAGTCCATTGATTTGCTCTATCACAAACGTCTGAGATAATACAGGGAACCGTTTAACAAAAAAAATCACTTTCTTCAAAATTGACCTACACATGATTTATTTATTAGCACTAAATTATTACGTTAATTTATCGTTATAGGATGTTTCTAATATTTACACTGCATATCATACTAATATCGTATAAGACGAAATTTGATCTTTAAATTATCTAATACTGTGTTATCTCGTATCCAAATTCTTTTAACGTTCTTGGACAAGCTTTCATTATTTGATTTATATTATCCTCGCTGAAAAATTTTTTGTAGTCAATTGACGACTGCCCCTTTGGTTGAAATTGATTATCTAATAAATTATCTATATTCACTCGTTTTTCCAATAATAGATCGGACGCTAATTTTTCTATGAAAACGTTTTTTGCTAACAAAAAGTCTTCATATTTCACATGCTTAATTGGATGTTTTGAGTTGATATAGCATTCTGTTGCTCGTTCAATTCTGTTTGACAATCGACTTACGACTGTTTTTGAACATCCCCTTGTACCATTAATGAGATAATCCCATTGCGGAGTAGGGTTACTCATTTTTGAAATAGGTATCGATGTAGAGTTATCAAATCCATCGATATCAAGACGATTGAAAATTGACCTTACAATGTCGAACGGATTACGTGATATAAAAACTAAAGTTGCAGCTGGGTAAACTTTTGATATGAGTTCTGGACAGAAACTGAAGTCAGGATCTTTGACAATTTTGCGATAGTATATCCCTTTGTTTGCATCTACTACTTCAAAAAACTCATCTGATTTATTTTCTAACATTTGGATAATGTTGATACTTTTTTTGGAGGTGTTGTATACAGGGTCATTAGAGTATGTAAGCTTCGCTCGTTTTGCGAGTAGATTTGCAATTGCCGTGGTTCCCGATTTTTGGTGACCTAAAAAAACTGCTTTAGTAAGATTAGGTCCAAAGATTTTTGCACATGCTTCAAATTTAACATCACGTACCTTCTTCCTAAATTTTGTTTTCATATATTGTCCTTTATACATTTAAGATTCACGTGTAGTTCGATATAGTTAGTGTGTCTGGGAAGAGATTGATTAAGTGTTACCAACAAATACCCCTTAAAGCATCCACTTAGATGTTCGTTATGCGTATTATTGAAGCAAGTTCTATACCTAATAGGCTTGAAAACTGGATAAAAACATAAGTGATATAAGTTCAACCATCTCATTATGAATGGATTTTCAGGAGACCCTACATATTAGGTTTTTAAGAAAACTATATTGCAGTAAAATCTTGGTTTCTTTTGAATGATTCTTTTGAGAATCAAAAAACGCTGCTTTTTTATAAATTTTAACACTGCAAATGCACAATCAGTAATCTTTTGTGCACAGGACGTGATGATTTTGAAATCACTAAAGGAATAAAGTGAAAAATTTTACTATTCTAAACTGTACTACTCGCTTCTACTCTCCGTCTTATACATTTATAGTGAACTTAATAGATAAGACAATTAGAGACAATCACAACGTCAAAATTTTTACTAAAAAAATAATAAGAGGCAGTGAGTTTGATGTATTCGACGTATCCTTAGACAATAAGGGACCAGTTGCTCGAAAATTGCAAAGGAAACTTAATGCCCTCAGGAGAAGAGTACAGAATATAGACTACAAACAGGCTAGATTACAGCTTGAAAAGCTAAACCCTGACATAATTCATTGTCACTTTGGAGTATCAGCTCACTATGCTTTTGATATCCTAAAATATTCGAACGTAAGCAAGCCTATTGTTGTTTCTTTACATGGTTACGATGTGTTTCTTCATAATACTCTTGGTAAGCAATATAAAGATTCATTGCGAGCGTTATCTTGCCTTGATAATGTAATTTTCACGGTCCCAAGTGAATACCTAAAGCAAAAAGCCTATGAGTTTTTGGGGTTGCAAAAAAATAAGGTTGTGACTTTATACAATAGTTTTGACGAAAACTTGTTTCATATAGATACGCGTGTTCTTGAACCAGGTGATACGTATCGCTTAGTTAATGTAAGTAGATTTGTAGATTGGAAAGGACAAAAGTATTTGCTTGAAGCATTAGAAAAAATGGTAGACCGTTTTGATATTCACGTGGATTTTATAGGCGACGGGGAAGAATTACAAAACTGCATTAGTCTTTCTGAAAAGTTAGGGCTAAGTAATGTTTGTTCCTTTCATGGTGCTTTGCCACCTGACAAGGTCGCGTCGATTGTGGGCGATTGCCATCTTTACGTTCATACAGCAATAGTAGGGGAGAATGGGCAAACTGAGACGTTTGGGATATCTATACTTGAGGCCATCGCGAAAGGTAAGCCGGCAATATTTTTTGATGTAGGTGGGATAACAGAAGTGTTTGGAGCCATAAAATCGCCTTTGTATGTTTCTGTAGAAGAGAAAAGTGCGGAAGACCTTGCTGACGAAATAACTAAAATGGCACCAAGACTTAAAATATTAGATACTGAAGAACTGGGTCGTGTAAGAGAAACAGTCGTTAAATTATATAGCGAAGAGCGCTATGTAAATGGGATTTATAGTATTTATGAAAAACTCGTCAATGCGCCCAGTGACTGTTAGTAATTTTTAGTGATTTGGAGTCACAAGACACTCTACAGAAAGTTTTGTAAGCTAGGCCACATTTAACATGTCAAAGATTTTTGGACTTTTGCCCCTACTCAACTTCACTTTGCAAAAATTTGAAGTCCTTTACATTAACCTCATGCGAAAGCTTTAAGTTTACGGAGATGAAGTGATAATTATTTGAGCTTGCGGTATAGCTTTTTCTTAGCAAGCTTCGAATAAAAGGCTAGATCACTTTTTAAAATGTTAAATTTTGATGATTCAATTTTTAATTGTGAGGTATCCTTTGAATAACCAAACTTTTCGAAATCTTGACCATATAATTCTAAGAATATTTCGAGCGCGCTTGCTGTCCATTGTACATTCTTCTTGATACCGATTTTCTTAGGTTTCACATATACAGAGTTTGGTAAGCCCAATCTCTCACTTACCGTTTTCATAACAGCTTGAATGCCATCTTCAAACTTAAATACTTCAACATCTTCTCTTATAAAATAATTTTGTGGGCGTAGATGATTATCCAGGATGTCTGGTTGTTTTTTGTACTCATTAAGATTATGTATCAACCATGAAGCAAACAACGTTTCGGCTTTACTACCTAATTGGATACTACCTAAATTTATCCTGTAAAAAAATTCACTGACAATCCTGTCAAATGGGTTTCGAACTATAGCAAACTTATATTCGAAAGGCCTAGTGAGTGGTTTAGTTAGTTGCGCTAGAGTGTTGTATCCTAAGTGTTGGGGGGTTACGAGCATTCCCTCAAGTTTTCGCTGTGAGAAAAGAAATTGCTTAAAGTTTCCCGTTTCATTTAGCCATGTTTCGATAGTTGTACCAGCAGTTTTGGGAATATGAAGAAATGTTACAGCCTGCTCGTCGTTTAAGTATAAAGGCATCGTATGATCTCTGGAAAACACAAATTTTATATCAATTAAATTCAGACAGTAAAAATATGTCGGTTGAATAAGGAAGATTAATGTAAAACGAAAAAGCCCTTAATAAATAAGGGCTTTAATACATTTACGTTTTAAAAAAATTATTTTCTTTTGCGTAACAGTAGCATAACCAAAGAAGTCATTAGTATGGCTAGACTCCCTGGCGCAGGAACGCTCAATAAAGATGAGTTCGTTGGCGTGCCTGTAAGCTCTAGATTATCAAATCCAGCATTGTTGCCTCCGCCATTACCAAAGGCTGTAAGACGGAAAACGTAGTCACTTCCACCTTGTAATACTAAGTTACTCACGTCAAATTCGATTGCTTTTGTAGGCGTAAAACCAGATTTATTGTTATCGCCATTGAATACATCTACAGAGCTAGAAAAAAAAGAGCTAGCGCCTTCGAAGATATCCAAAGATAAACTAAAGTCTCGTTGGACGTTTTGAAGCTGGCCTCGATTGTTATAAATAGACGCATCAAGTGAAAAAGAATCTAGTTTAATATTATTAACGAAAGAACTTGTAGAAAGCAGTATGTCAACAAACCAAGTTCCTTCGTTGTGAATGTTATAGTCAACTGCAAAAACATCATCAAAGTTGTCGAAAAGCTGTAGAGACGTGAAGCTTGTCGTTTGAGGGGTTAGAGTTTTTGTTACTGATACTCCACTCTCAGTCCAAGCAATGTTAGTTGGGTCACCCGAGGTGCCATTAAAATCTGATGCTAAGATGATACCTGCATTGGCAGGAAGGGCCGATGAGAGTGCAACAACTGCAAAAGTTGTCTGGATTAATTTTTTTAACACGTGTACTCCAAAATTATTAAAATTTTACGCTATCACAAATTAAGCACTCTCTATGCCATATTGGTAATTTGTTTATTAATCAAAAGGGTAGATTAAATTTTGTGTGTGAAATGCTCATTTTGTAAAATAAACTGACAGAGGCGCTTATCTACTTTTTTGATTTTTAATCTCTGAATTTTCGTATTTTTCATGCATGATATCTTTACAGAGCTCAATAAACATAGTGTCTTCATAATACCAATCATTTAGAGTGATTCTTGCACGTTCTTCTATCGTTCTATCGATATTTTCCGGGTTTCTGTGGGCGTCTATATCGTTTGTAGGTAAAGCTAAATCATCTGATATACCAAGCAATTTGATAATATTTTTAAAGTCGTCATGTAGCGATTCTTGAAATCCTATATATAAAACGTCATCAATTCGCGATTTAAAATATTCTAAGCTACCAAACCAGTAATGATATCTTATAAGGTGTTGAACATAAAACATACCTTTGATTGCTTTTTCATCTTTATTTTGAAGAGATAAAGCCATTTCGTTTGGAGTAGAGTAATTGTCAAAAACCGTCTTTTCTTCAGCGCTCCATTCTGAATAGTATCGAGGTTGTCCTTTTCGTTTACGACTGTAAAAACCACTAATAAACCTTGAAATAGGCTCTCTAAGAAAAAAAATTATAGATTCACCTACTGGGATATCTCTCACAGTTGTATCGTGACTGTGGAGTATAATCTTAAATCTATCAGTTTCTGGAAAATCTTTTAAAACCGATTTAACAGCGCTGCCACCGGTTTTACCGATATGAAGAAAGTGAACTTTGTGTTTGCTGGGTTTAAAAAAATTTTTGATCATATATATCATTCCATTGAAAAGACTACGATGAGGCGAATATTAGAACTGGTTGCACTCTTCAACCGTAAGAGGCTGTGAGTGCCAGAATTTTTAACTAGTATTTGGTACACAGCAAGAATGATACCAAAGGTTTTATTTAATTTAACAGTGTTTAAAAAGAGTTATTGTGCTTGAGAAACAATACAACTTTAATTTTCCGAAATTCTGACCTGTTTAAACATGGCCTCGTCTCTATTGGAGGAACTTTTAGTATTGTCGTTATCTAAGACTAGAATCAGGTAATTAACTCGCCCTGTAACGTATTTACCAATTGGAAATTTAATTATTGGTGATGCTGCTGAAAAATAGTTCTCTGCCCGCACTCCCCAAGCCTGTTTGCCATAAAATTTAACCACTCTAGAGCTATTCAGCTTAGTATCTGTTTCAAAGCCAATTCCAACTACCTCTGGGTTACCTTCTACTTCAAGCTCTAACTCTAGTACAGAGTCTTCGGTTAATGTGTAGCTAATAGGAAACATCTGCCAGTTGTTGCCGGTAAGAGTTACGGTATTGTCATCGGTAATTCTAGTGGTTCCATAGCGATACTGTTTGGAAAAGCCAGTGTGCTCAATTTCGCTAGCTTTGAATTCCCATGCTGTTGGTGGCTGTTCTTCAACGGGTAGTAAGAATACTTCCGATGAAAAGTTAGGAATTTTAAATTCTTCTGATACATATAGCGTTGGTTCGAGTGAACTTTGCAGTGACTCTATGTATGAAAAATCATCGGAGTAGGGGTGCTCAACAACGTTATCTATATTAAATTCGTATCTTGCATCACCTGAATTCTCATTAAAACAAAGGTCGTTGGTGCTTGTGCTGCCTAAGTACTTTTCTTTATCAAAAATACAGTACCCAACTGAATATCCAGTTTTTTTAGTGAGTATGATGTTGTTTTGCGTGGTAACCCAAAATGTAGAATCGTTGTTAACTCGAGATGCTGCAATACCATTGCGTTCAACATCAATAATGTTTTCAAAAATAAAGGTTCTACCAGCTGGTTTTGAAATTAGCCCTCCCGCTTTTATAGCAGTCCACTCTTTGCCTGTTTCATCACCCAAGTTGTGTATGTAGTTGTGAAAAATATAGCTAGGTCCTAACGTATTGGGCGCTATGCTTACGCCAGCATAGCCTTGTTCCATCTCATTATCGTAAACCAACACGTTTTGTTGGCCGCCATCAATTTCTATAAGGTCGTCATTGGCATATGCTAGGTAATTACCATAAATTGCAGAATTCTTTACGAAGCCGCCGCGCCGTTCAAAGTTTTTTCGCCCTTCAATCACATCGTTAAATCTATGATTAGGAGTGCCATAAAAGCGATTGTTTCTTACAATAAATTCGCCTCTATATTTATCACTGTCATGATATGCCCAAACTTGAAGCGCATTTGCACCTTTAGGGTGCCCTACTGCCCAGCTATTTGCGCCTATGTTAGGGCTATGTACATCACATTCTTCAATTACAGCTAAACCGCTTCTTTCTAAGTAGATACCTGAGTCATAGTTGATAGGGGAGTTGTTGGTAGTACTTGAATAGGCTACACCGTCTCTAATATCAACGGCTTCTCTACCATACTTCGATACATTGCATCCTTTAATCCATATATGATGCGCCTTTTTAGCAAATATGCCGTAACGACGTCCGCCTTTAACAGTGAGGTTTTCAAGCATCACATACGAATTGTTACCAATGTTAACCGCGGCGAGCACGTCATTACCGGCTTCGATAATGGGTCCATCACCAATAACTTTAGCGTAGCCATTAGCGCTGCCTTCAATGTTCAACGCTTCCAGGTCTAACTTTCCGCCAGAGTAAATTTCTGAAAGGTAGTATATTTTATTTGGGTCGATTGGTGGAGTGTTAGGTTTCGTAGTCGTTTGGAGAGTATGTTCAACTACATCCCCATATACGTCTGTAATAGTTACTTCTATGTTGTACCTAGTGTTTGCTTCTAGATACACTATGCTTCCAGCGAACGAACCGTAGATAGGTTCCCATGCTAAGTCTAGCCCTTTACGCCAATATGTATCATCATCCGCCCTAAATTTAACTGTGGCAGTACTTCCTTCATCTTGGCCGTAAATAACTAACCCTATTGAATTAATAAGTGGGGTAGCAGTATCCTCAAATCCTGATGCTGATGCAGCAAAGGTTATTGATGGGTCTAGCCCGGCGCTAATCGCAGCCTCATAAATATCACTTTTGCTTAAATCAGAGTACGTTGAAATTATCTTCATCCATTTAGCGGTATCTATTGGATATGAGGCGAATAAGGCAGAGGCTTGATTTGCGTTTATATTTTCATAAAGTGCTTTTTTTTCATTTTCACTTGTTGGTGAGGAAGGAAAAAGTACTTGTTGCGTATACAGCTTGGCTAACTCATTTCCATATTTTTCCACAAAAGGCTTTAACCGTTTGGGCCCGCTGTAATCGGTTAGTAACGTCTCTACAGTATTGCTATCGTTAGTATTAGCTTTTATATAACGATATAAAATATCTCCGGGTTGTCCGCCTTTGGTGTAATCGCTGCTGCCTTGGTTCGGGCTGGCGCAAGAAACAGACAAAAAAGTTAGCAAAACAACAATGATGAAACAAAAGATAGGATGCTTTTGGTTGTCAGCGTGCATGGTATATCCCTATATATTGAAAAATGCAAAAGAAGAGAAAGACTGGGGTAACACCTAAAGGGTAGTGCTTACAATATCGCGTGGCAAGGTGCTTACAGGGTTCTTTACATACAAATGTTATTTCAGCTTTAAATAACGTTAAATGCACACATGTTTATCAAAGTGATAAAAGCGGAACCTAAATTGCTTGCTATAAAATAGGTCAAGTAACTCTCGGTTATGTCGTAAACAATCTACCATATGTATTTGGTATACTTGAACAGTATGTGGGAAAGAGCAATTGCCTCTAAGCACGAAAATGGACATTTTATGAAGAAAAAAGTAGCCGTTATTCACCCTGAAGCAGGGTTTTCATCAAGCGGCGGATCTCAACTAAGTGCGTATGAAATGGCAGAACACCTAGCATCATTTTTTGATGTAAAGTTACTGAGTTCATCAAATTGCAGCGAATATAGCGTTGTTATACCGTGTATTCCTAGGGGAAAAGTAAAAAAAGCGCAGCGTAACAAAACCATTGACTGGTTGCTTACGCGATTTGTTTCTAACCCATCGTTGCTTATCGAGTCGATAACCAGCTTTCTAACTTATACGCCGTATTTAATATTTAAGCGATGCGACGTTATTTATCCTAATAACGACTACGGAGGTTTGGCCGTAGCGGCAGTCATCAGGAAGCTTTTTAAAACACCTATCCTCTATACCGAAAGAGCAGGGATGGTATCGAACGGTAAGGTGTTAAGGCGCAATTTAAAGTTTAAGCCCAACTGCCTAGTAGTGTTTAACCAAGAAACCAAAGATTATGTTCACTCTATAGAGCCTGAACAACGGGTCGAAATAATACCTAATGGCGTAAACTTAGCTAAATTCAGCCCCCAGGGCGAAAGGTATGAGCATGGGTTACAGGGGCAAGTGTTACTAACTGTTGGTGCACTAAACAGGCAAAACCATAAGCGTATTCATTTAGCCATTGAGGCAGTGAGCCAGTTAACAGACGTTTCGCTACTTATCTGTGGAGATGGTCCTGACGTTCAGTATTTTAACGACCTTTGTACTCAAAAACTTGGAGTACATAGGTTTAAGATAGTTAAAGTTGAATTTGCTGACATTCCTAACGTTTACCGTTCAGTTGATGCTTTCACTTTACCATCGGAAGACGAGCCTTTTGGTCGCGTTTACTTAGAAGCTATGGCCAGTGGTTTACCTATTGTCGCTACCGATGATTCCATGCGCAGAACGTTAATAGGAGAGGCTGGTGTAGTTTGTGACGTTGAAAATGTCAAAGAGTATGCTGCAGCAATAGCCACTGCATTATCAACTGACTGGGCTGAAGCGCCGATAGAGCAAGCCGCTGATTTTAGCTGGGAGAGTGTAGCTGAACGCTATGCGACCGTAATAGAAAGCCTTCAACAATAATCGCTATTTTTTATAATAATTATGTGTGGTACCTAATGTTGGATAGAGATAATAGGATTGATTTGATCCGTGGGTATGCGATTTTTACTATTTGTTTAAACCATATAACTGTAATGTTAAATAAAGTTGGTGATGTGGGTATCAAAATTCCAACACTAACGCACTACGGTTATTCCTCAGCCGCTGAAATTTTCTTTTTTATGTCGGGGTATATGGTAGGGCTCGTTTATCTTGGTAAGGCCGATTTTAATCAAAAAATAGTGCGAAGAGCTTGGCATCTATATAAGGTTAACTTCTTACTGTTAGCAATTTTGTTCAGTGCTGCTTTTTTATTTGATAATGATGTTTTTTTTAGACTGACTCAATTACAGTTTTTAAAAGAGAACTTATTTTCCGGTCTTATAAGATTCGCGTCTTTCACTTATGTACCAAAGTTCACGGACCTATTGTTTATTTATGTGATTTTATTATTGAGTACAACTATATTAGTGCGAGTGTTGTTCAGAAGTGAAATGTTATTTTTATCGATTATTATGGCGATTTATGCTCTCTCACAATATTTTCCCGCTTTTAAACTCACTAACCTAGCTACTGATGACGCAAAATGGGGGCTGAACGTTTTAGCCTATCAACTCCCATTTATGCTGGGCCTTTTCTTTGGGAAAAAAAGGTATTTATCTTCTTTATTTGTAAAAGTAGACAAAAACTTACTACTTTTTTGCGGCATTTGTACTTGTGCTCTGATCGGAGCATATGCTTTGAAACGTTACGATTTTCTTGCAATTAAGGGGGAGTGGTGGATTGAAAAGCGCTCATTAGGTCCGCTTAGAATGATACACTTTTTCGTAGCTTTGCTGTCTATAATGTGTGTTTTATCGGTATTCCGAACGTTTACTAATATGTACGTTTTTCGTTTAATTGCGTTGGTAGGACGACAGTCTCTCGGGGCATTCGTAACGAGTATGGCATGCTGTTACATATCATTAGGTGTCTGGGTAAATTTTATAGACACTACATTAATATACTATTCCCTAGCTGTTATCTCGTTAGCTACTGTAATAATTGTTTCGTGGGTGCTAGAGCGAATAAAAAGCAAGAATGTGGTGAGATAAATGTCGCCAGTGACTGGCTAGTTTCAAATAACACGAATCGTGCTAAATCCTCAAAGAGGACTGAAATCACCGAGATTCTAATCGTTTAGAATCTCGGGTCTTCGACAATATATTACTTTTACAATTTTAATTTGAACTTTTTTTTCCCCAACAATACTTTAGCTGTTGCCATTAAGCCGGCTTCACTCAGAGATAAACCAATCCAGCCTAGCTTGTTATTTTTTTTGCCAATTTGGCTAAGAATTTGGTTAGCAACTCGGTCATTATAAGCTTTTTTACCTAAAAGTGTTTTGTGCTTTTTAAATGCCTTTAGTCTCGGAAACACTTTCTCCAGTGGCATATTAGCTACTTCGGTAGAAATACTAACGTGACCTCTGCGGTAAAAATAAATATCTTTAGGGATATTCTTAAAAATAGCATCTTCTAAAGTAATACGAACGAAAAAGTCCCAATCTTGGCTATTCTTTAGCTCTTCATCAAACATTAGCTTTTTAGCTAGGGAAGCTTTGCAGGTAACACCACTCATTCCGCAAAACTTATTGCCTTTCTTTATCACTTCGGTGGTGATAACTTCAGTTTCGTTGATGTGAATTTTATCTGGCGTTTCTAGAAAACGATATCCACAGGTCACTGCATCCGCGTGCTGATGCGCTGCAATATGGTGTTCAAGATAGTTTTCATCCCATACGTCATCGTCATCTAAGAACGCGATGATATCTGACGTAGATTTTGCAATACCCAAATTACGCGCAGCATTTGCACCTGATGCTACGGGTACTTTGATGTACTCAAATTGATCGCGCGGAAAAAGTGACAACACTTCTTCATAGCTAACCGAAGAGCCATCATCAATGACGAACACTTCTTTAGGCATAACAGTTTGTTTTAATACTGCAGCAAGTGACTCCTTCAAATAGTCAGGGCGATTGTGTGTTGTGATTACAACGGAAACTGTCGTTAGCAGTTGTACTTCCATACTTTCTGATATCCTTTCTTACCGAAACAAAACTATTCACTGGGAAGCAATATAAATGCCGTGACCATACAAGTACATTCATTAATGTACTATCTTAGTTCCTCTAAAAAAACATTGCATTGTTAAGTGAAAACGTTAAAAACGTTTATGGTCAATTATTGTCTTTCTATACAAAGCTAATAGTTAATTTCCGTTCGCTTGTTCTTCAAAATATCTTAAAGTCCTTTATCTGCAATAATCTTCGCTGGTATAACACCGACAGTACTATCGCTTTCAAAAGACTTGTTAACTACCGCGTTGGCACCAATTGCAACGTTATCGCCAATTTTTATGTCGCCGTATATTTTTGCGCCGGGTCCTATATAGCAGTCATCGCCAATATGAGGAGCTGCCCCCCTTTTTAGATAAACTGCCTCCGATGTTAACGCATACGTGAATCCGGCAGTTTGCACCAATTTTACACTTTCCGTTGACTACAATGGTTCCCGCATGAGCGATTGATAAACCCGGGCCAAAGGCATTGGCTGGTATCGAAAATCCAAGATTACGACCTAGCTTTCGAACTCTTAACGGTAGCCATACAGCATAGATTTTGCCAAACATAGTTCTGGTAGTGTTTTTTCTATACACTAATTTTCTTAAAGCTACTTGAAATCGCCAAATATCATGGGTTAAGTAGTTTTTAATTGTTGGCTTTACGTTTAATGCCAATCTATCTTGCTCTAAGAAATGTAGATAGTCGTGTCTGTTTTTTATCATCATCTTTCGCATACTTTAATGGTTGTTCTCTTCGTTAATCGTATTAAAATCACAAAGAGCTAAATCAATTATTGCTCAGCTTTTTTGTGAATTTTGAGGTATGGGCCACAAGTAACTGCAATTATTCTTCTACATTAGAAAGATATTATTGAGATATGAGTTCGCTTCGATTGAATACCATGGACGCATATGGTTATTGTCCCGGTAGAAGAAGCCCCTTTTTTCATCTCTTGTTTTGCACTGTTTGTTTTTACAGAGGTAGGAAATTGGGTCAATAATGTTTATATGGTCAATGTTTTTTAGTTTAGTTAAAGCATCTTTATGTTCGGAATAATTCAAACGGACTTTAGCTTCTGAAATACTATCAGGCAGCTTATTACGAGATGCAAAAACGGGATCAAATTCTTTCCCCTTGGGCTCGCCAGTTAACATAAAAACTTCAGGAATATTACTCTTCAAGTTAAACAAAAAATCATCATACTCTTTGATCCTGATAAGTTTTTCGGTTTGTCTTTTAGAACTTGAAGTGGGTAAGTACGAGTTAAAACTGTAAAACGATGTGAGCACTTTCTCAAACTTAATTTTATTGAGCAATTTTTGGTAGTTTTGAAGATCACCACATCCCCACTTGGGATTCTTCATAGATGGTGTGACAAAACATCCGCTTTGCGTTAGAAAATAGATATTATATTCATTATCAAGGCTAGCGACATATGGGTAGATTTGCTCAATATGACTTGCGCCCATTACTAATATATTCTTATTTGACTTACCCTTGATAAACCGTATTTCGAGACCTTCAATTTCTATGTTGGGCTTAGGGTAAAACCAGTCGTCTTTAGCTTCTATTGCAGACAAGACTAAAAATTGTTCCTTTTGCGATAAACGAGATAAAAGTCCGTTTGTATAAAAAATAGTAAGGCCTAAAATGGATGTCATAACAGCGAATGGTATCGGTCGTAAAATTACTTTTATCTTATCTAGTCGATAATCTTTTAGGGATTTAGATTCAACATAGTTAAAGCTCACGGCACCGAGCACAATAGAAAGTGGCAAACCAACTCCCCACCAATTAGCACCTAGTTCAAAATAGTGCCCAGCAACTATTATTGGCCAATGCCAAAGATAAATGGAGTAAGACCATTTTCCAAGTGCATGGGTAAGTCTATTGTTTACTAAAAGTGACCCACCGTTGTTTGAAATAAGGACTAAACACGCACCAATAATCGGTAATAACGATGCGTAACCAGGCCAAGGTGTAGCTGAATTATAAATAAAAAGTGAGGTTACTATAAGGACGAAACCTATTAGTTGTATAGGGCTCTTGGTGTTCGCTTTAAGGTTTACTGGGTATAGGAATGCCAACCCACCTGCTAGCATTTGCCATGCTCTTGTTGGCAACAAAAAGTATGCCGCACTACTTGATTTCATCGTCACTAAAATTGAAAGAAGGAGTGCTAAAATAGTGCTAATCACAATGACAACTTTTAATCGATTTAGGGTAATGAATCTTCTCAATACAGCTAAAAAAATTGGGTAAATAAGATAAAATTGCCATTCAACAGATAGGCTCCACGTATGTAGAAGCCACTTTTCATTTGAAGAAGGATTAAAGTAATTGGATTCTGTCCAGTAAACTATATTGGATAGAAACGTTAAACTAGCAGCAGAGTGTTTTCCAAGGTTTAAATAGTCTATTGGTGATAGTAAAAATAGCCCTAAGAACATTAGAACAAAGCAGAGAAAAGCTAATGCAGGGACTATCCGACGAACACGTGCTTTGTAGAACGATAAAATTGAGAAAGACTCTTTTTCTAAGCCTTTAATAATAATCATTGTCATCAAAAAGCCAGATATAACAAAAAAAACGTCTACACCGGCGAAGCCGCCGGGAAGCCATTCATGATTAAAGTGAAACAAAACGACAGAAACTACGGCTATTGCTCGTAACGCATTAATATCTTCCCTGAACTTCATTTGTATTTACTTCTTTATTGAGGGCTTAAAGAGTCAAACTCATCCCAAATCTAGCTGACTTACGGTCTTACATAAATCATCATTAGTCGGGACTGCAAGACTTTAGTATAAATATTTGACTGCTCATAGAAATTAAATAATGCAAACTAACAGCCAACTTTGCGGTTTTCTAAACTTCTGGTTCTAGGCCACTTGTCGTCTGTGTCTCTTTGTTGC